>JASBVS010000001.1 GCA_029960955.1 Bacillota bacterium
AGCGGTGGAACGACTCCTGGAGGGGGTCGATGGCGAGGGCGGCCCGGCTGTGGGAAGCAAGCGCCTCCCAGTTGCGGGCCGCCTCTGCCAAGCCTGCGAGTCGTTCTAGGACCACGAGAACCCGCCGGTCCCAGAGGTGCCGTTGCTGTTCAAGCCATACCTGGTACTCCGCACTGTCGGGCACCGAAAACCCGTCCAGAAAGGGTCCACGACGTAAGGCCAACGCAGCCGCGAGTTGCTTTTCGTCCCGCTCGTGCAGGGTGGACGTTTGGGGGCCCTCGATTCCTGCCTCGCGGCAGAACTGCATGATGTCCAGCTGTACATGCGCGTCAGGATCCCAGGAGAGTACCTCTCTCGTGACGTGCAGGGGGAACGCGGGCAATGCGCGACGGAGCGTGACAAGAACGGTGGTCAGAGTACGACGGGCGCTCGGCTCATAAGAGCCCTCCCACAAGAGACCTGCGAGGTGGCTGCGCGTGAACTTTTTCTCCGGCTGCGCCGCCAGATACCAGAGAAGGGCTTCCCCCTTACGCGTGGAGAGCAAAACCGGTCCGTGGGGCCCCACAACGTATGGCCTGCCCATAAGGCCTAGCTGGAGCACGAACTTACACCTCGGAGCAGTTCCCCGGGGGCATTGTACCGCGGGGACATCTCGTCAGGCCCTCTCTATTCGTCGCGAGTCGCCGTGATCCTGCCCGGATGGGCTGACCCTTTTGCAGGAGATTTGCACTGATGCTGCCCGAACGGGCTGACCTTTTTGCAGGACATTTGCACTGGATTTGGAGCGCTTTTCTCATCCTTATGTTAGCATCGAGCCCGTCGCGTGGTGCTGCCAGCCGGGCGCGGGACTCCAAGATGAGCGCGCGGACCGGCAGCAGGCGACAGTAGCTACGAGAGCCATATAAAGGGGGGAACCGCGCGTGAGCGCAGCTCACGGCTGGCGAGAGCGGCTCGCGGTAGTTCTCGCCGTACTGGTGGCCGTTTTCGGGTTCGTGTCGTTCTATCCCTACTCCGCGTTTGCTGCCACGCCTGACGCCGGCCAGTCGACGGTGACGGCCAGCCCGACCTCGGTGCCGGGCGACGGCACGACGGCCGCGACGGTGACCGTCACGGTCAAGGACGCGTCCGGCAGCCCGAACCAGGGCGTTACGGTGAGGCTGGCCCAGGGCGGCGGCTCGACCATCGCTGCGGCCAGCTCGGGCAGCGACACCAGCAACGCCACGGTGAGCCCGGCGACTACGTTTTACGTGAGCACGAGCGGCAGCGACTCCAACAGCGGTACGACTCCGACGAGTGCGTTCGCCACGATCGCACACGCCCTGAGCGTAGCTCCGGCCGGAGGGACGATCCTGGTGGAGCCGGGTACGTACAGCCTGAGCGCGCCGCTGACGGTGAGCCAAGCGGTCCACCTGGAGTCCGACGCGAGCAACGGCGGCTCAGCGAGCAACACGATCATCGATGCCACCGGCCAGCCGAACGGTATCGTGATCTCCGGCAGCGCTGCGGCGGGCACGGTGATCGACGGCCTCACGGTGCAGAAGGCGGACAAAGCGGGCATCGTCGTCGAGAGCACGTCGAACGTGACGATCGAGAACAGCGTGATCCAGGAGAACGATCAGAGCTTCGCGGCGAGCAACCCGTCGCCGCCAGCGTGCGGCCCGAACGGACCTAGCGGGTGCTTCAGCGCGACGAACAGCGTGCCGTGCTCTCTGCAGAACGACTGCGAAGCACTGCACCTGATCGGGGTCACGAATTCGACGGTCAAGAACAACACGGTCCAGAACAACCTCGACGGCGGCATCTATCTGACGGACGAGACTGGACCGACGACTGGGAACACGGTCAGCGGCAACCGGGTGCTGAACAACCAGGTGGATTGCGGTATCACTCTGGCCTCACACACAGGCCAGGGCGTGAATGACAACACGGTTATCGGCAACACGTCAATCGGCAACGGGGCGGCGGGGATCGTGCTGGCGACCCCGGCGGGTACGGTGACAGGGAACACGGTGGAGAACAACACCGTGGAGGGCAACGGCATGGGCGGCATCGTCCTGCACACCCACGCGCCGAGCGCCAACGTTTCGGGGAACGTGATCCAAAACAACACGATCAGCGGCAACCAGGCCGACCCTGACAGCGGCGCTACTGCTCCGGAGGGCATTTCCATCGCGGCTGCCGGGCCGGCGGCAGCGCCGATCGCGAACACGACGATCACGGGCAACACGATCAGCAACGAGTTCTTCGGTGTGGTCCTGAACGGCGTGACCGGCACAACGGTGCCCACGACGGGGAGCGGAGCGAACAGCATCAGCGTGACGAGTGGTGGCCAGGCGGTGGCCAACTTCCGCTTCTCGGATGTGTCGCCCAGCTACTGGGCCTACGCAGACATCCAGACGCTGGTGAAGGCGGGCGTGGTCAACGGCTTTCCCGACGGCACCTTCCGGCCGGAGCAGCCAGTGACACGGGCGGAGTTCGTGAGGATGCTCGTCCTGGCTATCGGGCTCAAGCCCGGCGAGACGGGCAGCACGCCGTTCGGGGACGTTCCGGCGGGTGAGTGGTACGCGCCGGACGTGTCGGCTGCCGTTCAGGCTGGTATCGTGAAGGGTCTAACGCCCACGACGTTCGGGCCCGACCAGACGATCACGCGGGAGCAGATGGCGGTACTGCTGGCGCGGGCGTTGAAGCTGACGGGGAGCGTGAACCTGACGTTCACCGACAAGGCCGAGATCGATGCGTGGGCGCAGGCCGCGGTGCAGGCAGCCGTGGCGGCTGGTTACCTCAACGGCTTCCCGGATGGCAGCTTCCGGTCGCTTGGGACGACGAACCGAGCGCAGGCGGCGAAAGTGCTGGCCATGGTGCTTCAGCACACTCGTCAGTAACGACTGGTTCCAATAGGGAGGTTCAAGGTTCAATTCCGTCAAGCTTCGATTTTCACCACGGGGCTTATCAAACAAGGGGGTGTTCCGATTGCAGGCACTCTATCCCGTGGCACTATTCGTCCACGTTCTCGGCGTCGGCATGCTCTTCGCGGGCGACGGCGTCACCTATGCCGTGCTGAAGAGCCTGCGGAACGCGTCGACGAGCGGGCAGGTGCGGGTGGTGTGCGGTGCGATGCGGTGGGCCGGACCGCTGCACATGGTCGGACCGCTCATGATCCTGGCTGGCGGCCTCTACATGGTCGCGACCGCCTGGGGTTGGACGACGGCCTGGATCGATGTGGCCCTCGTGAGCTTCGCCGTCGCCTCGTACCTCGGCATCGGTGTGTCCCAGAAGAAGATGAAGGCGCTCGCGGGCCAGGCCGCGGCCGCGCCGGACGGTCCGATCGGCGCGGACTTGGCGGCCGCTCTTCAGGACCGCACGATGTGGATCGTCAGCGGCGTGCTGTTCGTCTGGCTGGCCGCCTTCCTGTATCTGATGATCCTCAAGCCGGGCTGGACGGTCTCGATCGCGGCAATGGTGATCTCCACCGCGCTCGGATGGATGGTGGGCGTGCGGAACGCGGCCCGGACGGCCGCCTCGGTCACGACGACGGCCGGCGTGCTCGAAGGCTGACGCCCAGCTGACGGAGAAGGCCCTCGAGATCCGGATAGGCCCCCGGAGGGGCCCGGGCCTCAAGTACGGGTCGGTCGCCTGGGCGTGGATCCCGGAGGATCCCCGGCCCGAGGAGTGGCTTGCGTGGACGGACATCCGGACGCCCGAATCGCCTGAAGGGTGCGGAGGGCTGGGCGATCGGAGAGCTTATCCCGGGCAGAGAACTCGCCATAACGAACGAGGCGGGACGCGGCCACCGCGGTCCCGCCTCGACCGTCCTTCAGATTTCCGCCTACCGTCGGCAAGCGGTCACATCCGTCGGCGACGACTGCCGCCCGCGGTGGTGACGAGCGGCTTCACGTGAGCATCCTGTCTACACTCCCTGCGCTCGCGCAGCAAGCATTGCAGAGACCGAAATAAAAGACTTCCACGCGCTCGACCTTGCCCGCGTTCACTCGGCAATCCGGCGGCTTCGGTCGGCCGGTGGCGGGGACGTCGTACCAGCGGCCGCAGCGTTCGCAGATGAAGTGGTCGTGCTCCTCCAGGTCGAGGCCGTACAGGCGGACTCCGTTCGGGTCCGTGTGCTCGTCGAGGAGTCCCGCCTTTCGCTCGTCGTCCAGCGCTTTGTAGACGGTCGCCCTGGACATCTCCGGGGCGTGTTCGTGGATCCGGGCCAGCACCTCGGCCGCCGTCAGGTGCAGTGACGGTTCCGCGAGGAAGAGGTGGAGGACCGCCCTGCGCTGGGCGGTGACGCGCAGTCCCCGCTCCTGCAAGAGCTTGATCGCCTGCTCCTGCTTCGGATCCACGCCAGCCGCCTCCCCGGAAGGAGTTCTGCCGCGATCTCACTCAGCCGCTTCAAGGTGGGCCGACAGGAACCAGAGGTCCTTGTCCGCCCGGCGCGCGAGTTCGGTCAGCAGGTCGGCCGTGACCGGATCGCCGGACCTCGCGGCGAGCTCGATGCCCGAATAGAGCCTGGCCGTCACCTTCCTGAGGCCGTCCACCACCCAGCCGATCCACTTCGAGGCGGTCCGCTCGGGGGCGGACTCCGACGGGGAGCCGCCACCGGGTACCTCCCACACCGCGGCCACCTCCGCGGTGGTTCCCCGGGCGCCCCCGCCCAGTTGGACGGCGCGTTCGGCCAGCAGGTCGACGCCCTCTTCGAGGTGCGAGGCCACCCGGTCGAAGAGCTCGTGGATCTCCAGGAAGTTCTCCCCCTTGACGTTCCAGTGTGCCACCTTGGTCGCCAACTGCTGGCCACGGAGGGAGAGGGAAAGCTCGTTGAGCTCCCGGACCAGCGCTTCGCGGGCTTCGCCTCCGACGGGCACGGCTGAACTCCTCATACCGCTCATTCGATACAGCACCCCTTTCTGTCTCCGCTCCGACACAGGAGCATAGACTCAGTCCGAGTATAGAGCATGTCTTAGAAAGGTACAAGTCTGATGGCCCCGTAGGCCGATCGCCTCTCGAGCTACGATGGTCGAGCTGGCTGCGCGCGATGCGACCGTCGGGGCATGGACCGGTTCGACTTGGAGCTGGGCCTTGCGAGAGGCGAAAGAGGTGAGGTGGGTAAGGAGCTCCCGGCCGCCCCGGACCCGGGGATGCGGCGGGACGCGCCGCGCGCCCGCTGCCTGGCGCCTTCGAGGTCAAAGGGCGGCGCGGGCGCCCTGCCCGGCCGCCCGTGCCGCCCCGCTCGCCGCCCTCTTCGCTTGGCCCGGCGGTTCAGCCACCCCGCCTCACGGGGCCACCGCGCCGTTCGCCGCCGCGCCGGCGCCGTCCGCCAGGCCGGCCGCGCGCCGGCCGGGCTTGGGCAGCCCCTCGGGCAGCGCCTGCACCGGCAGGACGCCGGGCAGGATCCACTTCTCCCACATCTCGTCGACCTTGGCCTGGAAGTAGTCGACGTCCTCCTCCGTGAAGTGGGCGAAGCGGCCCTGGCGCATCAGGTACTCCCGGACGGGCTTCCGCTTCCGCCGGCCCTCCACGATCTGCCGGGTGATGCCGTTGTACTGGAGCTCGCCCTCGATCACCTCCCAGAGCGGGACGATGCCGCACTCGACGGCCAGCTGGCCCAGCTCCCGCGAGTAGCGCGGATCGAAGTCCCAGCCCTTGGGGCAGGCGTCGTGGACGTGGAGGTAGGTGGGTCCGCCCACGCGCAGCGCCGTGCGGATCTTGTTCATCACGTCGACGCCGAAGGCGGCGCTGGCCGAGCCGATGTAGCGCGCCTCGGGATGGCCCGCCACCAGCATCCCCGGCGTGTTCTTCTTCCAGCGGTCCTGGGTGATGCGCTTGACCGTCCCGCTCGGCGTGAAGGCCGTCACCGCACCCCAGGGGGTGCTGCCCGAAGCCTGGATGTCGGTGTTGGCGTAGGACTCGTTGTCGTAGAGGATGATCAGCACGTTGTACTGCGTGTGCTGCAGCGCCGCCGAGATGGCCGAGAGGCCCATGTCGGCCCCGCCGCCGTCGCCGGCGATGCCGATCACGTTGATCGGCTCCTCCGCCAGCTTCCCCTTCCGCTGCTGGACGGCGTAGCCGGCGGCGGCGCCGATGACCGCCGAGCCGGTGGCGCCCAGCTGCGTGTGCATCCACGGGATCACCCAGGGCGTCGCGTAGTAGCTCGTGTTGGCCACGTACATGCAGCCCGTGGCGCCGATGGTGACCGTCCTGGGCCCGGCCGCCTTGGCCAGGTACTTCATCAGGAGCGCCGAGTGGCAGCCCTGGCACGTGCGGTGGCCGGAGGTGTAGAACTCCTCCACCGGCACGTCGCGGATGGTCCGGATCGGCGCCAGCTCCGGCCGCTCCTGAGGCCGCGTCTGCGTGATCGCCATCTTCCTTTCCACCTCCCGGCCGAACGCCTTATTCCACAGGGCCGCGGACGCCGATCCAGTGGGCGCTCTCCGCCCCCAGGTCGCCGGCGGCCGCCTGCTCCAGCTTCGCCTCGATCTGGAAGACGTCGTCCACCGAGACCTCGCGCCCGCCCAGGCCCGCGATGAAGCCGATCACCGGCGGCCGGTCCTCGAGGTCGTAGAGCGCGCTGCGCACCTCGTTGTAGACCGCCCCGCCGTGGCGCGTCGAACCGTACGAGTAGTCGCGGTCGACCACTCCCACCCCCTTCCGCCCGTGCAGCAAGCGCCTCAGCTCCTCGTCCGGGAAGGGACGGAACCACTTGATCCGCAGGAAGCCGACGCGCTTGCCCTCTTCGCGCAGCTGGTCGACCGCCACCTTGATCGGCATCGCCACCGTCCCCATGCCGATCAGCACGTAGTCGGCGTCCTCGACCCGGTAGGTCTCCACGAAGGGGTCCGGATCGCCCCGCCCCGTCAGCCGCTTCAGCTCCGCGTACGCCTCCGCGATCACCCCGCGCGCCCGGCGCATGGCCGCGTCGGACTGCTTGCGCGTCTCCATCACCCAGTCCTCGTTGTACTGGGGCGCGATGGAGATGGGGTTGTCGGGGTGGAAGCGCCGCTTCTTCAGGTCGTACGGCGGCAGGAAGGCCTCCACCAGATCCTTCTCCGGCACCAGCACCAGGTGCTGCGAGTGCGTCAGGAAGGCGCCGTCCATCGAGAGCGCGCAGGGCAGCGAGACGCGCGCGTCCTCCGCCACCCGGTAGGCCAAGAGCGTCGCGTCCAGCGCCTCCTGCCCCTCCGCCACCCAGTAGAGCAGCCAGCCCGAGTCGCGCACCATCAGCGCGTCGTTGTGCTCCACGCCGAAGGCGCCCGGGTCGTCCAGCGCCCGGTTGCCCACCAGCGCCACCACCGGCAGCCGCAGCGCCGCCGTCACCACGATGGCCTCCATGGCGTACATCCAGCCCACGCCCGAGGAGCCCACGAAGACCCGCGCCCCCGTCGCCGAGGCGTGCTTGACGATCTCGAACTGCGAGTGCTCGCTCTCGGCCACGATGAAGTCCGCGTCCATCTGGCCGTTGGCGATCATCTTGGCCACCGAGGACATCACGCTGTCGTAGGGACGGATCGGATAGCCCGCCATCACGTCCACGTCGGCCAGCCGCAGCGCCTGCGCCACCGCCTCCGTCCCCGTGATCAGCTCCTCGTGCTGCGCGAACCTCCGCGAAACCTCCGTCATCGCCATCAGGCGCTCACCTTCCTCCGGCTCGACCGCGCGGTCACCCGCTCCCGCTCCAGAAGCCCCTGGAAGAACTGGCGGTAGGCCGCCCGATCCGCCTTCCACTCCTCGTACAGGTCGCGGTTGTCCGCGAAGGCCAGCTCGTCGACCATGACGATGCAGTCGTCGACCGGGCAGACCTCCGCGCAGATGCCGCAGCCGCAGCACGCCTCGTACTCGGGGTTGTAGTACCCCTCCGGCGTCAGCTCGAAGACCGAGTCGGGGCACTCGACGAAGCACTGCTTGCACTGCGTGCAGACGTCGAAGTCGATCACCGGCCGCTCCGAGCGCGTCGTGAACTTCTTGAAGGCCTCCTGCCGGCCGCCGCGCGGCGCCGCCGGCACGATGATCGCCTCCGCCATCTCCGTCCACTCGGGCAGCTTCACCGGCTCGTAGGTGTTGGGGGCGCCCACCCCCGCCGGCACGGTGCCGACCTGCACCTCCCGGTAGCCCTGGCGCAGCCAGTCGAGGTGCTGCTCGGCCTTCGGCCCCTTGCCCACCTCCTTCTCCAGCTCCTCCAGCCCGACGACCTCCGGGATCAGCCGCGCGATCGCCCCCAGCACCCGGAACTCCGTCCCGTCGTCGTGGTAGACCCAGAGCCCCGAGAAGGACTTCTCCCCCGGCAGGATGGCCAGCCGCCACTCGAAGGGAAGCCGCGGGATGAACTCCAGCAGCTTGGCGCGCTCGTGCTCGCTGACCACCAGCAGCGCGCCCCCCTCGCGCAGGCCCAGGTGGATCGGCCGGATCCCGTACCAGGCCCAGGACTCGTGCCCCTTGGCCAGCGTGTCGTCCAGCGCCGCGATCAGCCGGATGTTGTCCGGCTCGTACTTGGCCATCTCCACGTGCAGCTCGTCCTGGCTCTCCGCGATCACCGCGAACTGCTTCGCCGGGATCCCGTTCCGCTCCGGCGAGTCCGAGTAGCGCGAGATCGTGCCGCCGATCTTGCCCGAGTGCCGCGACGCCTTGACCAGCGTCTTGACGATGTTGCCCGCCAGGATCTTCTGGAAGACACCCCTGTATGTGATGTCGACCGAACCACTTGCCACTGCTGATCAGCCTCCATGGCGTTTCTTGCGGGCGTCCGGCCGGTCATGAGCGGGGCTGCAGCCGGCGTGGACGGCGTGGATGGGACCGGGCAGGACCGATCCTTCCTGCGGCTCTGCCTGACCGCCGGACACCCTTCCCGTCAAGGCGAGCCCACATCACCTCCCCTGCCTCATCCCGTGACGCCCTGCTGCGCGGCGCCGGGGGCCATCGGTTGTGCAGCGGCCGCGGGCGCGGCCGGCTGCTTCAGCGTGAACGCGATCAGCCCGGCCACGACGGCCATGCCGCCCGCCAGGTACAAATCCAGCGTCCAGTCGCCGGTGCGGGCGGCCAGCGCTCCGGCCACGAAGCCGGCGAAGACGCCGCCGGCAGCCTTGGCGGAGTAGAGGATCCCGTAGTTGATCCCGGAGTGCTCGGATCCGAAGTAGTCGCCCACGGCAGCGGGGTTCAGGACGAAGATCGGTCCCCAGAAGAAGGTGAAGAGAATGCTGAGCAACAGGAAGGCCGCAGGCACACTTCCTGTCATGCGGAGGACAAAGAGCGTGACCCCCATGAGCAGATAGAAAATGCCCATCGTGAGCGGCCGCCCGATACGATCCGACACCCAGCCGGCGAAGATGCGCCCCAGGCCGTTGGTGATGCGGGAGAGCGTGATCGCCAGCACCGTCAGGCCGGCCGCCTCCTGGAAGCCGGAGCTCTTCCCGATGGCCGCCAGGTTGCCGGCGATCATCAACCCTGCCGCGGCGGTGAAGGCAAAGCTGATCCAGAGCGCGTAGAACTGCCAGGTGCGCAGCATCTCGCCGGGGGTCCACTGCCGCGTCGTGCTCTCCGGCGCACGTCCGGCATGGGCCTGCCGGCCCGGCTCCCAGCCCTCCGGCGCCCATCCCGCCGGCGGGTACCGCAGCACCTGGGCCAGGACGAGGATGACGACCAGCTGGGCGACGCCGAACCAGAGAAAGGCCGTCCGCCACCCGTCCGGGGAGGAGCTGATCAGCGACGCCACGACGGGGATGAAGATGGCGGATCCGGCTCCGAAACCCGCCGCGTTCAGCCCGGAGACCAGCCCCTTCATGCGCGGCTCCGGGAACCACTTGAGCGCGATACTCATGGCGCAGGCGTAGACGATGGCGGGGCCGATGCTGCCGATGCCGTATGCGAGCCACAGCTGCCAGATCTGATGGGCCAGCGAGGAGAAGATCCACCCGAGACCCGCGAAGAAGGCTGCGACCGTCATCACCCAGCGGGGTCCGATGCGGTCCATGAGGGCGCCGCCCGGGATCTGCCCCAGAGCCTGCACCAGCACGTAGAAGGTGTACGTCAGGCCGATCAGGGAGAGGCTGGAGCCCATGGAACGCTGCAGCGGGGCCTGAAAGAGGGTGAAGGTGTACTCGTAGACCGAGATCATCAACATGACCAGAATGGCGAAGACCACCTGCCACCAGCGCGAAGCCGTGCGCGTGCGAGCCGCCTGTACGCCCATTCCGATTGCGCCTCCTTTGCGCAGCCTGGAACCTGGCCACCCTTCGCTCCGCCGGAAGGTCGCCAGCACCGGTCCCGGTTCTTGCCGGAACCGGCGCCGGAGGCGTTGGCATACGGCATGCCATCCTGGCCGGGATCGCGGTGGGCGGTTCTTCTCGGAGGGCGGAAGTACGAGGAATGCCCGCGGGTGCCCGCACTTGTGGCTACCGGAAGAGGGCCCACGTGGTCGCCGCAACCAGCATACGGCATACCGGCCAAACTCCAGAAGCGATACTAGGAGCGACCAATTAGACAGTCAATAGACCCTTTCCGACGCCAGAGGCGTTTACGATTCACGCAAAGCGGCCCATTGCTGACCGTGAAATGCCGGGACCAGCTATTTCGGATGATGAAGACAAAAAGGCGCCACCGTTCCAGAAGCTGGGGGCAATCGCCGTTTCATGTTTTGGCAAATCGGTCGTTCGCCCGATCCTGGATGCGCGACGAGTACCGGGCCACAAGAGTTGCACAGGCGGCTCCCGGTAAGGCGTGGAGGCCTTCGCGATTCCCCCGGAGTGAAAGAACTGCGGCTCGCCCCTCGGGCAGAGGGCCTACCCGGACGCGTAACAGCAGTAGAAACTGGGGATACTGGAGTGCGTTGGGCGGAAATGTGACTTCGTGTAGAACTTGAGGCCGCAGTAATGCGACGGATAGGGAACTTCGCCTCGCCCTGGCCGCCGATCGCCCGTGCGGACGGTCCTTGGTATACCGCCGGCGGCGCTCTCCGTGCTATAGTTGCAGGTGCAGGGGTTCTCCGAACCCGTGCGCCGGGAGCGGCCAAAAAACCACCGGGATCGGTCAAAAAACCAAATTTCTTCGCAGAGGGGGTCACGCAAGTGTTGCTCCTCGACGAGGGGATCGCGGTGGCGGGTCTGGTGCTGCTCGCGGCGGTCGGGTACCTGCGCGTCAGGGCCGAGCTCTTCCGTCTCCGCCAGGAGATGGGGCCCCGGGTCGTGCGCCGCTCGCGCGCCGCCTGAACCGGTGCCCGGCGGCAGCCGGGATGGGCGCTGCCATGGGGAGCGGCCGGAACCGTACGGCAGGCCGGGGACCCTCCAGCACCTGAGGGCCTGACGCTTGCTCCGATTCGGGTCGTTCCGCTGGGCAGAGGTCCGTGGCGAGCCGGCTCCAGGGGGGCCGGCTCCGCCCGGGCGGCGGATCCGGCGCTCAAGCATGCCTCTTCGACGGGGAAGGTGGCCCGGGACGCGATCGCGAGTCAACCTGCCTCGCGTGGCGGCGGAACGCATTCCAGGCCTTGTCGACGAGGTCTGCAAGACCATCCGTTCCGCCATTCTCGAAGGGACCCTGAGCGAGGGGACCCACCTCGTCGAGCGCCATCTGGCCGACCAGCTGGGCGTCAGCCGGACGCCCGTCCGCGAAGCGCTCCTGCGACTGGAACGCGAGGGCCTGCTGCTCTACCGGCCGCGCAGCGGCATGGTGGTCCGCGGAGTCGACGAAGGTTCGGTCCGCGATCTCTTCCTGATGCGCGAGCTGCTGGAGGGGCTGGCTGCGCGCCTGGCCGCCGAGCGGCACGCAGCGGAGGAGCTGGAGGAGCTGGAGAGGCTCCTGCGCGAGGCCGAGGCCGCGGTGGAGCGCGACGACGTCGACGCGGCCGCGGCCCAGAACGTGGCGCTCACGCTCCAGATCTATCGCATGGCGCACAGTCCGCGCCTGGAGCAGACGCTGGCGGCCCTGCGCGACTACATCGAAAGCTTCGCCCGCGCCGGCTACCGGGACGACTGCCGGCTCCGGCAGGCGCACCGGGAGCACACGGCCATCGGGTCGGCGATACGCCACGGCGACGGCGCGCTGGCGGAGCGGCTGGTGCGGCTCCACGTCCGCCGGTCGCTGGAGAGCCGGAAGCATCCGCGCCCCGCCAGGCCCGCCGGCTCTCCGCTACGCGGCGGCGAGTCGCCGGCGCTCCCGGTCGCCGCGGGACGGGAGGCGGATCAGGATCCCCGCGGGCAGGGCGACGGCGCGAAGACCCAGTGACGGTAACCGAACCAGTCGAGCGCCGCCGTCACCAGCACGCCGCCCAGCCGCGCAGGCAGCGGCCGGAGGGAGGCCGCCAGCCAGGCCGTCGCGAGCACACCGGCGAGCAGCCCCGTGCCGCTCACCAGCAGGAAGCGGAGCGGCCGCGCCTCGCTCCGGAAGACCCAGCTACGCTGGAGCAGGAAGCCCTGCACCATGGCGCTTCCTCCCGAGAGAAGCGCCAGCCAGGCATGCGTCTCCGCCCCGGCCGGCCCGAGCCAGGCGGAGCCGGCGCCGTACAGCGCGAGGTCCGTCAGCGTGTTCAGCAGCCCCGTCACCGCGAAGCGGACGAACCGGAGCAGTTCCCCCACCTCGCTCCACCTCCGGGCTCACCTTGGCCAGTTCCCCGGCTTCTCCATGCGCCCCATGCGGACGTGGCGGCATATGCCGGTCCAGGGGTGGAGCGGAGATGGAGCTGAGCTGGAGCGACGCGATCCTGGCGGGCGTGGGCGCCGCGGTCGGCTACCTCCTGCGCCGGGTGGCGCGGGATCCCGCACGGCTGGTCCGCCTGATGGAGATCGCCCAGATCGTGGTGCGCGCGGTGGAGGAGATGGGGGCCGTCTACGGCTGGGACGGCGCGATGAAGAAGAGCGAGGCGGACCGCCGCCTCCGCCGCCTGGCGGCGCTCCACGGATTGCGCATGGGCGGCGAGGAGGCCGACACGGTCATCGAGGCGGCCGTCGCCGATCTGAAGGGAGCGGGCATCCAGCTCTCCCGCCGCCGTCCGGCCGCCGGCGCCCGCTGATCCCGGATCGCGGGGGTCGCTTGGTGCCGCCGCGAAATCGGGGAGGCTGTCGACCTCGCCTGGCAGGGAGATGCGGCGCGGGTGGCGAATGCGAACGCCCGTGGCCGGCTCCGACAGGCCGGCGGTTTCCTTTGCGCTGTGCCGAGCCGGGGTGGTGGGTAGCCTAGCCTGGGTGGAAGGTCCGACCACTCCGGGCGAGGCTCGTTGCGGTAGACTCGGATCTGTGGGCCGGGAAAGGCGCCACGGGCCGGCGTGGACGGCGAACAAGCCAAGGAGGTCGACAGCATGGCCTATGTCATCTGCGAACCGTGCATCGGCGTGAAGGACAAGTCCTGCCAGGAGGTCTGCCCCGTCAACTGCATCGTCGAGGGCGAAGACCAGCTCTACATCGACCCCAGCCTGTGCATCGACTGCAGCCTTTGCGTCGGCGTCTGCCCGGTGAGCGCGATCTACTTCCAGGAAGACGTCCCCGACCAGTGGAAGAGCTACATCGACAAGAACGCCAACTTCTTCGCGAACAAGTAGGAGGCCATCTCGGAGGCCCGGTGCCGGCGCCAGTGCGCCGGGAGGGGCGCCGCGGGGAGCCCAGGCCCTGAAGATAGACGAAGCGGGTCGCGGTGGCGGCCCGCTTTCGCGTCCCCTCCCGGGGCAGCCCCGCCGGCGGCGGGAGCACAGCCTGCCCGCAGGACCGGCGGCGGTTCAGCTCGAGCGCGCCGGCTGCGCCTCGCGCCGGCCGACCTGGAGCCAGAAGGCGCCGACGATGGCCAGTACCACGAGCTGTGCGACCAGCGACTGCCAGGTGGGGTAGAGGCCGAGGAAGCCCCATCCCGGCACGGGCGCCGCCGACTCCGGGACCAGGCCGGCTTCCTGGAGCGCGTGGACGCTCGACCCGGCGAACTTGAAGGCCATCACGTCGAGGAGCAGCGAGGCGACCAGGAAGACGGCGTGGACCGGCAGGCGCCACCCGAGGCGCAGGGCCAGGAGCCCCGCCGCGACGAGGAGGGCGAGCGCGCCGCCGAGCCCGAGCGCCAGCTGGCCCGGAGCGATGGAGGCCGCCATGCCCGCGAAGAAGACGACCGTCTCGACCCCCTCGCGCAGGACGGCGGTTCCTGCGATCAGGCCGAGCGAGAGCAGGCTCCCGCGCGCCAGCGCGGAGCCGACCTGCTCCCGCAGGAAGCGGTTCCATCCCTCGACCGTCGCCTTCTCGTGCACCCAGGTGCCGACGGAGAGCATGAGGACGACGGCGGCGAGGCCGGCGAGACCCGAGACCAGCTCCTGACCGGCGTCGGCCGCCTCCGCCGCGAGCCAGCGCTTGAGCGCGAACCCCAGCAGGAGGGCGAGGAGAAGGCCGCCGGCCGTCCCGGCGGCGACGGCCAGCCTCTGGCGTCCGCGCAGGGCCCCGCCGCTCCGCTCGACCAGGGTGAGGAGCGCGACCACCACCAGCAGCGCCTCGAACCCCTCGCGCAGGACGATGGCAGCCGCGTCGAAAGCGCCGTAGCCGGCGCCGGGCAGCGCTGCGGCAAGCAGGAAATCCATGCCGGATCCTCCCTCGGGGGAAGGACGGAAGGCGGGCCGACCAGCGGGCAGGTTGCCATCCCTTCGCTTCCCCGTATATGGCAGGTAAGGTGACCCATAGAGTTCTCGTTCGACACTCCAACAGTAAGAATGAGAACCGTTCGCTGTCAAGCCGGGCGCGTCCGCTACGGCAGCCGCCTGTCGGCCCGGCTGCCGCGCGCCGGGGAGCCTGGGGAGAACGGGCTCGCCCGTCGACTCCAGCCCTTCCCCTGCCACCGCTCACCGCCGCCGCCAGTGGAGGAGAGCGGAAGCGGAGACGCGAACTTGGCCACGTCACCGGGTCGCCATCGCACCTTTGCGGCAGCCCACGGGGCATCCTGGCTTTCTGGGCGAAGCCTGCCGCAGGAAGCGACCGGACGGGCGGCACCTTCCGTCACGCGGCCGCCGGAGCAGGTGGGTGGACTGGGAGCGGCTGCGGCTGTCCAGGCCGGAAAGCCCGGAAAAGGGAGGTCCGAATGACGGCCAGCTCAGAGCACCTTAACATCCTGCTTGCAACCATGGCACTGGACGTGGGTGGCGCCGAGACGCACGTGGTCACCCTGGCAAAGGCCCTGGCCCGGCGTGGCCACCGTGTCGAGGTAGCCTCCGCGGGTGGCCGGTTGGTTCCGCAGCTGGCCCGCGCGGGCATCCCCCACCATGTCGTCCCCCTTTCCAGTCGAGCTCCCTGGGCACTGGGCAGGGCGATCCTGGGGTTGACGCGGCTGCTGCGCCAGCGTCCGTTCGACGTGGTCCACGCGCACGCCCGCATTCCCGCTTGGGTGGCGGACCACGCCCTGCGGAGGGTGGGCGTCTCGCAAGGGGGAAGATTCGGCGGACGCTTCTGCCCGCTGGTGACCACCTACCACGGACCCTATGCGGCCGGCTGGTTCTGGCGGAGATTCACTCGCTGGGGCGACGCCGTGATCGTTGTCAGCGAGCATATCCGCGAGCACGTGGTCGATCGACTGAAGGCCGACCCGCAGAAGGTCCCCATCACCATCATCCCGAACGGCATCGACCTCGACGACTTCGCGGCGCAAAGTTCCGCGAGCCAAGCGGACGACCTGGACTTGGCACCTGACGCGCCGGTCGTCCTCCACGTCAGCCGGCTGAGCGAGGCGATCGACACCGCCCTGGCGCTCATCGGTTCCGCGCCCGTCCTGTACGCGCGTCACCCCGGGCTGACCCTTCTCATCGCCGGCACGGGTACCCGGTTCGAGACCGTCCGGCGCGCGGCCGAGGAAGTGAATCGGCGACTCGGGCGCGGGGTGGTCCGGATGCTGGGGGCGCGCTTCGACATCCCCGCGCTGCAACGCCGCGCCTGGCTGACCGTGGCGGTTGGACGAGCGGCCCTCGAGGCGATGGCGGCGGAGCGGCCCGTCATCATCTCGGGTACCAACGGCTACGGCGGCATCCTGGCGGAGGACCGCCTCGAGCAGTTCGAGGCCCAGAGCTTCACCGCCTACGGCTTCGGCCGGCCCATCACACCGGAGACGATGCTGCCCGATCTCGAGCGGCTGCTCACCGACGCCAACCTGCGGCAGTCGCTCGGCCGCTGGGGAGCCGAGGTGGTCTCCGCCCGCTACTCGGTGGACCGCATCGCCGAGCGCGTCGAGGCTGTCTACAGGCGCGCGTTGGAGGCAAGCGCCCGTCAGCCTGCTTCCTGATGCCAGGAGGGCGAGCTCCGCGCGCATTCTTCTCCTCGCAGCAGCCCTCCTCTGTCGCTCGGCTTCCTGCGTCACGGATGCGAGGCCGCGGAGCGAACGGCCAGCCTGGAAGCCGGCTGCGCGGACCGAAGCAGGAGCACCCCGTCCCTGGAAAGGATCGCCTTGAGCTCGAAAGTTCTCGTCACCCTTTGCAGATCGGAGAGCTGCGTGGCCCGCGGGACGATCGGCGCGTAACTCACCCCGGGAGCGAAGAGCACGTAGACCGGGCTCCGTGAGTCCCTCGCCTGCGAGACGAGCTGGCCCGGGCTGTTGTACGGTTCGGCCGCCACCCAGGGACGATTCCACAGCCGGCCTACGGTGCCGGTCTGACCGTAGACCACGGCATCCTCCGGGATCATCCGCTCAGCGGCGTCGAGCGCCGCCACCACCCGGGGAGCCGGGGGACGAAGCCGCCAAACCTCCATGGGCACGCTCCAGCGGAGGGTGACCAGCAGGGAGGCGGCCAGCAGCAGGGCGCCTGCCGTCGCAGGTACCCAGCGCTCCCGCCCGCCGCGCAGGCGACCGCCGGTGTCGGGCTTCCTCCCCGGCTGCGCCACTGCGCGGATCCCGTCCACGGCGGCCGCGGCCAGGAAGGGAAGCGCCCAGAGCGGGTACTGGCTGTAGGGCAGATTGGGCAGGGGGACGCGGCTCAGGCCGTTGACGAGGAGAACGGCGAAACCGGGCAGGGCGCGCACCGGCGCCAGCAACGGCAGCCAGGCCAGCGATCCGAGCAGGAGCGACCAGGTGTCCGGATGCATCCTGACCGCGTCCGCGAGGAACCGCGGGTGGAGGAGGAGGCTTTCCAGCATGGCCGGTACGGAGCCGCCAAGGTAGCCGTAGTTGGCCCTGACCGTGCTGTCGCGTACGCCGAGCGCGGGCAGCACCGCTTCCTCGCTGACCAGGAAGAGGCCGAGCGCCAGCACCAGGGTGACCAGGCCGCGCCGGAAGCGGCCGCCGTCCCGACCGCGGAGACCCGAAATCAGTTGCCAGAGCGCCATCCCGGCCACGGGTACGACGGCCTGGTTCTTGCTGAGAAGCGCGAGGGCCACCAGTCCGTAGTAGAGACGCGGCCGGTCCTGATCGTCCGCCCAGAGGCCCCAGGCCAGGAAGGCGAAGGCCAGCGCGTCGGGGTGCCAGTCGATGGTGACGACGGCCACCGTGGCCGGAAAGGCCCAGAGAGCGGTCGGCACGGCCAGCGCCCACCAGCTGCGGCCCCAGGCGCGCCAAGCCGTCAGGGCGAGGGGGACCGCGCCCAGGCCCAGCGCAAACCCCTGCAGCGCGAACATCAGCCAGGGTCCGCCCGTCCGTCCGCCAGCGCGGAAGAGCGGCGCGAGAAGGTAGAGGATCCACTGCCCGGCGTCGGCGACAATGGGCCCGCCGGCCAGCGTGGTCCGGCCGAGTCCGTCGCCCCGCCCGATGGCTGCCATGGCCGTGAAGTAGATGCCCAGGTCCCAGGCGCCCACGAGCCAGTAGCGGTACTGGTAGATCTTGACGGCCGTGAAGAGCAGGCTGACGGCGACGGCCAGCGCCCAGACCGTGTGCCGGAAGAGCCGGTCCATGCCGGCATCCGGCTCCTCGCGCCGGGTTCGCCTCACCTCCGCCGCCAGGCCGGCGGCGAACTCCACGGCGGCGAGAAGCGGCACAGCCAGCAGGTCGAGCCAGACCAGGCGATGCATGGGGAGCGGACCGGCCGGCGCCAGGTGGAGGGCGTAGGCCAGAGCGGCGCCGGCGACGGGGCCGCCGACGAGGAGGCCGGCGAAGCCGGAGCGCCGCTCCATGCCGCCGCGCGGTCGGTGGCGGAGCGTCGCCCGACCGCCGAGCAGGGCGGCGACCGGAAGGAGGGTGCCGAAAACCGCTGGCCCCAGCCAAGAAGAACGGAGCACGCGCCCGAGCTCCGCGACCGCCAGGGCGCCGGCGGTGGGAGCGAGCAGGTCGAGGCAGACCACGCTCGCCACGAGCCCGAGGAAGGCGTCGCCGGCCCATGGCGGCATCCGCGGGATGCGGAGGGGCGGCCGCGCCACGCTCACATCGGCTCCTTGCCGGCACGCTCCACGTTGTACGCGTCACTCCACCGGCCCCGCGCCCAGACGCCCACGGCCCCGAGCAGCATGACGACGGCGTCCCGGCCCGGGCGGACCGTCGACTGCTCGACCTGGCGCCAGCGGAGCGGCAGCTCGGCGATGCGCAGGCCGTTGCGGCGGGCGACGAAGAGAAGCTCGATGTCGAAGCTGAAGTCGTCCACGTGCAGCCGCCCGAGGAGGGGACGCACGCGCTCCATGCGGAAGGCCTTGAACCCGCACTGGGTGTCGACCACCGTGTCCAGTCCCAGGAGGCGCACCAGCCGGCGGAAAAGACGATGGCCGAGGCCGCGCAGGCCGCTTCCTTCGCCGAGGCGCCGCCCCGCGACCACGTCGGCGCCTTCGCACAGCATCCGCAGCGCCTGCTCCACCGGCGCGAGCCCGAAGGCGAGGTCGGCGTCGGTCATGACGGCGTAGCGCCCCCGGGCCGCTCCCAGCCCCTCCCGGACGGCCGCCCCCTTGCCGCCGTGCGGTTCCAGCCGGTAGGGGCGCAGCCACGGGTGACGCCCGGCAGCCCGGCTGAGGATCTCGGGGGTCGAGTCGCGGCTCCCGTCATCGACCACGACCACCTCGGGCGCCCGGCCGTGCCGCTGCTCCCAGGCCGAAGCCCAGGCGGCGAGCCGTTCCAGCGTACCCGGCAAGCGCTCGGACTCGTTGTAGGCCGGGATGACCAGGCTCAACTCGGGCACCGGGCGAGGTGCCGGATGCGCGGAGAGCGCGTCCCGGTCGAGCCCGTCGGGCTGGAGCCGCTGCAGCCGGTAGACCCGCTGGAACGTGAAGAGGCTGTAGCCCACATAGTTGGTGACCAGGCTGACGGCGCCGCCCATCGCCTTGCCGACGTTGACCCAGACCACGCCGGAGATGGTGGGGGCGGCGCGGTGGAGGAGAAGCCACGTGATCCAGCCGATGTTGGGCGGTTTCGGCCAGACGGCCATCCAGAGAGCCAGCACCAGCGTGCTTGCGCCCGCCGAGGCGAGGCTGACCAGGACGAACCGCGGGAAGTGGGCCCGGCTGCCGCGCCAAGTCCAACTCCGGTTCCAGGCGTAGCTGTTCAGGAGCGCGACGCTGAAGGAGGCCGCGTTGAGCGCGGCGGCCAGCGTCGCGGGCAGCGATTCCAACCGCGGGCCGGCCCATCCGAAGGCGATGACGGCACGAAGGAGCAGGTTGAAGACCAGGAAGTCGACCAGGGTGTTCAGGACCCCGACGACGGTGAACCGTGCGAACCGGCGGAGCGGCGAAGACGGACGCGTAACGGGATGCCCCTTTCGATCGGCCGGCGGCAGGAGACCTCCGCAGCGGCGACCGGTCCCTGCCGGCTCGACACTGCTTCAATTATTCACTTCGTCCTGCCGGCCTTCGTCTCCTGGAGTAGACCGCGCGTCTTCGGCGCGGGTTCCCCTACCCGGCCGGGATCCGGAGCTCTCCCGGCAGCGGGCGCGCCCCGCGACCCCCGCCCTTTTCTCCGAAGGAAAGGCACCTTCGAAAGGCGAAACGATCCGTGACCCCCACGCCGAAGGACGGTGACATCGCCGGTGAACATGACCGATTACGCCCGGGAAGCGGCTTCCTTCCGGTGGCAGGTGCCCGAACGGTTCAACTTCGCCCGCGACACCTTCGACCGGCACGCCGAGGCGACGCCCGACCGCCTGGCCATGCTCTGGGTGGACGACGAGGGCCACGAGCGGAGGATCACCTTCGGCCAGTTCCGCGAGCGCTCGCGCCGGCTGGCTTCGGCGCTGCTCGGCCTGGGCCTCCGGCCCGGCGACCGGCTGCTGCTCATCCTGCCGCGCCGGGTGGCCTGGTGGGAGAGCGTGCTGGCCGCGCTCCGCGCGGGCGTCGTCATCAGCCCGGGCACGACGCAGCTGACCGCCCGGGACATCGCCTACCGCCTGCGGGCGGCCGAGGTGGCGGCGGTCGTCAGCGACGCGGAGAACGCCCCCAAGGTGGAGCAGGCGCTGGCCGAGGTGGGCGGCGAGGGGGGAGGCGCCGGCCTCAAGGCGCGCCTCCTGGTCGACGGGGAGCGCGAGGGGTGGCTCGGGTACGAGGAGCTGGTCGCCGCGGGCGACGCTTCCTTCGAAGGAAGCGACACCCGCGCGGACGACCCCGCCGTCCTCTTCTTCACCTCCGGGACCACCGGCTATCCGAAGATGACGCTCCACACGCAGGCCTCCAACGGCATCGGGCACTACGTGACCGGCGCCTACTGGCTCGACCTGACGCCCGGGGACCTCCACTGGAATCTCTCCGACACGGGCTGGGCGAAGGCGGCCTGGTCGAGCTTCTTCGGCCCGTGGATCGTGGGCGCCGCCATCTTCGTCCACCACGCGGCCCGCTTCAACGCGCGCCGGACGCTGGAGCTGCTGGCGCGCTACCCCGTCACCACGCTCTGCGCCGCGCCGACCAACTACCGCATGCTCATCCAGGAGGATCTGGGCGCCTTCCGCTTCCCTTCGCTCCGCCACTGCGTCGCCGCCGGCGAGCCGCTCAACCCGGAGGTGATCGAGGTCTGGCGGCGCGCGACCGGCCTGACCATCCGCGACGGCTACGGCCAGACCGAGACGGTCGTCTGCCTGGCCAACTTCCCGTGCATGGAGATCCGCCCGGGGTCGATGGGCAAGCCGGTGCCCGGCTTCCACGTCTCCGTCATCGACGAGGAGGGGCGCGAGCTGCCCCCGAACCAGGAGGGGGACGTGGCGATCCGCGTCCGCCCGGAGCGGCCGGTCGGCCTTTTCCGCGAGTACTGGAAGGACCCCGAGCGGACGGCGCAGGTCTTCCGCGGCGACTGGTACCTGACCGGCGACCGCGCCTACCGGGACGAGGACGGCTACTTCTGGTTCGTGGGACGGGCGGACGACGTCATCCTCAGCGCCGCCTACCGGATCGGCCCCTTCGAGATCGAGAGCGTCCTCCTCGAGCATCCGGCGGTGGCCGAGTCGGCCGTGGTCGGCAGCCCCGATCCGGTGCGCGGCCAGATCGTCAAGGCCTTCGTCGTGCTGGCCCGCGGCTGGGAGCCGGGCGAGGAGCTGGCGCGCGAGCTGCAGGAGTTCGTCAAGGAGCGGACGGCGCCCTACAAGTACCCGCGGGAGATCGAGTTCGTCCCGGATCTCCCCAAGACGGTCAGCGGCAAGATCCGCCGCGTCGAGCTCCGCCAGCGGGAGATCGCGAGGAAGCAGGGCGCCTCGCCCGCGCGGTGAGGCATCGCGGGAAGTCAGCCGGCCGCGCCGTCGGGGGGCAGGCAGGAGGGGGCGAGCTCGCGGGCTCGCTCCCTCTCCTTCCTGCCGGCCGCCTCCGGGGAGAGGCGCCCGCAGAGGCGGTCGTACGCCCGCCGGATCCGCTCGGCCAGCTCCTTCCTCCGCGGGACGGGCTCCGCCCCGTCCGGGTGAGCCGAGCGCCACTCCCGCTCCACCGTGGTCAGCGTCGAGGGATCCAGCACCGGTGCGGGGCGCTTTCCCGAGCCGGCCCCGGCGGCGCGGTAGAAGGCCTCGATGTCGCCGCTCATCCGGGCCAGCTCCGCCTCGCCGCCCTCGGCCAGGAGGACGGCGTGCCAGAGGACGTAGCCGGCGCGCCGCCGCTGCGCCGTGCCCGCCAGCTTCCTGCCGCGCGCCGCCAGGTTCCAGCGGCCGTCGCAGAAGCTGCCGGGCACGCTGGCGTAGCCCGCCTCCACGCCCAGCTCCGCCAGCGCCAGGAGGAGCCCCGCGGGGAGCAGCTCGTACGCCTCGGCGATGGAGGGGAAGCCGTCGCGGGCGCGCAGGCCGATGCTCAGGTTGAGCGTCAGCTCGCAGTGGACGACGGCGCCGCCGCCGCTGGAGCGGAGGAGCAGGTCGTAGCCGTGCGCCCGGCACCAGGCCAGCGCCCCCCGCCGGTCGACCAGGCCCGGGTCGTAGCGGCTGGTCACCAGCGACCGCCTCCCCGTCCAGAGGCGGACGAAGGGCGGCGCCTCGCCGGCTCCCACCCACTCGGCCAGCGCCTCGTCCAGAGCCAGGTTCCAGGCCGGCTCCTCCGGGCGATCCTCCTCGATCCAGCGCCAGGGCCGCGCCCAGAGCGCCGCGAGGGCGTCGCGGCGGCGGGCGGCCGGCGCGCCCTGCACGGCCCCCGCGAAAAGGAAGTCGGGGACGGAAGCCATCGCTCAGCCTCCGTCCCCGATCCTACCCGATCCCGGCGCGGCGGGCCGGGTCGCCGGACGGCCGGCCCGCGGCACGGCTCAGGCTGCGGCTGCCACCGCCTCGCGCAGAGCCTGGGCCATGTGGTGCCGGCAGAGGTGGGCGCGGAACTCCTCGGAGGCGTAGAGGTCGCCGTTCACCTCGACGCCGTCGGTGGCGTGGGCGACCGCCTCCTCGATCGCGGACGCGTCCGGGCGCCGTCCGCGCAGCGCCGCCTCCGCCGCCCGCGCCCGGTAGGCGTGGAGGCCCACGCCGGTGACGCCCAGGCGCGCTTCCTCGACGCGCCCGTCGGGCGCGAGACGGGCGACTGCGGCCACGCCGACCACCGCGTAGCCCGAGGCCGGGTGCGGGTGCTTGACGTAGGCGGTGCCCGTCCGCCCCTCCAGGAGCGGGAAGCGCACCTCGGTCAGGATCTCGCCCGGCTCGATGGCGGTGGTCAGCGGCCCCAGGAAGAACGCCTCCGCGGGCACCACCCGCTCGCCCGCGGGGCCGCGCAGGACGATCCGCCCCTCCAGCGCCAGCACCACTGCGGGCAGGTCGGAGCCCGGGTCCGCGTGAACCAGGTTGCCCCCGATCGTGCCGAGGTTCCGGACCTGGAGGTCGCCGATGCCGGCGGCCGCCCGGGCCAGGAGCGGGAAAGCCTCGGCCACCTGGGCCGAGCCGGCCAGCTCGGCGTGGGGCGTCAGCGCCGCGATCGCCAGTTCGTTCGCCTCCAGCCGGATGCCGCTCAGCTCCGCAAGGCCGCCGATGTCGACCAGAAGGGGCGGCTCGGCCAGGCGCAGCTTCATCATGGGCAGGAGACTCTGCCCGCCCGCGAGGAGCTTCGCCTCGGGGCCCGCCTCGCGGAGGAGGCGCAACGCCTCCTCGAGGCTCGAGGCGCGCGCGTAGTCGAAGGCCGCCGGGATCACGCCGCCGCACCTCCCTTCCGGGCCTCCGCCTCGCGGACGGCCCGCCAGATCTTCTCGGGCGTCAGGGGCATCTCCAGGTGGTCGATGCCGAAGGGGGCGAGGGCGTCCATCACCGCGTTGACCACGGCCGGCGTGGAGGCGATGGTGCCGGTCTCTCCCACCCCCTTGACGCCCAGCGGGTTGACGGGCGAGGGCGTCTCCGTGCGGTAGGTCTCGATGGGCGGCAGGAAGCCCGCCCGCGGCAGCGCGTAGTCCATCATGGAGCCGGTCAGGAGCTGGCCGTTCTCGTCGTAGACCGCTCCCTCCCAGAGCGCCTGGCCGATGCCCTGCACCACGCCGCCGTGGACCTGGCCGTCGACGATCAGCGGGTTGATCACCCGACCCGGGTCGTCGACGGCGACGTAGCGGAGGAGCTTCACCTGGCCGGTGGCCGGCTCCACCTCCACCACGGCCACGTGGGTACCGAAGGGATAGACGAAGTTGGAGGGGTCGTAGAAGGCGGACGCCTCCAGCGCCGGCTCCATCCCTTCCGGCAGGTTCCAGGCCAGGTACGCCTGCAGCGCCACCTGCTGGATGGTCGCCTTCCGCTCCGGGACGCCCCGCACCTGGAAGGCGCCGTCGCGGAAGTCCAGGTCCTCGGGCGCCGCCTCCAGCATGTGGGCGGCGATCTTTCTCGCCTTCTCCGCCACCCGCCGGGCGGCCAGCGCCAGGGCCCCGGAACCCACCGGCGTCGTCCGGCTGCCGTAGGTGCCCCATCCCATCGGCGTCTGCGCGGTGTCGCCGTGCACGATCTCCACGTCCTCCACCGGCACGCCCAGCTCGTCGGCCACCACCTGGGCGAAGGTGGTCTCCTCGCCCTGGCCGTGGGGCGAGCTGCCGATGTAGACGTTCACCTTGCCGGTGGGGTGGACGCGGACGACGGCGCTCTCCCAGAGGCCGCCCTGGAAGCCCACCGCACCCGCCACCTTCGACGGCCCGAGGCCGCAGATCTCCACGTAGCTGGAGAGGCCGATCCCCAGGAAGCGCCCCCGCTTCCGCGCCTCTTCCTGCTCCTTGCGGAGCCCGTCGTAGTCGAGCGCCTCCAGCGCCTTCTCCAGCGCCCGCTCGTAGTTGCCGGAGTCGTAGGTGAGCCCGGTGGGCGTCTCGTACGGGAAGCGGTGGGCGGGGATGAAGTTCCTCCGCCGCAACTCGGCCGGGTCCATGCCGATCTCGCGGGCGTAGAGGTCGACCAGCCGCTCCAGGAGGTAGGTGGCCTCGGGACGGCCGGCGCCCCGGTAGGCCTCCACCGGCGTGGTGTGGGTGAGGACGCCGAAGACCTCGACGTCGATGTGGGGGATCGCGTACGGGCCGGAGGTGATCAGGCCGAAGAGGATGGTCGGAACGCCCGGCGCCGCCGTGGAGAGGTAGGCGCCCAGGTTGGCCACCGCCCGGACCCGGAGCGCCGTGATGCGGCCGTCGCGGGTGCCCGCCAGCACCACCTCCTGGACGTGGTCGCGGCCGTGCGTCGTCGCCCGGCAGTTCTCCGAGCGCTCCTCCGTCCACTTGACGGGCCGCCCCAGGTCGCGGGCGGCGAAGGCGACCAGCGCCTCGTCCGGGTAGAAGGGGATCTTGGAGCCGAAGCCGCCGCCCACCTCGGGCGCGACGACGCGCAGCTTCTGCTCCGGTACGCCCAGCGCCCCCGAGAGCAGGACGCGGTGGATGTGCGGGTTCTGCGAGGTGAGCCAGAGGGTCAGCTCGCCCGTGGCGGGGTTGTACTGCGCCACCGCGGCCCGCGGCTCCATGGCGGTCGGGATCAGCCGCTGGTTGCGGAGGCGGCGGCGGACGACCACCTCCGCCTGGGCGATCGCCCTCTCCGCCGCCTCCGCGCCGTTGCCCGCGCGCCAGTGGAGCACCAGGTTGCCGGGAACCTCCTCGTGGACCAGCGGCGCGCCCGGCTCCATCGCCTTCTCGGCGTCCACCACCGCAGGAAGCGGCTCGTAGTCGACGCGGATCCTCTCCAGCGCGTCCCGGGCGGCGGCCCGGCTCTCGGCGACCACCATGGCGACGCCGTCGCCCGCGTAGCGGACGCGCTCGGAGGCCAGCGCCGGGTGCGGCGGCGTCTTCAGGTCGGCGTCGGGGACGAGCCAGGCGGTGGGGATCGGGCCCAGCCTTCCCTCCAGATCCCTGCCGGTGTAGACCCGGACCACGCCGGGCGCCCGGACCGCCTCGGAGGCGTCGACCGAGCGGATGCGCGCGTGCGCGTGGGGGCTGCGCAGGATGGCGGCATAGAGCATGCCCGGCAGGCGGATGTCGTCGGTGTAGGTGGCGTGCCCAGTGATCAGGCGCGGGTCTTCCTTCCGCCTGAGCGGGGTGCCGAAGAGGGTGGGCATCAGGGCGCACCTCCCTGCGCCGCGGCGCCGGCGGCCAGCGCCGCCTCGCCGCCGACCGCGGCCGCCCCCGCGGCGCGCAGTCGCTCCGCCGCCAGGCGGACCGCGGCCACGATGTTCTGGTAGCCGGTGCAGCGGCAGAGGTTCCCCTCCAGCCCTTCGCGGATCTCCGCCTCCGACGGATCCGGCTTGCGCGAGAGGAGATCGGCGGCCGTCATCAGCATCCCGGGCGTGCAGAAGCCGCACTGCAGCCCGTGCTTCTCCCAGAAGGCCGCCTGCAGCGGATGGAGACCCTCCACGCGCGCCTCGGGCGGCAGCAGCGCCGCAAGACCCTCGACGGTGGTCACCGCACGGCCCTCGGCCTGGACGGCCAGGAGCGTGCAGGATTTGACCGCCCGGCCGTCGAGAAGGACCGTGCAGGCGCCGCACTGGCTGGTGTCGCAGCCGACGTGGGTGCCGGTCAGCCCCAGCGTGTCGCGCAGGAAGTGGACCAGGAGCGTTCTCGGCTCCGCGCTTCCTTCCGCCGGCTGGCCGTTGACGGTGAGACGGACGGTGACCTCCACGCGGACACCCCCTTCTGCGGATGCAGGCTGGCTTCTGACGGGCAGTCCGTGCGTTGAGGTGGAGGGTGGGCGAAAGATGCAAAAGCTCAAACTACGGAAAGGAGACAGCTCTTTCGTTCGCCGGGAGAGGCGCTTCCTCCTTCTCGCCCCCCTTTCGCGCTGGCTGAACGTTCCGCGGGATTGGCGAACGTGGGCGCTCTGCTTCCTTGTCTATGTCGTCCTAGGGGGGCTCTGGTCGCTCGCCCTGGACAACGACTTCGACGTCGTCGCCCATCCGGACGCCCTTTCGCTGCGCTTCCAGGAGCTGGGCGTCTTCCCCTTCGCGGGAGGCGTGATGGCGTCGCTGGCCGGCGCCTGGCGCGACGGTTGGGTCGGCTGGCTCCTGAGGTGGATCTGGTCGACGGTCTATGCGCTCCTCTTTCTGCTCTTCTTCCTGCTGGGCGGGGTGGGCGTCATCCTGCCCTTCGCGGAGCCGGCCCGGCTCTTCGGCCACGGGCTGGCGACAGGCGTCCTGTGGATCCTGGCGGGGATACCCCTCGGCCTTCTGGTGATGGCCGTCGGAGGAGTTGCCTGGGTGCGCGCGGGTACAGCGGAAGGAGGCGTTCTCCGCGCGGCGCTCCGCGTCTCGGACCGTCCGCTGGAGTGGGCCGTGCGATCGGCTGCAGCCCTCGTCGCGATCACGGGCTCGGCAGCGCTCTTCAATCTCCTGGACGCTCGCGTCGGGCCTCTCCCCACCATGCTGACGAACCTCGAGTTCGTCTGGGTGCCGCTCGTCTGGGTTCTCCTCACCCCCGGCTAGACGTACCCGCATCCGGCTGGATGGCGAGAGGTTCCCGGCTTCGCGGGGCAGCGGGTTCCTGCTCCCGGCGCGCGCGAGGGGAGCCGCCCCGCCACGGGGCGGCTCCCCTCCGTGCGACGCCCGTCGACCCCTTGCGGGCGGGCAGCCTCGCGACCCGGCGGTCGCGCAAGGGCCCGGGGCGGCCTTACGCGGCCCCGCTCTGAACGGGTTCGATGCCGAGCTCCTGCAGCTTCGACTCGGGCACGACGCCGTCCTGCCAGCCGCGCAGCGCGTAGTACTCCGCCAGCATCTCGTCCAGGTGGGCGACCGAGCCCTCGCTGCCCCCCGCCGCCGGCTCCTCCAGGAAGCGGCGCGGCAGCGTGTCGTCCCTGCCCGTGAAGCCGGCGAGGTTGTTGTAGTAGCGCTCCAGGTTGTAGATCCGCTCGCCGATCCGCATCACGTCCTCGGCCGTGATCTTCCAGCCCGTGACGGCCGAGAACTGGGCGGCGTAGTTCTCCGCGCTCTCGGCGAAGGCCGAGAACTTGCAGACGTCCATCGAGTCGGAGAAGGCGTGCAGGTCCTGGAACGTCTTGAGCAGCTCCGCCTTGCCCCTCCAGGCCAGCCGGTCGGACTCCACGGGGATGCCGAGCAGCTCGGCGGCCGGCGTGTAGCCGCGCAGGTGGCAGGCGCCCCGGTTGGAGGTGGCGTAGCCCAGGGCCATTCCCTGGATGCCGCGCGGGTCGTAGGCCGGGATGGACTGGCCCTTGACGCTCATGGAGAGCTCGGGGGCGCCCAGCCGCTCGGCCGCCCGCGCGGGGCCGTCGGCGAGCAGCTCGCCCAGCCCCTCGCGCCGGCGGGCGACGGCCTCGATGGTCCGCACCATGGCCTCCGCGTCGCCCCAGGCCAGCGCCATCTCGCCCCGGAGCAGGCCGCGCTC
Organism: Bacillota bacterium; assembly: GCA_029960955.1. Lineage (GTDB taxonomy): Bacteria > Bacillota > Sulfobacillia > JAIMAT01 > JAIMAT01 > JAIMAT01. Next base: position 28,036 of record JASBVS010000001.1, read on the forward strand.
GCTCGCCTCCATGCTCATGGAGAGCGCGTTGCCCGTCTCCAGCGTGTCCATGCCCAGGTCGTTGCAGAGCGCGAGCATGTAGGCGATGGACTCGGCGTCGTCGTTGCCGCAGTTGACGCCCAGCGCCCAGGCGGACTCGTACTCGAAGGACTGGCCGCGGACCTTGAAGGGACCTTCCTTGATCTCGACCTCCTTCTTGCAGGCGACGGGGCAACCGTAGCAGGTGGGGTCGCCCGCCAGGATGTGCTCCCGCACCCACTCGCCGGAGGTGAGCTCGGCCGTCGGCATGGTGGTCGTCTGGCCGTTCCGCACCGGCAGGGCGCCGGCCACGTTGGTCATGTTCATCAGCACGTTGGTCCCGTAGACCGAGAGCCCTCCCTTGCGCGGGCTCGTGATCGGGCTCCCCGCGATCTTCGCCAGCGCCTCGCTGCGCGCGGCCAGGAAGGCCTCCGGATCCGCGGGCTTCGGCGGGCGCTTCGGCGCCTTGACGACCACGGCCTTCAGGTTCTTGGAGCCGGCCACGGCGCCGGTGCCGCCGCGCCCTGCGGCGCGCTGGTCCTCGTTGACCATGCAGGCGAAGCGGACCCGGTTCTCGCCCGCCGGCCCGATGGCCAGGACGCTGAGGTCCTCGCTCCCGTGGCGTTCTTTCAGGGCCGCCACGGTCTCGTGGACGCCCTTCCCCCAGTAGGGGCTGGCGTCGAGCAGCTCGACGCGGCCCTCCTCCACGTAGGCGTAGACCGGGTGGTCGGCCCGCCCGCGGAAGACGAGGCCGTCGAAGCCGGCCCACTTGAGGCGCGCGCCGCTCCAGCCGCCGTGATGGGAGTCGGTGACGGTGCCGGTCAGGGGCGAGCGGGTCACCACGGCCATGCGACCGCTCATGTTGACCAGGGTGCCGGTGATCGGACCGGTCATCAAGCAGAGGATGTTCTCCGGGGAGAGAGGATCCACGTGGGGCCCGTTGTCCAGGACGAAGCGGACCCCCATCCCGCGACCGCCGATGTAGGTGCGCGCCAAGCCTTCATCCACGGGCTTGTACTCGATCTCGCCGCTCGTCAGGTCGATCCAGGCTATCCGGTTCGCGTAGCCACCCAGCATGCGCTTCGCCCCCACTCGCTTGGAGGTGCCGCGGCTCTCGACGCCGGATCGCGGCGGGCCGCGCAAGTCCAACATAAGGACGCCTGTCATGGACGTCAATGTCGTACAAGTAGAGAAAGAGGAACTCTGGCCCGAGCCGACCGCAGCGCCTCCGACCGGCCCCTGCCGGCGGGCGACCGGGGGAGGAAGGATCCTGCCTGACGTCCTCGCGCGGAGCGGGTGGCAGGGCGGAGGGGGCGGCGGGCAGCCCGGCCGGAGGGAGGAGGGAGAGCATGGCCATCGTGGCGGTGAGCATCGCGCCGCTCGGCACCGGCGAGACCAGCGTCAGCCGCTTCGTCGCCGCGGCCGAGCGCGTTCTGCAGGAGGAGGCGCCCCCGGGCGTCCGCTACCGGCTCGATCCGATGTTCACCACGCTGGAGGGCGACCTGGCCACCATCTTCCGTCTCGTCCAGCGGATGGAGGAAGCGGTCGTCGCGGAAGGCGCCCGGCGCGTCGACATGGTGATCAAGGTGGACGACCGGCGAGACCGGCCATCGAGCATGGAGGCGAAGGTCCGCTCGGTGGAGGAGAAGCTCGGCCGCTGAGCGGCCCGGCCCTCGCCGTCTCAGGCCCCGCCGAGGTAGGCGCTTCGCACCTGCTCGCTGGCGGTCAGCTCGGCCGCCGCCCCCTCCAGCGCGATCCGGCCGGTCTCCAGCACGTAGCCCCGGTGCGCCACCTTGAGCGCCATGTGGGCGTTCTGCTCGACCAGGAGGATGGTCGTCCCCTGGGCGTTGATCTGCCGGATGATCTCGAAGACCTGCTGCACCAGGATGGGGGAGAGGCCCATCGAGGGCTCGTCCATGAGGAGGAGCGTCGGCCGGGCCATGAGCGCGCGGCCGATGGCCAGCATCTGCTGCTCGCCGCCCGAGAGCGTCCCGGCGCTCTGGCGGCGCCGCTCGTACAGGACCGGGAAGCGCTCGTAGACCGCCGCCAGGTCGCGCTGGACGCCCGCGCCGTCGCGACGCTGGTAGGCGCCCAGGAGCAGGTTCTCCTCCACGCTCATCTCCGCGAAGACGCGCCGGCCCTCGGGCACCTGCGTGATGCCGCGCGCCACCACCTCCTGCGGCGAGAGACGCTGGATCTCCGCGCCGCGGAAGCGGATGCGGCCCGAGCGCGGGTGCAGGAGGCCGGAGACGGTGTTGAGCGTCGTGCTCTTGCCGGCGCCGTTGGCGCCGATCAGGGTGACGATCTCGCCTTCCTCCACGGTGAGCGAGATCCCGCGCAGCGCCGCGATGGGACCGTAGCTGACGTGGACTTCCTCCAGCTCAAGAAGCATCGGCCGAAGCCTCCTCGCCCAGGTAGGCCTCGATGACGCGGGGGTTGCGCCGGATCTCCTCGGGCGTGCCGCGCGCGATCTCCACGCCGTGGTCGAGGACCACGATCCGCTCGCAGACGCCCATCACCACCGACATGTCGTGCTCGATCAGCAGGATCGTCAGCTGGAAGCGCTCGCGGATGGCACGGATCAGCTCCATCAGCGCGCGGCTCTCCTGCGGGTTCATGCCCGCGGCCGGCTCGTCGAGCAGCAGGAGCTTCGGCCGCGAGGCCAGCGCCCGCGCGATCTCCAGCCGGCGCTGCAGGCCGTAGGGCAGGTTGCGGGCAAGCTGGCGCGCGTAGGGTCTGAGGCCCATCAGCTCGAGCAGCTCCAGCGCGCGCGCCTCCACCGCCGCCTCGCGCTCGTACCAGGCGGGCAGCCGGAAGAGCGTGGCGAGGAAGCCCGGCGCCATGCGCGCGTGGAGCGCGACCTCGACGTTCTCCACCACGGTCAGCCCGCGGAAGAGGCGGATGTTCTGGAAGGTGCGCGCGATGCCCAGCCGGTTGACCTGGTGGGGCTTCAGGTGGCCGAGGCGGCGGCCGTCGAAGAGGATCTCCCCCTGGCTCGGCGCGAACTCGCCGGTCAGGAGGTTGAAGACCGTCGTCTTGCCCGCGCCGTTCGGCCCGATCAGGCCGACCAGCTCGCCGGCTTCCAGCTCCAGGTCCAGGCCGGAGAGCGCCTTCAGACCGCCGAAGGCGACGCCCAGGTCAACGGTCTTGAGGAGCGCCATCGCGGGTCACCTCCGGGAGGTCGGGCAGGGTCGCGCTTCCTGGCGAGGAAGCGGCCGCGGTCAGGGGCGCCCGGTCGCCGGCGGGCGGGCGGCGGTGGAACAGCCACGCCCACGCCTGCCCGATCGCCTCGAAGCTCAGCTCCCAGGTGCCGAAGAGCCCGCCGGTGCGGAAGATCATGAGCAGGACCAGCACGAGCCCGTAGAGGACCATGCGCAGCGCGGCCAGCTGCTGGAGCGCCGCGCTGAGGAGCGTCAGGGCGGTGGCGCTGACGACGCTGCCGGTGATCGAGCCGAGACCGCCCAGAACGACGTAGACGAGGATCTCGAAGCTCTTCAGGAAGCTGAACGTGGTCGGCTGGATGACGAAAAAGTAGTGGGCGTAGAGCGCTCCCCCGATCCCCGCGAAGACCGCGCCCAGCACGAAGGCCAGCACCTTGGTGCGCGTGGTGTCGACACCCGCGTCCTCGGCCGCGATCTCGTCGTCGCGGACGGCCTTCAGCGCCAGTCCCCGCGTCGAGTTGACCAGGTTCTTCACCGCCAGCACGGTGACGACGGTCAGGGCGAAGAGCCATGGCCAAGTGGTCAGGCGCGGGATGCCCAGGAGGCCGGTCGCCCCGCCCACGTAGTCGACGTTGTAGAGGATGGAGCGCAGGATCTCGCCGAAGCCGAGCGTGGCGATGGCCAGGTAGTCGCCCCGCAGGCGGAGCGTGGGCACGCCGACGAGGAGCCCCATCACCGCCGAGGCCGCGGCCGCCAGCAGGACGGCCGCCGCGAAGGGCAGGCCCCAGCGCGTGGTGGCGACGGCCGCCGTGTAGGCGCCGACCGCCATGAAGCCCGCGTGGCCGAGGGAGAACTGGCCGGTGAAGCCGTTGATCAGGTTGAGGCTGACGGCGAGGATGACGTTGATGCCCATGCTGAAGAGCTGCACCTGGTAGTAGGGGTTGAGCCAGCCCGAGGCGATGGCCACCTGACCCGCCAGGAAGGTCGCCACCAGCAGGGCGCAGACCGCCAGGTTCCCCGCGCGCAGGTACCTCCGCACCACCCTCTCACACCTTCTCCCGCACGTTCCGCCCCAGCAGGCCCGCCGGCCGGACGAGGAGGATCAGGATGAGAAGGGCGAAGGAGACGGCGTCCCGGAAGAGGCTGAACTGGGTGCCGCCGACGAGCGCCTCGATCACCCCGAGCAGGTAGCCTCCCAGCATGGCGCCCGGAATGCTGCCGATGCCGCCCAGCACGGCCGCGATGAAGGCCTTGAGGCCGGGGACCAGCCCCATCAGCGGGTCGATGCGGTTGTAGTAGAGGCCGACGAGCACGCCGGCCACCGCGGCCAGCGCGGAGCCGACCGCGAAGGTGACGGCGATGGTGCGGTTGACGTCGACACCCATCAGGGCGGCCGCCTGCATGTCGTAGGCGACGGCGCGCATGGCCCTTCCCGTCCTGGTCCGCTGGACGAAGTAGACCAGGAGCAGCATCATCGCCACCGTGACGCCGACGATGAAGAGATCCTGCGTCGAGAGCACCAGCGAGCCCCCCATCAGGCGGATCTGCCGCCACCGGATCGGGTCGGGGAAGGCGCGGGGATCGGGCTTGAGGACGAGGATGCCGCCGTTCTCCAGGATGAAGGAGACGCCGATGGCGGTGATCAGCGCCGCGATGCGCGGGGCGTTGCGCAGCGGGCGGTAGGCGATCCGCTCGATCAGGACGCCCGTCAGCGCGGCCGCCAGCATGGCCAGCAGGAGCGCCACGCCCAGGTTCATGCTGAGCAGGGTGACCGCGAAGAAGGCGACGTAGGCGCCGACCATGTAGATGTCGCCGTGGGCGAAGTTGATCAGCTTGATGATGCCGTAGACCATGGTGTAGCCCAGGGCGATGAGCGCATAGATGCTGCCCAGGGACAGCCCGTTGACGATCTGCTGCAGGATGGCTGTCATGCGAACCTTCCTCTCCCGGCGACATCTCCCATCCCGGCCACCGCCTCCCGGGGAAAGCGACCGCGACCGGCTACGGGGACGGGGCGCGGCGGCCGTCGCCCCGGCGTGCGACGGCCGCCCACCACCCGGCCCGGTTCGGGGCCGGCTCACCCTTGCTGCGGAGTGACGCGCGCCTTGAACGTCTGCTGCCCGTCCTTCATCTCGAGGATGATGACCGGCTTGACGGGGTTGTGGTTCCGGTCCATCGAGATGGTCCCCGTCACGCCCTGGAAGCCCTGCGTCTCGGCCAGCGCCTGGCGGATCTTGTCGGGCTCGGCCGAACCCGCCCGCTTGATCGCGTCCGCCAGCAGGTAGACGGCGTCATAGCCGAGGGCTGCGAAGCCGTCCGGCGCGTCACCGTACCTGGCCTTGTACGCCTGGACGAAGGCCTGCACCTTGGGGTCGGGGTCCTGCGACGAGTAGTGGTTGGTGAAATAGGTGTTGTTGAGCGCCTGGGCGCCGGCCAGCTTGACCAGGTCGGGCGAGTCCCAGCCGTCGCCGCCCATCATGGGCACGGTGATGCCCAGGTCGCGCGCCTGGCGGACGATGAGACCCACCTTGTCGTAGTAGGCGGGGACGTAGATCAGATCCGGATTCTTCGTCCGGGCGGTGGTGAGGATCGAGCGGAAGTCCTGGTCGGCCTGGGTGAAGCCCTGCTCCAGGACCACCTTGCCGCCCAGCTTCTCGAACTGCTGCTTGAAGGCGGCCGCCAGCCCCTTGGAGTAGTCGTTGGTGCTGTCCTCCAGGATGACCGCCTTGCGTGCGTTCAGCTGCTTGTAGGCGAAGTCCGCGCCGACGACGCCCTGGACCGGGTCGATGAAGCAGACGCGGAAGACCCAGTCGCGCACCTTGCCGTTCTCGACCGTCACCGGGACCGCCGTCGCCGAGGTGGCGATGAGCGGGATCTTGGCGTCGGTGACGACCGGGGCGGCGGCCAGGGAGTCGCCGGTCGTGGCGGGCCCGATGATGGCCACCACGCCGTCGCTCACCAGCCGGGTGGTCACGTTGGTCGACTCGCTGTTGTCGCCCTTGTTGTCGAGTTTGTCCGCCTCCAGCTTCCGCCCGAGGACGCCGCCCTTGCTGTTGATCTCGTCCAGCGCCATCTGCGCGCCCTGCCAGGTGTGCTGGCCGAAGGTGGCGATGGAGCCCGTCAGCTCGAAGTTGAAGCCGACCTTGATCGGGTTGTTCGCCTGTCCCGTCCCGGTCTGGGCGGCGTTGCCGCCGCCGCAGCCTGCGCTGGCCACGATGCCGAGGACCGCCAATCCCGTGAGAGCGCGTTGCCAGAAACGCCGATGTCGACCGATGCGGAGCAACTCTTCGACCTCCCCGTACGCTGCTGACCCTGGGGTGCGACAGCCGCCGCGATTTGCGCAACCCGTTCGGGATGGCTGCCCTATTCGCGGCTGCCGAAAAGTTCTCCTCCTCGCCTGGCACGTGCCCTCTTTCCGGTGCAACGAAATTCGCAACACGGGGCCCGCGCGGCGAGCTGGGGACGGCCCTCCTCGCCAGGGGCAGGGCGAAGAGGAGGGGCGACGAGAGCCGGCGGACTTGAACAGGGCCGGCGGGCCGTCGTACACTCAGGCAGCGAACTCTCTGGCGCGGTAGCTCAGTTGGTAGAGCAGCGGACTGAAAATCCGCGTGTCGGCGGTTCGACTCCGCCCTGCGCCACCAGAGAAATCGAGGCGCCGTGCGGGATTCGGGGCACGGCGCCTCCTCTTTTCCCCAGCCAGGGCCGCCTGCTGCGGCCGAACTGCTGCCAAACTAGGCCGGGCTCGCCGCGCTGTGACCGCGATCACTTCCTTGCCCGGCCGGGCGTGCTAAGCTCGCCGGACGGGCCGGGGAGAAGGCCGCCGCGGGCAGCCGCCGCGTCCCCGCCCACTTGCTCGCGAAAGGAAGCGTCCCCCGTGCCAGGCCTCGACTTCCAGGAGCAGCCCTTCATCGTCATATGGGAGACCACCCGCGCCTGCCAGCTGGCCTGCCGCCACTGCCGGGCCAAGGCGGTCCGCCACCGCCATCCCGGCGAGCTGACCACCGAGGAAGCCTTCCTCCTGATCGACCAGCTGGTGGAGATGGGGCGACCGCTCTTCGTTCTGACCGGCGGCGACCCCATGGAGCGCGAGGACCTGGCCGAGATCGTCGGCTACGCCCACCGGCGCGGGCTCGTCACCTCGATCACCCCCAGCGCCACCCCCAAGGTGACCTTCGAGCGGATGAAGGAGCTGCGCGACGCCGGCCTGGCGCACTGGGCGTTCAGCCTGGACGGGTCGCGCCCGGAGATCCACGACCGCTTCCGCGGCATCCGCGGCACCTTCGACCTGACCATGGAGCGGATCGGCTGGCTGCGCGAGCTGGGGATCCCGCTGCAGATCAACACCACCGTCAGCCGCTTCAACGCGGACGACCTGCCGGCCATGGCCGGGCTCGTCGAGCGGCTGGGGGCCGTCCGCTGGAGCGTCTTCTTCCTGATCCCCACCGGGCGGGCGCGCCTGGACGACCTGCTCTCGCCGGAGGAGCACGAGCGGATCCTCCTCTGGCTCGACGAGTTGAGCGGCCGGGTCCCGTACGACATCAAGACCACCGAGGGACCCCAGATCCGGCGCATCCGGGCCGTGCGCCAGGCGGCCGGGGGCGCGCCGGGCGCGGAGCCGGGCGGCGGCATCGAGGCGGCGACGGAGGCGCGCCGGCGGGAGCTGGCGGGCGTCCAGCGAAGCCGGCGCCCCGTCTGGGACGGGAACGGCTTCCTCTTCGTGTCGCACGTGGGGGAGGTCTACCCGTCGGGCTTCCTGCCGGTCGTCGTGGGGAACGTGCGCGAGACTCCGCTCGCCCGGCTCTACCGGGAGTCGCCGGTCCTCCGGGCGCTGCGCGATCCCTCGCGCTTCCGCGGCAAGTGCGGCTACTGCGAATTCCGCCAGGTCTGCGGAGGGTCGCGCGCCCGGGCGTACGCCGTCACGGGCGACTACCTGGAGGCCGACCCCTTCTGCACCTACATCCCGGACCCGCGCCAGGCGGCGCGAGGAAGGCCGACGGCGGCCGCCCGCTGAGCCGGCGGGGGGCGCCGAGCGCCCCGTGGACCGCGACGGGCCGCGACGACTACGCGGGCCACGTCAGCTCCTCGGGGGCGCAGAGGCTGCCGCCGCTGGGCAGCAGGGCGGGGGCGACCCCGTCCGCCGCGTCGAGGAGCGCTTCCTCCCGCTCGAGCTCGTCCAGGAGGAAGCGTTCCCGCTCCGCCGTCCTGCGCACCCGGGCGGCGGCCTGCTCGCCGGTGGCGCCGTAGGAGCGCTTCAGCTCGTTCAGCCCCATGGCCACGTCGTAGGTGACGTCGACGATCTCGGCGCGCGACAGCCAGCGTGTCTCGTAGCCCAGGAGCGCGCGCCAGGTGCGGTGGCGGAGCGCCTGCCGGTGCTCCTCCAGCGTCCGGTAGAAGAGGCGGTAGCCGTAGCGTTCCGGCTCCGTCCAGACCGTGGAGCCCGGGTCGACGAAGGGGCCCAGCGGCGCGACGAAGGGCTCGAGCCGGCGGTCGCCGCCGCAGGCCTCCACGAGGCGCTCGGCGTAGGGGACGATGGCCCGGGCGCTGGCGCGGTCCTGCCCGGCGATCCCGGTCATGAAGAAGACGTCGACCTTGCGCGCGCCGCGGGCCAGGGCGCGGGCGACGGTCGCCTCGACGGCCCCGTCGGGGCAGGCGAACTTGCGGTTGATCGCGCGGAGCGCCGGATCCTGCGACTCGAGGCTCAGCTCGAGGCTCCAGCGCGGCACCGCTTCCTGCAGCTCCGCGAAGAAGCGGTCGCTCGCGGGGCCGAAGAGCTCGAAGACCAGCTCGTTCCGCGGCGGCTGGCGGCGCCAGATCTCCAGGAGCCGCTGCCAGCGCTCGCGCCCGCCGATGCGCGGGTCGCCGACCACGAAGATCGGGTGGCGGCTGATGCGCGCGATGCTGCGCACGTCGGCCGCCAGCTCCTCGGCGGAGCGGAAGGCGGGGGCGGTCCGCGCGCAGAGCCGCCGGTAGGCCTCGCGCGAGCCGCCACAGAGGATGCACGACTGCGTGCAGCCTCGGACCGTCAGGAGCATGGTGGTGGGGTAGGAGCGCCATCCCTGGTAGGGCTCCACGTCGGCGATGGAGCGCTGCCGGAGCGCGGCGCGGACGACCGCCTCGTAGGCGGGCAGACGCAGCCCGTCGAGCGTGGACGGGACGTGGGAGAGCGGGTTGACGCGGATCTCGCCGGTCGCCCCGGGGCACCCCGCGGGGCGAGGTTGCCGGTAGCTCAGGTTGGGCACGTCCGCGAGGCTCCGCCTGCCCGCGAGGAGCGCCTCGACCAGCTGCGCCATGGGTTCCTCGGTGCTGTCGCCGCGCAGCACCGCATCGACCCAGGGGTACCGCTCCAGGATCTCGCGGTGGAAGTAGGTGGCGCTCAGCCCGCCCAGCACCACCCAGGAAGCGGGGTGCGCCTCCTTGACCCTGCGCGCGAGCTCGATCGCTCCCTGCGCGTGCGGCAGCCAGTGCAGGTCGATGCCGAAGACGGGCGCCTCCAGCTTCTGCAGGTGGGCGTCGACGTCGTAGCCGGGGTCGGAGAGCATCCGGTTGGCGACGTTGACCAGGCCGACGCGGTAGCCCGCGCGCTCGAGACGTTCGAGGAGACTCGTCTCGCCCACGGGGTACATTTCGAAGACGGAGCTGGAGGGAACCACGTCGGAGAGCGGTCCCCAGAGGCGGGGACGTTCGCGGAAATCGAAGACGGCCGGCGCGTGCAGGAGGATGACGTCCGCTCGCACACCGCATCCTTCCTTGCCGGAGGAAGCGATCTCTCCTCCCTGGTTTGTAGCGGCGCAGCCGGGAGGCGGCCATCCGGCCGCTGCCCGGTCTTGCGCGGCGCGCAGCGGCGGGCGGCCCGGCGGGTCGCCGGTCTCCGACCGAGGCCGCTTCGGGCCGGCGAGGGAGGGCGGCCGCCGTGCAGGCTCCGGTCTGCGGGGACCAGGCGACGAGGGCATCGGGTTCGGGCGCCGGCGGCAGGAAGCGGCCCCTCGACCGCCCCGCCGC
>JASBVS010000010.1 GCA_029960955.1 Bacillota bacterium
CTCGCCGTGCGCCACCAGCTTGCCGTTGACCAGGATGTCGACCGGCTCGCCGGCCGCCCGGTCCAGCTCCACCACCGAGCCCGTGCCCAGCGCCAGCACCTCGCGCACCGACTTGCTCGCGCGGCCCAGCTCCACCGTGATCTCGAGCGGCACGTCGTAGAGGAGCTCCAACCCCGCCGGGCTCTGGCCCGGGCGCGGGGCGTCGAGGGGCTGCCAGACGTGGGGGTTGGAGGCCGCCTGGGTCGCCCGCGGCGTCGCGCCGCCGGTTCCCGCCCCGGCGTCGCCGGCCGGCTCCGGCTCCTTCCGGGCGGGCGCCGCGCCCTCCGCCTTCGGGTGCGTCGCCGTCTCCACCAGGCTCCGGACGGCGGCCATGGGAGCCACCAGGCCGGCCTCGCAAGCCTCGCCCCCGCCCTGCCAGTGGAAGAGGAAGCCGATCGGCTCCGCGGGAAGCGTCTCTCCGGGCGACCAGCTGTCGCCTGGGAGGACCTGGACGCTGCCGGCGAGGACGCCGCTGAGCGCCTCGCCCAGCTGCCTGCACCAGGCTTCGAAGAGCGGGCCGCTCTCGCCCGGGCCCGGGCCGAGCCAGAGGACCCCCTCCCACTTGGGCATGCCCCCGCCGGCGACGCTCACCCGCTGGCCGGAGACGGCCGCGGCGGCGCGGCTGGGGGGCGCCTCCTCCCCGTCGACCTGCGCGCCCGCGTCGAGGAGCGAGGGCGCCGCCTGGCGCAGAGCTTCCTCCAGCGCGCGGGCGAAGAGGTCGGCCAGCGCCTCCGCGGCCTCGGCGCCCAGACGCGGCGTCTCCTCCTCCCGCTCGAGGCTCCGCCTGAGGGCGTCGATCTCTTCCTGGCTCAAGAGCGGATCGCTCATGCGCTCTCACCGTCCTCCTCCGGAAGGCGCGCCACGATCTCGACGGCCAGGTGGTGGCCCACCCGGCCGGGGCGCGCCGCGAACTTGGGTCGCCCCTGCACCGTCACCCGGACGGGAGCGCCGACGCGCTGGTCCAGGACGATCACGTCACCGACCTCGAGCTGGCAGAAGTCGCGGAGCTTCAGGCGCGCGTGGCCCAGCACCGCCGTCACCTGCACCGGCACGCGGCGCAGGACGCTCCGCATCTCCTGCTGCCGGTGCAGGACCCCCTCGCCCTCCCGCGTCAGCCAGCGCTCGGCGGTGAGCGCGGGCATGAGCGGCGCGATGGTGGTGTAGGGAAGGCCGATGCGCAGGAAGCCCTCCAGTTTCCCCAGGCGCAGGCTGACCAGCAGCCGGACCGCCATGTCGCCGGGCGGCGCCACCTGCGCGAGCAGCGGATTGGACTCCAGCGAGACCAGGGAGGCGTGGAGCGGCGTCACCGACTCCCAGGCTTCCTGCCAGCTCTGGACCAGGTCGCGGAAGAGCCGCTGGAGGAGCGCCTGCTCGATCTCGGTGATCGTCCTCAGGCGGTAGCTCTCCTCGCCCGCGCCGCCCAGCAGGCGGTCGATCAGCGCGAAGGCCACCTGCGGGTCGAGGCTCATCACCGCCTCGCCCTGCCACTCCTCCGCCCCGACGATGCCGATGATGGCGGGCTCCGCGATGCCGGAGAGGAACTGCTCGAAGCTGACCAGCTCCGCCAGCACCGAGACCGCCTGGACGTTCCCCCGCAGCCGCGTGGAGAGGAAGGTCGTCACCGCACGGGCGAAGTTCTCGTTGATCATGGCGAGGGTCCGGATCTGGTCCTTGGAGAGGCGGTCCGGCCTGCGGAAATCGTAGGCGCGCACCCTGGGCGCCGCTCCCGCCACTCCTCCTCGCCCGCTCGTCCGGATCACCGCCGCTTCCTCCCGTCTCCCGTCGCCCGGCGGGCGGAGGCCCGCCGCTCACTGGACCACGAAGTTGGTGAAGTAGACGTCGCGCACCACCACATTGGGAACCGCCTTGGCCACCTCGTTCTGGATCCGCGTCCGCACGGCGTCCATCCCCTGCGCCCCGGCCAGCTCCGCCGCGCTGCTGGCGCGCAGGACGCGGAGGATGGCGTCGCGGACCGCAGGCTCCGCGCTCTTCACCTGATCGGCCGCCGCCTGCCCGCCCACCTCCAGCACCACGTCCACCTGGACCAGGCGGGGCGGGTCGGCGTCGGACAGGTTGGTCGTCAGCGTGCCCACGTCGACCTCCACCGGCGGCCCCGCCTTGGCGGCCGGCGCCGAACCCTGGCCCGGGAGGGCGCAGGCGGCTGCGGCCAGGAGGAGGGCCGCCAGGAGGAGGCCCGCCCCGGCCCGCCGCCCCCGCGGCGCCGCCCGACGGGCGCTCATGGCTGCACCTCCCGCCGGCGGGGCCCGGCGGCGATCTTTCTGCGGTAGGCGACCACCCGCCGGATCACCTCGTCCGGACTCTCGGCCACGATCCAGCGATGGCCGTTCACGAGTGTGATCACCGTGTCGGGCGTCGCTTCGACGGTCTCGATCATGTCGGCGTTGACGACCAGCTCATCACCGTTGAGCCGGGTGAGCCAGATCACGGCTCATCCCTTTCCTTTCGCCGTCGCGGCGCCATCCCGGCCGCGCGCCTACTGCTTCAGGTTCGTGAGAACCTGGAGCATCTGGTCGGCGGTGGTGATCACCTTGGCGTTGGCCTCGAAGCCGCGCTGGGTGGTGATCATGTTGGTGAACTCCTGCGCCAGGTCGACGTTGGACATCTCCAGGGCGTTGCTGTTCACCGTACCGGCCGCCGTGCCGGAACCGCCGACTTCATACAGGGGATTGTTCGTACCTGTAACGCCCGAGTTAGCCGAGGCCCGGTACTGCCCCCCGCCCAGCTCATCCAGGCCGGTGGGGTTCGGGAACACGGCCAGCGCGATATGCGCGATCGGCGTGATCGTACCGTCGGGCTGGATTCCATTCACGGTTCCATCTGCGCTGATGTTGTAATCGACAAACGTGTACGCAGAACCCAAACCAGGAGGCGTATACGACTGCCCGAGAACGATCTGGATCCTGTCGGTCGGGTTTGTCGTTGTCGGAGCTCCTGGCTGGGCACCATGACGCCAGCCGAGCACGTATTTCCCACTTTCCGCGTCAACCAGGTAGCCTTGCGCATCCAGCTTGAAGTCGCCAAGCCTCGTGTAGGTCAAGTTCGGGGGACTTGCGGTGTCGCCCAGGACGAAGAAGCCCTGACCTTGGATGGCCAGGTCGGTGGGCACGCCGGTCGACTGGAGCGCCCCCTGCGTCATCAGCTTGTCGATGCTGGCCAGGCGGACGCCGAGACCCACCTGCTGCGAGTTGATGCCGCCCACGCCGCCCTGCGGCGCGGCGGCGCCGGCCAGCATCTGGTAGAACATGTCCGCGAAGATGCTCCGCGAGGCCTTGAAGGCCGGCGTGTTGACGTTGGCGATGTTGTTGCCGATCACGTCCATCGCCGTCTGGTTGGCGCGCAGGCCCGAGACCGCCGAGTACATGGAACGCATCATGGCTTCCTAACCCCCCTGCGCGGTCGAGGCCGAGCCGCTCTGCAGCTGCTGGGCCGCCGCGATCTGGTCGAGCTTCTGCCGGATCTGTTCCAGCTCGCTCAGCATGCTGAACTGGGCCAGCTGGGTCACCCACTGCGTGCCGTCCATCGGCTGCAGCGGGTCCTGGTACTGGAGCTGCGCCACCAGGAGCTGCAGGAAGCTCTGCTGCAACCCCGCGGCGGCCAGCGGATCCGTCGACTGCCCCGGGGCGACCGTCGCTCCCGCGCTCGTCCCCGTCGTCGCGCCCGTGGCGCTCACACCGCCCACCGCAGCTCGCCTCCCTTCGCGGACCTGCTCTCGAACCGTTCCCCTGCCCTCTCCTCACAGGAGGAGGTCGACACCCGCCCCGCGCCACCTCGCCCGGCGCAGCTCGGGCGGCGCCAGGCCGCCGCCGCTTCCGCCCGGCTGGCCGGCGCCCGCCGCCGTCCAGGCCGCTCCGTGGCCGCCTGCCTCGTTCCCGCCGTAGGAAGCACCCCCCGCGGCGGACCCTGCTCCGCCGGAGCCGGCTCCCGCCGCAGCCTCGCCGCCGGCAGCGCCGGCTCCGAAGCCGCTCACCGTCACGCCGGCGAGCGGCACCCCCTGCCGGTTCAGGCCTTCCTGAAGCGCCGGGAGCGCGCGCAGGAGGAGCTCGTGCGCCGCCAGCCGCGTCGTCTCCAGATGGATGGCCACCTGCCCGCCGCTCTCGAGGCTGAGCCGCGCGGAGAGGTCGCCCACCCGCTCGCCGCTCACGTGCACCTGCGCCTCGCGGGCCCCGAGGTGGAGCTGCGCCACCTGCTGCGCCGGCCCGCCGCCGGCCGCCCCGGCGCCCGTCTCGCCCTGCGGCGCCGGCTGGGCGGCCGCCTGGGCCGTGCCGCCGGGCTGCTGCGCGACCGGCGCGCCCGCCCCGCCTCCGGCCGTCGCTCCCGCCGGCGCCCGCGCCGCGACGGCAGCCGCCGCCACGGCTCCCGCCTCGCCCGCCTGCAGCGGGCCCGCGCCGCGGAGCGGTTCGGTGCGCACCGCCGGCTCCGCGCGCCCCGGGCTGCCCTGCCCCGGGCCGGCAGCGCCCGGGCTCCCCGCGTCGCCCGCCGGCGATCCCGCCTGCGTCGCCGCCGGCTGCTTCTCCGCGTTGCCAGCCGGGATGCCGGCCGGCTCGGCCTGAGCCGCCGGCCGGGCGGCCGCCTGGGCCGTGCCGCCGGGCTGCTGCGCGACCGGCGCGCCCGCCCCGCCCCGGGTGGGCGGTCCGGCCGCGGCGGGCTGCGCCGCCGCGCCGCCGGCCCGGATGCCGCCGGAACCGGGCGCCTCTGCCGACGCCGCCGGGGAAGTCGCCGGCGGGGTCGGGGTCGGCGTCGGCTGCGCCTCCGTTCCCTGCCCGGCGGCGACCGCTCCCGTGGCGGCAGCCGCCACGCCTGCCGGGATAGCAGGGTCCCGCCCGGCCGGCGCGGCGCCCTCCGCCGCCGTCCCCGAGGCGCCAAGCGCCTCGGGCGGCACGCCGGTCTCCGGCACGACGGCACCGCCGGTACCCTGCGCAGCGACCTGCGGACCGGCGGCGGCCGCCACCGTCGCCTCCCCCGTGCCCGGCGCGTCGCCCCTCCCCGCCGCGCCGTCCGCGGGCGGCAGCGGCGCAGGAAGCGCGGCGGAGGCCGCCACAGCGGCCAGAAGGGCAAGAAGCGTGCCTTCCTCGGCCTCATCGGCGCCCGCCCGGTCGGCCGGCGCCCGCGAGGCGCCTCCCTCCGGCGCGGCGGACGCCTGGCCGGGGTCGCCGGCCTGCTCCGGACGTCGCCCCGCGGCCTCCCCGAGCAGCGCCGCGAACGCGCCCGTCTGCGCCGCCGGCCGGGCGGCGGACTGCGCCGGGGCGGAGGGCGTCGCCCCCGCCGTCGCGTTCGCGGCGGCGGGGGCCGCCTCCAGCGGTGCGATCATGCGGGCTCACCTCCTTCCTGGTGCCGGCGGAGCCAGCGCAGCCGCGCCACCTCGTCCAGCTCGCGCTGCTCGGAGCGTTGCTCCTCCAGCCGCCAGGCGAGCAACCGCCGCTCGCGCAGCCGCTCGAGGCTCCGCTCGCCCGTCCGCGCGGCGGCCAGCTGCGCGCGCGCCGCCTCCGCCTGGGCGGCGGCCTCCTGCTGGCGGGAGCGGGCCTCGCCGAGAAGCCGTTCCAGCTCCTCCAGCCAGGCGGCGTGCTGCCGCCACGTGCCGGAGAGGGTGCCGGTCCGCTCCTCCGCCCAGCGCCGGCGCGCCGCCGCCAGCGTCGACTCCAGCCGCCGGCACCGCTCTGCCGCCTCCTCCTCGCGGCGCATCGCCAGGCCCAGCGCCAGCTCGGCCGCCTGCCGCTCCTGGCGGCGAAGGTCGAGGAGCCTCTCCAGCCGGAAACGGAAGCGGCTCACGACGCGGGCACCCCCTCGAAGAGCGCCTCCAGCTCGCGGAGCGCGCTCTCCATGGCGACCCGGCTCTCCTGGTCCTGGATGGCGAAGGCGTTCATGGCCTCGATGCGGCGCACGGCCTCGTCGATCTCGCGGCTCGAACCGGGCCGGTAGGCGCCCACCTGGATCAGGTCCTCCGCCTCGCGGTAGACGGCCAGGAGCCGGCGGTAGGTCTGGGCCAGGGCCTGGTGGCGGGGCGAGGCCACCTGCGGCATGAGCCGGCTGACGCTCTCCAGCACGTCGATGGCGGGGTAGTGGCCGCGGGAGGCCAGGCGGCGGCTGAGGACGATGTGGCCGTCGAGGATGCCGCGGACGGCGTCGGCGATCGGCTCGTTCATGTCGTCGCCCTCGACGAGGACGGTGTAGAAGCCGGTGATGCTGCCGGCCTCCGTCTTGCCGGCCCGCTCCAGGAGGAGCGGCAGGGCGGCGAAGACGGAGGGCGGGTACCCCTTGGAGGCGGGCGGCTCGCCGGCGGCGAGGCCCACCTCGCGCGCCGCCATGGCGAAGCGGGTGACCGAGTCCATGAGCAGCAGCACGTTCATGCCGCGGTCGCGGTAGAACTCGGCCACGGTGGTGGCGGTGTGCGCCGCCTTCATCCGCACCACCGGCGGCTGGTCCGAAGTGGCGACCACCACGACGGAGCGCGCCAGCCCCTCCGCCCCCAGGTCGCGCCGGAGGAAGTCGCCCACCTCCCGACCGCGCTCGCCCACCAGCGCGATGACGTTGACGTCGGCGTCGGTGCCGCGCGCCATCATGCCCAGGAGCGTGCTCTTGCCCACGCCGGAGCCGGCGAAGAGGCCGACGCGCTGGCCCTGTCCGATGGTGAGCAGCCCGTCGATGGCGCGGACGCCGACGGAGAGCGGCTGCTCGATGGGCCGCCGGCGGAAGGGCGGCGGCGGCGGCGCCAGCACCGGCCGTCGCTCCTCCACCCGCCAGGCGCCTCCGCCGTCCACGGGGCGGCCCAGCGCGTCGACGACGCGGCCGAGCATCTCCTCGCCCAGCGGCACCTCCAGCGGCCGGCCCAGCGCCTCCACCTGCGCGCCCGGCCGGATGCCCTGCACGGGGCCGAGCGGCATGAGCAGCGTCCGGCCCTCGCGGAAGCCGACCACCTCCGCCAGCGCCTCGCCGGTCCCCTCCTCGACGCGGCAGAGCTCGCCCACCTCGCAGAGCGGGCCCCGCGCCTCCACCAGCAGGCCGACCACCTGGCTGACCCGGCCCTGCCGGGCCAGCAGGCGGCTCCGGCGGATCGCCCGCGTCGCCTCCTCCCAGTCGAGCACCTTCGGCGCCGGCTCAGCCATGGCGCAGCGCCTCCTCGATCCGCCGGCGGAGGGCGGCGATCTGGCGGAGCAGCGTGGCGTCGAAGTCGCCGGCCTCGGTCTCCACGCGCAGGTCCAGCGGGCCGAGCCGCTCGTCCTCGGCCACCTCCAGCTCGACGCCGGGCAGGGCCGCGCCCAGCCCCTGCAGGCTGGCCTCGAGGATGGCACGGTCGCTGCGGCTGGCCAGGATGCGGGCGCGCGAGCGCGGACCCGCCTCGGCCAGGATGCCCCGCACCATGGCCACCAGCGCCTCCGGCTCCGCCTGCAGCTCGCGCCGCAGGAGGCGGGCGCCCACCTCGACGGCGAGCGCGGCCACGCCGGCTGGGACCGCCTCCAGCTCCGCCGCGGCCGCCGCCTCCGCCCGGGCGAGGAGATCCTCCGCCTCGGCCGCCAGCGCCGCCGCCCGCTCGGCCGCGTCGGCCATCGCCGCCTGGTAGCCCTCCTCGTAGCCCTGGCGCCGCCCCTCCTCGCGGCCGGCCGCCCTGCCCTCCTCCAGGCCGCGGCGGAAGCCGTCGGCGTAGCCTTCGGCCTCCGCGCTCCGGCGCGCCTCCGCCAGCTCCTCGGCAGGCCCGCGCCCGGCTGTCGCGGCCGGCTCCGGCTCGGCCGCCGGCCGGCTCTCCGGGGGCAGGTCCTCCCAGAGCGCGCTGGTGGCGCGCCGCGTGGAGAGGCCGGCGCTCTTGAGCAGCCTAGACAAGGACCTCATCCCTTCCTCCGCGGCTGATCACGATCTCGCCGGCGTCCTCGAGGCGGCGGATGGCGGCGACGATGCGCTGCTGCGCCTCCTCCACCTCGCGCAGGCGGACCGGGCCGAGGTACTCCATGTTCTCCTGCAGGAGCTGGCCGGCGCGCTGGGAGAGGTTGCGGAGGATCTTGGCCTTCACCTCGTCGCTGGCGCCGCGCATGGCCAGGGGCAGGTCGTTGTTCAGGTCCACCTCGCGCAGCGCCCGCTGCAGCGAGCGGTCGTCGAGGAAGACGATGTCCTCGAAGACGAACATCCGCTGGCGGATCTCCTCCATCAGCTCCGGGTCGGTGGCGCCCAGGTTCTCCACGATGCTCCGCTCCGTGCTGCGGTCGACGCGGTTGAGCATCTGCACCACCGCCTGGACGCCGGAGATCTCGGTGGAGCCCTGGGTGGTGAGGGCGGCCAGCTTCCGCTCCAGGACGCGCTCCACCTCCTTGACGACGTCGGGCGAGGTGCGCGCCATGGTGGCGATGCGGCGGACCACGTCGACCTGCATCTCCGGAGGAAGCGCGCTCAGGACCTGGGCGGCCTGTTCGGGCGACATGTAGGCCATCACCAGCGCCACCGTCTGCGGGTGCTCACCCTCGAGGAAGTTGAGCAGCTGCGAGGGATCGGCGCGGCGGATGAAGTCGAAGGGGCGCACCTGCAGCGTGGCCGTCAGGCGCTGGAGGATCTCGGCCGTCCGCGCCGGCCCGAGCACCTGTTCCAGCAGCTGGCGGGCCGCCGTGATGCCGCCCACCCGCACGTAGCTCTGCGCCTCGCCGAGGGTGGCGAAGTCCTCCAGCACCCCTTCCTCCGTCTCGGGCTGCACGGGCCCGAGGTTGGCGATCTCCAGGGTCAGCTGCTCGATCTCCTCGTCGCTCAGCTGGCGGAAGATCGCCTGGCAGGCCTGGGGTCCCAGCGCCTGGCAGAGAATGGCCGCCTTCTGCCGGGATCGCAGCGTCACCCTCTTCACCCCCACCCCGCTAGTTGTCCGAGAGCCAGGAGCGGATCACGTTGGCCGCCGTCTCGGGATCGGCCAGGGCCAGGCGCCTGGCCCGCTCCAGCGCCGCCTTCCCGTCGCGCGGCGGCTCCGCCGGGACGGCGGCCGCGGGCTGGGCCGTCGTCGTCTCCGGGCGCCGGGCCAGGAGCGCCTGCATCTCCTCGAGCCGCGCCTGGGCGCGCCGGCGGGCGGCGGCCGCGCGCAGCAGGGCCGCGCCCAGCACCAGGAGGAGGAGCAGCGCCCCCGCCAGGGCGTAGACGTAGGGCGGCTCGAGGAGCGTCGGCCTGGGCGCGGCCGCCTGCCGCGGGGCCGCCGGCTTCACCGAGCGGAAGGGCATGCCCAGCACCGTCACGACGTCGCCGCGCTGGGCGTTCGCCCCCACCGCCGCCTCGACCACCTGCTGCACCGCCTGCTGCTGGGCGGGCGTCAGGTTGGTCCCCACCACCACGGCCACCGAGAGCCGCTGGATGGCGCCGGGCGCCACCTTGATCTGCTCCTGGATGTGGTTGACGAGATAGTCGGTCGTCGTGTCGGTCTGGGTGTAGGTGCTGGTGCCGCCGTTGCCGGCGGCGGGATAGGTGGGCACCGAGGCCCCCGGCGGCAGGTTGCTGGCCGAGCCGGCCAGGCCGCCCGGCGGCATGCCGGTGCCGCTGAACTGCTCCTGGAGCTGGTGGACGCTCTGGGCGAGGCCGCCGTTGGCGGAGGCTCCCGCGGGCTGGCTGTAGGTGTCGTTCTGGATCGTCCGCTGGTCCATGTCCAGCGAGGCGCTGACGCGCACGGCCACCGGCGTCGAGCCGAAGACCTGCTGGAGCAGGCTCGTCACCGACTGCTGCAGGTCCTGCTCGAAGGCGCGCTGCTGGGCGTAGCCGGCGGGACCGGCCGAGGCCTGACCGCCGGAACCCGCGTCCAGCGAGCGGCCGTACTGGTCGACGATGACCACGTCCTCCGGCTTCAGGTCGGGGACGCTGGCCGCCACCAGGTGGCGGATGCCGGCCACCTGGTCGGGCTCGAGCAGCTGGCCGGGCGCCATCTCCACCATGACGGCGGCGCTGGCCGGCTGCTGCTGGGAGACGAAGACGCTCTGCTGGGGCAGGTTGATGTGCACCCGCGCGCCGGCCACCCCGTTGATCTGCAGGATCGTCCGCGTCAGCTCGCCCTCCAGGGCGCGCAGGTAGGCCACCTGTTGCTGGAAGGAAGTGGACCCGAGCGGCAGGCTGTTCATGCTCTCGAAGCCGACCACGCCCGAGGAGGGGAGGCCCTTGGCGGCCATGTCGAGGCGCAGCTTGTAGACCTGGTCGGCCGGCACCAGGATGGTCTGGCCCTGGTCGGCCAGCTGGTAGGGGACGCCCTGGCTCTGGAGCTGCTGCACGATGGCCGCCGCGTCCTGCGCCTGCAGCCGCGAGAAGAGCGGCGCCATGGCCGGTCCGCGGTGGCCCAGAAGCCCGACGGCCACCACCGCCGCCAGCGCCAGCACGCCGACGGCCGCGAGCAGCCACCGCTGCGGTCGTTCCAGCCGGCCCCAGAAGGCCTTCAGCTGATCGCCCATCCCCCTGACGGAGAGGCTCATGCCGACCGGATCCGCCCCCATCCCCGCAAGTCAAGCCCGCTCCCGACCGCCGCCCCGGCCCTTCCCCCTCCCGCCCGGAGCTAGAGCGGCGTCCGCATCACGTCCTGGTAGGCGGCCAGCGCCTCGTTCCGCACCGTCGCCGCCAGCTGGAGCGCCAAGGAAGCCTTCGCGCTCGCGATCACCACCTGCGCCACGTCGCCGGCGCTGCCGTCGAGGAGCGACTGCGCCGCCTGCTGCGCCTGGAGCTGCATCTGGTTGACGCCGGCCAGCGCCTGCGACAACTCCTGCGCGAAGCTGGGCGCCGACCCGGCTGCGGGCCGCGCGCCGGGACCGCTCGGCCCCGCCGGCCCCGCCGGGCCGGAGGGGAGCGCCTGCACGGGTGGGACTCCCGGGGGCATCCCGCTCCCTCCCCTCAGGCCTGCCCGATGGCCAGCGCCTGGCGGAACAGGTCGCGGCCCACCGTGAAGGAGGTGGCGTTCATCTCGTAGGCGCGGGAGGCGGCCAGGAGATCGACGGCTTCGCTGGTGGGATCGACGTTGGGGAGCTGGACGTAGCCCTGCGGGTCGGCGGCCGGGTTGCCCGGCTGGTAGTCGAGCGGGCCCGGCCGCGGGTCGCGGTAGACGCCCGCCACGACCACGCCCGCGGGACCGCCGGCGTTCCAGGCTTCCTGGAAGTAGGCGAGCTGCCGCTGGAAGGGCTGGCCCCCCGGCCGAGCCGCGGTGCTCTGGGCGTTGGCCAGGTTGGAGGCGACCAGGTCGATGCGGAAGCGCTCGGCCGTCAGGCCCGACGCGCTGATGTCCATCGCCTGCCAGAGGTTCATCGCTCACTGCCTCCCCTCGGTGACCGCGGTGCGGAACCTGGCCAGTTCGGCCGCCGCCTGGCTGGCCATCGCCTGGTACCAGAGCGCGTTCTCCGTCATCGCGACCACCTCTTGGTCGGGGTCGACGCCGCTTCCGTCCGCCCGCATGGCGGCGGCCGAGGCGACCACCATGGCCCGGAAGCCGCCCGGCGCGGCCGGATCGGCGACGGCCACCGCGTCCAGCGGCCGGTAGCCGGGCGTCTCCGCGTTGGCCGCATCCTGGGCCAGCAGGCGCTGGCGGAGCGAGGCCAGACCGAGTCCGGCTTCCAGCCGATCGAGAAGTGGCGACGCAGGCACCATGGGCTGCTGATTTCCCCCCTTCTCCCGCCTTCCCCGCCCCGGGCGGACCGAAGGCCTTCTCCCCGCTGGGCCGCCGGGTTCCACCCCGCCGGGGTTGTCGTTCTCGGGAATGAAAACCGCCTCCCGACGCAAAGCCGGGAGGCGGAGTTCCCAAGGGACTCTCCGGCAGCCCGGCCGCCCTGTCGTCGCCGACGAGGGCCCTCGGCTTTGCGCCCCCGGCTTTCGCCGGGTTTGCCCTGAGCGGAGAAACTCATTATGTCAACAGCTGGGCGACATTTTCCAGCCGCCAGGGACGGGGATTCGACCTCCGCCGACAAACTCCTTCCGGTCGCGGAAGAAATTTCTCGGCGGGCAACCGGTAGCGGGGGGAGGGCGCGGCCGGGGGGCCCCGCGCGGCGCCTCGCGGCTCACAGGATGTAGCGGCTGAGGTCGGTGTCGGCCACGATGTCGGCCAGCTGGCGGCGGACGAAGGCGCGGTCGACGCGGACGGTCGCCGGCGCGATCTCCGGGGCGTGGAAGGAGACTTCCTCGAGGAGCTTCTCAAGGAGGGTGTGGAGCCGCCGGGCGCCGATGTTCTCGGTGCCCTCGTTGACCCGCTGGGCCAGCTCCGCGATCTCTTCGATCCCCTCCTCGGTCCATTCCAGCTCGACGCCCTCGGTGGCGAGGAGGGCCGAGTACTGCTTGGTCAGCGCGTTCTCCGGCTCCACCAGGATCCGCCGGAAGTCGCCGGCCGTCAGCGGCTCCAGTTCCACCCGGATGGGGAAGCGCCCCTGAAGCTCCGGGATCAGGTCGCTGGGTTTGGAGAGGTGGAAGGCTCCCGCGGCGATGAAGAGCACGTGGTCGGTCCGCACCGGCCCGTACTTGGTCATCACCGTGGTGCCCTCGACGATGGGCAGGATGTCGCGCTGGACGCCCTCGCGGGAGACGTCGGGGCCGTAGCCGGCGCGGCCCGGCTCGGCGATCTTGTCGATCTCGTCGATGAAGATGATCCCGTTCTGCTCGGCGCGGTAGACGGCCTCGGCCTGGACGCGGTCCTGGTCGATCAGGTGGTCCACTTCCTGTTCGATGAGGACCTTTCGCGCCTCGGCCACCGTCAGCCGCCGCCGGCGCGTGCGGCGAGGGAAGCCCTGGCCGAAGAGGTCCTGGAGGTTGATGCCCACCGCCTCGCTTCCCTGGCCGCCGAACATCTCCACCAGCGGCGGGCGCGTGTCCTCCACCTCGATCTCGACGCTCTCGCCCTCCAGCTCGCCCGCGTCCAGGCGGAGCGCCACCTCCCGCCGCCGGGCGGCCAGCGAGCTCCGCTCCTCGGGCGAGAGCTCGGGCTCCGGAGCCCCCCCGAACCCCTGCATCAGCGCCTCCAGCGGATTGCGGAAGCCGCTCCGGGGCCGGGGCGCGGGCACCAGCGCCTCCAGAAGCCGCTCGCGCGCGGCCTCCTCCGCCCGAGGCCGGACTTCCTGGGCGTGCTCCTCCCGCACCATGCGCAGCGCCGCCTCGACCAGGTCGCGGACCATGGTGTCGACGTCGCGCCCCACGTAGCCCACCTCGGTGAACTTGGTCGCCTCCACCTTGACGAAGGGGGCCTCGACCAGCCGCGCGAGGCGGCGTGCGATCTCCGTCTTGCCCACGCCGGTGGGACCGATCATGAGGATGTTCTTGGGCAGGATCTCCTCCCGCAGCTCGGGCGGGAGCCGCCGGCGCCGCATGCGGTTCCGCAGGGCGACGGCCACGGCCCGCTTCGCCCGGGCCTGGCCGACGATGAACTTGTCGAGCTCCTCGACGATCTGCCGGGGCGTGGGGTCGTGCAAGGGGGCCGTCATGGTCAGCCGAGCTCCTCCACCGTGACGTGGTCGTTGGTGTAGATGCAGATCTCTGCGGCGATGAGGAGCGACTGGCGGACGATCTCGCCCGCGCCCAGGGGGGTGTTGCGCAGGAGCGCCCGGCCCGCCGCCAGCGCGTAAGGGCCGCCCGAACCGATGGCCATCACCGGCTCGTCGGGCTCGATCACCTCGCCGCCTCCCGAGATCAGCAGCAGGCTCTCCGGGTCGCCGACCAGCATCAGCGCCTCCAGCCGGCGCAGAACCCGGTCCGTCCGCCACTCTTTGGCGAGCTCGACGGCGGCCCTGGGCAGGCGCCCGCCGGTCTGCTGCAGATGCCCCTCGAACTTCTCGAAGAGCGTGAGCGCGTCGGCCACCGAGCCGGCGAAGCCGGCCAGCACCCGCCCGCCGCCCAGCCGCCGCACCTTCTGGGCGCCGTGCTTGAGGATGACCGCTTCCTGGGTCACCTGGCCGTCCGAGCCCATGGCCAGCCGGCCGTCGCGGCGGACGGCGACCACGGTGGTGCCGTGGAACATCTGCGAGCCCCCTTGGCTGGACCGGCTGCCGGCCTACGCTCTCGGGTGCGCTCGATTGTACACCTCGCGCAGGTGGAGGCGCGAGACGTGCGTGTAGATCTGCGTCGTCGAGACGCGGGCGTGGCCGAGGAGCTCCTGGACGACGCGGATGTCGGCGCCGCCGTCGAGGAGGTGGGTGGCGAAGGCGTGGCGGAGCGCGTGCGGGCTGATGTGCTCGAGGTCGGCCAGGCGGGCGACGTACTGGTCCAGGATGTGGCGGACGCCGCGGGCGGTCAGCCTGCCCCCGCGCTGGTTGAGCCAGAGCGCCTCCCGGGAGGCGCCGCCCGGCCTGCGCGCGCGGGCGGCCAGGCGGGGCCGTCCCTCGGCCAGGTAGCGGGCGAGGCTGCGGACCGCCTCGCTCCCCAGGGGGACACGCCGCTCCTTCGCGCCCTTTCCGAAGAGGAAGACCTCCCGGCGCCCCAGGTCGACCTGCGTCACGTCGAGCCGAACCAGCTCGGAGACGCGCGCGCCGGTGGCGTAGAGCGTCTCCAGGAGGGCCCGGTCGCGCAGGCCGGCCGGGCTCTCGTCCGGGAGGCTCATCAGGCGGAAGACCTGCTCGACGCTCATCAGGCGCGGCAACGGCTTCTCCAGCTTGGGCGCCTCCAGGACGTCGGTGGGATCGTGCTCCACCCAGCCCGAGCGGCGCCCGTAACGGAAGAAGCTGCGCAGGGCGGCCAGCTTTCTCGCCACCGAACGGCGCGCGTAGCCCTCCCGCAGGCTCAGGGTGCCCAGAAAGGCACGCAGCTGGCCGCTCTCCACCTCGCCCAGGCGGGCGGCCGGCTCGTCGGTGTCCAGGCCCAGGGCGGCCAGGCATTGGAGGACGTCCGTGGTGTAGGCACGGACGGTGTGCGGCGAGTACCCCTTCTCCGCCTCGAGAAAGCCGCGGTAAGCCTCCAGCGCCTCGCCCAGGTTCGGCGTCGCTTGCTTGGGCGCCCCCACGCGGCCGGCCCCCTTCCGGGCGATCCGCCTCGGCGGACCCCCTCGACCAGGATCGGACCCCGCCGCGCCGGCTTGACCGGCGCTCCGGCGCGTCCACCGGCGTCAGGCGCGGCCGCCCTGGGGAACCGCCGCCTCCTCCAGCGGCTGGACGTAGCCGCACTTGCGGCCGCACTGGACGGCCGCCCCGTTTCGTCCGCGGCGTTCGACCAGCCATCCCCCGCAGTTGGGGCAGCGGCCCTCCACGGGCCGGTCCCAGCTGACGAAGGTGCAGCGCGGATAGTTGGAGCAGCCGTAGAAGCGGCGACCCTTGCGGCTGCGGCGCGCGACCAGCTCGCCCCCGCACTCGGGGCAGGCCACGCCCACCTTCTCCAGGAGCGGCCGCGTCCGCCTGCACTCGGGATAGCCCGTGCAGGCCAGGAAGGGGCCGTAGCGGCCGTGCTTGATCACCATCGGCCGGCCGCAGAGGTCGCAGACCTCGTCCGTCGGCTCGCTGGGAAGCTCGACCCGGGCCACCTCCGCCTCGGCGCGACGGAGCGCCTCGGCGAAGGGGCCGTAGAAGTCGGCCACCACCTCGCGCCAGGCGGCCTCGCCCGCCTCCACGCGGTCGAGCTCGCTCTCCATGCGCGCCGTGAACTCGACGTCGACGATGTCCGGGAAGTGCTCCTTGAGGAGGCGCGTCACCGTCCGCCCCAGCTCCGTCGGGACCAGCGTCCGCCGCTCGCGGCTGACGTAGCCGCGCTGGACGATGGTCTCGACGATGGGGGCGTAGGTGCTGGGCCGCCCGATGCCCCGCTCCTCCAGCGCGCGGATGAGGCTGGCGTCGGTGTAGCGCGCCGGGGGCTGCGTCCAGTGCTGCTCCGGGAGGAGCTGGACCAGCTCCAGGGCCATCCCTTCCTCCAGGGGAGGAAGCGGGCGCTCCCCCTCCTCGCCCCCGCCGTCGCCGCGATCCGCCTCGCGGCCGCCCTCCTCGTCGCGGCCTTCCTGGTAGAGGATGGTGAAACCGGGGAAGACCAGCGTCGAGCCCACCGCGCGGAAGCGGTGCTCGCCCGCGTCGATCTCGGCGGTCACCGTGTCGTAGACGGCGGGCGACATCTGGCTGGCCAGGAAGCGCTCCCAGATCAGGCGGTAGAGGCGGTACTGGTCGCGGGTCAGGTCCTCCTTCAGGAGGTCGGGCGTCCGGGCGACGCTGGTCGGCCGGATCGCCTCGTGCGCGTCCTGGGCGCCGGCGGCGGCCGAGCGCTCGCGGGGGGTCGAGAAGGGGTCGCCCCAGCGCTCGACGATCAGCCGGCGCGCCGCGTCGCGCGCTTCCTGGGCGGTCCGGGTGGAGTCGGTGCGCATGTAGGTGATGAGGCCGACCTCGCCCTCGCCCCGGACGGCGATGCCCTCGTAGAGCTGCTGGGCGACGCGCATCGTCCGGCTCGGGCTGAAGCCCAGCTTGCGGGCGGCCTCCTGCTGCAGCGTGCTGGTGATGAAGGGCGGGGCCGGCTGCCGGCGCCGCTGGCGACGGGTGAGGGCGACGACGCGCCCGGGCAGGCCCGCCAGCTCCTCCACCAGCCGGCGCACCTCGCCCTCGTCGCCCAGCGTCACCTTCGTCTCGCCGCGCCCCCGGTACTCCGCCTCGAACTCCTCGCCGCGGGGCGTCCGCCAGCGCGCCGTCAGGCTCCAGTACTCCTCGGGGACGAAGCGCTCGATCTCCTCCTCGCGATCGCAGAGAATGCGCACGGCGACCGACTGGACCCGGCCCGCGCTCAGCCCCCGGCGCACCTTGTGCCAGAGCAGCGGGCTCAGCCGGTAGCCGACCAGACGGTCGAGGACGCGCCGCGCCTGCTGCGCGTCGACCAGGTTGCGGTCGACGGCGCGCGGCTCGCGGATCGAAGCGCGGACCGTCTCCCGCGTGATCTCGTGGAAGGCGACCCGGCAGCGCGCCTCCGGGTCGAGCCCGAGAAGCTGCGCCAGGTGCCAGGAGATGGCCTCGCCCTCGCGGTCCGGGTCGGTGGCCAGGAGGACGTGTTCGGCCTTGGCCGCCTGCTCGCGGAGCCGCTTGACCACCTCGCCCTTGCCGCGGATGGTGATGTAGCGCGGTTCGAAACCGGCCTCGACGTCCACCCCCAGCTGGCTCTTGGGCAGGTCGCGGACGTGGCCCATGGTCGCCTCGACGTGGTACGAGCGGCCGAGGAACTTGCCGATGGTCCGCGCCTTGGCGGGCGACTCCACGATCACCAGCGAACGCGCCAAACAGCTCACACCCCTCGCAGGAAGGCGGTCGCGCCCCGCCCTGCCGCCTCGCGGGCGCTCCCGCCGGTACGCTACATTTATACGCTCCCCTTCGCCGGTTGCAAGGAAGGCGCGCCTCCGTGCGCTCTCCGCTCAGGGGAGCCCCAGCGCCTTCCTGGCGGGACCGCCCAGGTGGTACGTGCCGGAGGCGTCGCGGCGGATCCAGCCGGCCAGCTCGAGGCGGAGCAGGAGGGCGCTGCCGGTGCTGACGCCCACCCCGGCCGCCTCGCAGAGGCCACTCAGCGCGCGCGACTCCGCGGCCACCACCTCCAGCATCCGCCGCTCCGCGCGGGGCAGGTTGGCCAGCGCCCGCGCCAGCGCGGCCGCCTCCTCCGCCGCGGAGGCCCGGTTCCACCTCGTCTCCAGCTGGAGTGCCGCCAGGACGTCCTCCGCGTCCAGCACGATGCGCGCCCCGCCGTCGCGCAGCAGCCGGTTGCTGCCCAGCGACTCGGGCCGCGTGGGGTCGCCGGGGAAGGCGAGCACCGTCCGCTCCAGCTCCAGGGCCGCCCGCACCGTGAGGAGGGCGCCGCTCTCCGCGGGCGCCTCGACGACCACGGTGGCCCAGCCCAGGGCGGCGATCAGGCGGTTCCGCCAGCGGAAATCGTGCTTGCGCGGCTCGTGGCCGGGCGGGAACTCGCTCAGCAGGCCCCCGCTCTCCCGCACCCGGCGGAGGAGCGCGGGACCGCCGTGCTGGTAGCGGCCGCCCGGTCCGGTTGCGAGGACGCCCCAGGTCGGCGCGCCGCCCGCCAGCGCGCCCTCGTGGCAGGCGGCGTCGATGCCGGCCGCGAGACCGCTGACCACACCCACGCCCGCCGCCGCCAGGCTCTCCGCGACGCGCCGGGCCAGGCGCCGGCCGGAGTCGGTGGCGCGACGCGTCCCCACCATGGCCAGCACCGGCTCCTCCTTCTGCGGCAACCGCCCCGCCGCCCAGAGGAGGAGGGGCGGCAGCTCCACGTGGAGGAGCGCGTCGGGGTAGTCGACCGCCTTCCGGAGGATGGGCCGGAAACCGTGGCGCGCCGCCTGCTCGAGCATGCGCCGGCCGAGGTCCGGCCGCCAGGCGGCCGCCAGCTCCGCGCTCTCCGCCGGCCCCAGCCCCACCTCCCGGGCGATGCCGGCGGCGCCGAGCTCCCAGCCCGCCTCCGCCGAGCCGACCTGCTTCAGGAGCCGGTCCAGGCGCACCGGGCCGAGGCCGGGCAGCGCGGTCAACGCGGCTGTCGCCTCCAGTTCAGCTTCCCGCGTCACGCTCATCACCGTATTCCAGATTCTTCCTCTTGCCGGTCCCTTCCTCCCGGCGCGGGGACGCAGGAAGAGCGCAGAGCCCGGCTGTTCGACCCGGCCCCGCTCCGCTATGCTGGCCGTGGAGGCGATCGTGTGGGTCGCATCGGCCCGACCGAGCTGCTCATCATCCTGCTGATCGTCGTTCTCCTCTTCGGGGCGCGCCGGCTGCCCGAGATCGCGCACGCCATCGGGCGAAGCGGCCGGGAGTTCCGCAAGGGGCTGGAAGGATCCGGAGAGGGCGAGCGGGCGGCGGGGGGCGACGCGGAGCCGGAATCGCCGCCTGGCGACGGATCGGCGCGGAAATAGCCTTCGGATCCACGCTTTTCTTCCTGGCGTCAGGCTGAATGTGTTGTTTTCGTCATTTCATCGCCTACTTTTCGCCTTACGAAGCATGCGAAAGCCCGGCGCCGCCAGGTATGCTGAGGGCAGGACCATTACGGCGCGAGCCGCTTCTCGACGGGGGGAGCGGGCGGTCGCGGTCCGCGCGGTTCGCGCCGCTCGGGAGGAAGCAGCCGGATGAACGGAACCGACAACCGCCAGGAAGACCCCTCCGCCGGCCAGCTCTTCGACACCGCCATCATCGGCGGGGGGCCGACGGGGCTCTTCGCCATGTTCTACGCGGGCATGCGCCAGATGCGCACGCTCCTGGTGGAGAGCCAGCCCTTCCTGGGCGGGCAGCTGACCGCCCTCTACCCCGAGAAGGAGATCTACGACGTCGCCGGCTTTCCCCGGGTGCAGGCCGCCGAGCTGGTGGAGAACCTGGTGGAACAGGCTCGCGCGGGCAATCCGGACGCCGTCCTCCGCCTGGCCGAGCGCGTGACGGGCCTGGCGGCGGGCGAGGAGGAGGCGCCCGGACGGCCGCTCTGGACGCTTCACACGGACCAGGGCCAGTACCTCACCCGTTCCGTCCTCATCTGTGCCGGCATCGGCGCCTTCTCGCCCAAGCGCATGGACCAGCCGGGCGTGCGCGAGCTCGAGGGGCGCGGCATCGAGTACACCGTCCGCAACAAGGAAGCCTACCGCGGGAAGCGCGTGCTGGTGGTGGGCGGCGGCGACAGCGCGGTCGACTTCGCCCTGATGCTCGCCCCGGTCGCCGCCCGCGTCACCCTCATCCACCGCCGCGGCGAGTTCCGGGCGCAGGAGGAGAGCGTGCAGCGGCTCCGCCAGAGCGGCACCGAGATCCGCCTCTTCCACGAGCTGCGGCGCGTCGAGGGCGAGAACCGCGTCACCGGCGCCGTCATCTACGACAACCGCACCCAGGAGGAGAGCCGTCTCGACCTCGACGCGGTGGTCATCGGCACCGGCTTCGCCGCCAACCTCGGCCCCATCCGCGACTGGGGCGTCGAGCTGGAGGGCAACCAGATCCGCGTCAACTCGCGCGGCGAGACCAACCTGCCGGGCATCTACGCCGCCGGCGACATCTGCACCTATCCCGGCAAGCTGCGCCTGATCGCCACCGGCTTCGGCGAGGCGGCCACGGCCGTCAACAACGCCAAGGCCTACCTCGAACCGGGCACGGCGGCCTTCCCGGGCCACTCCAGCGAGAAGGTGGTCAAGGCGCGCTGAGCGCCGCCCGCTCCGCCCCACGCCGGGAAGCCGCCCCCGCGGGGGCGGCTTCCTTCGTCGTCTTCGGCCTCTTCGGCCGCGGCCTACGCGGCCCGCCCGGCGATCAGGTTGAGCGCCGAGCCCGCCCGGAACCACTCGATCTGCTCCTCGCTGAGCGAGTGCCGGACGCGGATCGTCTCCTCGCCTCCGTCCTCGTGGCGGAGGCGGACCGTCAGCTCCCTCCCCGGCGCCAGTCCGGCCAGGCCCAGGATGCTGATCCGGTCGGTCTCGCGCACCTTCTCGTAGTCGGCGGGGTCGGCGAAGGTGAGCGGCAGGATCCCCTGCTTCTTCAGGTTCGTCTCGTGGATGCGCGCGAAGCTGCGCGCGATCACCGCCGCCGCGCCCAGGTAGCGGGGCGACATGGCCGCGTGCTCGCGGCTCGAACCCTCGCCGTAGTTCTCGTCGCCCACCACGACCCAGCGGACGCCCCGCGCCTTGTAGTCGCGGGCCACCTGGGCCACCGGCAGGCCGCGCTCCCCGGTGAAGACGTCGAGCGTCTTGCCGGTCTCGCCCGTGAAGGCGTTGACGGCGCCCAGGAACATGTTGTCGCTGATCCGGTCCAGATGCCCCCGGTAGCGGAGCCACGGCCCGGCCGGCGAGATGTGGTCGGTGGTGCACTTCCCCTTCACCTTGAGGAGGAGCGGCAGGTCGACGAAGTCCCGCCCGTCCCAGGGGGCGAACGGCTCCAGCAGCTGCAGCCGCTCGCTCCGGGGGTCGACGCGGAGCTCGATGCCCTTCCTTTCGGCCGGCGGCGGCAGGAAGCCGCTCTCGCCGCCGGCGTAGCCGGCCGCGGGCACCTCCGGCGCCGGCGCCGGCGGCTCCAGGCGGAAGCGCGTTCCGTCCGGCGCCTCCAGCTCGTCCGTCAGCGGGTCGAAGTCGAGCCGCCCGGCCAGCGCAAAGGCGACCACCATCTCCGGCGAGGCGATGAAGGCCAGCGTCTCCCGGCTGCCGTCGTTCCGCCCCGGGAAGTTCCGGTTGAAGGAGGTGACGATGGAGTTGCGCCCGAGCCGCGCGGCCTCCCCGGCGCTCCCGCCGCCCGCCTGCTCCCGCCGCCACTGCCCGATGCAGGGCCCGCAGGCGTTGGCCAGGACCGTCGCCCCGATGGCCTGGAAGGCGGCCAGCTGGCCGTCCCGCTCGATGGTGGCGCGGATCTGCTCCGAACCCGGCGTCACCAGGAAGGGGACCCGCGCCTTCAACCCGCGCGCGGCCGCCTGCCGCGCCACCTCGGCGGCGCGGCTCAGGTCCTCGTAGGAGGAGTTGGTGCAGCTGCCGATCAGCGCCGCCGACAGCTCCGCCGGGTAGCCCTCGCGGTGGACCGCCTCGCCCAGCTCCGAGATCGTCCGCGCCAGATCCGGCGTGTGCGGCCCGACCACGTGCGGCTCGAGCGTGGAGAGGTCGATCTCGATCACCTGGTCGAAGAACTCCTGCGGCCTCTCCTCCACCTCCGGGTCGGCCGCCAGCAGGTGCCGGTGGCGCTCGGCCAGCTCGGCCAGCGCCTGGCGACCGGTGGCGCGCAGGTAGACCGCCATCCGCTCGTCGAAGGGGAAGACCGAGGTGGTCGCGCCCAGCTCGGCCCCCATGTTGGTGATGGTCGCCTTGCCCGTGGCGCTGATGGAGCGGGTGCCGGGCCCGAAGTACTCGACGATGCGGTTGGTACCGCCCTTGACGGTCAGGATGCCCAGAAGCTTGAGGATGACGTCCTTCGGCGCCGCCCAGCCGCGGAGCCGGCCGGTCAGGCGGACGCCGATGCGCTTCGGGTAGAGGACTTCCCAGGGCAGGCCGGCCATCACGTCGACCGCGTCCGCGCCGCCGACGCCGACGGCCAGCATGCCGAGCCCGCCGGCGTTGGGCGTGTGCGAGTCGGTGCCGATCATCATGCCGCCGGGAAAGGCGTAGTGCTCCAGGATCACCTGGTGGATGATGCCCGCCCCGGGCTCCCAGAAGCCGAGGCCGTACTTCTGCGCCGCCGACTTCAGGAAGTCGTAGACCTCGCGGTTGGAGACCAGCGCCTGGTTCAGATCCTGCTCCGCTCCGGCGAAGGCCTGGATCAGGTGGTCGCAGTGGACGGTGGTGGGGACGGCCGCCTCGTCCCGGCCCGCGTGGGCAAACTGCAGGAGCGCCATCTGCGCCGTCGCGTCCTGCATCGCCACCCGGTCCGGGCGGAGCGCGAGGTAGCTCTCCCCCGGCCGCAGCTCCTGGTGCTCGGGGTCGTCCAGGTGGCCCAGCAGAAGCTTCTCCGCCAGGCTGAGCGGCCGGCCGAGGCGCCTGCGCACGACGGCGAGCCGGGCCTCCATCTCTTCGTAGACACGGGCGACGAACTCGGGTGTGGAGTCGATCGTGGGCAACGCGTGCGCCTCCCTCCGCGCCGGCGGGGCGCGCGCCCGGCGGTGCGGGGCGCTGCCGCCGACGCTCGCAACGGAACCGGACTTCATTATACTCGCCCGCCGGCCGGCCCCGGGGCGCGGGCGGCGGCCGCCAGCGCGGCGGCGACGGCCGCGCAGGATCTCGCGCGGGGCTGGCGTAGCCCTGATCCTGTCGCCTCCTTCGCGGGGCGGATTTCACATGACGCTGTCAGGGAGGCTGGCCCGATGGGGATGCAGAGGGCGTCGGCGCCGCCGCAACCGGAGAACGGCTGCTTCGCCTGCGGCACGGAGAACCCGCACGGCCTGCACCTGCGCGTGCAGCGGAGCGCCGACGGCTGGGAGGAGGCGCGCTTCACGCCGGAGCCCTGGCACGCCGGCTGGCCGGGCATCGTCCACGGCGGCCTGGTCTGCACGCTGATGGACGAGGTGATGGCCTACGTCGCCTACCACGACGGCGAGCCGGCCGTCACCGCGCGCATGAGCATCGAGTACCGGCACCCGGTCCGCGTGGGCGAGCCGGTGACCGTCCGCGCCCGGCGCGTCGGCGGGCGGCGCCAGCTGATCGAGACGGAGGCGGAGATCCGCGACGCCTCGGGGACGTTGCTGGCCAGCGCCCGCGCGACGCTCTGGCGCCTGGAGGGAGGACGGCCCCCCGAGGCCTGAGCAGGTCCGGGGAAGCGAAGGGGCGGCGCCCGCAGGCCGCCCCTTCCCCGCCCGGGAGGCCGGGAGGGCGCCGCTCAGAGCTTCTCCGAGACCGACTTGGCCTGCATGAAGAGGAGCAGGTAGTCGTGGCTGCCCGTCTTGGAGTCGGTGCCGGACATGTTGAAGCCCCCGAAGGGGTGGACGCCCACCAGCGCGCCGGTCGACTTCCTGTTGAAGTAGAGGTTGCCGACGTGGAACTCGCGCCGCGCCCTCTCCAGCCGCTCGCGGTTCCGGCTGTAGACGCTGCCGGTCAGGCCGTAGACCGTGCCGTTGGCGATCTCCAGCGCGTGGTCGAAGTCGCGGGCGCGGATGACCGCCAGCACCGGGCCGAAGATCTCTTCCTGCGCGATGCGGGCGTCGGGCGGCACGTCGGCGAAGACGGTGGGTTCGATGAACCAGCCCTCGCCCGGGATGGCGCGGCCTCCGGCCACGAGCCGCCCCTCCGAACGTCCGATGTCGATGTACTGGAGGATCTTCTTGTACTGGCCCTCGTCCACCACGGGACCCATGAAGGTCTCGGGGTCGTCGGGCCGGCCCACCCGGATCGCCTTGGCCGCCGCCACCAGCTTCTCCAGCAGCGTGTCGTAGACGGGCTCCAGAGCGATCACCCGCGAGGCGGCGGAGCACTTCTGTCCCTGGAAGCCGAAGGCGGAGGTGATGATCCCGTTGACCGCGTCGTCGAGGTCGGCCGTCTCGTCGACGATGATGGCGTCCTTGCCGCCCATCTCCGCCACCACCCGCTTGATCCAGCGCTGGCCGGGACGGACCTTGGCCGCCTCCTCGTTGATGTGGAGGCCCACCTCCATCGAGCCGGTGAAGCTGACGAAGCGGATGCGCGGGTGCTGGACCAGGTAGTCGCCCACCTCGCCGCCGGGACCGGGCAGGAAGTTGATCACACCGTCGGGGATCCCCGCCTCCATCATCACTTCCATGAACTTGGCGGCGATCACGGGCGTGGCCGAAGCCGGCTTGAGGATGACGGTGTTGCCCGCGACCACGGCCGAGCTGGTCATGCCGGTCAGGATGGCCAGCGGGAAGTTCCAGGGCGGGACGATCAGGCCGACGCCCAGCGGTATGTAGTAGTTCTCGTTGTCCTCGCCCGGGATCCGGGTCAGCTCCTGCGGCTGGGCGAGGCGGACCATCTCCCGCCCGTAGTACTCGAGGAAGTCGATGGCCTCGGCCACGTCCGCGTCGGCCTCGCTCCAGCTCTTCCCGGCCTCGTAGACCTCCCAGGCGTCCAGCTCCAGCTTGCGGCGCCGCATGATGGCCGCCGCCTTCCAGAGCACGCGCGCGCGGGCGGTGGGCTCCCAGTACGGCCAGGTGCGGAAGGCCTCCTCGGCCGCCGCCAGCGCCTGGTCGGCCTCGGCGCGCCCCGCGCGCGCGACGAGTCCCACCACCTGGTCGGGGTGGCCCGGGCTGGTGGAACGGATCTCCGCCTGGGTGCGGACCGGGCGGCCCCCGATGATCAGGTCGTACCGCCGGCCGAACTCCGAGCGGACCTGTGCCAGCGCTTGCTCCATCGCCTCCCGCCTGGCGGGATCGCGGAAGTCGGTGAGCGGTTCGTTGGCAAAGGGCGGCAGCATCTTCCTCCATCCCCCCTCGAGCTTGGGAACCCGCCGGGCTCCCGGGCGAACGACGGCCTGTCGACTCGTCCCGGCACCATCTTACCCGCTCCCCGGCGCCGCCAAGCGATCCGCGCTCGGTGATCGCGGCGGGGCCGTGTACAATATCGTCCACCGTCGATCCTCGGGGGAGGGAGCCCGATGCGGTACCGGTGGCCGAGGGGGAAGCTCGCGCGCGGGCGCCGGGCGCTCCTTCGCCGGGCCTGGCTCGGACTCGCCGTCCTCTTCCTCGGCGCGGCCACCGCCTGCGCCGGGCCGGCGGCGCCCGCCTCCTCCGGCCGGGGGACCGCAGCCGCGCAGCCGGCTGCCAAGGCCGCCACCCCCTCCGGCGGAAGCCCGAGCGCGAGCCGCTCCTCCGCGCGGCCGGCAGGCTCCGTCACCGGCGCACCGGCCCGGCCGGCCCCGTCCGCCTCCGCTCCGCTGGCGGGAGGCGCCCTCCTGATCGCCGACCGCTACAATCACCGCCTCCTCCTGGTCGACGAGAAGCGGCGCATCCTCTGGTCCTACCGCCTCCCCGCGGCCTGGGCCGGGAGCCAGGCGGCCGACGGCCCGGACGACGCCTTCTTCACCCCGGGCTACGCGACCATCATCACCAACGCGGAAGACCACCACGTGATCGTGGAGATCGATCCGGAAACCGGCCGCGTGCTCTGGCACTACGGCCACCCGGGGGTTGCCGGCTCCGCGCCCGGATACCTCAACGGCCCCGACGACGCCTACCGCCTCAGCCCCGCGGAGGCGCGCCTGGCCGGGGTGCCGGCGGGCACCACCACGGTGGCCGACATCCGCAACTGCCGCATCCTCTTCGTCGCCCCCGACGGCCGTGTGGTCCGGCAGTACGGCACGACCGGCGCCTGCCTGCACCGGCCGCCCCGCTACCTCGCCAGCCCCAACGGAGACACGCCGCTGCCGGACGGCGGCATGCTGGTGACGGAGATCGGCGGCTCCCACGTGCTCCGCCTCTCGCCGCAGGGCAAGGTGCTCTGGGACCTGAAGCTGCCCGGCCTCGTCTACCCCTCCGACGCCCAGCTGCTGCCCGACGGCAGCATCCTGGTGGCCGGCTACACCGACCCGGGGCAGGTGCTGCAGGTGACGCCGGCGGGAAAGGTGCTCTGGCGTTACGCGCCGGCTTCTGGAAGCGGGCGCCTGCGCCAGCCTTCGCTGGCCATCCGCCTGCCCAACGGCTTCGTCGCGGTCAACGACGACGCCAACCATCGCGTCGTGGTGATCGACCCGCGCAGCAACCGGATCGTCTGGCAGTTCGGGCAGACGGGCGTGCCCGGAAACGACGCCACCCACCTGAACGTACCCGACGGCATGAACTGGGTCCCGGCCTCGGTGGCGACCCGGCTCGCCGCCTCCGGGCAGGCGGCCTCCGGGCAGGGCCGTTGACCCGACCGGGCGGCCGGGCGCAAGGCGCGGCTCCACTCGGCCAGGAGCCCGGCCAGCGCCCGGGCCGAACGCGCCACTTCCCCGGGACGGCTGTCGACGCCGCCCAGCTCGACCAGGAGGGCGAAGGGCGAGAGGTCCTGGTTGTAGTCGCCCGCCGCCAGAAGGATGCCGCGCACCAGTCCCGGGTAGCGGGCGGCGGCCAAGTCGCGCAGCCGCCGGGCGAAGTCCAGGTTGGCGCCGTAGTGGGGATCGCCCCGGCCCACCACCAGGACGACGGGCGCCGCGCGGCCGAGGCCGCGGACCAGCGGATGACCCTGGGCGACAGGGTCGCGGTGGATGTCGAGGAGGACCGAGCTGCCTCCCCTGGCGAGGAGGGCGAGAGCGCTCCGCCGGGAGCGGCGGTAGGCTCCGCGGTCGTGGGGCAGGTGGCTGTGCGCGTCGAGCCGGGCCGGAAGTCCCTCGGCTCGCAGGCGGGCGACGAGGTAGGCGGCGGCCTGCCCGACGTCGACAGGCCCCTCGCCCGCGGCGCCCGCGGCCGCAGCGTAGCTCTCGTCGTTGTGCGTCGCGTAGACCCCGACCTGCATCCCGGCGGCGTTCGCCGCCGCCGCACGGGCCGTCGCCGGGCCGGCCGCGGGCCGGGCCGGGCGGCCGCGCGCCCGGCCCGGAACGGCGGCGACCCCGGCCCGCGGGCCCTCCGCTTCGGCCCAGGCCGTCCGCCCCGCCACCCGTTCCACCCGGTACCAGCCGCCCGCGGACGGCGACCACCGGTCGCCCGCGTTCAACTGCCGGCCGGTGCTCCAGAGCAGGGTTGCGCCGGCGCGGAGGAGGAAGGGCGGACCGGAGAGCGCCTCGTCGCCCCACGGCCTCCCTTCCGCGACGCCGCGCGGCCCGTAGGGCCCCGCCCACCAGCCGGCGGCGAAGAGGAGAAGGGCCAGCCCCAGGCCGAGGCCCGCCGGGCCGGGCCTGCCGGCGGGCCGGAGCGGGCGGCGCGTGAAGCGACGGGGAGAGCTGCCGGCGCGGTGGCGCCGGGCCAGCCGTCGCTGCCGGTCGCCCGCAGGGCGCAGCCAGTGGCGGCGGAGGCGGCGGAGCAGCTCGGTCAGGAGGACGGCGGTGAAGCCTGCGATCACCGTGCCGTCGAAGATGCCCGCCCCGCCGAGGGCGGCCAGGGCGCCCGGCACCCCGCTCAGCGCGGCCAGGAAGACCGACGCCAGGTCGTTGCCCAGGACGCCCAGGGTGGCGGCGATGTAAGCCCCGCGGGACGAGCCGCCGAGGAACGTCCCGAGAAGGCCGCCGGCCAGCCCGGGAGCCCAGACCGGGTCGGCCAGCACCGCCAGGGCGTTCTCGCCCGTGCCCGGATCCGCGGGCAGGAGCTGGTCGCCGGCGAAGACCACCGCCATGGCCAGGAGGCTGGAGACGGCCGCCCGCACCTTCTCCTCGCGCCGGTCGGCGCCGAGTAGGAGGAAGAGGCTGACGCCCAGCGGCACCAGGGTGGCGCCCAGGTTGATCTCCAGCGCACCCCAGACGACCGGGGGGAACCAGCTGCTCACCGCCAGGAGCGAGAGCAGCAGCCAGGCCTGGCGGGCACCGAGGCCCAGGCTTTCCAGGACGTGCTGGCCGGCTCCCAGAAGCAGGGCGGCCAGGGCGCCCACCGCCAGGATCGAGCCGACGGGCCAGACGTCCGGCAGTTCGGCAGCACCTCCCCGCCGAGAGCTCGGGCTGTAGCCTGCCCGGGGCGGGGTCGGAGCCATCCCGCGCCGGCCGCCGGCCCGTCCGGCCGCCGCCGCCCGCCGCGGGGCCCGGCCGGGAGAGGATCACGGCCTCGGCGTGAAGAAACCGGCTCGGCGTGGAGGTGGCATGATGGCCGACCATGTGGTCATCCTGGCGGGAGGCCGCGGGGAGCGCTTCTGGCCGCGTTCGACGCCCTCGTTGCCCAAGCAGTTCATCCGCCTCTTCGGGCAGAGGACGCTCCTGCAGGAAGCGCTCCTCCGGGCCCGCGCCCTGGTGCCGGAAGAACGGATCTGGGTGGCGAGCGCCGCCGAGTACGAGGGGCTGTTGCGCGGGCAGCTTCCTGCCGACCTGGTCGAGAAGCGGCTCGTCCTCGAGCCGGTCCGGCGCGACACCGCGGCCGGCATCGGCTGGGCGGCGCTCCACGTGCTGGCCGTCGACCCGGAGGCCGTCCTGGTCATGATGCCCGCCGACCACTACCTGGCCGACCTCGACGCCTTCGCCGAGGCGGTGGGTGTCGCGCTGCGGGCGGCCCGCCGCGGCTCCCTGGTCACCCTGGGGATCCGGCCCTCCCGGCCGGAGACGGGCTACGGCTACATCCGCCTGGGCAGGCCGCTGGAGGAGGTGGCCGGCGCCTACCACGTCGACCGCTTCGTGGAGAAGCCGGAGATGGAGACGGCGCTCCGCTTCCTGCAGGAAGGGACCTACCTCTGGAACAGCGGCATCTTCGTCTGGCAGGCGCGGAGCATCCTCGACGCCATCGGGCGCCGCCTGCCGGAGCTGCGCGCGGGCCTGGAGCGCGCGTGGGCGGCGCCGCCCGGGGAGCGGCCGCGGCTCTTCGCCGCGCTGCCCGCCATCAGCGTCGACTACGGCGTCATGCAGGACGAGGCGCGGCTCGGCGGCGACGTGGTGACGGCACCGGGCCGCTTCACCTGGGACGACGTGGGCAGCTGGGCGGCGCTGGACCGCCTGACGGAGGCCGACGACCGGGGGAACCGCGTGCTGGGCGAGGGGCTGGCGCTGGCGGCCAGCGGCTGTACCCTGCACAACGAGGAGGCAGGCCACCCCCTGATCGCCTTCGGCACCCAGGACCTGCTCATGATCCACACCGCCCGCGTCACCGTAGTCGCTCCCAAGGCGCGGGCCGCCGACTGGAAGGAGCTCCTGGCCGCCCTCCGCCGCGCGGGCTACGGCCGCCTGGTCGACGACGTGCGGGAGAGCGCGCCCGTGGACGACGGCCGCCCGGGGGCGACGGCGGCGCCGCTGCCGGCCGCCGCCTCCCCGGCGCGCGGGGAGAGCCCCGCGGGAGCGACGCGCCGTTGAACGGGCCGCTCTGGATCCCGCTCGCCTATCGCATGGGAGCCGAGCCCGAGGTGCTCCGCCAGGTGCTCGCGCGGCTGGAGGCGCTCGACGCGCCGCCGGGCGCCTGCGTGGTGCTCCCCGAGTACCTGGCCTACACGCGCGACGCCTCCCGCCGGGCGCTGGAGGCGCTGCGCGAGGCGGCGCCCCGCCTCGGGCTCAACCTGGTCACCACGCTCAACCTGGTGCCCGGGGAGGCGGGCGGCCGCCTGCCCGGCGCCGAGGCGGGCGCCGCCTACAACACGCTGGTGGTGGTGACGCGCCACGGCGAGCTGCACACGCCGCAGGCGAAGGTGACCGTCCAGTCCTTCGAGCAGCGGAGGTACGACCCGCGCTTCGCGGAGATCGGCGTCCGGCCCTTCCGCCGCCTCCACCGCGTCCGCCTGCGGGTGACGGAGGAAGGGGAGTCGTTCACCGTCCTCTTCCTGGTCTGCAGCGACGTCGCCCTGCCGCTGGTGGCGGTGGAGGAGGTCGAGGCGCTGCGCGCCCGGACCGTCGTCGTGCCCGGCAACTTCGGCCGGGGCGCCGAACGGGCGGCGCGCGAGGTGCTCCAGGCCTTCCTCGGATCGCTCTGGCAGGAGAGCATCCTCGTCAACGCCTATCAGGAGGAGCAGCCGGGGCGGCCTCCGGTGGCCCGGCGGGTGGAGGAGGTGCGCGTGGCCGACGGCCTCCCGGCGCCCCTTCCCGGCCCCTTCGCCCGCCTCCGCCTCTTCCGGAGGAACGCCGTCATCTACCCGGACGAGGCCGCGCCCAACTTCGTCCGCATGGCGGAGCTGACCGACCGGGACGGCGGCCGTTTCAGCATCCCCATGTCGGTCCTGGACCTCGAACCGGCGGTGGAGGAGTACCCGTGGACGATCACGCTCTGAGCCACCCCGGCGACCGGCCCGGCGCCGCGGCTCCGCAACCGCTCCCCCAGCCGGAGCGGCCCGAGCGGCTGGAGGCGGGCCTCCTGCGGCTGCGCCCGCCCGTCCCGGGCCCGCTGGGCTGGACCAACAGCTACCTGGCGCGGGACGAGGACGGGCGCTGGAGCGTCCTCGACCCGGGTCTCGACTGGCCTCCCGCCCGCCGGCTATGGGAGTCCGCGGCCCGCGAGCTGGCCTGGGCCAAGGGCGCGATCCGCGAGGTGGTGGTCTCGCACTTCCATCCCGACCACCTGGGCCTGGCCGGGTGGCTGGTGGAGCGCTGGGGCGGGCGCGTCCTCGCCCACGCGCGCGAGCTCCCGCTCATCCGGCGCGTCGCCTCGCCCTCGCCGGCCGAGCGCGAGCGCTACCTCGCCGTCCTGCGCGCCTACTTGGTCGAGAACGGCGTGCCGGGCGGCGAGACGGAGGCGCTCCTCGAGGCCAACCCGCTGATCGCGCGCGCCTCCTCCCCGCTTCCGCGCCTGGAAGCGCTCCACGACGGCGCGCTCTTCCGCTTCGGCCCGCACCGGGCGGTCGCCCTCTGGACGCCCGGCCACACGGCCGGCCACCTCTGCCTCCACCTGCCGGAGCCCGCCCTCCTCCTGAGCGGCGACCACGTGCTGGAGCGGATCACGCCCAACGTCAGCCTCTGGCCCGGCGGGGCGGGCGAGCCGCTGGAGGAGTACCTCGGCTCGCTGCGCAGGCTGGAGAGGCTTCCCGTGAGCCGGGTGCTGCCCGCCCACCGGGAGTCGCTGGACGACCTGGCGGCCCGTCTCGCCCAGCTTCAGGCGCACCACCGGGAGCGGCTGGAACGCTGTCACGAGGCGGTCGCCCGCGGCCCGGCGACCGCCTACGAGCTGGTCTTCCGGCTCTTCTCCCCGGAGGTGGCCCGGACGCAGCAGCTTTTCGCGCTGGGCGAGACGCTGGCCCACCTGCGC
Organism: Bacillota bacterium; assembly: GCA_029960955.1. GTDB lineage: Bacteria > Bacillota > Sulfobacillia > JAIMAT01 > JAIMAT01 > JAIMAT01. The sequence continues at coordinate 31,117 of JASBVS010000010.1, forward strand.
TGGCTCGAGCGCCACGGGCGCATTCGCCGGCTGGCCGGGAAGCCCGGCGATCCGGTGCGCTTCGCCGCGCGCTGAGCGGCGAGGCGGCCGCGCGGCCGGCGCGGCCCCGCCGCGGCGGCGGGGGCGTCACGGGCGGAGGCTGGCGGCGAACCGCTTCGGATCGAGGAAGAGGTCGATGGCGTGGAGGGGGCTGGCCACCACCAGGTCGACCACCTGCAGGAGCGGCGGGTAGAGGCCCTCGGGGCCCATCACCGCCACCGCCAGCTCGGCCGCCTCCAGCATCGCCTGGTCGTTGCGGCCGTTGCCGACGGCGGCGCAGCGATCCGCCCCCAGGCTCGCCAGGAAGCGCCGCTTGGCGCCGGCTGCCTCCCCGCTCTCCAGCACCTCCAGCTCCAGCGGCAGGCTGTCCAGCTGCCGCGCCGCCGTCCCGTAGGTGTCGGAGGTGACCACGTGCACCCGGCAGCGCTCGCCCAGAACGGCCAGCCGCTCGCGCACACCCGTCACCAGCTCTCCGTGGGCGGCCAGCGTACCATTGAAGTCGAAGACCACGTGTTCGATCCGGACCGGGCTCCGCCCCGGGATCTCGATGACGAGCGGCACCGGGCTCACCCCCGACCCCCAGTCTACCCGGAGGCGGGCGCTCCCGCCTGCCGGCGGAAACGAACGAAGAGGAAGGAGTCCTCCCCATGGACCGCCGCGATTACGCTCCCGAACAGGTTCTCGCCCACCAGATCCTGCGCGCGGCCGCCTCCGAGCGCTGGCTCGGCATCCTCGACCTCCGTCCGGGCATGGAGGCCGCCGACCTCGGCTCGGGGCCCGGCCTGGTCGCGCTCCAGATGGCCCGGCGCGTCCGCCCCGACGGCCGGGTCTGGGCCATCGACCGGAACGCCGCGATGGTCGCCCAGGCCGCGCGCCTGGTCGCTGCGGCCCACATGGAGGAGTGGGTGCGGACGGTCGAGGCCGACCTGGCCGCGGTCGAGCCGGGCGAACTGCCCGTCCGGCCGGCAAGCCTCGAGCGGGCGCTGGTCGCCAACGTCCTGCACCACGTCCCCGACAAGGTGCGCTTCCTCGGGCTGGCCCGCAGGCTGCTCGGCCGCCAGGGCCGCCTCCTGGTGGTCGAGTTCGACCCGCTCCGCGGGCTCCACTTCGGCCCTCCGCCCGGGGAGCGGATGGCGCCCGAGGAGCTGGAGGAGGCGGCGGAGCGGGCGGGGCTGGCGCCGGTGGCCGGCGGAGACGCCGGCGAGGCCTGGTACCACCGCCTCTTCACGCCGGCCTGAGCCCGTCCTCCGCCCCGGCCGCCGCCGCCAGCTGGACGGGGCGGCAGAGCTGGGCGGCCAGGGCGACGTCCTCGGCCTCGATCCGCTCCCGCCCCTCCAGGTCGGCCAGCGTCCGCGCCACCCGGTGGAGGCGGTCGCGCGAGCGCAGGCTGAGGAAGCCGGCCGCCTGCACCCGCTCCAGCATCCGCGCGGCGGCGGGCGCGAGCGGGGCCAGCTCGCGCAGGAGCGAGGCCTGCAGCCGCCCGTTCTCCGGCCCGCCGCGGGCACGCTGCATGCGGCGCGCGCGGCGGACGCGCTCCAGCACGTCGGCGCTGCGCACCCGCTCGCCCGGCCCGTCCGGCTCGGCCTCCACCTGCACCTGCAGGTCGATGCGATCGAGGAAGGGCCCCGAGAGGCGGGCCTCGTAGCGCTGCACCTCCCACGGGCGGCACTGGCAGGCGTGGCCCGGGGCGCCCCGCCGGCCGCAGGGACAGAGGTTGCGCGTCGCCACCAGCGCGAAGCGCGCCGGCAGGCGGACGGTGCCCCAGGCGCGCGCCAGGCGGATCTCGCCGGACTCCAGCGGCTCGCGGAGCGCCTCCAGGACGTCGGGGGCGAACTCGCTCACCTCGTCCAGGAAGAGCACCCCGGTGTGGGCGAGCGTCGCCTCGCCCGGGCGGAGGGAGGGCCCGCCGCCGATGACGGCCGCCAGCGTCGCCGAGTGGTGCGGTGCGCGGAACGGCCGCTCGAGGGCGAGGCCCAGGCCGGCGGCGCTGGCGACGGCCGCCCGCTCCAGGCGCTCCCCCTCGTCCAGCGGCGGCAGGATGGCGGGCAGCGCCTGCCCGAGGAGCGTCTTCCCCACCCCGGGCGGCCCCGACAGGAGGAGATGATGGCCGCCCGCCGCCACCAGCTCCAGCGCCTTCTTGGCCGCCGACTGCCCCTCGATCTCCTCCAGCAGGACCGGCCGCTCACTCCCGCCCGCGGCCGGCCGGGAAGGCGAGGCCTCGGCTTCACCCGGGGGCGGAGGAGGCCCCCCTGCCGCCGGGCCGGCGGCCCCCTCGACCAGCTCGCGCAGCCGGCTCAGCGTGCGCAGCTCGAGGCCGGGGAGGAGCGCCAGCTCCGCCGCGTTCCCCGCCGGCACCACGGCCTGCCGGAAACCTTGCGAGCGCGCCGCCAGGGCCATGGGCAGCGCGCCGTGGACCGGCAGCACGCGCCCGTCCAGGGCCAGCTCGCCCAGGACCAGCGTCCGCTCCCAGGCGGCCGGGCGCTGGCGGAGCTGGCCGCTGGCGAGCAGGACGCCGAGGGCCATGGCCAGGTCGAAGTGCGTGCCGGCCTTCGGCAGGCCGGCCGGGGCGAGGTTGACGGTTACGCGCGCGCCGGGGAAGGAGAAGCCCGCGTTGCGCAGCGCGCTGCGGACACGGTCCCTTCCTTCGCGCACCACCGCGCTGGCACCGCCCACCACGGTGAAGCCGGGCAGCCCGCGCCCCACGTCCACCTGGACGTCGACCAGGCGGCCCTCGACGCCGAGCAGGGTGGCCGAACGAACGACGGCCAGCGTCAGCTGCCTCTCCCCCTCTCCCGGGTCAGGCCATGGGAGAGGGTTCGCTCCTTGTCATCCAGTTCCTTCCAGAATCGCCGCCGCCTGCTCCAGAAAGAGGGCCATCTCCTCGGGCCCCTCCAGCCGGGCGCGCGCGGCCGTCGGCGGCGCCCCCGGCTCCTCCGGCCCGACCCGGACGGTGAAGGCCGGCGGGGCGAGCGCGCGGAAGGCGGACTCGTCGGTCACGTCGTCGCCGGCGTAGAGGATGGTCCAGCCTTCCTGCCAGTCCGGACCCGCCACCGCCTCGAGGAGGGCGAGCACGGCGCGCCCCTTGTCCCAGGCGACGTCCGGGCGGATCTCGAGGACGCGCTTCCCGGGCGTGATCACCAGCCCGCCCGCCGGGGAGGCGTCGCGCACGGCCGCCTCCACCGCGGCGCGGACGCTCTCGACCGCCTCCGGCGCCACCCCCCGCAGGTGGACGCTGGCCGTCAAGCCCTTGGCCTCCACCCGGGCGCCGGGGAGGGAGCGCAGCCTCTCCTCGGCCAGGGCGGCCGCCCGGGCGACGCGAGCCCGCGCCTCCTCGGCCAGGGGATGCCGCCGGAGGCCGCCGCGCCAGGCCATCTCCAGGCCGTGGTTGCCGATCAGGGCGAGCCCGGGCAGCGGCAGGCGCCGGCGCAGGTCGTCGAGCGCCCGGCCGCTCACCACCGCCACCAGGTTCTCCGGGCGCGCGGCCAGCCGGCGGAGCGCGCGCTCCGCGCGCGGGAGCATCGCCGCCTCCTCCGGCCGGTCGACCAGCGGCGCCAGCGTCCCGTCGTAGTCGAGGAAGAGCGCCAGCCGCGGCCGCTCCCGGAGACGGAGGGCGAAGGCCTCCCGCCAGTCCGCTTCCTCCGCCGCCGCTTCCTCCGCCGTCGCCGTCTCCTCCAGCGCCGCCAGGAACTCCTCCTCCCAGCGGTAGATGTCATGCTCGCGGACGAAGGCGCGCATGGCGCGCATCCGCTCGCGTCGCTCCTCCTCCGGCATGGAGAGGGCGCGGTGGATCGCCTCGGCCGTGGCGTCGACGTCGTACGGGTTGATGCGCAGGGCGCCCTCGATCTCCTCGGCCGCGCCGGCCAGCTCGCTCAGCAGGAGGACGCCCCGCTCGTCGACCTGGCAGGCGACGTACTCCTTGGAGACCAGGTTCATGCCGTCCTGGAGCGAGGAGACCAGCGCCGCGTCGGCGGCGCGGTAGAGGCCGGGCAGCGCGTGCGCCGGCAGCGCCTCCTCCAGGAAGAGGACGGGCTCCCAGCCTTCCTCCGCCCAGCGGGCGTTGATGCGCGCCACCTCCGCGCGCACCTCCTCCTCCAGGCGCCGGTAGGCGGGGATCTCGCTCCGGCTTCGCGACACCTTCTGGACCATGCGGAAGCGGCCCCGCCACTCGGGGTGGAGCTCCAGGAAGCGGTCGACGGCCGCCATCCGCTCCGGGATGCCCTTGGTGTAGTCGAGGCGATCGACGCCGAGCAGCAGTCGCCGGCCGGCGAGCCCGTGGGCCCGGGCGAGGCGTCGGAAGGCGCGGGTGGCGGCGGGCGAGGAGGCCTCGGCCTCCAGCGCCGCGAAGTCGACGCTGATGGGGAAGGCGGCGACGCGGGTCCGGTGGCCCCCCGTCTCCACCGTCCCCCGCTCGCGGTCGACCCGGGCGTCCAGCTCGCGGGCGACGCAGTCCAGGAAGTTCTCGGCGAAGCGGGGCAGGTGGAAGCCGAGCAGGTCGTTGGCGAGCAGGCCGCGCAGGATCTCCGAGCGCTGCGGGCAGATGCGGAAGACGTCCCACGGGGGCCAGGGGATGTGCCAGAAGTGGCCCAGGCGTGCGCCCGCGATCCCTCTCCGCGCCAGCTCCTGCCTCAGGAAGGCGGGCAGCAGGGCGAAGTGGTAGTCCTGGATCCAGACGAGCGCCCCCGGCCGGCACTCTTCCGCGGCGGCGCGCGCGAAGCGGGCGTTGACGCGCTGGTAGGCGCGCCAGAAGCGGCGCTCGAAGCGGGCCAGCGAGGGCAGCAGGTGGCAGAGCGGCCAGAGCGCCTGGTTGGCGTAGCCGTTGTAGAAGCCGGCCACGTCCCGCCCGGAGAGCCAGACGCGCCGGAGCGTGTAGGCGGGCGCCTCCGGCGGGACCGCCAGGCGGTCGTGCGCGTCGACCGCCTGGCGGTCCGCCGAACCGCTGCCCCAGCCCACCCAGGTGCCGCCCACCGCCCGCAGCACCGGGTCCAGGGCCGCCACCAGGCCGCCCGGCGGCCTCTCCACCGCCACCCGTCCCTGGCGCCGCCGGTGAACGTAGGGCTCGCGGTTGGCGACCACGACCAGCTGCCGGCCGCCCAGCGCGCGCGCCGCCCGCGCGCCCCGGGTCCCGCCCGTCGCCTCGCTCATGGGCTCCCGCCCGCGGGCCGCACCCGCTCCACCGTCCGCTCGAGGAAGTCCAGGAGCGCCGGCGCCAGATCCGGCCGGTCGAGGGCATAGCGCAGGTTGGCCGTCAGCCAGCCCACCCGGTCGCCCACGTCGAACCGCTCCCCCTCCACCTCCCGCGCCCGGACGCCGCCCTGCCGGGCCAGGAGCCGGAGTGCGTCGGTCAGCTGGATCTCGCCGCCGTGGCCGGGTTCCAGCCGTTCCAGCACGTCGAAGACGGCGGGGTCGAGCACGTAGCGGCCGATGATCGCCAGGTTGGAGGGTGCCTCGGCCGGCCGCGGCTTCTCCATCATCTCCCGTACCCGGTAGGTTCCGCGGCCCAGCGGTTCGGCGTCGACCACGCCGTAGCGCGAGACCTCCTCGGGCGCCACCGGCTGCACGGCCACCACCGAGGTGCCGGGCTCGACCACCTCCAGAAGCTGCTGGAGCGCCGAAGGCTCGCTCCGGATCAGGTCGTCGGGCAGCAGGACGGCGAAGGGCTCGTCGCCCACGTGCATCCGCGCGCAGAGGACCGCGTGCCCCAGGCCCAGCGGCTGCTTCTGGCGGACGTAGTGTACGTTGGCCATCTCGCCGATGCGCCGCACCATCTCCAGCTCCGCGGCCTTCCCCTCCCTGGCCGCCAGCGCGGCCTCCAGGTCGAGCGAGCGGTCGAAGTAGTCCTCGATCGACCCCTTGTTGGCGCTGGTGACGATCAGGACGTCCTCGATGCCCGCGGCCACGATCTCCTCCACCACGTACTGGATGGCGGGAGCGTCGACGATGGGCAGCATCTCCTTCGGCTGCGCCTTGGTCGCCGGCAGGAAGCGCGTTCCCAAACCCGCCGCCGGGATGACCGCCTTGCGCACGCTTGGCAACCCTTGCCTCCCCCTCTCGCCGCCGGGCGCTCGCCCGGCCGTCATGAGGCCGCCTCTCCGGCCTCCCCTCGCCCCAGGAAGCTCCGCCGGTGGAGGCGACTGGCGCCCAGGCGCGCGATGGCCGCCCGGTGCTCCGCCGTCCCGTACCCCTTGTTGCGCGCCCATCCGTAACCCGGATGGAGCCGGTCCAGCTCCTCCATCTGCGCGTCGCGCACCACCTTCGCCAGCACCGAGGCGGCCGCGATGCTGAGCGAGAGGCGGTCGCCGCCCACCACGCCCTCCACGCGCTCCCCGGGCAGGCCGGCCTCCGGGAGACCGGGCCCGTCCACCAGGACCGCCTCGGCCGGCACCGCCAGCGCGGCCAACGCCCTCCGCATCGCCAGGAAGGTGGCCTGCCGGATGTCGAGCCGGTCGATCTCCTCCACCGACGCCTCCCCCACGGCCCAGGCCAGCGCCTCCTCCAGGATCCGGGGAAGAAGGCGCCGCCGCGCCCCGGGCGAGAGTCGCTTGGAGTCGTCGACGCCGGCCAGCCGCGCCGGATCGAACCAGGGAGGAAGGATGACCGCGGCGGCCGCCACCGGACCGGCCAGCGGCCCGCGGCCGACCTCGTCCACCCCCGCCACCCGGCGGAAGCCCAGCGTCCACCAGCGCGCCTCACGAACCAGGTCCGGCATCCTCCGGCGCCTCCAGGCTCAGCCGCCCCAGCCTCCCGCGGCGGAAGTCGGCGAGCAGCGTGCGGCCGGCGCGCTCCAGGTCGGGCAGCCCGCCCGGCAGGAGCGCGCCGCGGCGGCGCGCCACCGCCTCCAGCGGCGGCTCGCCCGGCTGCCAGCCGTATCGCTCCTCGAGCAGAGCCGGCGCGTGCGCCTCCAGCCACTCCGCCAGCAGCCGCGCCGCCTCCTCCTCCGGGACGACCTCCGGTCCCACCAGCTCGCAGACGGCGAGAAGGCCGAGCACCCGCCGGTTGCCCAGTGCCGCAGGAAGCACCCCCGGCAGGTCCAGGAGCTCGTACCCGTCCCCGCGGATCCACTGCTCGCCCCGGGTGATCCCCGGCCTCGCGCCTGTGCGGGCGGCACCCCGCCCCGCCAGCCGGTTGAGGAGCGTCGACTTGCCCGTGTTGGGCAGGCCGACCACCATCACCCGCGGCAGGCGCCGCGCGCGCAGCCCCTGCCGTTCCGCCAGCAGCGCGCCCAGCTCCCGCCGCAGGCGCGCGAGGCCGCCGCCCTCGCGCAGGTCGACCGCCACCGCCCGCTCCCCGGCCGCCGCCAGCGCCTCCAACCAGGCCCGGGTGACCACCGGGTCGGCCAGGTCCTCCTTGGCCAGGACCAGCAGCCGCGGCCGCCCCGCGACCATCCGCGCCAGCGCAGGGTAGCGGCTCGCCCTGGGCGCGCGGGCGTCCAGCACCTCGACGACGGCGTCGACCGCGCGCAGCAGCCGGCGCGCCACCCGCAGGGCGCGCGCCATGTGGCCGCGCAGGAGGCCGGGCCGGCCCGCCCCCCCTTCCGTTTCATGATCATTTCGCATGGAACGACCCCTTCCTGCGCCGGCGCCCGCCGGCCGCGGCGCCGAGTAGCCGCCGGCCCGCCGCGCATACTAAGCTTGCGCATCCACGAGTGGAGTGGGGAGGGCGAAGCCTTTGGGATACACCGACACCTTCGATCAATTCAAGCAGGAGCTGGCGCAGCGCGTCTCCGCGGCGCAGGCGATGGGCATGAGCCAGGGGGCGATCGTCGAGCAGGCGAGCCGCATCGGCGACTGGCTGGCCCGCGAGGTGGCGCCCCGCAGCCCCGAGCAGCACCTCCTCAAGAAGATGTGGGAGGTGAGCAACGAGGCCGAGCAGCGCGCGCTGGCCAGCTCGCTCACCAAGCTGGTGGCGCGCTCCTAGGAAGGCCGGAGGCGACGGGCGTCCTCGCCCCGCCCGCCGCCGGGCGCGGGGCGGAAGAGGCCCGCTCAGAGGGGACCGCCCAGCCAGGCGAACCGGCTGAGCGGCCACCAGAGGAAGACGGCCTTCCCCTCGATGAGCTGGTCGTTGACGGGCCCGAAGTAGCGGCTGTCCTCGCTCTGGGGCCGGTTGTCCCCCAGCACGAAGATGTAGCCGGGCGGCACCCGCACCGGCGCCAGGTTGCTCCGGTCGGGAAAGTGGATGTACGGTTCGGAGAGCGGCCGGCCGTCCACGTAGACGGTTCCCCGGCGGATCTCCACCGTCTGCCCCCCGTCCGCAATCACGCGCTTGACGTAATCCTTCGACCCGTCCCAGGGGACGCGGAAGACGACGATGTCCCCCGTCCGCGGCGGGGAGAAGAGGTAGGCAAGCTTGAAGACCAGAAGGCGTTCGTTCGAGTAGAGCGTCGGCTCCATCGACGGCCCTTCGACGACGAAGGCCTCGAGCACGAAGGTCCGGATGCCGACGGCGATCAGCAGCGCGATCAGAATCACTTCGAGGGCGTCCCGGACGGGGCGCCCTCGTTCCACCGTCATGACTTCTCCCGAGCTCCGCCCTGCTGGCCGGGCCGTTCCTGCTTCCGCTCCCGCACGCGGGCAGCCTTCCCCGTGCGGCCGCGCAGATAGTAGAGCTTGGCCCGCCGCACCGCTCCGTGCCGGACCACTTCGATCTTCTGCACCCGGGGAGAGTGGAGCGGGAAGATCCGTTCGACGCCGACGCCCGAAGCGATGCGGCGGACGGTGAACGTCTCCTGCAGCCCGCCGTGCTTGCGGGCGATGACCGTCCCTTCGAAGACCTGGATGCGCTCGCGACCGCCCTCGCGGACGACCGTATGCACCCGGACCGTATCACCGGGGGAGAAGTCGGGGATTCCTTCCTTCAGCTGCTCCGCCTGCAAGGACTCAAGCCACTCCATCCGCCCGCACCATCCTCCCTGCCATGACGCGCCACATTATAGCATCCGCCCTTCCTCGCGCAGCACCTCCGCCAGGAGCTCCCGGTCCTCCGGCCCCAGCTGCAGTTGCGCCAGCAGGTCGGGCCGCCGGAGCAGCGTCCGCCGCAGCGCCTCCTTTCGCCGCCAGCGGCGGACGGCGGCGTGGTCGCCCGAGAGCAGGACCTCCGGCACCGCCAGCCCGCGGAAGAGCCGCGGCCGCGTGTACTGCGGCCCCTCCAGCAGGCCGCTGGCGAAGGAGTCGTCGCGGGCGGCCCCGGGCCGGTTGAGCACCCCGGGCAGCAGCCGGACGACGGCGTCGACCACCACCAGGGCGGCCAGCTCGCCCCCCGAGAGCACGTAGTCGCCCACCGAGAGCTCCTCGTCCACCACCAGCTGCCGGACGCGCTCGTCGACGCCCTCGTAGCGCCCGCAGAGGAAGACGAGGTGGGGCAGGCCCACGTACTCCCAGGCCCGCTTCTGGTCGAAGCGCTCGCCCTGCGGGCTGAGGAGGATCACCCGGCTCCCCTCGCCCCGCAGCGCCTCGACCGCGCGCACCATCGGCTCCACCTTCATCACCTGGCCGCCCTCGCCGCCGAAGGCGGCGTCGTCCGTCACCCGGTGGGGGCCCTCGGCGTACTCGCGCAGGTCGACGGCCCGCAGCTCCGCCAGGCCCAGCTCCCGCGCCTTGCGCAGCATGCCCGTGGCGAGGACGGCCTCCACCATCTCCGGAAAGATGGTGACGATGTCGATGCGCAGGCTGGCGCTCACCTCGGCTCTTCCAGCCCCGGCGTCCCGGGTGGCAGGTCGACCACGATCCGCCCCTCCGCAGGAAGGATGGCCGCCACGATGCCGCGCACCACCGGCACCCAGAGGAGCCCGCCGCCCGTCTTGCGCACGCGCAGGACGTCGTTGGCGGGCGGGTGCTCCACGCCGTCCACCACGCCCAGCAGGGCGCCGCCCTCGGCCCGCACCTCGAGGCCGAGCAGCTGGTGGTCGTAGAACCGTCCCTCGGGCAGCGGCTCCAGCTCCTCCGCCGGCACCTGCAGCTCCGCCCCTCGCAGCGCCTCGGCCTGCTCGCGGGTCTCCACGCCGCGGAACTTGATCAGGAAGAGACCGCCGTGCCGGCGCACCCGCTCCACGTCGCGCCAGCCGGCCTCCCCGCCTTCCACCCAGTACCGCCGGCGCCGGCGGAAGCGCTCGGGGAAGTCGGTCAGCGGCTCCACCTGCACCTCGCCGCGGACGCCGTGGGCCGTGCGGATGCGACCGACGGTGATGCGGTCGACCCCGGCCACAGCCTCACTCCTCCACGTCGACCTCGGCCCGCAGCCCGACCCGCCCGGCCGCCGAGCGGACGACCGTGCGGACGGCCTGGATGATGCGCCCCTGGCGGCCGATCAGCTGCCCGACGTCCTCGGGGGCCAGGCGGACGCGGAAGCGGACCACCTTCTCGTCCGGGTCGGCTTCCTCGCGGATGCGAACCTGTTCGGGATGCTCGACCAGCGACTCGACCAGGTGCTCCAGGAGCTGCCGGAGCGTCTCCCGCACGGGCACGCGGCCTCAGTCCTGCGCTCCGGCGGCCCCGTCCTCCGCCCCTTCCGGGGCGCCCGCCGCCTGGCCGCCCTCGGCCATGCGGAAGATGCCGTGGCGCCGGAAGAGCGCGCGGACGGTCTCCGTCGGCTGCGCGCCCTTGCGCAGCCAGGCGACCGCCTTCTCGGCGTCGATCTTGGAGACCGCGGGCTCGGTCGTCGGGTCGTAGTAGCCGATGGACTCGATGAAGCGCCCGTCCCGCGGGGAACGGGAGTCGGCCACCACGACGCGGTAGAACGGGCGGTGCCTGGCGCCCATGCGGCGAAGCCGGATCTTCACTGCCACCTCGCAAACGCCTCCTTGCGGAAATTGCGCTCCCGGGAGGGAGCGGGCCGGAGCGGAAGCCGGCCGGTCGCAGCTCAGGCCTCAGAAGGGAAGACGCGGGCCCTTCCTGCGGCGCTTGCGCGAACCCGCCGCGGCGCCGGGAAGCGCGCCCGGGCGGCCGGGACGGCCGGGCAGGGCGCCGCCGGCCATGCCCTTCATCAGCCTCCGGACCTGCTCGAAGTCGCGCAGCAGCCGGTTGACGTCCTGCACCTGCATGCCGCTGCCGCGCGCGATGCGCCGCCGGCGCGAACCGTCGATGATCTCGGGCCGGCGCCGCTCCTCGGGCGTCATGGAAAGGACCATCGCCTCCACGTGGGCCAGCTCCCTCTCGTCCACCTGCGCCCCGCGCAGCCCCTTGAGCGCGTCCATGCCGGGCAGGAGGGCGAGCAGCTGGTCGAGCGGCCCCATGCGCCGCACCTGGCGGAGCTGTTCGACGAAGTCCTCCAGCGTGAAGCTGGCCTCGCGCAGTTTCCGCTCCATGGCGCGCGCCTGCTCCGCGTCGAAGGCCTGCTGGGCGCGCTCGATGAGGCTGAGCACGTCGCCCATGCCCAGGATCCGGCCGGCCATGCGGTCCGGGTGGAAAGGCTCCAGCCCTTCGAGACGCTCGCCGGTGCCGACGAACTTGATCGGCTGCCCGGTCACCTCGCGGACCGAGAGCGCGGCCCCGCCGCGGCTGTCACCGTCCAGCTTGGTCAGGACGAGGCCGTCGACGCCCAGGCGGCGGTGGAAGGTCTCGGCCACGTGGACGGCGGCCTGGCCGGTCATGGCGTCGACCACCAGCAGGATCTCCGTCGGGTGGATGGCCGCCTTCATCCGCTCCAGCTCCGCCATCAGCGGCTCGTCGATCTCGAGCCGCCCGGCGGTGTCGACGAGCATCACGTCGCGCGCGCTCCGGCGGGCGTACTCCAGCGCCTGGCGCGCCACCTCGACGGGGTCGCCCGCCCCGCGGCGGCTGAAGACCTCGATGCCGGCCTGGCTTCCGAGCGTCTCCAGCTGCTCGACGGCGGCGGGACGGGCCAGGTCCGCGGCCACGAGGAGCGGCTGCCGCCCCTGGCGGCGGAGCCAGAGCCCCAGCTTGGCCACGGTGGTCGTCTTGCCGGAGCCCTGCAGCCCCACCAGCATGAGGACGGTCGGCGGCCGCGGCGCGACGGCCAGGCGCGCCTCGCCGGAGCCCATCATCCGGGTCAGCTCCTCGTGGACGATGCGGATCACCTGCTGCCCCGGCGTCAGGGAGCCGAGAACCTCCTCGCCCACCGCCCGCTCGCGCACCCGCTGGACGAAGTCGCGCACCACCCGGAAGTGGACGTCGGCCTCCAGCAGGGCGAGCCGCACCTCGCGGAGCGCCTCGTCGACGTCGCGCTCGCTCAGCCTGCCGCGGCCTCGCAGCCGCTGGAAGGCGGTCTTCAGCCGTTCGGAGAGCTGCTCGAACATGCCCTCGCCTCCTTTCCGGCGGAGCGGCGCCGCGGCGACCGGCGGAAGACGCCCCGGCAGAAGCTGGCCCGGCCTGCAGCGGCCCTGCGCCTCCTGTGAAGGAGAGGCCCTTTACAGCAACACCGGGAGTCTAGCCGCTCGCCGCGCCGGCTGTCAACGCGCCGCGCGTCAGCGCTCGACGCCGGGGGCCGGGCCCGGCCGCGCCAGCCGGCGGACCGCCTCCGCGCTCTCCGCCCAGCGGGCGAGGAGCCCCCGCCGCTCGCCCTCGGGGAGCGGCAGCGCCTCGAACTGCGCCCGCAGCGCCTCCAGGGAGTCGAGCGCGGCGCGGAGGCGCACCCTCCGCTCGCGCTCCGCCTCCAGCAGCCCCAGCGCCCGCTCGTAGCCCTCCAGCTGGCCGATCGCCCGCCGGATCTGGTCGTGGACCGCCTGGCGGCTGACGCCCAGGAGCTCGGCCGCCTCGGCCAGGCTGAGGTCGCCGTCGAAGGCCAACTCCAGCACCCGCCGCTGGCCGGGGGTGAGCAGCGCGCCGTAGAGGTCGCGCAGGAGGGCCACGCGGACGGTCTGCTCCAGGGGATCCTGGCTCAACGCGCTTCCTCCCCGCCGCCGGCGGGCGTCGTCTCCAGCGGCGTGAAGAGCGCGTCGAGGAAGCTCTCGGGGTCGAAGGGGCGCAGGTCGTCGATCCGCTCGCCCACGCCGATCCAGCGGACGGGCAGGCCCAGCTGCTGGCGCACGGCGAAGACGATGCCTCCGCGGCCGGTCCCGTCGAGCTTGGTGAGGATGACGCCGGTCAGACCGATCGCCTCGCGGAAGAGGCGCGCCTGCTGGAGCGCGTTCTGGCCGGTGGTGGCGTCGAGGACGAGGAGGCGCTCGCGCGGCTCGCCCGGAGCCGCCCGCGCGATGACGCGGTCGATCTTGCGCAGCTCCTCCATCAGGTTGTTCTTCGTGTGGAGCCGGCCGGCGGTGTCGACCAGCACCGCGTCGGCGCCGCGGGCGCGAGCCGCCTGGATCGCGTCGAAGGCGACCGCGGCCGGGTCGGCGCCCGGGCCGTGGCGGACCAGCTCGCAGCCGGCCCGCTCCGCCCAGACGGCCAGCTGCTCCGCCGCCGCCGCGCGGAAGGTGTCGGCGGCCGCCAGGATGGGGCGGTGGCCGCGCTCCACCAGCTGGCGGGCCAGCTTGCCGATGGTGGTCGTCTTGCCGACGCCGTTGACGCCGGCGAAGAGGAGGACGGAGGGCCGGCCGCCCAGGTCGAGCTCCCCCCCGGGCCCGCCCTGCAGCACCTCCGCCATCTCCTGGCGCAGGGCGGCGAGCACCTCCTCGGAGGAGCGCCAGCCCTGGCTGCGCCAGCGCTGGCGCAGCCCGTCGACCAGCCGCCGGGTCGCCTCCACGCCCACGTCGCCGGTGATCAGCACTTCCTCCAGCTCGTCGAAGAGCGCCTCGTCCACCGTCCGGTGCAGGCCGACGGCCGCGCGCAGGCGCGCGACGAAGCCCTGGCGGCTGCGCGCCAGCCCCGCCCGGAGTCGCGCCAGCCATCCCTCTCCTTCGGCCATCCCCTTCGACCTCTCCTCCGTCCCGGCCGGGCGGACGGCCACCCGGCGCTCACTCGCCCGCCGCCCGCGCCAGCTCCACGCTGAAGAGCCGGGAGACGCCCCTCTCCGCGCTGGTGACGCCCCAGAGGCGGTCGGCCACCTCCATCGTGCCCCGCTGGTGGGTGATGACCAAGAGCTGCAGGCGGCGGCCCTGCTCCTTCAGGAAGCCGGCCAGCCGCGCGACGCTCGGCTCGTCCAGGGCGGCGTCCACCTCGTCCAGCACCGCGAAGGGCGAGGGCCGCACCTGCTCCAGCGCCAGCAGGAAGGCGACGGCGGTCAGCGCCCGCTCGCCGCCGGAGAGGAGGCTGAGCGGGCCGCGCCGCTTGCCCGGCAGCCGCACCTCGATCTCGATGCCGGGCTCCGCTTCCTCGTCGGTCAGGCGGAGGTCGGCCTCGCCGCCCTGGAAGAGGCGGACGAAGATCTCGCCGAAGGCCCGCCGCACCGCCTCCAACCCCTGGCGGAAGCGGCGCTCGGCTTCGGCGTCGAGCTCGCCCAGCAACCGCTCCAGGTTGCTCCGCGAACGGTCCAGGTCCTCCAGCTGGCCGTGCAGGAAGGCCAGTCGCGCCTCAAGGGCGGCCAGCTGAGCCGGCGCCTCCGGGTTGACCGGCCCGATTTCCCGCAGCGCCTCGTCGAGCTCCGCCAGGCGGGCCTCCAGCTCTTCTTCGGGCAGGGGCGCCGGCTCGTCCGCCGGCTCCGGCGAAGGTTCCTCCGCCCAGCCGGCGCCCGCGCCGGAGGCGACCGCCTCGCGCTGCAGCGCCTCGCCCTCCGCCTCCAGCCGGGCCAGGCGGACGCGCGCCGCCTGGATGCGCTGCGCCGCCTGCTCGGAGCGGCGGCGAGCCGCGGCCAGCGCCGCCTCCGCCGCCCGGGCGCGCGCCCGGGCGGCCGCCTCGCGCTCCGCCAGGCCGGCCGCTCCCGCCTCCGTCCACTCCGCCCGCCACGTGAGGAGCGCCAGCTCCTCCAGCAGCCTCCCCGCCTCCGCGGCCAGAGCGCTCGCCCGGCGGGCCGTCTCCCGGGCCCGCTCGGCCCGCTCGCGCGCCAGCCGCTCCAGGCGGAGCGCCTCGTCGGCCGCCCAGGCCTGCTCGCGCGCCAGCTGCTCGGCCCGGCTGCGCGCCTGCTGCCAGGCGAGGCGCGCTTCCTGCTGCTCCGAGCGCGCCGCCTCGCGCCTCTCCCGCGCAGCCCGGAGCCGCTCGGACGCCTGCCGACGCGCCGCCTCCGCCTCGGCCAGGCGCGCCTCCTCGGCCAGGCGGGCCTCCCCCTCCGTCGCCGCCGGAGCCCGCTGCGCCCCCTCGCCGGTGGCGTTCGCCTCGACCCCCGCGGCCGCCGCCTCCTCGCGCGCCAGCTCGCCCGCGGCAGCCTCCCGGGCCCGGCGCAAGTCGGCCAGCCGCGCCCGCGCCTGGCTGGCGCGCTCCTCGCAGCGGGCGGCCTCCAGCTCCGCGGCGCGCAGGGCCGCCTCCGCCTCGGCGCGCGCGCGCTCCGCCTCCTCCGCCGCCCGGGCGGCGCTCCGCAGCAGGCGCTCGAGCCGCTCCGCCTCGCCGGCCAGGCGGGCGACCTCGGCCTCGAGCCGCTCTTCCTCCACCCGGCGGGTGACCACCCCCGGGCTGCGCCCCTGCCAGGAACCGCCGCTGATGGCGCCGCCCGCGTGCACCTGGTCCCCCTCCAGGGTGACCACCGGGAAGCGGAGGCCGTAGCGGGCCGCGATGCGTCGCGCCGCGCCCAGCTCCCGCGCCACCAGGACGCGTCCCAGCGCGTAGCGCACGGCCGGCTCCAGGCGCGGCTCGTAGCGGCAGAGCTCGCAGGCCCAGCCGACGGCGCCCGCCTCCCGCGCCGCCTTCCACTCCTCGGCGGAGGGGCGCCGCGGTCGCAGCGCGTCGAGCGGCAGGAAGGTGACCCGGCCGGCCCCCGACCGCCGCAGCACCTCCACCGCCTGCTCCGCCGCCTGCCCGCTGGCGACCACCAGGTGGTAGGCCTGGGCGCCCAGCGCCACCTCGATGGCGCGGGCCAGCTCGGCCTCCACCTCCAGGAGCTCCCCCAGCGGGCCGATCACCGCCTGGAAGGCCGGCTCGCCGCGCTGCCGCCCCTGCAGGACCGCACGCACGCCGGCCGGGTAGCCGGCCTCCGACTCTTCCAGGCCGCGCAGCAGCTCGAGCCGCTGCCGCCGCAGGCGGAGCGCCTCGCGCGCCTCGCCCAGCCGTCCCTCCGCCTCGCGCCGGCGCCGGCGGAGCCGCTCCAGCTCGGCCTGCGCCTGCTCCATCTGCCGGCGCGCCTCCGCCAGTCGGCTCGCGGCCGTCTCCTCCTCCCGGCCCCGGCGGTCGACCTCCGCGCCCGCCTCGGCCAGCGCCGCCTCCAGCTCCCGGCTCCGGTTGCGCGCCGCCTCCAGCCGCTCCATCCGGCCGGCCCGCTCCGCCTCGCGCCGGCTGCGCGCGGCCTGCAGCCGCTCCCAGGCCTGCCGCCAGGCCTCCTCGCCGGCCGCCGCCGCCGCCTCGGCCGCGGCCAGCTCCCGCTCGGCCGCCTCCAGCGCGGCCGTGGCGCGGCGGACCGCCTCCTCCCGCCGGGCCGCCTCCTCCTCGGCGGCGCGGCGCCGCTCCGCCAGCGCCTCCACCCGCTCCTCGAGCGCCAGCCGCTCGGCTTCGGGGCGGACCTCCGCCGCCCGCCGCGCTTCCTCGGCGGCGCGCTCGGCCTCGCGCAGCCGGCGGTGCCACTGCTCGGCCGCGGCCAGCCGCCGCGCCCCCTCGGCGGCGGCCTGCCGCTCGAGGCGCATGCGCGGCTCGCGCGCCTCCAGCTCGGCCCGCCCGGCCTCGGCCAGCTCCCGCTCGGCCCGGGCCAGCTCGCCCGCCGCCGCCTGCGACTCCTCCTCCAGGCGGGCCAGATCCTGGCGCACCCGGGCTGCCGCCTCCTCCAGACGGCGCCAGCGCGCCCGGAAGCGGGCGCGCGCGACGAGCCGCCGCTCCTCCTCGAGCGCGGCGCGCCGCTCGGCCCGCTCCGCGGCCAGGCGGAGCGGTTCGCGCTCGCGCTCCAGCTCGCGGGCCAGGTCGCCGACGCGCTCCCAGGCGAGGCGGGCGCGCTCCAGATGGCGCTCGGCCTCCTGGCGGCGGGCGCGGATGCGCGTCACGCCGGCCGCCTCCTCCACGAGCAGGCGGCGCTCGGCCGGCCGGCTGAAGACGAAGCGGTCCACCTCGCCCTGGCCGACGAAGGCGTAGCTGTTCCTCCCCAGCCCGCTGCCCCAGAGGAGCTCGGTGATGTCGCGCAGCCGGCAGGGCACCCGGTTGAGGCGGTACTCGCTCAGGCCGGAGCGGTCGACGACCCGGGTGATGCTCACCTCGGAGTGGGGAAGCGGCAGCTCGCCGTCGCTGTTGTCCAGCGTGAGGGTGACCCGCGCCAGGCCCACCGCCCGGCGCTCGGCGCTGCCGTGGAAGATCAGGTCTTCCATCCGCTCGGAGCGAAGCTCGCGCGGGCTCTGCTCGCCCAGCACCCAGCGCAGCGCGTCGGCCAGGTTCGACTTGCCGCTTCCGTTGGGACCGACCACCGCCGTGATGCCGGGGCCGAACTCCAGCCGGACCGGCTGGGCGAAGCTCTTGAAGCCCGCGATCTCCAGCGATTTGAGTCGCACCTCGGGCCCTCTTCCTTCCGCCGGATCCGCCGTCCGGCCGCCCCGCGGGGAGGCCGGCGGCTCGGGGCGGCAAAAAACCTGTTCCGCCCGAACGGCCGGAACAGGTTCACTCCGAAGAGAGCTTTCTCCTGCCCCGCCCAGCGGGTTCCTTCCGCGCCGGGCGCGTCCGACCCTGCTCAGCGGGGCGCGACGATGAACTTGATCGCCGTCCGCTCCTCGCCGTCGATGTTGATCTCGGCGAAGGCGGGGATGGCGACCAGGTCGATCCCGTTGGGTGCGACGAACCCCCTCGCGATCGCGATCGCCTTGACCGCCTGGTTGACCGCTCCGGCTCCGACCGCCTGCACCTCGGCGGAGCCGTTCTCGCGAAGCACCGCAGCCAGCGCTCCGGCCACCGACTTAGGACTGGACTGCGCCGATACCTTGAGAACCTCCATGGAGCGAGTCCCTCCTCTGAGGCACGAACCCTGCCGTCAAGTCAAGAGGCACCAATCCAGTGCACCGGCTCAGCTGCGATTGGTATCGGTGGATTCGGCGCCTTTCCGAGAAACCCTGCCGGTCCGGCCGCGCTTCCTGCCTCCTCGCGGGGGCCGAACCGGCGACTTTCGACAGGAAGCGCCCTCGCCCCGCCAGGCCGCCGCACCCCCGCTCCGCTGCGCCGCCGCGGTCGCCTCCCGCCCGGCGCGCGCGGTACCGCCCCTCAGCCCGGTCGCCCGGCCGGGCGGGCCAGTGCCAGCGGCTGGCCATGCCCGCCGCCACCACCTCCCCCGCCGACGGCCAGCAGCGCCTGCTGGGCCGCGAAGAGTTCGGCGTCCTTCTTCGAGTGGCCGACGCCGCGGCCCAGCACGCGTCCGCCCAGCTCGACCTCGACCTCGAACTCCTTGGCGTGGTCGGGACCGCGGGTGGCCACCAGGCGGTAGTTGACCACCAGCCCCTGGCGCTGGGCCCACTCCTGCAGGCGGTTCTTGGCGTCACGCAGGCCGCCGCCGCGCGCGGCCTGCTCGATCTGCGGGCCGACGTGGCGCAGGATGAAGGCGCGCGCCCGCTCCAGCCCCCGCTCGCCCTCCACCAGGTAGATCGCACCGCAGAGCGCCTCGAAGGCGTCCTCCAGGAGGCTGGGCCGCGTCTTCCCGCCGCTCAGCGCCTCGCCGCGCCCCAGCAGCAGCAGCTCGCCCAGCCCGATCTCGGCGGCCGTCCGCGCCAGGCTCTCGCTGGAGACCACGGCGGCGCGCAGCTTGGTCAGCTCGCCCTCCGGCCAGTCGGGGTAGCGCCGGAAGAGCTCCTCGGAGATCACCAGCTCCAGCACCGCGTCGCCCAGAAACTCCAGCCGCTCGTTGGAGCCGAAGTGGAGGAGCGGCTGCCCCGGCGCCACCAGGAAGCGCTCGTTCCGATGCTCGTTGACGTACGACGAGTGGATCAGCGCCCGCACGTAGACCGGGCTGTGCTCGGGCGGCCAGCCCAGGATCTCCTCCAGGCGCTTCCAGTCGGGGAAGTCCGGCCGCAGCCGCCGTGCAGACCTCAATCAACGCGGCCCCCGTTTCCGTGGACGGCGAACAGGACCAACGTCACGTTCTGCCCCCCGAATCCGAAGCTGTTGGAGATGGCCGCCCGGGGGCGGAAGGCGGCCGGGCTGCGGAAGAGCCGGATGCCCAGCGCCGGGTCGGGCCGCTCCAGGGTGGCGGTCCCCGGCACCACCCCGCGTTCGAGGCTGAGCGCGGTGACGGCCAGCTCCAGCGTGCCGGCGGCGCCCAGCAGGTGACCCGTCTGCGCCTTGGTCGAGCTGACCCGGGGAACCCGGGCGCCGTCGCCGTCGCCGTCGTACGTCCCGAAGATCGCCCGGATGGCCCGCGCCTCCGCCTCGTCCCCGGCCGGCGTACCGGTGGCGTGGGCGTTGATGTACTCGATCCGTTCGGGCGCGACGGCGGCGTCGGCCAGCGCGCGCCGCATGGCTTCCTCCGCCCCCCGCCCCTCGGGGTCGGGCAGCGTGGGATGGTAGGCGTCCTCGCTCATCCCGTAGCCGGCCAGCTCGGCGTACGGCCGCCCGTCCCGCACGCGCTCCTCCGCGTCCAGCACCAGGGCCGCCGCGCCCTCGCCGATCACGAAGCCGTCCCTCTCCGCGTCGAAGGGGCGCGAGGCGCGCCACGGCTCCTCATTGCGGCCGGAGAGGGCGCGCATGTTGGCGAAGCCGGCCACCGCCAGCGGCACGATCGAGGCCTCCGTGCCGACCACCAGCGCGCGGTCCGCCTCCCCCCGCCGGATGGCCTGCAGCGCTTCACCCGCGCCGTGCGCGCTCGACGAGCAGGCGCTGGAGAAGCTGGCCGCCGGCCCGCGCAGCCCGTGCCGGGCCGCCAGGAAGCGGAGCGCCGCCACGGCGGGGAAGGTGCGCAACAGGTCCATCTCGTCAAAGTCCGGCTCCGTCCCCAGCCGCCAGGCCACACTCCGGCCCAGCGTCTCGATGCCGCCGAGGCCGGTGCCCAGGAAGAGGCCGGTCCGCTCCGGCGCCGGCGGGGGAGCCGCGCGCCGCTCCGCGTCCTCCAGCGCCTCCCGCGCCGCCCTGGCCGCGTAGCGGATGAAGCGGTCGAAGCGCGCGGCCTCGGGATCGTCCCGCTCCACCGCCGGGTCGCGCACCTGGGCGGCGATCCGCACGCCATAGGCCTCGCTGGGGAAGCGGTCGAGCGGCCCCACCCCGCTCCTGCCCGCCAGGAGCGCCTCCCAGGTGCTCTCCCGATCGCCGCCCAGAGGGCTGACGATCCCCACCCCTGTGATGAAGACGCGGCGCCGCCCCTTCGGGTTCCGGACGCTGCCGCTCACCCACCACTCCCCCCGTTCCTCTCAGAGCATGGCCATTCCGCCGTCGACCGCCAGCGTCTGCCCGGTCACGTAGGAGGCGCCCGGACCCGCCAGCCAGCGGACGGCGCCGGCGACCTCTTCGGGCCGCCCGGGCCGTCCCAGCGGCACCTGGCGCAGCATCTCCTCCAGCCTGCCGGCCAGCGGGGCGGTCATGTCGGTCTCGATGTAACCGGGGGCGACAGCATTGACGGTGATCCCGCGCGAACCCACCTCGCGCGCCACCGCACGGGTGAAACCGATGACGCCTGCCTTGGCTGCAGCATAGTTCGCCTGGCCGGCGTTGCCAAGGATTCCGGCCACGGAAGCAATGTTGACAATGCGCCCGGAGCGCTGGCGGAGCATCGGCTTGAGCGCCGCCCGGGTCAGGCGGTAGACGGCGGTCAGGTCGGTCTCCAGCACCTCCCGCCACTTCGCCTCGTCCATGCGCAGCAGGAGGTCGTCGCGGGCGACGCCGGCGTTGTTGACCAGGATGTCCAGCCGGCCCCAGCGCTCCAGCACCGCCTCCACCAGCCGCCCGGCCGTCGCCGCCTCCGCCACGTCCCCCTGGAGCGCCATCGCCTCCGTGCCCAGCCGCTCCGCCTCGGCGACCACCTCTTCCGCCCGCGCCGCCTCGCTCCGGTAGTTGATCGCCACCCGGGCGCCGGCCCGCGCCAGCTCCAGCGCGATGGCCCGGCCGATGCCGCGCGAGCCGCCGGTCACCAGCGCGACCTCCCCCTCCAGCTCCCTCATCCGCCCACCCCCATGCGGCGCGCCAGCTCCTCCACCTCCGCCGCCTCGCCCACGTGGCTGACCTCCGCCTCGGGCAGCGTGCGGCGGACGAAGCCGCCCAGCGCCGTGCCCGGGCCGACCTCCACGAAGTGGCGGATCCCGTCCCTCCACATCGCGCGCAACGTCTCCTCCCAGTAGACCGGATGGTCCACCTGCCGGATCAGCGCCCGGCGGATGGCCGATGGCGAGCGCCTCGGCCGGGCGTCCACGTTCTGGTAGACGGGCACGGACGGGCGGGCGATGCGGAGCGCCCGCAGCTCCGGTTCCAGCCGTTCGGCCGCCGGCGTCATCAGCGGGCAGTGGAAGGGCGCGCTGACCCGGAGAGGAAGCAGGCGCCGGGCGCCCATCCCGCGCAGAAGCTCCGCCGCGCGCTCGACGGCCTCCCGCCCGCCTCCGATCACCACCTGGCCCGGGCAGTTGAAGTTGACCGGCTCGACCACGCCGCCGCCCGCGGCCGCCTGGCGGCAGGCGCGCGCCACCGCCTCCCGCTCCAGGCCCAGGACCGCCACCATGGCGCCCTCGCCCTCCGGCACCGCCTCCTGCATGTAGCGGCCCCGGTGCTCCACCAGGCGCAGCGCCTCCTCCAGGCCGAGCGCGCCCGCCACCACCAGCGCCGAGTACTCGCCCAGACTGAGGCCGGCCACCGCGTCGGGCCGGTAGCCGAGCTCCTGCAACAGCCGCGCCGCGGCCACGCTCGTCGCCAGCAGGGCGGGCTGCGTCCGCTCCGTCCGGTCCAGCTCCGCCTGGGGCCCCTCGAAGCAGAGGCGGGCAAGCGGCCAGCCCAGCGCCCGGTCGGCGAGGGCGAAGACCTCGCGCGCCGCCGACCAGCGCTGCCAGAGATCGAAGCCCATCCCCACCGCCTGCGCGCCCTGCCCGGGGAAGAGCCAGGCGACGCCTTTCACGACTCCCACGTCCCCGGCTCGAGCAGGCTGCGCACGCGGGAGAGCGCCCGGTCCTGACCGGTGGCGCCCGTCCAGCGCCAGACGGCGGCCGCCCAGGTGAGCCCGGCGCCGAAGGCCGCGGTCAGCACCAGGTCGCCCGGCCGCAGCCGGCCGCCGGTCTCGGCATCGTAGAGCGAGACGGGGATGGAGGCCGAGGAGATGTTGCCGTACCGCTCGATGTTGAGGAAGACGCGCTCGCGCTCGATCCCCAGCCGTTCTCCCACGGCGTCGATGATGCGCGCGTTGGCCTGGTGCGGGACGAAGAGGTCGACGTCCGCGACGCGCAGTCCCGCCTGCGCCAGCACCTGCTCCGAGGCGCGGACCATGGCCGGCACGGCCAGGCGGAAGACCTCGCGCCCGTTCATGCGGATGGTGTGCTCCCCCTGCAGGACGGTCTCCAGCGACGCGGGCCGGCGCGAGCCGCCTGCCGGCTGGCTGATCAGGTCGGCGTGGCCGCCGTCGGCGCCCAGGACGACGCCCAGCAGGCCCTCGCCCTCGGGGGCGGGCTCGAGGACCGCCGCGCCCGCCCCGTCGCCGAAGAGAACGCAGGTGGAGCGGTCGCTCCAGTCGACGATGCGCGAGAGCGTCTCCGCGCCGATCACCAGGACGCGGCGGTAGGTGCCGGTGCGGATGAACTGCGCGCCCACGCTCACCCCGTAGAGGAAGCCCGAGCAGGCCGCCTCCAGGTCGAAGCTGGCGGCGCGCCGGGCACCCAGCGCTTCCTGCACCAGGCAGCCGGTGGCCGGAAAGAGCATGTCCGGCGTCACGGTGGCGACGATGATCAGGTCGATCTCCTCCGCCTCCACCCCGGCGTTGGCCAGGGCCTGGCGCGCCGCCCCCAGGGCCAGGTCGGAGGTGGCGACGGTGGCGGAGGCGATCCGCCGCTCGACGATGCCCGTGCGGGTGAGGATCCACTCGTGGCTCGTCTCCACCATGCTGGCCAGGTCGGCGTTGGTGCGGATCTCCTCCGGGAGCGAAACGCCCAGCCCCCTGATGGTCACGCCCGTCAAAGCGCTTCACCCCCGCCCCGCTCTTCGACGATCATGAACTTGCCGCGGAAGACCGGACGCTCGCCCGCCCGGCTCTCCACCAGGACCACGTGCTCGGAGAGAGAAGGCCGGCGAATCACCTCGGCGCGGGCCACGACCCGCTCGCCCACCCGCACCTCGCTCTTGAACTTGGCGTTGGCCACGCGCGTCCGCGCCGCGGGCGCGTCGATGACGGCCAGGGCGAGCGACTCCGCCTGCGCGAAGAGCACCTGCCCGCGGACCACATGGGAGCGCTCGAAGGCCATCGCCTCGTCGGTCTCGAGCAGCGAGACGGCGTGCGAGCCGAGCTCCAGCTCCACCAGCTCGCCCACCACCTCCGCCCGCCCCACGCTGCGCAGGCGCTCGTAGGCGCGGCGGGCCATCTCCTGCACCCGCAGGCGCAGCTCGGGGATGCCCAGGGCCATCCGGTCGAGGCGGACGGTCTGCACGCTGACCAGGAAGTGGCGCGCCAGCTCCTCGTCGGTCACGAAGGGGTTCCGCTCGAGGTACTCGCGCAGGGCGCGCAGCCGCTGGCGCCGGTGTTGCTGGGTGAACGTGCCCATCGACCTTCCTTCCGCTCCGCCCGGTCTACGGGTTCACGATCCTGGTGATTGTAGCATGATCTTAAGACCAGGTATCAATGAAGCGGCCGACGAAGAGGGCCATGGCCGGACCGCCTTCGACCATGGCCTCTCGCAGAGCGGAAAGCCGCCGCGGCCGGTCGCCTCGCGGGGCGTCTCACTCGCCCGAGCGGACCACCTCGCGCTCCCCGTAGTAGCCGCAGTGGGGGCAGGCGTGATGCGGCAGCTTCATCTCGTGGCAGTGCGGGCAAGGGACGAGGTTGGGCGCCGTCAGCTTCCAGTGGGCCGCCCGCTTGTCCCGACGCGACTTGGAGAACCTGCGCTTAGGATTGCCCATCCTTCTCCCTCCCCTCGCCTTCCGCAGCCGCTCCCGGGAAGCGGAGCCGCTCCAGCGCCGCCCAGCGCAGGTCGGGCGCTCCGGCGCCCGCGTGGCCGCAGTCGGCCTCGTTCAGATTGGCTCCGCAGACCGGGCAGAGGCCGCGGCAGTCGGGCCGGCAGAGGCGCTTGAGCGGCAGGTCCAGGAGCAGGTTCTCCCGGAAGCCCTCCTCCAGGTCGATGGTGGTGCCGGCGGGGTCGAGCAGCCGCGTCGGCCGGTCGACCTCCTCCTCCTCGCGCCCGGGCCAGCGCTGGCGCTCCTCCGGCGTCTGGTAGATCTCTGCGTAGTCGAGGCGGACGGGCTGCGAGAACTCGCCGAGGCAGCGGTCGCAGACCAGGAGCGCCACCGCCTCGGCCTGCACGTGCGCCAGGATCTGGTGGGGCAGGTGTTCGAGCTCCACGGCGAAGCGGACGGTACCCGCCAGGGCGGGCAGGCCGTTCTCCTCCCCGCCCGGCTCCCAGCGCTCCTCCCCTTCCACGTAGCTGCGCGCACCGGGCGCCTCCCTGCGCAGCTGCGAGACGTCGATCTTCAGCCCGGATCACCCGGGCGGAGTATAGCCTCGCCCCGGGGAGCCGTCAACGAAGGCGAAAGGGCCGGGCTTCGCCGCCCTGGGCTACAATACCGCGGCGGAGAACGGCGGACGGGCCCGGCGACCCCGGGCGGCCGGAGCGCGGCGGAGGTGGGCGATGGAGCTGGACGCGGCCCTGGACTGGCTCTACTCCTCCTGGCTCGAGGCGAGGCCGCTCGTGGCGCGCGTCGGGGTCGCACCCGGCGCCGGGCGCGACGAGATCGTCCGCCACCCCGAGGTGACCGGCCGCCTCCTGGAGGCGCTCGGCCACCCGGAACGGGGGCTCGACGTCATCAACGTGGCGGGCAGCAAGGGAAAGGGGTCGACGGCCAGCTTCCTCGCCTCGCTCCTGGCGGCGCTCGGGGCGCGCGCCGGCCTCTTCACCGGCCCCGACCTCCTGGAGTACACGGAGCGGATCCGTCTCGACGGCCGGGCGATCGAGCCTCGCCGGCTGGCGCGCCTGCTCCTCGAGGAACTCCGCCCCGCGGTGGAGGCGCTTCG
The DNA here is from genome assembly GCA_029960955.1 of Bacillota bacterium. GTDB lineage: Bacteria > Bacillota > Sulfobacillia > JAIMAT01 > JAIMAT01 > JAIMAT01. The sequence continues at coordinate 56,209 of JASBVS010000010.1, forward strand.
CCTCAGGCCGCCCGTCTACGCCAGCCCCGTCGGGCTGGCCCTCCTCGCCGCCCTCCTCTGGTTCCGCCAGGAAGGGGCGACGGTGGCGGTGCTGGAGCACGGGCGCGGCGCCCGCTACGACGACGTCAACCAGGTGCCGCACCGGCTGGCCGTCCTGACGCCGGTGATGGCCGAGCACAGGGAGGAGCTGGGCGCGACGCTGGAGCGGATCGCCTGGCAGAAGGCCGCTGTCATCCGCCCGGAGACGGAGGCGGCGGTGCTCGCCCGCCAGGAGCCGCCGGTGGTCGAGGCGGCCGAGCGCGAGGCCCGGGCGGGCCGCGGGCGCGGAGCGGCGGCGGAGGTCGACCTGGCGGGGCGGGACTTCCTCTGGCGGTCGCGCGGGGTCGACGACGCCGGGGAGGAGGCGCTCCGCTTCGACCTGACCACCCCCTGGGCCGAGTACGCGGGGCTTGCGGTGCGCGGGCGGGCGCCCTTCCTGGTGGAGAACGCCGCCGTGGCGGTGCGCGCCGCCGAGCGCTGGTACGGGGGGCCGCTTCCCGTGGAGGCCGTGCGCCAAGCGCTGGGCCGGGTCCGGCTCCACGGGCGGCTGGAGGTGCTGGAGCGGGAGCCACTGGTGGTGGTGGACGGCGCCATCCACCCCCGCGCCGCGGCCGGGGCGCTGGAGGCGCTGCGCCGCGCGCCGCGACCGCGCTGGCTGATCATGGGCATGCCGCAGGGGAAGGATCTGGCGGGGACGCTCGCGCTCCTCGCGCCGGAGGCGGAGACGGTCTGCCTCACCCGCGCGCGCAACCCCTACCTGCGCTTCGATCTGGAGCGCGACCGGGCCGCCGCCGCCCAGCTGGGTCTCGCCGTCACGGTCGCCGCCACGCTGGAGGAAGCGCTGGCGCGCGGGCGCGCCGCCGGCGCCGCCAGCCTCTTCGTCGTCGGCACCCAGTCGCTGGTGGCGGACGCGCTCCGCCTCTACCGCCTCGACCTGCGCGACCTCTGGTGAGCGGGCAGCCCGGCGGGCGGGCCCGCGCCCGGCCCCGCTCAGGGCGAACCCGGGAGGTCCGCTTCCTGCCTCACCCCCGCCGCCCCTCCCGGGGCCGCCGCCACCGGAGGAAGGCCGAGCGCCCGGACGGCCTCGCGGAAGTCGCGCACCCCGACGACGCGCCGGTCCGTCCCGAACGCCTCCTTCGCCTGGTCGGCCTCGCCGGCGGGCAGGAGGAGCAGCGACGCACCCGCCCGCCGCGCGGCGATCGCCTTCAGGCCGACCCCGCCGACGGGTCCGACGCGCCCCCGCCCGTCCAGCGTCCCGCTCACCGCCACCGCCGGAGCGGGGAGCGGCCGCCGGGCGCCGGCGACCGCCAGCTGGCAGCCGATCTGCCGCTCGAGCTCCAGCGCCAGCCCGAGGCCGGCCGACGGCCCGGCGATGCCGTCGTCGGCGACGCGGATCTCCAGCTCCCGCCCGCCGGGAGCCCGCCAGCGCCAGCGCCCGGCCCCGGGCCCGGCGCGCTCCGCCGGGCCGGAGCCCGGATAGGCCGCGGTCGCCACCCTCACCGCCACCGCCTCGGCCTCGGCCATCTGCCGCCGCGCCCGCGCGGCGTATCCGGCCAGGGAGAGCCCGCCGAGCAGGCTGTCCGCCGGGAGCAGCTGCGCCTCCCCCGCCCCCGCCCGTAGCCAGGCCTCCGGCAGCTGGCCGATCCGGAGCGAGCGCAGCCGCACCGTCAGCAGGCGAATGCGGGGCCCGCCGCAGGCCGTCCCGCCGGCGCCGGCCGCCGGGGCCGGGGGCGCGCCCGCGGTCGCGGCGCCGGCCGCCCGGACCCGGACCAGCGCCGACGCCTCCGGGGCCGGGCCCGGCTCCAGCAGGACGTAGCCGCTGGGCAGGGCGGCGAGCAGCAGGAGAACGAGAAGGACCGCCGCC
>JASBVS010000011.1 GCA_029960955.1 Bacillota bacterium
GCCCACATCGAGGCCCTGGAGCGCGTCGTGGAGGCGGCAGTGGCTTGGCGGAAGGGCCACTACGGCCCGGGTCAGCTGACTGAGGCCGTGGACGCATACCTCGCGTCGCTGGAGGGGGCGGAGCGGGATGAGTGACCACAAGAAGTGGACGCCGGGGCCGTGGCGTGTGCGTCCGGGCTTTAGTGATGCGCACTTCGTCGTCGTGGCCGGTGAGTACGCCGACGAAGGCGAGCCCGACCTGCTTGTACATGTCGGCACGGCGAACCCGCAGGACGCACACCTGATCGCCGCAGCGCCGGATCTATACGAGGCGCTGGATGAAATCGTGCTCAAGTACGGGCGTTACCTCCCGATGCGCGAGCTTTCCCGCGCGAAGGCCGCCCTGGCCAAGGCGCGAGGGGAGGCGACCGCCGGTGAGTGAGCGCGCGCCGCGTGTGCTGACTGTAGTCTTGCAAGACTTGGGGGACGTTGAGCGTCACCTCGCATGGTTCAACGAGGTCGTACCCCCGCGCTACCGCACCGTACGCATTGAGTTGACTCCGGAGCAGCGCGCGCAATTAGAGCCGCGCGTGACCGCGTCGTTCCAGTCGGGCGGCTTTCAGATCACGGTACGCGAGCGAATCCATGACTGCTGGTTCGAGCCCGAGGAGGCAAGCGCTGATGCAGAGCCGTGGATCGAGAGGAGGCGTGTGTGATGACCGAACACAGCGATCCAAAACACGTCGCCGTCACTATCGACGCGAGGATGTACAAGCCGCGCACGTTCTTCCTCCGCCAGGGGCTCGCCTCCGCCGAGCGGGAGGACGGAATCCGCTACGAGGTGAGCACGAACATCGACGGCTCAACAGTGCTGGTCCGGCGCGAGGGTGGTCCGTGGCTCGCCATCCCATTGGAGGAGTTGGTCCGCGCCTACGACGAGCTGGGAGAGGCGAAGCGGGATGGGTAACTACGGGATCAAGCTCCCCGTCAAGGCGGTCGACGCCCGCCGCTGGTACCGCCTGGGCGAGGAGGACACATGGCATGTCGTGGACGCGACCGGGCGGGTGATCGCCATCTGCGTGGGATGGGTCGATAAGCCTGGGCAGTCGCCGGTGCCGTCGGTCGGGCAGACAGACGCAGAAGCCATCGCCGCCGCCCTGAACCGGCACGATACCCTGACGGACGCCCTCCGCGAGGCGCGGGGGGCGCTGTCGGAAATTGAGTGGCGACTTGCAGCCGCAATGGGTTCGGCCACCTGGCTGCCCAGAGCTAACGACATCGCACGCATCGTCATGTCCAAGATTGACGCCGTGCTGGGCAGCGCTGCGGTGGAGGGCGAGACCGGCGATGTCCAATGACATCAAGTACCTATGCGCCGGTTGCGGGGACCACTACAGCGAGCCGCATGGAGGCAGGACGCTCGGACGTGACTACTACTGCTTGTGGTGCCTGGACAGAGCCGTGGACCGGCTCAAGGACAGCCTCGCCGAGGCGCGCGATGCGCTAGAGGAGTGCGCTTCGGCCCTGGAACTGTGCCGCGATGAGCCTGACGTGCTCGATCACGCGCAGGACGCAGCCCGCTCCGCCATCGCGAAGGCGGACGCGGTGCTGGGCACCAGAGGTGAGACCGCATGACCGAAGCGGCGAGCGAGCGCATTGATCGCACACGCGAATGGCGCGTCGTCCGACGGAAATTGCTGCCGTACACCGTAATGGTGCAGCCCAGCACCGACCCAGGCACATTCGCCTACGCGACGATGCAGATCAGCGTGATCGAGAGGCGCGGTACGGAACTGCGTGAGCGGGTAACGACGACAGAACCGCTGTACCTGCATGAGCACCCGGAACTCACGCTCGCATTCCGGGTCGCGATTTCCGCGCTCGCGGAAATTGAGCGGGCGATAGAGGCCAAATTCTTGGGGCCCGACGATGACAACTAACGGAGTGCGGGAGCCGCAGCGGGATGAGCACGGGCCCGGGGTGTGCCAGACTGCGGCAGCCGTCCGCAGGTCGGGGGGCGGGCGGCGAGGGTTTGAGAGGTTCGGGCGGCCGGTGCGCCGGGTAGTGGACACCGAGCGTTGCCGGACGCGGCCAATCGGACCGGGACGGCCGCCCGAGCAGATTTGCAGAGCTTGGGCGGCGCGGTGCGGATCCGGCGCAATCTATGTCGCCCGCGCCGCCCGAGGCGATTTGAGGTGAGGTCGATGGAGGCTTACTGGCGAGCGGAAGTAGCCGGGAAGACGTACGCGATCTACCACGGCGACGCCCGCGAACTTCTACCAGAGCTGCAGGCCGACGTCATCCTGACGGACCCCGTCTGGCCGAATGCCGATCCGCGGCTTCCGGGCTCCGACGACCCGTACGGCCTCTTCGCCTCCGTGGCTGTCCACTTCGCGAGGTTCCGGCGAGTGATCGTCCACCTCGGGTGCGACAGCGACCCGCGCATTCTTGCAGCTGTGCCGACAGGGCTGCCGTTCCTGCGTGCTTGCTGGCTGCGGTACACGCCGCCGACGAGGTTCAACGGAACCCTGATGGCCGGGGCAGACGTGGCCTACGTCTTCGGCGAGGGCTACCTTCCCGGCACCCGGCCCGGGCAGAGGGTGTTGCCCGGCGAGTTCACGTCGTCAAGCCGGGGCCAGCGAGATCCAGGAAACGACCACCCCTGCCACCGCAACCCTGGGCACGTGGAATGGCTCGTGGCGCAGTACACGCGGCCTGGCGATGTGATCCTCGACCCCTTCGTCGGGTCCGGGACGACGCTGATCGCAGCCCTGAAGGGCGGCCGCAGCGCGATCGGCATCGAGATCGAGCGCCGGTTCTGCGACCTCGCCGTCTTGAGGATGGAGAGGGAGATGGCGCAGTTGAGGCTGGCCTTGTCGTGAGTCAGGTCCCGTTCGGGGAACCGGACGTGCCTGACTCGGCACGGAAGCGGAAGTGGGAGGTGACGCTCTAGTGGCGCGCGCACGCAGCCTGAAGCCTGGGTTCTTCAAGAACGAGGACCTTGCGTCGCTGGACCCGCTCGCACGGCTCCTCTTCGCGGGCCTGTGGACACTCGCAGACCGCGAAGGCCGCCTGGAGGACAGGCCCAAGCGGATCAAGGTCGAGGTCCTGCCTTACGACGAGTGCGACGTGGACGGTCTCCTGTGGGCTCTCCACCGGGCGGGGTTCATCCTCCGCTACGAGGTGGCCGGCGCGCGCTACATCCAGGTGGTCAACTTCAAGAAGCACCAGACGCCCCACATCAAGGAACCTGCGAGCGTCATCCCGGCACCTGACATGCATGGTGCAAGCACTGTACCAGCACCAGACACGTCCGATTCCAGCACCGCACATGCATCGGACCAGCATGAGTCCGGCCCATCTGACTCCCTTAACCTGACTCCTGACTCCCTTAACCCTTACACCCCCCTACCCCCCTTGCCGGCTTCGGCGGCTTCGGCTCGTCGCCGCAGGGGCGAAGAGCCAGCCGACTTCGCGCGCTTCTGGGCCGCGTACCCGCGCAAGGTGGCGCGGCCGAAGGCGTTGCAGGCGTGGCTACGGCTCTCGCCGTCGCCCGACCTCGTGGAGCAGATCCTGGCGGCGGTGGCTCGTCAGCGCGCGAGCCCGCAGTGGCGCCGGGATGGCGGCCAGTACATCCCACACCCGGCCACGTACCTCAACCAGCGGCGGTGGGAGGACATGGACGAGGTGGCGGTGTCAGCGGACGGAGTCGGCGACTTCGCCGACGTCCCGCCCGAGGGGAGAACCGAGGACCTGCGGGCACTGATGCGAGGAGGTGGAGCCGGTGGCGGTCGTGGAGCGGCGGGGCGGTGACCCGGTGGCGATCGGCGAGGCCCTGACGGGCTTCGCCCGGGAGGCGGTCGCTGGGACGCCCGACTGGCTGGAGGCCTACATCAGGCGGGACCGCCTCGACGAACGCGGGCTGGGGGATGCCCTGCGGGCCATGTGGGCAGCGCACGAGGCGGCGCGGCAGAAGCGCATTCGCGAAAGCGGGTGCGGGAGCGAGGACGAGCTCGACTGGAGGGAGCGCGAGGCCGAGAGCCAGTTTCGCGTGGAGCGCATGGGAGCGCCCGCCCGGCTCTGGGAGGCGCACTACCTCGCGCGGAAGCTCCACGCTCCGGCGGAGGCCGCTCTTGCCTGGGCTCAGGCGGAGGTGGTCGAGCGGGACGGGGTCCGGAGTCTACGGGGAACGTGCCTTGTGCTCTCGGGGCCTCCGGGCGTGGGAAAGTCGTGGGCGGCCGTGGCGGCGGCGCGCTACCTGGCAGACGAGACGGGCATCCAGCCGCTATGGGCATACGCCGCGGACGCCCTCGCAGGCGTCGAACTTCGCGACGTGCGGGGGTCTGCGCTTGCGACGACTCCGGTCCTGGTGGTGGACGACCTTGGGACCGACGACGCGAGGGACCGCGCGAAGTGGGACGCGCTGTTCTACCGCCGTCATGGGAACCGTCGGACGACGGTCGTCACGACGAACCTATCGCCCGAGGCCGTCCGCGACCGCTTCGGGGCTCGCGTGATGGACCGCCTGGCGGAGTGGGCGACTTGGCGGAGCTTCGGCGGACCGAGTCGCCGCGGAGAGGGGGAGCAGTCGCCGTGAGCCCGTCCGGTCCCCGCCGCGGCACGCCAGCGCACGACGCGCGCATGCGGGAGCTGCGCGCGGTGCTGGGCGCCGCGGCAGACGAACGCATCGTCGAGCTCCCATCGGCCGCCGACCTTCGCGCCCGCGCGGCCCCGGATCCGCTAGACAGGCGCATCGCCGAGGAGACGCGGCCGGTGCGGACGTCGCTCGCGGTCGAATGGGTGAGTCCGGACCGGCGCGGGATCCGGGGCGGCGTGTACGTCTCGGTGCTCGCGCGGCAGTTGCGGTTGAGTGCCGACGCTGCGGACGCGCTCCTCGGCGGAGCCCCCGAACGCGCGCGCATCCGCGTCGGCTTCGCCGGACGGCGCCTTGTGTTCGCGCTCGCCGCCCGCGCGGAGGAAGGTTACGCCGCGACGCGGCTGAAAGTCGGCCAGTCGCGCCAGGTCGTCCTCAGTGGCGCGAGCCTCATGCGGGCCGTCCGGGCGCACGGCTACGCGCCCGGCATGCGGGTCCCGCTTGTTTGGGACGCTGACCATCGCTGGCTCGTCGCGGAGCCCATGCGGGACAAGCGCGGTGAGACGGCGTGACGGGCGAGCTCATCGCGCGGTTCACGGTGCCCGGGCGGCCGGTCGCCAAGGCCCGGCCTCGCATCGCGCTCGGCCGGCGCTCGGCGCGCGCGTACACGCCGCGCGAGACGCTGGAGTACGAGCGCGCCGTCGGCTGGGCGGCGCGCGAGGCGTACCGCGGCGAGCCCGTCGAGGGCCCGGTCGAGCTGCGCATGGTCGTGTACGTCCGCAGGCGCGGCCGGGGCGATCTCTCGAACTACGTGAAGTCCGTCGAGGACGGCTTGAACGGGATCGTGTGGGTGGACGACCGCCAGGTGCGGCGGATCGAGGCGCGCCTTGCGCGGGCCGGGAAGGCCGCGGACGAGCGGGTCGAGGTCGAGGTCCGGCTCCTCGGCGGCGAAGAGGAGGAGTCGGCGTGAAGCCGCGGCACGTGCGGGGCGCGGGGCCGAACACCTGGCGGACGGGCCCGATGGCACCAGGGCCCCTTCCGCAGCCGATCGCGCTCCGGGTGGTCGGGCCCGGCGGATGCGACGCGTGCGCGCGGCAGGCGCGGAGGCTCGTCGACATGCGGTTTGCGGGGATCGGGCGGCACGTGCGCATCTGCGACGCGTGCGTGCTGCTGCTGCTACGCGGGGCGCCCATCGCGGAGAAGGACCTCGCCCGCTGGCACGGGGGAGAGACGGCGTGAGCGCGCGCGGTCGGCGGCCGCGCGAGAGGGCGCCGGACGACGAGGTCAGGCGGGCCGTCGAGGCGGACCTCCGGCGGTACCGCGAGTACAAGCGGTATGTGGAGGAAGCCTACCGGCGGGCGGAGGCCGAGGCCGCGAAGGCGGCCGGGTACGCGCCCGTGCGCTGGCCCGACGGCGACCACCCCATGGCCTCCGGAGTGTGGCGGCCGCCGGACGCGATGGACCGCATGTACGGGCAGTTCCAGCGCCTCCGGGCGCGCTTCTTGGCCGACGACCCCGAGTACGACCGCGCGAGGCGCGTCGTCGGGGCGATCGAGGCGGTGTACGCCTCGCTCGCTCACCGGCCCTTGCTGCGGCGCGTGATGGAGCTCTACTACTTCGCCGGTCGAGACGCGGCGGACGTGGGGCGGCAGATCGGGTACGAGGAATCCACCGTTCGCGCGTACCGGCGGGAGATCGTGCGCCGGGCGCTCACGGAGTTCCGGCGCCGCGGCGTGGCTACATACGCCGAGGAGGAGAGTGCCTAAAGCGAAGGGGCCGTCGGTGACGGCCCCCGTCGCTCTGCTCCAGCTACCCTGCTGCTTGATTCTACACTATGGGCCGGCCCTCGCGGACGGCGAGGACCTCGCGCTCGGCTGCGTCGATCACCGCCGCGAGCGCGGCGGGGTCGAGCAACCGGAGGCGCTCGGCGAGGCCAGGGTCGAGGTCGAGGAGCGTGAGGGACCCCCGCTCCTCGATGGCCCGGGCGAGGGCGGTGACGTCCGCCGGGCGGACCACTTCGGCCGCCCGGTCGAGCCCCCGCCCCAGGAGCTCGTAGTACCGCGCGAGGTCGCGCGCGGCGACCGCCGACAGGCCCTCCACTCATGGGCGGGGCCTTTTTCCGTCTGTCCGCGAGCACCCCCCAGAGCGTTCAACGCACGAGGCCGACACTCCGAACCGCCTCGCGCCAGTCGCCATGCGACCGCCACGCCCGCTCGACCGCATCGACGATGGCCATGATCTGGCCCGGCGTCATGTCACGCAGCCGGCCGGCGAGGTCGTCGGCCTGTTCCTGGGTGAGGCCGAACTCCTCATGCGCGCCGTTGAGCCGCGCGTCGTCGGCGACCTCGGCCCAGAGCATGCGGTAGCTCATCGGCTCCATCAGGGTGCCCATCATGGCGTGCATGATGAGCCCGGCTTCGGCCTCGCTGAGCTGCACCGTGCGGAGCTCGTCCTGGAGCAGCGTGTAGTACCGCTCCAGGTCACGGGCGATGAGACCGGACTTCCCTTCGCCCTCCCGAGCGCGCGCGTCCAGGGCCTCCTGGAGCGTCGTGGATAGCCATACGGTCGTCGTGGGCATCTGCTTGCACCTCCGCATCTAGACCGTCGCAGCGTCGCGGAGCATGTCGAGGATGAGGTTCTGGAGGCGCACGGGCGGGTTGTGCAGAAGCCCCTGTGCGTAGTACGCCTCCCTCGTCCCCGGCAGGCGGGCTCGTCGGACGGTCACTCAGACCTCTCGACGGGCACGAAGGTCAGCTTCGCGCCCACGGCGGCGACGCGGGCGGTCTCCCCCTCGGCGCACCTGGCGCAGTATCCGCCCACCAGCCTCCCGGTCCAGGAAAGCAGGCGGCGCAGGCACGCCCGGCAGACCCACTGGCCGCACATGTCGCACGTCTCCCATAGTGCTGCAAGTTCGCCGCCCGACCCGGGAGCGCGGCCGCACCCGCAGCAGCGGACGCCCTCCCGCGCGCGCCGCCCGTACTCCGACTCCATCGCATCGCCCCTCCTCTCGCATCACGCGGGGCCGTCGGCACTTCGTAAGAAGTGCCAACGTAAATCACACTCCCGCCGCGCCCCGGCCGGCGCTTTTGGCTTCCCGCGACGGGGCATTGCCCCGTTTCGGCCGGGAGCCGCCCGGCCATCGTCAGGCGGGGGCGTTCGCTTGCACGCCCCGCCGCTGAAGTTCGCGGATCAATGCCTCTGTCGGTACTGCGGAGAGGTCGATCTCGTCCGTCGTGCCGGCCTGCTCCGCCTGCGTCTCCGCCAGGACCTCCGCGATACGGTCCCGCACGGCCAGCGCCCAGGAGCGCTCGTTGACCGCCCCGTGGTAGTCAAGGAGGTTGGAGAGGGATCCGTCCGCCGCGACGCGCAGCAAGCGCACATGCGGGGTCCAGTTCTTGATGGAGCCTGGCTCATCGTACAGGAGCACATGCGCGCCGACTTGCAGGTCCGCGCGCTCTCCGCGCCGGAGCCAGCTGCCGACGAATGCGTAGCCGTTCGTCTTACTGCGATCGACCGCCTCAAGGTGCTTGGCCCAGGACTTCTTGCGGCGGTCCTCCGAGCCGGGGATCACAACGACCACCAAAGATCATCCCCCTCCGGGGCTGTGGCTTTATCATAGCAGGGACCTAGCATGATTGCAAGGGGGTCAATGGCCAAGCCTCATCGGATTTCTTACACCGCGAACGCAGTAGCGACGCGGCTTTCCGCGAAATTGACGTTCCCTGACCTTCGGTTGTCGCGCAAACGCAGTAGTGGTGCGGGTTTGCAAGATCCTCGCCGACTCACACCGACGACGCGCAAAATGCTAGCGGGCGCGGAGGCGCGTAGCGCCGGAGCAGCCCGCCCACCGCGCTCAAGCAGCGCGCCGCACGGACGTGGGCGGCGTGCGCTCGCCGTCACCCGCCGGGGCCCGGCGATCCCCCTCATCTCCTCCTCGTCCATGCCGGACCAAGGCCATCGCCGCGCCGGGCCTCGACGAGTGGCGGCGGGAGTGACGCGGCGGAAAGGAGGTCGCAGCGATGCTTGCTGATGGCAGCACCCCTGAGCAGCAGCCGCGCCGCCCGCCGGGGCGGCCGTTTCCCAAGGGGGTGAGCGGGAACCCAGGCGGGATGCCGAAGGGCGTCGCGGAGGTCAAGGCCCTGGCGCGCCAGTGGGCGCCGCGGGCGATCGAGACGCTTGTGGACATCATGCTGCACGGGCAGCATGAGCGCGCGCGCATCGCGGCCGCCGAAGCGCTGCTCGACCGCGGGTTTGGCAAGCCTACCCAGCCGCTCGCTGGCGATCCCGAGATGCCGCCGCTCCAGATCGTCGTCACCCCCGAGGTCAAGCGCGCGATCGAGGCCTTGGGCGGATAGTCATGGCCGCGATCACCATCACGCGCAACATCGCCCTCGCCACGTCCACACCCCCCACCTTCTCCCGCCCCTCCGTCGCCTACCTCACGAGCGGCCAGCAGGTCGCTGCAGGTCAGCCCCGGTTCGAGACCATCGCCGGACGGATGGGGCTGTGGGTGGAGGAGAGGACGACGAATGAGGTCGCCAATCCGTCGTTCGAGATCGACCTGACCGGTTGGAGGGCGCGATTTAACTCCGGCACGCTGAGCCGCCTATCCGCTGGCGGCTTCGTCGGGTCGTCCTTCATGCGCTGGGTCGCGGCGGACACAAGTGACTTTCGAGGGCCATTGACCAGCGCATATTTCACCGTGAATCCCAACGAGACGATCACGGTCTCGGCATGGGTTAAGGGCAGTGGCAAGGGTACGCTGGCGATACTGGACGCGACCGGCCAAGTGGTCGGTGGCGATGGTGGTGGATGGCTTAGCAGCCTGGGCGCCTTGGACATCCCGTCTGCATGGACTCGTTGGGCGCTGACCTGGACAAACAATACCGGCCTGGTCAAGTACGTCTACATCCACATCAGCCAGTGGGTCACGCCTTCTCCGGCGACAATTGATGTGGACGGCGTGCAGTTTGAACGCAAGGGTTATGCCACGACCTATGTGGATACCAGCCGCGCTGCCGAGACGCTGACCATCCCCACGGCGGGGGTGCTCAACCCGCAGCAGGGGACGATCGAGCTCTCGCTCCAGATGCTGAATCTGCACAACTGGAACGATATTCTCACCGGCGCGCTGAATAGTGGCCGATTTGACTTCTTCACGGACGCATCCGGGGCTGTGCATTGGGACTTCGGGCTCAGCAACTCGGGGCCTATTTCCGCAAGTGGCGTGCTGTCGGTCGGCCCGTGGTACGTCGTCGCGCTGGTTTGGAGCGCGCCGTCTCTGACCGTCTACGTCAATGGGTCACAGGTCGCAACCAACAACAGCTATGATCCGAGCGTGGGATTGCCTACGAACTTTGGTCTGAACACGGGGTGGGATGGCGATGCAGATTGCAACATCGACTTCCTCCGCATCTCCTCCCGCGCCCGCACCGCCTCGGAGATCGCGGCGGTGGCATCGGCCTACCTCAACAACGGTACGCCGCCGGTGGACGCGGATACCACCTATTACCTAGGCTTCGACGGAGCCATCACGCTCGGAGGCGGCGTGCGGTTCCTGCCGCCGGCGTGAGCACATGATCTGGAGGCCAACGCCGCGGCAGGCCGAGTTCCTCGCCGCCGAGGAGGACGAGGTGCTGTTCGGCGGCGCCGCGGGCGGCGGCAAGACCGACGCGCTCATCATGCGAGCGCTCCTGCGCGCAGAGCAGGTTCCGGGCGCGCACGTGCTGTTCGTGCGCCGGACGTACCCCGAGCTGGAGATGAGCGTCATCCGCCGGCTCTTGCCGATGCTCGGCCGCGCCGCCGCCTACGACGGAAGCCGGCACGTCCTCCGCTGGCCGAACGGCTCCGCCATCCAGTTCGGCTACGCGGAGCGTTACGAAGATGCGCTCCGGTACCAGTCGGCCGAGTTCGACATGCTCGTGATCGACGAGCTCACGCAGTTCCCGGAGGACGTCTTCGGCCTCTTGCTCTCGCGGCTTCGCACGACGATCCCGGGCCTGCGGCCGATCCTGCGTGCGGCCACGAACCCCGGAGGTCCTGGGCACGCGTGGGTCAGGGCCCGGTTCATCGACGTCGCGCCGCCCGGCGAGCGCTACACGGACCCCGAGACCGGACGCACGCGGCGGTTCATCCCGTCGCTCGTGCAGGACAACCCGCACATCGACCCAGGCTACGTCGCGCGGCTCCAGGAGCTGCCGGAGATGTTGCGGCGGGCTCTCCTCGACGGCTCCTGGGACGTCGCGGAGGGCCTCGCGTTTCCCGAGTTGTCACGCGAGGTACACGCCTTCGAGCCATGGCCGCTGCCGGAGCATTGGCCGCGGTTCCGCGCGCTCGACTGGGGCTACGCGCGGCCGTACAGCGTCGGCTGGTATGCCGTGGACGAGGACGGTCGGCTCTGGCGATACCGGGAGCTATACGGCTGGGGCGGTCGCCCCGACGTGGGCTCGCAGGAGACGCCGGCCGAGGTCGCGCGCAGGATCCTGGAGGCCGAGCGTGGAGAGCGGGTCGCCTACGGCGTCGCCGACCCCGCCATCTTCGCCAAGGCGCAGACGGGCGGGCCGAGCGTTGCCGAGGAGTTCCTGCGCGCCGGAGTCGCCTGGCGCCCCGGCGACCACGACCGGCTGGCCGGCGCCATGCAGCTGCACCAGCGGCTCAGGCCCTCTGCCGACGGCCGGCCGATGCTCCTCGTCTCGACGGGTTGCCTGCACTTCTGGCGCACGGTGCCGAGCCTCGTGCTCGACCGGCACCGTCCGGAGGATGTGGACACCGGCCAGGAGGACCACGTGTACGACGAGGTGCGGTATGCGCTGATGAGCCGCCCGATTGCGGCGACCGCTCCGCGGCGCGAGCCGACGCCGGAGGAGTGGCGCGAGATCCGCGCGCGCGCGATGCAGAGGCTCGCTCTCACGGACACCAACCCGCCCCGAAAGGATGACTGGCTACGCTGGGACTCGGCCTGACGTTCGTCGTCGCCTCGCTCCTCTCCCTCGCCTCCGTGCTCGCGGGCCTCTGGCTCGGCCGCGAGGCATACCGCCGCAGCGTGCCCGCCGCGATCCGGACGCCGGAGGTCAACCTCCAGCACGAGCCGGAGCCGAGCATCCTCTCGCCCGACCTCGCCGCGCTCTGGCCGCGTCCGAAGCCTGCCCCGCCGGACGAGGAGGCGTGACCGTTGGCGCGGAACGAGGCCACTCTCTCCCGGATCCGCGACGCCTACGAGAAGGCTCGGCGCCAGAAGGACCAGCTCGGGCTCCTCGCGCAGTGGCGGCTCGCCGAGCGCTTCTGGCAGGCGCGCCAGTGGCCGGCGTCCACGCCCCCGACGTTCCCGCAGCCTGTGCTCAACATGGTGTGGGAGTTCGTGGAGCGCAAGGTCGCCATCATCGCCTCGGAGGAGCCGCGCATCGTCTTCACGCCGCGGACCCCCGGCGTGAGCGCGGAAAAGGTGGGCGTGCTCAACGTCGCCGCCGACTGGCAGTGGGACCAGGCGGCCATGTCCGAGCTCTACGACTCCGTCCTGCGCACGGCGGCGCTCATGGGCACCGCCGTGGTGCAGGTCGCCTTCAACCCCGACCTCTCCGGCGGGAGCAAGAAGGCCGGCACGCTCTGGAACGGCGGCGTCGAGATGGTCGAGGTAGACCCGGAGAACTTCTTCCCGGGCGACGGCTCCATCCCCCAGATCCAGCGGCAGCCGTACATCCTGGTGGCGGACGAGGTGCCCATCGCCGAGCTGCGGGAGCTCTACCGCGACTCGGCGAGGAGGGTCGGGACGAGCGTTGACGACCTGGAGCCCTCGCCGCCCCAGGACGCGGCGCTTCGCATCTACCCGCAGCAGAACCTCGACCGGCCGGAGGTCGGGCTTCGCATCCGCCTCTGGTGGCGGGAGTCGGGCAGGCTCAACCACGCGGTCGCCGCGCAGGGTCTGCTCCTGCGCTACACCGAGGGCATCTACGAGCACGGGTACTACCCGTTCACGGCGCTCCGCTGGTATCCGCGCCGGAAGTCGTTCTGGGGCCTCTCGGAGTTCGAGCAGCTGCTCCCGAACCAGAGGGCCGTGAACCGGCTCCTCGGCTTCCTCATCAACTCGGCGCAGATGACGGGCCTTCCCCAGCGGTTCGCGAAGGCGGGGGCGCTGCCGCCGGGGGTCCAGTGGATTCCCGGCGACAGCTCGCTCCTCCTCATCGACAACTCGCCCGGCACGGGACCCGGGCTCGGGTATCTCCAGCCGCCATCTCCGAGCCCGGCCGTGATGCAGACGCTGGAGTACCTGGTCCAGCGCACCCGCCAGGGCATGGGCGTGCTCGACGCCATCTCCGGGCAGGCGCCCTCGGCGCAGCTTAACGCCACGGCGATCGCCTACCTGCAACAGGCGGCGGCCGTGCTCATGCGGCCCGTGATCGCGAGGGCGCACGCATGGCTTGAGGACGTCGGACGGCTCTGGTTCGCCTTCTGGACGGAGCCGGACCTCTTCAAGGCCGCCCGCACGGTCCAGCGCAAGGGCGGCGAGCCCGTCGAGTTCCGCGGCGAGGAGTTCGCCGACGAGGAGTACGACGTGGAGATCGCGCTCCACGGCGGCAACTTCTTCGACATGAGCGCCCAGACGCAACTGGCGCTCGACCTGCACAAGGCCGGGGTGATCACGGCGCAGGAGGCGCTTCTCGCCATCCCGAGCCGCATCTTCCCCGCCAAGGACGCGATCCTGGAGACGCGCCGGGCTCAACCCGCGCCCGCGCCCGCGCCCGCGCCCCAGGCCGCGGGCCTGCCGGTTCCCTCGGACATCCTCGCGGCGCTCGGCGGAGGCCAGGCGCCCACCCCGGAAGGAGGCGTCGTCGGTGGCTAGGAAGGCGAAGACGACCAAGGTGAGGACCAAGGTCCCGAAGCGCGTGCCGGAGCGCGCTCCGGGCGCCCGCCGCCCCTCGGGCGGCCTCACGGCCGAGGAGCGGATGCGCTCCGCGACCATCGTGGAGACCACGCCCGGACCGCGAGGCGGCCGCACGCGGGCGCGCTTCCCCATGCCGGACAAGGCGCACGCGCGGAACGCCCTCGCACGCCTGAACCAGGCGCAGGGGCTCACCGCCGAGGAGAAGGCGGCGATCCGCCGCCGCGCCGAGCGCATCATCTACGGCGGCGAGAAGACGGCCAAGACGAAGCGCCGGACGTCCGGCCGGCGGTCACGTCCGAAGTGACGTGGCCCGCATGGACACCGCGCGCGAGCGCATCGAGATCGACGACCCCATCCTCCTCGCGCGAGGGCGTTCCGCATGGGTGCGACAGCACGCCGTGGAGATCAACCCGCGCGCCTACACGGCCGAGGAGACGGACGCCCGGGTGATGGAATGGGCGACCGTGACGATGGAGGTCCTCCACCGCTACGACATCGACGTGACGCGCGAGTACCAGATCGACTGGATCGCCGGGGTCGTCACCTACGGCGACTGAGAAGGGGCGTGACGCCGTGGCCCGCAAGACGAAGAAGCGCGGCAAGAAGAAGCCGAAGTGAGACCATCCATCCGGGCGTGAACCACCCCGCCGCCGCCGGGCGGGAACTTTCGGGCGTCGAGCGTGGCCGGGCCGCCGCCGGCCGCAGGAAGGAGACACGACATGGCAGAGGAACCGCTCGTGGAGCCCCAGTCGGGCGTCGAATCCGCCCCCGCCGCCGGGGAGGGGCAAGCGGACGCTGCCGACACCGAGAAGCAGGCGACCAACCAGCAAGCCGACCAGACTCCCGCCGCGGACTGGACCCCCGAGGCGTTCGCGAAGCGTCTCGCCGCCGAGCGCGAGAAGTGGGAGCGCCAGAACGCCCGCTACATCCGCGCCGCGAAGGCCCTCGAGGCGGCCGGCTACGACCCCGAGTCCGTGCTCGCCGAGATGGGCCGCCGCAGCGTCGAGGAGCTCGTCGAGCGCGGCATGGACGAGGCCACGGCCCGCGAGGTGGTGCGGGCCCGCGAGGAGGCCGAGCGCGCGAAGCGCGAGGCCGCCGAGGCCCGGCTCGCCGCCGAGGGTGCGAGGCTCGCCAGGAAGTACGACGGCTCCGACGGCCTTCCGCCCTACGACCACGAGGCCGTGCTCGCCTACGCCCAGCAGCGCGCCGACGAGACGGGCGAGGCCATCAGCCTGGAGACGGCGTACCTCCTCATGACGCGCGAGGCCGTGCGCAAGGCCGGCGAGCAGGCCGTGCTCCGGCAGCTGCGCGCCGGAAGTCAGAAGGCCGCCGACACGGGCACGAGGGGCGGAGGGCGGACCTCCATCGAGTCGATGGACCCGACCTCGCCCGAGTTCCAGCGCCTCGTGGAGAAGGTCCTGCGCGGAGAGAAGGTCGAGATCTGAGCGAGGTGACGTAAGTGGCCACGAACACGCTGACCGCACTCACGGCCGAACAGGCCACCTTCTACGACAAGGCGCTCCTCTCGCGGTTCCTGCCGGAGCTGGTGCTGGAGCGCTTCAGCCGCAAGGACACCGTGCCCAAGAGGAGCGGCAACACGATCAACATCCGCCGCTTCAACAGCTACCCGGCCGCGACGACTCCCCTGACCGAAGGCCAGCCGCCGGCCGGCCGCTCGGTGTCGATCACGACCTACACGGCCACGCTCGCGCAGTACGGTGACTACACGGCCGTCTCGGACGTGCTCGACCTCGCGGGGATCGACCCGGTCATCACGGAGATCACGCGGGTGCACGGCGAGCAGGCCGCCCTCACCATCGACACGCTCATCCGCGACGTCCTGGCCGCCGGCACCAACGTGATCTACAGCGGCACCGCGACGGCGCGGAACCAGGTGACGGCTCCGATCTCCGGGGCGCTCGTCCGCAAGGCCCGCCGGCAGCTGGCCGCTGCGAACGTGCCGCCCGTGGACGGCGAGAACTACGTCGCCATCGTCCACCCGGCCGTGGTCTACGACCTCCAGGGCGACACGGAGTGGCTGGAGGCCAACAAGTACGCCAACCCGCAGAACATCTTCCGCGGCGAGCTCGGACGGCTGCACGGCGTACGCTTCATCGAGACGACGCAGGCCCCCATCTGGGCCGGCGCCGGCGGAGGGACTCCGGCCGCCGACGTCTACGGGACGATCGTCTTCGGCAAGGAGGCCTTCGGCACGCCGCTCATCCAGGGCGCGGCCCAGCCTAGGGTGATCGTCCACCCGGCGGGCTCGGGCGGCACGTCCGACCCCCTCGACCAGCTCAACACGGTCGGCTGGAAGGTCATGTACGCCTGCGTCCGCCTCAACGAGTCGGCGATCGTCCGCATCGAGAGCACCGCGAGCGCCTGATCGTGACGCAGCCGGGGGCGGGAGCCCGTCCCGCCCCCGGGCTGCGCCGCGCCCATGACGAGGAGGGATAGCGTGCCGAGGACACGGAGGATCGTCGAGCCCGAGCCGATGAGCCCGGAGGCCACGCGGGCCGCCATCGAGTCCGAGGGCGAGGTCGCGCTCGTCATCCCGCCCGACCCGCTCAACCGCTGGAAGACCCACGTGGAGGGCGCCGTGAACGGCGTCCGATTCCGCGTGCCCGTCGGGAAGATGGTCAAGGTCCCGAGGGCGGTCGCGGAGGTGCTCGTGAACTCCGACTACCTGGGCTCGAAGCTCACGGTCGAGACGTTCACGGACCCCTTCGAGGTGCGCCGCGCCGCCGCCGAAGCGGCCGAAGCCCCGGAGTCCTGACGCGAAGGGAGGCGTGCCGGACGTGCGACTCGCGGACATCCGCGCGCAGGTGCGCGCGCTCATCCTGGAGCCGAGCGCCGGCTTCTGGTCGGACGCCGAGCTCACCCGCTACGCGAACGACGGACTCCAGGACCTGACGGCCGTCGCCCGCGCTGAGGCGGCGTTCTCCGCAGCGGTGCCCGCCGGCTCCGCGTCCGTCGCGCTTCCCGCCGATTTCTACGCGCCCTGGCAGGCGTACTGGCGCAACGGCCGGGGCGACGTGACGGAACTTCTTCTCATCGCCGACAGCGCCGTGCCTACGACTGCGCCGGGGGACCCGCCCGCCCTCTGGGCCTGGGACGCGGCGTCGGGCCAGGCGCTCCTCGCGCCGGTCCCGGCGGCCGCCGGGACGCTGGAGATGCGCTACTTCCGCACCCTGCCGGAGCTCGTCGCGGACGCGGACGAGCCGGCGATCCCCGAGCGCTGGCACCGGCTGCTCGTGAGCTACGCGGCGGCCATGGCGCTCATGAAGAGCGGGGACTCCGCATCGGACCGGCACTTCCAGCAGTACCTCCAGGGCCGTGCCGCGTTCGAGCGCGAGCGCCTGCTTCTCACCGAGCGCCCGCGCGCGGCCGCGAACTACCTGGACCTCGCGGCTGCCGCTGCGCCCTCCTGGCCGCGGCCCTTGAGGGATGACTGGTCGTGAACCGCGAGCACCTCGCAGGGCTCTCGGCGGACGAGCGCCGGAAGAAGGTGCTCGAATGGCTGCGCTCCGAGGCCGGCCAGGAGGCGCTCTCCCGGGGGCCGGCGTGGCACCGGGGGCGGAACCTGGAGGACATCGCGGAGGAGCTTGCGCGAGACCCGGAGCCCGCGCCGCTCCGCCGCGTGAAGGAGGCTCGACGGCATGGCTCGAAGGGCCGCGCGGACGGATGAGTGGCAGGCGTCCCGGCTCGTGGACATGTCCGGGGGCCTCAACACCCTCGTCGCGCCGAACCTTCTGAACGACAACGAGTCGCCGCTCTCCGAGAACGTGGACCGGAGCCTGAAGGGGACGATCCGGCCGTGCCTCGGCCGGCGCGCCCGCTACGCGGCGCCCTTCGACAGCTCCGGAGGCGTGGCCGGCCTCCTCGCCTTCCACAGGAGCGACGGCACGGCGCGGCTGCTCGCCGGCGTCGGCGGGAGGCTCTACGTTGACCTCCCGCATCTCGTCCTCGTCTACGACACCCAGTCCGACTGGCAGCGCGGCACCGTGGCGGGCTCGGCTTCGACGACGGCCTCCGCCGGGGACGTGACGCTCGCGCCGACCAAGGTGCAGGACTCCGCCACGGCCGACTTCACGAAGGGCACGGGCGATGCGGGCATCGACGCGGCTGCATCCGTCGTGGCGCTCAAGGCGAACAGCGGTGGAACGACCGTAAACGATCAGCCCGGCTGGGCCGTGGCCACCTACGCGAACTTCGCGTGCGTGGGTTCGGACCTGACGCTCAACCTCCCCCTGTGGGTCACGGGAGTCTGGTTCAAACCACCGACATCTGGCCAATCATGCGCACTTCGCATCTACGATGCCTCGGGAGCACTCGTCGCCTCCGGTGGTGCTATCAGCACCACGACCGCCAACGCCTGGACCCTTCTCCCCCTTGCGTCTGCCGTTCGTCTCCATGCGCAAACCTATCGGGTGTGTGTGTACACCTCAGCTGGCACGTATGGCGCGGACTATACAGGCAGCAATAACGTAACTGCCCGCACCGTCTTCGCGGCGACCGTCACCTACGGAACGACGGTATACTCGGCATCGACCGACGTGTTCCCGACCGCAACCGGGGTTAGCAACGCCACGCTCATCCTCGGCCTTCAGGTCCAGCAGCAATACGCCACCTCCGGCACCTGGACCTCGCCCGTTATCGACACGGCGCTCGAAATCGCCTCGGCCTCGGTCTCGGTGACGGCGACCACTCCCACAGGGACGAGCATCGCGGTGAAGGCCCGCACGTCCGCGGACAACGTGACGTGGGGTGCCTGGCAGACGCTCGGGGCGACGGGTGGGGCGATCACCAGCCCGCAGCGGTACATCGAGATCCAGGTCGCGCTTTCGACGACGGATACCACCAAGACGCCGACCGTCACGGGCATCAGCGTGACCGCCAAAGAGCTGGTCCGGGGCACCTGGACCTCGGACGTGATCGACGTATCGACGGCGCAGGACCCCGCCTCGGGGAACCTCGCCGTGGACGCGGATACCTCCATGGGCGGGACCGTCTCCTGGCAGAGCCGGTCGTCGTCGGACGGCGTCACGTGGAGCGCCTGGACCGCCGTGAACGCGGACGGTTCGCTGGCGTCTCCCGCGAACACGAGGGTGCAGCTCCGCGCGACGCTCTCGGCCGACGTGCAGCAGGCGTCGTACCCGCTCATCCACAAGGCGACGCTCGCCTTCGACGCCACTCCCGCCATGTCGCTCCTGGCGTCCGACTTCACGCCGGGCGGCGTGTACCGGGGCGCCACGCTGGCGGGGCTCCTCTCCATCTGCAACGGCATCGACGCGCCGCGCACGTACGACGGAACGACGCTCTCGGCGATGGGCGGCAACCCGCCCGTCTTCGTCGTCGCCGGCGTGCACAAGAACCGCCTGTGGGTGGCCGCCGGCTCGGCCCTCTTCTTCTCGGACTACCTCGACGTGAACACGTGGCCCGTGCTGAACTACATCTACATCTCCAAGGACGACGGGGACGAGATCACGGGGCTTCTTCCGTACGCCGACATGCTCGTGGTGACGAAGCGCCACAGCGTGTGGGCCGTCACAGGCGACGACCTGGACAACTTCGCCGTGGTGCGCATCCACTCGGACGTCGGCTGCGTGGCGCCCGACTCGCTCGTCGTCGTGAACAACCTCGTCGCGTTCGTCTCCGACTCGGGCGTCTGGTTCACCGACCTCAACACCCCGGTCCTCGCGACCCAGCGGCTCCAGGCCAACTGGGACAGCCTCAACCACCGCCGGCTGGACACCGCCGCCGCGGGCTTCGACGCGGCGCACTCGATGCTCTACGTGGCGCTGCCCTCGCGCAGCGCCTCCGTCCCGGACCACGTGTGGGCCTTCGACGTGCTCCGCAACGCCTGGGACATCCGCCCGACCTGGGCCGTCTCCTCGTTCGCGACGTTCCGGGAGGCCGGAGCCGACGTCTTCCTCATGGGCGACTCGGCCCGCGGCCAGGTCTACTCGCCCGACAGCGTGCTGGACGACGGAGCGGCGGTGCCCTACGCGTGGGAGTCGAAGCCCTTCGACTTCGGGCTCCCCGAGTGGACGAAGTTCCTCCGCCGCGTGATCGTGCAGGCGCGCGCGGACGGCGCGGACGGCCAGCTGCAGCTCGCCTTCCGGACGGACGAGGGGCCGCTATCGGCCTGGCTCACCCAGACCGTGCCGAACGACGGCTCGGTGAAGAGCCTGCACTTCTACCCGGGTCAGGCGGGCGCGCAGGTCACGGGCAGGCGCTTCAGCGTGCGCATCGGGGAGGGACGGCCGGGCGCGCGCACGCAGGTCCACTCGATCACCTTCGAGTGGAAGCCCCTGGGCGTGCGCCCGTCGGTGGTCGCATGAGGTTCGAGCCGACGCCGGTCCCGCAGGGCAGGTTCAACCCTGGGTATCTCGCCGGCGTGCTTCGCAGGATCGCGACGGCCGTCAACGCGATCGGCCCCGAGAACTTCCCGAGCCCGATCGACGGGTCGAAGCTGCTCCGGGACGGCACCTTGCCCGGATCGGCGCTTCAGGCGCACTCGGTCGGGCTCGACCGGCTCGCCGTCGGCGAGATCCTGGTGCCGATCCTCCTGGTGCATCCCGCCGCGACGACGACCTCGACCACGCCCGTGAACATCGGGCCGTACCTCCGCTGGCGGCCCGGCGCGTGGCCGGCGGGCGGCACCTGGACCTTCGAGGCGATCGCGTTCTCGGGGAACTCGGCCGCGACGGCGACCGTGGCGCTGCGCACGGCGAGTGCACAGCTCGTCGCCGTGCAGTTCACCGAGACGAGCCTCACATGGCGGCGGTCGGGCCCCGTCGCCATGCCGACGACCGAGCAGAACGTCTGGATCACGCTGCAGACCTCGGACGCGAGCTACGCGGCCGCTGTGATGGGCGCGCGGCTCGTCTTCACCCCGTAAGGAGGCGGTCGCGATGGCTTCCTCGTTCCCGCTCCTCGACACCGGCGGACCCGGCTCCGTGCCGCTCATCCGGCCCCGGCGTCCGAGGCCGGCGCCCGTGCCGCCCACCGGCGGCCGGCCCGGCCAGGCGCCTGTGACGGGCGTGCCGCCCTCGTCGGTGCCGACCGTGGGTCCGCGCACGTCCGGCTCGACGCTCTCCTATCGCGCCGGGCCGGGCGGCATCATGTTCACCTCCGGAGAGGGCGCCACCGGCATCGGCGTCGTCCGGCCCAGCACGGGGCCGAGCATGCGCACGGCGGCCGTGGTGCAGCCCCAGACCCCCGCAACCGTTCCCGCGCCGTCGCCGACCTACGGCGGCCAGGCCGGGCCGACGGGGGCCACGCAGCAGGGCGGCCAGACGACGACCACCACCGGCACGCAGCAGGGCGGCCAGACGACGACCACGACCACGCAGACGGGCGGCGACATCCTCCAGAACGTCGCGAACGTCGTGACGGGATACATCGGACAGTTCGTCGAGTCGAGCCGCCAGTCGGACGCCGAGGCGCAGGCGATCGCGGCGGCGATGCTCGACCAGCTCAAGAGCACGTTCCAGCAGACGCTCGCCGGCATCCAGGCGTACTTCCAGGCGCAGTTCGGCCAGAACGCGCCCGCGCTCGACGCGATCAACGCGGCCATCGACGCCCAGGCGGAGAAGGCGCGGCAGGCGCTGCTCGCCGACATGTCGCGGCGTGGGCTCCTGCAGAGCGGCATCCTCGCGAAGGTGCAACTCGACCTCGCGCAGCAGCAGCTCACGCAGAAGCAGCAGGCGTACGCCTCGTACTACGGCAACATCATCAGCGCCATGAACCAGGCCATCGTGAGCGCGTACAGCCAGTACGCGCAGGCCGTCTACGGGGTGAGCGCGGACGTCGCCATGCAGCGCATCCAGGCGACCCTCGCGCGACCGTCGCAGGCGCTCCAGGCGGCGAACCTCGGTCTCCAGGCCCTGGGCACCGCCCAGGACATCCTGAACGCGAACCGCCAGTTCGGCCTCCAGGAGGCGCAAGTGACCGGCCTCTACCAGGGCCGGCCGACGCTCGCCATGCAGCAGTTCCAGGCCGACACCGCGCTCCGGCAGGCGCAGCTCCAGGAGCAGGCCCGGCAGTTCGCCCAGCAGATGGGGCTCGACTGGGCGCGCCTCCGCCAGGACCAGCAGCAGTTCCTGACGGACCTCATGGAGCGCCGCGCGGAGTTCCAGGCAAACCTCGGCTCCGCGAGCGTGGACATGACGCCCCAGGCCGTCAGCAAGATCATCGGCGTTCCGCCGGATCAGCGCTCCGAGTACGTCCGGCGCAACCTTCAGGCCTGGGTGGACCAGGGCGTCGATCCGGTGAAGCTCAAGCAGGCGCTCGACGCGCTCGGCATCGTCATCGCCTACTAGGGAGGCTCCGATGTCCGTCCTCGACCCGTCGGCCTTCCGGTTCCGAACCCAGAAGCGGCGCCTCTTGGACGCGAACGAGGTCGCGGCCGCGCCTGCGGGGGCGCGCACGCTCCTCGACGCGGCCGACCTCGCCTCGCTGCGCCTTGGCGACCTCACGCCGGCGGACTTCGCCTTCCAGGCGCCGGAGCCGCCCAGGCTCATGGACGCGTGGACGCCTCCTGCGCCGAACGCCGCCGCGCCGGGGCCGGCTCCGTCCGGCGGGGGCGTCCTCGGCTTCCTGAAGCGGCATCTGCCCTCCGGCCCGACGGACCAGGAGGCCGTCCGGTTCTACCAGCAGCACTTCGGGCGCACGCCGCCCTCGATCGAGGCCGCGCGCGCCCTCTACGCGCGCACGGGTGGGCCCGCGAACCGCGAGACGACGGGGAAGCTGCTCGGAGCGCTCTCGTTCCTCGTCCCCGCCGCCGGGGAGGCCCAGGCCGCGCGGCTCGCGGCCCGGCTGGCTCCGAAGCTCGCCGAGACGGCCGTGGGCCGCGGGGTCGCCTCCGGCGCCGCGGCTGGGCTCACGTTCGGGGCGCTTCAGGGCGCGGGCCAGGTTCTCCAAGGGCGACCGGTCGGCGAGGCCCTCAAGAGCGCGGCCGAGGCGACGGCCACCGTCGCGGCGCTGGGCGGCGTGGGCGGGCTCGTCGGCCGCTTCATCCGAAGCTCCTTCCGCAAGGCGGCCGAGGCCGCGGGCAAGGCGCCCGAACTCCCCAAGCTGCCGCCGCCGAAGCTGCCCGAGAAGAGCTCGGCCGTGGACTTCGTCGCAGGGACCCGCACGGTCGAGGAGACGAGGGCGGTGCCCTCGCCCGTCTCGGTCGACCTCACGGACTGGGACCTTTTCGTGATGCGGAACCGCGAACGGGTCTACCGTCTCGCGAAGCTCGGCGAGCGCGCGGCGAGGTCCATGAAGGCGAACGCGGACGTGTTCGCGAAGAGGGCCCGCCAGTTCCTCTCGGAGGCCATGCCGGACGTGGACTGGGGCCAGGCCACGGCCCAGGAGCTGCGGAGCGCCGTGCACCGGCTCACGAGGGGCGCGACCATGGCCGACTCCATCGTCGCCCCGATGGCGGAGATCGTCGCCCGCCAGGAGGGAACGACGCTGGAGGACCTTCTGCGGTCCATCGAGTTCAGCCCGGGCCAGCGGCTTCTGGAATACGGGCGGCGCGTGCGGCTTGCGCGGCAGAAGGGGATCGAGCCGCCTCCGCCGCCGCGCCAGTTCGTCATGGGCACGCGCGAGGTGCGCGTCACCCGCGAGGAGCCGTTCGTCAGGTCCGTCGAGCACCAGGGCACCGCCAAGCTGGCCCTGCGCGTGGTGCGCGTCGGCGACGGCGTCCCGCCCAGCGTGCGGCCGGTCGCCCCGCCGGCGAATCCGGCGGAGGCGGCGACCGAGGCCTTGGCAAGGCGCGGAGAGGTTCCGGCGGTGGAGGCGCCGCGGCTTGAGGCGCCGGAGCCCGAGACGGTCGAGCAGCAGTACGCGAGGGTCGTGCGCATGTCGCGCTCGCGCTCGGTCGCCGAGGGCGTGCAGAAGGCCTTCCTCACGAACGAGGCCTGGCTTCGCAGGCACGGCGGCGGCCGGGCGGCGGACATGGTCGCCGAGGTGGACCGGCGCGCGCAGATCAGCGCGGGCAAGGCGCAGGACGCCGTCGTGCGGCCGATGCTCAAGCTCACGAAGGCCGAGCGCGAGAACGTCCGCGACGTCGTGCGCGGCGAGGCGCAGCCCATGAACGCCCGCGTGGCCGAGGTCGCGGACAAGGTCCGCGCGTACTACGACGACCGGGCGAACCGCATCTCGGAGGTCGGGCTCAAGCTGCGCGACGCCGTGACGGGCGCCCTCATGGCCTTCCGCGGCGCGGAGAACCACTTCCCCCGCCGCTACGACTGGGGCAAGGTCTACACGAAGCTCGGCGTCCCCAAGCCGGAGGTCCTGGCACGCATGGTCGAGTCCGGCCAGGCGGGGAGCATCGCCGAGGCGGCCGCACTGCTCGACATCATCAGGCGCTCGGGCGCCCAGCGGACCCCTGGCTTCCTCAACACGGTCGTCCACCCGCTCCCCAAGGAGTTCGAGTTGGACCCCGTCGAGGAGCTGCGCCGGGACATCGTCTCCGCCGAGAAGCGCATCGCGCAGGCCGAGGTGTACGGTCCGCGGGACGAGCGGCTGCATGAGGCCGTCGCGGGGATGCCGCTGGAGGCGCAGCAGTACGCGGGCGCGGTCGTGGCGGACGTGCTGGGCCAGAACTTCATGGACCCCATCGACCAGAGCTTCGTCCGGACGCTCCTCGACTGGAACACCTACCGCCTCGGCTTCAGCCAGATCGTGAACCTCACGCAGAACGTGAGCACGGTCATGTTCACGAACGCCGCGTCCTTCGTGCGGGGCGTCGCGAGCTACTTCCGCGACCCGGAGGAGGCGCGGTCGTTCGTCACGAGAGCCGGGGTGCTGCTTTCGCCGTCCGAGATCGCCCGCGCCATCGGCGAGTCGGAGAGCGGGGCGTCACGCTTCCTCCGCGTGACCGGCTTCACCGCCTCGGAGAACCTGAACCGGGCGCTCGCAGCGCTCGCAGGGCGCGAGTGGGCGAAGGACCTCTTCGCGGCGCTCCAGGGACGGGGGCCCGAGTGGGTGCGGCGCTTGGCCGGCAAGGGGACGGATCGCGTGCGGCGCGAACTCCAGCGCGCCGGCGTGGACGTGGATGCCGCTCTCGCGCGCGGCTCGCTCTCCGAGGACGACCTCTACCGCGTCGCGAACTACGTCGTGAACGAGACGCAGTTCCCGACTGCGGACCGCACGGCGGTCGCGCTCTGGCGCTCGGGACCCTGGGCGCGGCTCATCACGCAGTTCAAGCGCTTCCAGCTTCGCCAGACGATCCTCCTGAAGAAGATCCTCTGGGACGACCCGGTGCGCTGGTTCAAGACCGGAGGGCGCGACGGGTCGGTGCAGCCGCTGCTCTACTTCATGACGCTCTACCCTGCTGCGGGCTGGCTCGCGGGGCTCGCCCGCGACAAGGCCGCGGGCCGTGACACGTCCTCCCAACAGGGCTTCGTGGAGCGGCTGCTCCGCGGCTTCTCATGGGCGGGCGGCCTCGGGATCGCCTCGGACGCGCTGCAGCAGTTCGGCCAGGACCCGTACCTCGGGCTCTCGTGGCTCCTCGGGCCGACGGCGGAACTTCTCGTCGGCGCGTCGCAACTGACCGCGGTGCCCGCCCTCAAGATCGGGCGCGGGCTGATCTCCCAGGCGGAAGGCGGCACGGGGCCGGACTACGGGGCCATCGGCGCGGCGGCCGCGCGCGCGGCGCTCCGCCAGGTGCCGACGGCCGGAGGCGCGCTCTCGCACGGCGTGGTGCTCGGCGTTCCGGTGCCCGGCCTCCAGGCGGTGCTCGACCCGGCGGAGGCGCTGAGGCGCGCGTACATCGAGTCGCGCGTGACGGGCAACCCGGCGCCGCTCGCGGAGTTCGTGCGCCGCCACAACATCCCGCCGCAGCGCGTGCAGGCGCTGAACCGCGACCCCGCGACCCAGATCCGGCTCGTGCAGGAGCTCCTGCGCCGGGCTCCGCCGAGCGAGAAGCCCTACTGGCGCGAGCGCCTCCGCTACTGGCGGCAGAAGCAGAGGCAGGCCGGCTAGGTGGTATGCTACCGGCTGTGAGGACATGCCTGCTTCTGGCGGCGCTCCTCCTCCTGGCCGGCTGCGGGACGACCGCGGCCCGCCAGCCCTCCGCCGCGAGCGAGGTCGCGGGGGGCGAGGCCGCGCACGCCGTCTGGAGCGAATCCGAGGCCGTCTTCGAGGTCCGCGACGCGCGCGACATCCCCGCCGACTTCTGGGAGCACGCCTACGACGAGGTGAGCGAGCCCGCTCCGGCGCCGGGGGTCCCGATCACTGGCTCCGACGCGTTCACGGCCGTCGTGAAAGAAGCCTTCGACTTCCTCGGCCGCTGCGACCCGAAGGCGCTCGCCTTCGTGCAGCAGCAGGTGCTCGCGGTGTGGGAGTCGGACGACCCGCACCCGTCCATCAACCCGCAGACGTGGGTGGCGACAGTCAGCCGCGCGGCGGCGGAAGATCAGCCAGGCGAGCCCCACGCGGTCACCGTGTGGTATCTCGCGGCCAGCCTCGTCCACGAGGCCGAGCACGCGCGCCAGTTCAGAGCAGGGTACCAGGCGAACGACGCCCAGGGCCAGGAGGCCCTGGAGATGGACGCCGAGCACCTCGCGCTCGACATGCTCCTGGCGTGCCAGCCGATGCTGCCGCAGGACCCGACGACGCAGGCCTGGGCCCAGGCGGGCATCGATCAGTCCCGCGACGTGGCGGAAGGCCGCGTGCCCTGCGCCGGGTGCGAGTCAAGCCGCTGACCCGACCTCTCTAACTGCCAGAGTCCAAACCACAGTACCACAGCGACTGGAAGGGTGACGGCTAGCGCGAACGCGGCCGCCGCTTTGGCCGCGCGCGTGTCGGGACGCGGGCCCGTGATGCCGGCCTCTGCGACAGCGCGGGCGGCACACCCCTCGGAGACGTCGCGAAGCGCCCCGGGCGAGGGCGGCGCCTCCAGCGGACACTCCGCGATCGCGTGCCACGGGTAGCGCTCGTCGTACCTGTCTGCGGCACGCACGACGCCCAGGTACCAGGGGACGACGGACAGCCCGAAGGCCGCAAGGGCGAAGGGGAGAACAAGCCGCGCCGCCCTGGCGAGGGACATGAGGCGCGCTTCGCCATCGAGGCGCCGTTTCCTTTCGGGCTGGACGAAGGGAGGACGCGGATGACCGCGCGCGAGGAGCACGACCTTGCGCTGCGCATCGGGCGCCTGGAGGGCGCCGTCGAGTCCGGCTTCCGCGAGTTGAGCCGCCGCCTCGACGAGATGCAGGCGACCATGCTGCGGCTGCACGACTCCCAGACGGAGAAGCGCGAGAAGCTCGCCGCCGACGTGGAGGTCCTCACCCGCTGGCGGTCGTGGGTGCTCGGCGCCGCGACGGCCATCTCGGCGGCGGCGGGGCTGGTGGCCGGCTGGATCGGGGGTGGCCACAGGTGAACGTCCTCGCTCTCGGCCTCGACTACGCGTACCGCGTGCCGCCTGCGACGCTCGCCGAGGTGCGCCGCGCAGGCGTCTCGTTCGTCTGCCGGTACATCGCGCCGGAAACCATGAAGAAGACCCTCACAGCCGACGAGGCCCGCGAGATCGACGCGGCCGGCCTCAACATCGTGAGCGTCTGGGAGACCACCGCGCGGCGCGCGCTCCAAGGGGCGCCCGCCGGCGAGGCGGACGCGCGGACGGCGCTCGCCGTCGCGCGGGCGGCCGGCCAGCCGCCGGGGACGCCCATCTACTTCGCCGTGGACACGGACGTGCGGCTGGACGCGGACCTCCTCTCGGTCGAGTCGTACCTTCGCGCCGCCGGGCGCGCGCTCGCCGGCCAGTACCCGGTCGGCGTCTACGGCTCCGCGCTCGTGGTCGAGGCCATGATCGACCGCAAGGCGGCCCTCTACGCCTGGCAGACGGCCGCCTGGAGCCACGGGCGCGTCTCTCCCGTCGCGGACCTCTACCAGGCGCAGAACGGCGTGAACTGGTGCGGCTTCCCCAACGACCTCGACTACGCGCTCCAGGAGGACTTCGGGCAGTGGCGGCCCGGGGGCGCTCCGTACGCGCTCCAGCCGCTGCCGGAGGGGAGGGTTGTCGTGGACCCGGACAGCGTGCGGAAGCTGCAACAGCTGCTCAACGCGCTAGGCGCGAACCCGCCGCTCGTGGTGGACGGCATCTTCGGGCCGAAGACGCGAGCGGCGCTCATGGCCGCCCAGGCTCCCAACCTCGCCGACGCCGACCTCGGCCGCCGGCTCCGGGAGTTGCTCACGGCCGCGCAAAAGCAGGCGTGAATCCAGGGAGGGGAAAGGCATGACTCCAGACATCCAGCAGGCCGTCGTCCAGGTTCTGAGCGACCTCATCCGGCTCGCCGCGCTCGTGGTCGCCGGCTACGTCGCGGCGTGGGTCCGCCAGCACGTCACCGCCGCGCGGTGGCAGCGCGCGCAGGACATCGCCCGCACCGCCGTCTGGGCCGTCGAGCAGATGGCGCCCGGGCTCGGCCTCCGGGCGAAGGCGAAGCTCGACCAGGCGCTTCAGGCCGCCCGCCGGCTCGCGGCCTCGCACGGGCTGCGCCTTACCGACGACGAGTGGCGCTCGCTCATTGAGGCGGCCGTCAAGGCGCTCAAGGACGCCGGAGCGGAGATCAAGGCCGCGGCCGCCCACTAGTTCCGGGCGCGGCGACGCTCCGGGCTTCGACCCTGCTCCAGGAGGTGTCCGCGTGAACTGGACGCCGGAGATGGTCGCGCAGCTTCGGGACATGCGCTCTCGCGGCTACGGCTACCGCAAGATGGCGGCCGCGCTCTCGGCCGAGTTCGGCCGGCGCGTCTCCCGCCACGTGGTGCGGCACGCCGTGGCGGCGATCGAACGCACGGGAACGGTCCCGGCGGCGCCATCCGCGCCAGCCCCGTCGGATGCGGTGTCGGCCGAGCGCGAGCGCGCCCGGCGGAAGGCGGAAGTCGAGGAGCTGCGGCGTCTCGTCGAGCGCCGCGCGGTGATCGAGGAATGGCGTGACGCCCTCCGGGAGGCGGCTCTCACGATCGAGCCTCCGCCGCTCTGGCGGGAGGCCGGGGACTGCGGCCCCGGCGACGAGGAGACGGCGGTTCTGCTCATCTCGGACATCCACTACGGCCAGCACACGCCCGCGAGGGTCAACGCCGGCTGGACGCAGACGGCTGCGGTCGTGGAGGCGCAGTTCGAGCGCCTCGCTCATGCGGTTCTGCGCATCTGGGACCTCCGGCGCCGGTCCATGCCGTGGCGGCACCTCGTGATCCTCGACCTCGGCGACGACGTCGAGGGCGACGCCATGCACACGAGCCAGCACCGGCAGGTGGACCCGCTCGTCGCGCAGCAGACGGCCGAGGTCGGGAGGCTGCTTGCGGGGCTGGTGCAGACGCTGCTCCAGGCCTTCGAGCGCATCACCGTCCACCGCGTCCCTGGAAACCACGGGCGCACGACGCCGAAGGCCGGAGTCGCCGGGCTCGCCGAGCTCGACCCGGCCGACTCCTACGACTGGCTGGCCGGAGAGTTCGCTCGGGCGATCCTGCGGCCCGCCATCGAGGCCGGGCGCGTCGAACTGCACAACCACGAGTCGTACTGGGCCTCGACCGAGGTCATGGGCCACCGCATCCTGTTCGAGCACGGCAGCTCTCTGCGCGGCGGCGCGAGCTGGGGAGGTATTCCCTACTACGGTATCGACCGTGCCGCGGCGGCTTACCGCGACCTGGAGGGCGACTACCTTCTCCTCGCGCTCGGGCACTACCACCGGCCGTACATGCTGCCGAGCGGCTACGGCTCGTGGGTGCTGGGCAATGGCTCCTTCGCCCCGACGACGCCGTTCGTGGCCGGCAGCAAGCACCGGGCGACGCGACCGTGCCAGGCGCTCCTCTCGATCCACCCCAGGAAGGGCGTGACGATGGCGACGTGGCTGTACCTCGACGTGCCGAGGGAGGCGCAGGCGTCGTGAGCGAGGCGAGCAAGCCGCGTACCTTCGAGGAGGCGCTCGACTCGGTCATCGCGGACGCGCGCGCCGTCATGATCGACCGCCAGCGGAAGTACGGCTCCGGGAACATCAGCGCCTTCGGCGAGATCGGCGTGCTCGTGCGCGCCTCTGACAAACTGGAGCGGCTGAAGCACTTCCACCTCGGCGGCGGCGCAGACGCGCCCGACGAGTCGGTGGACGACACCTGGATCGACCTCGCGAACTACGCGCTCATCGCACTCCTCCTGCGCCGCGGCACCTGGGGGCTCCCGCTGGCCGCGCCTGGCTCTGGGCTTGGCTCTGGACCCCGTGGCGTTACGTGATCGCGCGTGACGTTGCGTGACGATCCGGGCGCGGCTACAATGCGGTCGCGGCGCGGCGCGAGCCCGGAATCCCTTGGCTCTGGCGGGCTCGCGGAAACGGCCGCAAAACGGCCCCGGGCGAACTTTGGATCCTCGATCCCAGGTTCGAATCCTGGCGCCCCAGCCAGCATCGAAGCCCCCGGCCCGCAAGGGTTCGGGGGCTTTCTTCATGCCCGGCTCCCGCCGAGATCCTCTGCCCCGTGGCTCTGGGCTGGCTCTGGCAGGCCCCGGCCCGGATAGATGTAGCGGTCCTGGGCGTCCGGGATCTCATGCACGTAGACCTCGGCCGTGATGGCCACGGAGGCGTGTCCGAGACGGCGCGACACGGCCGCCAGGTCCCACGGCCGGCCAGCGGGCGTCAGCGGCGGGAGCTCGCCCGCGAGAAGGAGGCTCCCGTGGATATGGCGCAGCCGGTGCATGTTGAGCGGCGGGAGCCCAAGGCTCGCCGAGAGCCGCCGCAGCGCGCGGGTGGCGCTCGTCGGCCGCATGGGCCGTCCGACCGCGTCGCCGAAGACGAACGCCTCGTCCGTGCCGCGCATGCGCCGGAGAAGCCGCGCCGTCTCCTCGTCGAGTACCACGGCCCGCGCCTCGTGGCTCTTGACGTCCCCGAGGTAGCGTTCGCCCGTGCGGTGGTCCTCCTTCAGCGAGTGCCGCACGACGAGCGCCGGCCGGCGCCAGTCCACGTCGGCCCAGCGGAGAGCGGCGAGCTCGCCTACGCGCAGCCCGGTGTAGGCGGCGACATGGAACAGCGGGTGCCACGGCGTGCCCCGCGCGGCTTCGAGCAGGCGACGGAGCTCGCGGTATCCGACCACCGGCTTCGGCGCCGCCTGCGCGCGCGGCACCGTCACGCGCGACATGGGGTTCGCATCGAGGATACCCATGCGCACCGCGTACCCGAGGCAGGCGCGGAGCGCCCGGTAATGGCTCTGGAGCGCCGCTCCGGAGAGCGGTCCCCGGCGCCCGTCCCTGCGCGGTGCGCGCCGCAATTCGTCGAAGTACGCCTGCAAGAGGATGGGCCGGAGCCGGTCGAGCCGCACGGGCCCGAGCCGTTCCCTCGCGCGGGCCGTGTACGTCTCGTAGAACCGCGCCGTCTCCGGCTCGCGGTGCGTCCGCACGTGCTCGAGCCAGCGGTCGAGGAGGTCGGCGAGCGTCAGGCGCCCGGCGTCCGCCGGGCCCCCCTCGGCGCGGGCGCGCAGGCGCTCCTCCAGCGCCTCCGCCTCCTGGCGGGTCGCGGCCGAGCCGTACAGGTACCGCTGGCGGCCGTCGGCGGCCTGGCCGGCGTACACGCGCACCTGCCAGCGGCGGCCGTGGCGGCGGATCATCTCATCGCCGGGCGCGGGGCGGGCGGAACGGCCGCACCCTCGACGCCCGGACGATCCGCAGGCCGGATGGTCCCAGGACCCGGACGATCTCGACCACTTGCGACGTCGCTGGCTCGCGGGACGGAACCACCGGCCGCGGCGGCCGACCCGATCAGCGTCGCTATGTTCTGTTGCGCAAGCCGCGCCGCCTGCGCGATCTCGCGGGCGGCCTCGGCGAAGTGGCGCTGCGACTCCGCGATGAGCCGGGCGGTGTCGGCGGAGCCAGGAGAAGCGGACTCGTTTCCGCCGACCAGGTCCGCGAGCGTCCAGTCGAGCACTTGCGCGATCTGGGCGAGTGTCCAGAGCGGCGCGCCGGACGCCCCGCGTTCCAGCCGCGACACGTGGTCCTTCGAAAGGCGCACGGCCTGCGCCACCTGCTCCTGCGTGAGGCGCAGTTCGCTTCTGCGGCGCTGCATCCTAGCGCCTATCGCGCGCCAGAGCTCGCGTTCCCCGTCGGTCATCGCGTACCCCTCAACCCGAGCCTAGACCCGCTGTGTCTATGCGGTAAATGGATGATTCCCACCGCGCGTGTTCGTCATTCCATGACGGCGAGCAGGCGATGCATGCCGACTAGCGCTTGACAGATAGACGCGCGTCGCCTACAGTGTAGACACGGAGGGTCGGCATGGAACCTCGGGTCGTCCTCGAAGATCTAGCGTCCGCCCGCCGAGCCGCCGGCATCTCGCAGGCGAGGCTTGGGGAACTCATGGGTGGATACTCGAAGGACCACATGTCGCGCGTGGAGCGCGGAGCTGTGGCCGTCACCCTTCCCTTCGTGCTGAAGGCCATTCAGGTCCTCAACCGGCCGCTGACCGTCCGCATGGGCGATCAGCGGTTCGTCGTCTCTCCCGCCGGTGTCGTGCCGCCGCCCACATCCGATCCGGACGACGCCCTCGACGCCGGCACCGCCAAGGACGAGGCGGCGTGCGCGGCCCAGGCGGCGGTGCCGCAGCTTCACGGCCACGCGCTCGCGGTGCGCTCCGCGATGCGGGGCCGGCCGGAGCCCTTGGCCGCGATCATCCGCCATGTGCGCGCGGTGAGGAGCGCGTTCGCCGCGTACGAGCGGGCGCTCGCGCGCTACCCCTTCGCCGGCGCCGCGTTCGCGGCGGCGTCGGCGCTCGTCGAGGAGGCGGTCGCCGATGCGGCCTAGCCTCGCCGACTTCGCCGCGATGCCCGAGCGGCACAGGTACCCCGTGGTCCTCACCACCCGCCAGGCCCACGAGATGCTGGGCGGCATCGGGATCAACGCGCTGCGCGACGAGGCGCGGCGCAATCCCGAAGCGCTCGGCGCGCGGTGGGTCGGGGGGCGGTTGCGCTTCGACCGCGACCGGATTCTCCGCTGGTGGCTCACGAGGCCGGCCGGCGCCGAGGTGCGCACGCGCTGGCGCGCTCGGGGGAGGCGATCCGCGTGATGTGCGAGGCCGAGGACTTCGGCGCCATCGACTTGGGGCCCTACGAGGGGCTCTTCCCGCACATCTTCGACTCGACGGCCGCGATCGCGCGCTGCCCCTTCTGCGGGCGGCCGCTCGACCCCGGCCGCGTCGAGTGGCGACGGATGACCCCGGGCGCGCGGCGGCTCACCGCCACGCAGGTCGTGCGCTGCCCGGAGGGATGCTGCGCCATCCGTCTCTGGTTCCCCGGCCAAGCGAGCGACTACATCCGCGTGATCCTGCGCGCGCTGGGCATCGAGCCCCGCGACGGGGGCGATGGCGCGTGACGCGCGGAGCGCGTGCCGAGCGCGTGGCTCGCGTGCAGGAGGCGCTTCGGCTACGCGAGCAGGCCGAGCGCCTGGAGGCGGCCAGGCGGCTCCTCGACGTCGAGCCGGCGGACGACTGGCGCTGGCTCCGCTACCTGGCCGAGCGGGAGGCGATGGACGCGCTTGTGCGCGCCCTTCGGGAGGGAGGTGAGGCGCATGCCGTTTCCGGCGCTGGCGTTTGACGGGCGCGTGGCGGAGTTCCGCCGCTACCTCCTGCGCCAGCGCGAGTCGCGGTCGGAGCGCCGGCGCGCGAGCCGCGCGCTGGCCGAGGCGAGGATCGCCGCGATCACGCGGCAGATCGTGCGGCAGGGGCCGGACGGACCCCGGGCCGCGTGAGGGGAGGACCAACATGGCCGTGATCGTGCCCGACAGGCACGAGGAGTGGGCGAGGAACCCGGTTCCGGCCCACGCGAGGCAGGTTAGAGAGGACGACCTCTGCCCGGTCTGCGGGGACAAGGTCGTCGAGGACCCGGACGAGTTCCGGGGGATGTGCAGCGCCGAGTGCGAGGCCGACGAGCTCGCCCGGCGACTGGCGCTGGCCGTCAAGGGCTTCCGCGAGATCGCCAGGGAGCTCGACGAACTGGTCCGCGACCTGGACCAGCACCGGTCGGCGCTCCACGAGGTCCAGAGGTGGTTCGACTGGTCCGAGAGCTGGACCCTGGAGGACAGGATCCACCGCTCGACCGCGTTCGCGGACGTCCGCCTGGAGGCCGGGATCATCTCGGGCCGGCTCATGGCATGGCGTGACGAGGCGAAGCGGCTCGCGGAGGAGGTCGACCTCCCGTGAGCACGGCCGAGGAGCGCCTGGAGGCGGCGCTCGCCGAGGCGTGGGACGCGCCGGTCGAGTCCGTGCGCGCCCGCGAGGGCGAGCGGTTCCAGATCGACAGTGAGGAGAAGCTCGACTGGGCGCTCCGCAAGATCGCGCGCATCCGGGCGGAAGAGGCGCAGGTCGCGGAGGCGGCCGAGCGCCGGATCGCGCCCATCGTCGCGTGGCGCGACGCCGAGGTGGCGCGGCTGCGGCGCGACGAGGAGTTCTTCCTCGCGCTTGTCGCGGACTACCACCTCCGGCTCCTCGCCGAGGACCCAAGGCGCAAGACGATCCGGCGCCCGTTCGGGGTCGTGAAGGCCCGCGCGCAGCAGCCGGAGGTCGAGCGGGACGACCGCGCGCTTCTCGCGTGGCTCAAGGAGCGCGGGCTCGGCGCCTTCGTCGAGGTCGTCGAGCGCCCCTCCTGGGGCGAGCTCAAGAAGCGGCTCGTCCCGACGGGGCCGACGGACCTCGGGGAGGTCCGCTTCGTGGACCCCGAGACGGGCGAGGTCGTGCCGGGCGTGGTGGGACGCGTGCGCGGCCCGAAGGTGACGGTCGAGATCCCCGGAGAGGGGGGCGACGGCGATGGCAACGAGTGAGCGTGCACTTCCGGCGGTCGTCCCGCAGGCCTCCGGCATCATCATGCCTGCCGGGACGATCGAAGAGGCCCTGGAGGCGTTCCGCGCCTACCAGGACCTGAAGGCGCGCATGGCCGACCGGGACGACTTCCAGGAGATCCAGGGGCGACTGCACCCGAAGAAGTCGTTCGTGAGGAAGGTGCAGAGGTTCTTTAACCTCTCGTGCGAGATCCTCCGCGACGAGGCTGTCCGCGACGCCGACGGCGAGATCATCGCGTGGGTGGCGACCGCCCGCGCGATCCACCTGCCGACGGGCACGTTCCAGGACGGCGACGGTTCATGCTCGATGTCCGAGAAGGCGGAGAAACAGCGGACGATCCACAACATCCGGGCGCACGCGATCACGAGAGCGAAGAACCGTGCCATCCTCGACCTCGTCGGCTTCGGAGAGGTCTCCGCGGACGAGATCGGGGAGGGAGACGACACGGCGGCCGGTCGGCGCGCGGCGGCGAGTCGTCCGGCGCGTCGGGGCGACGGCCCGGCCACCGAGAAGCAGGTCAAGATGCTGTACGCGCTCCAGCACCGACTGCGCGACGCTGGCTGGGCGGACGATGACATCCGGCGCCTGATGGTCGCGCGGTTCGGCGAGCGCCGCGCGAAGGACCTCTCGATGTCCGAGGCGTCGGAGGCGATCGAGATCCTTCAGCAGGCGCTCGACGAGTCGGCGCCGCCCGAGGGGGAGGACGGCGCATGACGCGCTACGAGCGGCGCTTCTGGCTCCTCATCACGCTTCTCGCGCTCGCGTTCATCCTGGCGCAGTGCTCCGCGGGTCACGGGCTCCTGGGGGCGGAGACGCCCCCGGAGCCCGTGCCCGCCCCCGCCGGATGGCTCTTTCTCGGCTCTGTGCCCGGCGGCTGGGGATACCTCGACTGCGGGCGGCTCGTCGAGGTGGTCGTGGCACGCGACACGGGCGCGGCCGTGGGAGCGGTCGCGGTGCTCCCTACCGCAGCGGACGCCGAGCGGTGCGGTGCTGCGATCGGAGGTGCGGGGCGATGAAGGCCAACGCGCGCAAGGTCTTGGCCCACATCGAGGCCCTGGAGCGCGTCGTGGAGGCGGCAGTGGCTTGGCGGAAGG
>JASBVS010000012.1 GCA_029960955.1 Bacillota bacterium
GCCTCCCGGACACCCTGCTCCACCGTGCTTGAAACCCGCATGGGCGCGCAGGTGCGAGAGGGCGTGAAAAAGGGGGGCCGTCGCCCCCCTTCCGCGCGTTCTTCCTTCGGCCCGACCGACGGCGCGCCGGGCTCAGGCGAGGAAGACGTGGTTTCCGATGGTGGTCAGGTAGCGCTGCGTCCAGAGGTAGTAGCTGTACGCCTTCCCCGGGTTGAAGAAGTAGAGCGCGCCACCCGTCGGATCCCAGCCGGCCAGCGCGTCGTCGACCGCGCGCAGGGCGCTGGCCGAAGCCGGCTGGTAGATCGTGCCGTTGGTGACCGGCTGGAACTGGCCCGGCTGGTAGATGACGCCCGCCAGCGTGTCCGGGAAGAGCGGGCTCTTGATCCGGTTGAGCACCACCGCGGCCACGGCCACCTGGCCCTCGTACGGCTCGCCCTGGGCCTCGGCGGTCACCAGCTGGGCCAGCAGGTAGCGCTCGCCCTGGGTCAGCCAGACGCCCGAGCCGTTGCCGCCGGGAGCGGCGCTGAGCCGGAGCTGGCCGCCCGCGGTCGCCTCCTCCCCCGCCGAGGCCGGGATGAGGAGCGGCTGGCCGGGCCGCAGCCCGTCCGACGTCAGCCCGTTATCCGCCCGCAGCTCGGCCGGCGTCAGCCCGTACCACTGGGCGATCTGCCAGAGCGTCTCGCCGGGGCCGACCACGTGGACCCGCTCCCCGGGCGCGGGGATCCAGAGCTTCTGGCCCGGGTAGAGCGTCCACTGGCCCCACAGCCCGTTGAGCGCCTGGATCGCGGTCACCGTTGTGCCGTTCGCTTCCGCGATGCTCCAGAGCGACTCTCCGGGCTGCACCCAGTGCGGGTTGGAGGCCTGGGCGGCGGCACCGGCCACCGGAAGGGTGGCGAGGCTCACGCTCGCGGCGACCAGCAGGACCAGAGCTGCGCGCGTGAGCATCGCCACGACGCCTTTCTGTCGGCGTAGACGCATCTTCGCTCCCTCCTCGCACGTTCACCCCTTCGGAAGCCGGCTCGCACGCTCAACTCGTTCGCAAGCCGGCCGTTGTTCGCACCGGATTGTAGAGGGCGCGGCGACAACCTTCACTAGTGAAAGATGACCAGCAGGCCGCGGCGCCCGCTCGGTCCAAGGAAGCGAGCGGGTGCTATGCTCACCTTTGGAGGTGGCCTCATGAAGATTTTGGTAGCCTTCGACGGGTCGGAGCCGGCCAGGCGGGCGATGCGCTTCGCCACCGCGCTGGCCCGGCAGCTGGAAGGAAGCGAGGTCGAGGTCCTCTACGTCGCCGAGGACTTCCGCGTCACCAGCTACGCCGGCGACCAGTACCTGGACCCCGCCACCTGGGAGCGCCTGGAGCGCGACATGGTGGAGCACGGCCGGAAGATGGTGGAGGAGGCGGCCCAGATCGCGGAGGAGGCGGGCGTCGAGGTGACCACCCAGGTCCGCCCGGGCAACCCGGCGGCCGAGATCGTGGCCGAGGCCCAGCGCCGCCGGGCCGACCTGATCGTGATGGGCACCCGCGGGCTGAACGCGCTGGGCGAGATCGTGCTGGGCAGCGTCTCCGTCCGCGTCATGCGCCAGGCGAGCTGCCCGGTGACGGTGGTCCGCTAGCGGGAGAGGGTCGCCAGGCGGCGGAGGTAGAGGTCCAGCCAGGCTTCCTCGCGCTGGAGGAGCTGCCGGTCGATCCCCGCCAGGTCGTCGTCGTGCCAGTGGTAGTGGGGGATTCCGTCGCGCCCCTCGTCCACGCCGATGAAGGTGATCGCCGGCCAGCCGCCCAGCGCCGCCACGAGGGCGTCGGTGGGGAGGATCAGGTTCCGCTGCGGCGCGGGACGGAAGCCGTCGTCCAGGGCGAGCCGCCCGGCCAGCCCGACCAGCTCGCCGTCGAAGCGGACGTAGCGGACCATCCCCTCGCCGGTCAGGTAGCGGAAGCGGCCGCCGCCCAGGTTGTCCAGGTTGACGACGCGCGTCCGCTCGCGCGGGAGCTCCGCGGCGTGCCGCTCCAGGAAGGCGCGCATGCCCCGCTCGCCGGTCTCCTCGCAGCCCGTCCAGACGAACCAGAGCTCGGTCCCCCGCGGCGGTCGCCGCGCGAAACGCTCCGCCAGGGCGAGGGCGAGGGCGCTGCCCGAGCCGTTGTCGTTGGCGCCCGGCACGTAGCGCGCGAAGAGCCACCCCTCCAGGAAGGGGAGGAGCAGCACGAGGAAGGCCGGCGGCGCCCACCGCCCCAGCTGGACCGGCCATGCGGCGCCCGGCGCCAGCAGCCGCCCGGCGATGGCGACGAGGATCGCCGCCATGGCGGCGTAGGCCAGGCCGAACCAGAGCGGCAGCCAGGGGCGGAAGCGCGGGTGGAAGAGCCAGCTGCCCTTCTGCGTGTCGTAGTGGGCGCTGACCACCAGCCGCAGCGGCCCGGCCCGGTCCGCCGCGCCCGTCGCGGGCAGGACGGCCACCACGTTCTGCGAGCGGCGACCGCGCAGGACGAGCGACATGTTGATCCGCCCGTGGCCCAGCTCCTCGCCGAGCAGAAGGGCGAGCGCGGCCAGCGCCAGGAGCAGCGCCAGGACCGCCGGCCAGCGGCCCCGGGGGGCGAGCGCCAGCCAGCCCGCCGCCGCCAGCGCCAGACCCAGGCGCGAGGTGCCCGCGTGGAGGGTGTCCGCCGAGCCGACGAAGGGCTCCTCGGCGACCCGGTAGCCGAGGGGGCGGAGGCGGTCGGCGATCCAGCGGGCGGCCAGCGCTTCCTGGTCGCTGGCCGAGCCGCGGTGGGGGAAGCGCATGAGACCTTGCAGGTACTCCCAGGCGTCCAACGGGCGGCTCTCCCTCCGTCCTCCCCGCGCGGCACCGGCGGGCTCAGAAGAGCGCCGGCTGGCTCGCGTCCGGGTTGATGCCCAGGTGCTCCTCGGCCGCGCGCGTCGAGCGGCGGCCCTGCGCGGTGCGGCGCAGGAAGCCGATCTTCAGCAGGTAGGGCTCGACCACGTCGGTCAGCGTGTCCGGCTCCTCGTTGAGCGTGGCCGCCAGCGCCGCCACGCCCACCGGCCCGCCGTCGTAGACGCGGATCAGCACCTCCAGGTAGCGCCGGTCGAGGGCGTCGAGGCCGGCGGTGTCGATGCCCTCCAGCGCCAGCGCTTCCTCGGCCACCCGCGCGGTGACGGGGCGGACGCCGCCCACCTGCGCGTAGTCGCGCACGCGCCGCAGCAGGCGGTTGGTGATGCGGGGGGTGCCGCGCGAGCGGCGCGCGATCACTTCCTCCGCCTCCGGCTCCAGCTCCACCCCGAGGAGGCGGGCGGAGCGGGCGACGATGCGGCGGAGCTCCTCGGGCGGGTAGAAGTCGAGGTGGTAGAAGAGGCCGAAGCGCTCGCGCAGCGGCGCCGCCAGGAGGCCGGCGCGCGTGGTGGCGCCCACCAGGGTGAAGGGCTGGATGTCCAGCCGGATCGTCTTGGCGAAGGGCCCCTTGTCGACGACGAAGTCGACGCGGTAATCCTCCATGGCCGGGTAGAGGAACTCCTCCACCGACCGCGGCAGCCGGTGGACCTCGTCGATGAAGAGGATGGAGCCCGGCTCCAGGTTGGTCAGGATGCCCATCAGGTCGCCCGGTCGCTCGACGGCCGGCCCGCTGGTCTGGACCAGCGGCACGCCCAGCTCGTGTGCGATCACGTGCGCCAGGGTGGTCTTGCCGAGTCCGGGCGGGCCGTAGAAGAGGACGTGGTCCAGCGGCTCGCCCCGCTCGCGCGCCGCGGCGACGGCCACGCGCAGCCGGTCCAGCACCTGCCGCTGCCCGACGTACTCGTCGAAGCTGCGAGGCCTGAGGGAGGCCTGGTAGCGCTCTTCCTCGGGCCGCTCCTGGGGCGAGACGAGACGCTCGCGCACTCCGGCCGCCTCCTTCGCCTTGCCGGGATGGATCCCGCGCCCGCAGGCGCCCGGCGGCCCGCCCGGGCGCTGGCGGCTGCGGCCGCCTCAGCCGCCCGCCCGCTGGCCGGCCTGCCGGTAGGCCTCGCGGATCAGCTCGTCGACGCTCTTCACCTCGGAGCCGGCGGCCAGGGCCTGCCGGAGCATGGAGACCGCCTCCGCGGGCGTGTGGCCCAGCTGCTCCAGCACCTGCAGCGCCTCCGCCCAGAGCGAGGTTTCGCCGGCCTCCGCCTCCGCGCCTGCGGCCCTCCCGCCCCGGGCGCGACCGCGGGCGCCCGCCGCCTCGCCGGCTCCGCGCCGTGGGCCCGCGTCGGTCCCGACCCGGCCTCCGCCCCCGACGACGGGCGCCTCGCCGCCCCCGGCCGCCCGCCGGAGGAGACGAGGGCGAAGCTCGTCACCTTCCCGCGCAACCGCGCCACCAGCTCGGAGGCGCGCTGCCGCCCGATCCCCGGCAGCTGCGTCAGCCAGGCTTCGTCGCCGGCCTCGATGGCGCGGGCGATGGCGGCCACCTCCACGCTCATGGCGCGCAGCGCCGTCCGCTGCCCGAGCCCGCCGGCGCCGCTCAGCTTCAGCCAGAAGTCGCGCTCCTCCGGCTCGAGGAAGCCCACCAGCACCGGCGTCAGGCTCGCGCCCCCGACGCCGCCCTGCAGGAAGGCGACGGTGTGCAGCTCCACCCGTTCGCCCACGTGCGCCAGGAGCCGGTAGCGGTCGACAGGGGGCACGTCCGCCTCCAGCACCACGCCGCCCAGATCGAGGAGGGCGCTCTCCTCGCGCACTTCCTCCAGCCGCCCGCGGATCCGGTCGATCATGCCCGCCACGCCTCCGCCCGCCGGTTGGCCAGGTGGCAGAGCGCGCAGGCGGCCGCGTCGGAGACGTGATCGGGCTGGAGCGGGCCGGCCAGGCCCAGGAGCCGTTCCACCATGCGCGCCACCTGCTCCTTTCCGGCCGCGCCGCGGCCGGTGACGCTCTTCTTGATGTCGGCCGCCGTGTACTCGGCCACCGTCACCCCGGCGCCCGCCGCGCAGGCGAGGAGCACGCCGCGGGCGTGGGCGAGGAGGATGGCCGACTGCGGGAAGGGCGACCGCGAGTGGACGGCCTCCACCGCCACGGCGTCGGGGCGAAGCTCCTCCACCAGCGCGCCGGCGTCGCGGGCGAGCTGGGCCAGCCGCTCGGCCAGGCCGCCCGCGGCCGGGACGCGGAGCGTCCCGCCCTCCACCAGCCGCGCCGCCCGCCCGTCGGGCGTCGCCTCCAGCAGCGCGTAGCCCGTCACGCGCAGACCGGGATCGAGACCGAGGACGCGCATCCTTCCTCCTCCCGCGGTCCCTCCACCTTCCGCGGCGGGCGGCGGGAATCCTGCCCGGCGGCG
The DNA here is from genome assembly GCA_029960955.1 of Bacillota bacterium. Lineage (GTDB taxonomy): Bacteria > Bacillota > Sulfobacillia > JAIMAT01 > JAIMAT01 > JAIMAT01. Next base: position 5,267 of record JASBVS010000012.1, read on the forward strand.
CGCCCGTCCCGCCTCTCCCCCGCCCGGCGCGCCCCCGCGACGCGCCAAGGAAGTGGGCGGCTCCCCCGCGAACTCCCGCGCGGAGGTGCTGGGTCCGTGGAAGCGGTCCGCCGCGCGGACGTCGTCATCATCGGGGCCGGAGCCATGGGCTCCTCGCTGGCCTACCACCTGAAGGCAAGCGGCTTCGCCGGCGAGGTGCTGGTCGTCGAGCGGGACCTGGCGCGGGAACGGAGCTCCACCGGCCTCTCGGCCGGCGGCGTGCGGCAGCAGTTCGGCACGGCGGTCAACATCCGCCTCGCCCGCGCCAGCGTCGAGTTCTACGAGCGCTGGCAGGAGCACATGGCGGTGGGGGGCGAGGCGCCCGACATCGCCTTCCGCCAGCAGGGCTACCTCTTCCTGGCCGACGCGCAGCTCTGGCCGGTGCTGGAGCGCCGCTTCGAGCTGCAGCGGAGCCTGGGCGTGGAGGTGCGGAAGCTCTCGCCCGGGGAGATCCCCGAGCTGCTGCCGGAGGTCAACCTGGAGGGGCTGGCGGGCGCCACCTACTGCCCCCGGGACGGCTTCCTCGACCCCTACGCGGTGATGCGGGGTTTCGAGGGGAAGGCGCGCGAGCTGGGGGTCCGCTTCCTGGAAGAGGAGGTGACCGGCGTCCTGCGCGCCGGCGGGCGCGTGGAAGGTGTCCAGCTCCGTTCCGGAGCCCGCGTGGAGGCGCCGGTGGTGGTCGACGCGGCGGGGGCCTGGGCGGGCGAGGTGGCCCGGCTGGCCGGCGTGGAGCTGCCGGTGGCGCCGGTCCGCCATACCATCTTCGTGGCGCGCAGCGCGAGGCGACCCGAGCGGCCGCTTCCCTTCACGATCCTGCCCAGCGGCCTTTACTTCCGGGAGGAACGGCCCGGCGTCATCCTGCTCGGCAAGAGCCTGCCCGAGGATCCCGAGGCGTTCGACTTCACCGCCGACCGCGCGCCCTTCGAGGCGCTCTGGATCGAGCTGGCCGAGCGGGTGCCGTTCTTCGAGCAGCTGCGGCTGGAGCGCCTCTGGTCGGGGCTCTACGAGATGAACAAGCAGGACGCCAACGCCCTCATCGGCGAGCACCCCGACCTGCGGGGCTTCTTCGTGATCGCCGGCTTCTCCGGCCACGGCATGATGCAGGCGCCGGCCGCGGGCCGCGCGCTGGCCGAGCTGATCCGGCACGGCCGCTTCCTCACCATCGACGTGAGCGACCTCTCGCCGGCGCGCTTCCGCGAAGGGCGCCTGGTGCTGGAGGAAGCGGTGATCTGAGCCATCCCGGCGCGACCCTCGAGGCCGGGAGAGAAAGACGACGGGAGGGGGAGAGGCGCCGTGTTCGCGGCGGAACCCGTGGAGGAGGTCGCACCCGACCTCTATCGCATCGACGTCTTCGAGGAAGACGAGCCCGGCCGGAGCTGCGCCTACCTCGTGCGCGGCAAGGAGGGCGCGGCGCTGGTGGAGACGGGCAGCGCGCCGCAGGTGGAGGCGCTCCTGGACGGCATCGAGCGGGCCGGCTTCGACCCGGCCCGGCCGTCGGCTCGATCGTGGTCTTCCGCTCGCTGGAGGGCGCGGAGCAGGCGGCCCAGGGCCTGCTCTGGCTGATGGCGCTCGCCCTGCCGGTCCTCCTCCTGCTCTCCGGCGCGGGCGGCTACTGGCTCAGCCGGCGCGCGCTGGCGCCCATCGACCGGGTGATCCGGACCGCCCGCGCCATCCGCGACGGCAACCTCTCGCAGCGCATCGGTCTCCCCCACACCTCGGACGAGCTGGGGCGCCTGGTGGCCACGCTGGACGAGATGCTCGACCGCCTGGAGGAAGCCTTCGCCCGCCAGCGCCAGTTCACCAGCAACGCCTCCCACGAGCTGCGCACGCCCGTGGCCGTCGTCCGCGCCCAGGCCGAGGCCGCCCTGGCCGAGCGCGAGCCGGAGGCCTGGCTCTCCGCGCTGCGGGTGATCCGCCGCGAGTCGGAGCGCATGAGCGCCATGCTGGCCCAGATGCTGGAGGTGGTCCTGGGCGACGCCCGGGGGCGCGAGGGGGCCAGGGAGCCCATCGACCTGAACGCCCTCGTCGAGGGGACGGTCGCCTCCTTCCAGCCGCTGGCCGAGGAGGCCGGCGTCCGGCTGAGCGCGGAGGCGGAGCCCCAGCCGGTCGTCCTGCACGGCGACCAGAGCGCGCTCACCCAGGCCCTGGTCAACCTCGTGCAGAACGCCCTCGCCTTCACGCCGGCCGGCGGCCGCGTGCGGATCACCACCCGCGTCGATCGCGAAGGCGGGGTGGCCGTCCTCTCCGTCTCCGACACCGGCGTCGGCATCCCCGAGAAAGACCGGCCCCACATCTTCGAGCGTTTCTACCGCGGCCGCCTGCCGCGCCGCGACGACGTCGGGGCGGGCCGGATGCGGCCGGCCGGCGGCGCCGGGCTCGGCCTCTCCATCGTGCAGCAGGCGGTCGAGCGCTTCGGCGGGAGCATCGAGGTGGAGAGCGCCGTGGGCCGCGGGACCACCTTCACGCTCCGCCTGCCCCTGGAGGAAGCGCGGGGAGGCGCCGGCGCCCCGCTCCCGCGGGGCGGAAGCCAGTCGGCCAGGCGCCGCTGAGAGAAGTCTCACGACCCGTTCATGCTCCCCTCACCGCCAGGAAGGGCTCCGCCTCCGCGGGGAGCGCGCGCCCGATCCGCCACCAGCGGACGCCCTGGGAGGCGGCCGCTTCCTGCCAGCGTCCGAGGTCGGCGGGGTCGAGGGCGACCAGCAGCCCGCCCGACGTCTCCGGCGCGGTCAGGAGCACCTGGCGCCACTCCTCGACGGCGGCGTCGAAGCGGACGTGCGGTCGCACGTAGTCGAAGCTCTTGTGCGCACCGCCCGGGAAGACCCACTCCGCCCCGTACGCCTCCGCCCCCGGCAGCCAGGGCACCGCCTCCGCCTCCAGCTCGAAGCCGACGTCCGACGCCTGCGCCATCTCCCAGAGGTGGCCGAGCAGGCCGAAGCCGGTCACGTCGGTGGCCGCGTGCGCCCCGGCCGTCCGCGCGGCGCGGGAGGCGCCCGCGTTGTGGACGAGCATCGACTCGACGGCCGCCTCCAGGTCGCCCGGCCGGTTCTGCCCGCGCTTGGCCGCGGTGGTGATGACGCCGGTCCCCAGCGGCTTGGTCAGGAGGAGGAGGTCGCCGGGCCGGGCGCCCCGCTTCCTGAGGAGCCGCCCGGGGTCGGCGCGGCCGAAGACGACCAGCCCGTAGGCCGGCTCCTTGGTCTCGAGCGAGTGGCCGCCGGCGATGGGGATGCCCGCCTTGCGCGCCTCGCTCGCCCCGCCGCGCAGGATCGCCTGCTTGATCTCGGGCGGCATGTCGGCCGGGAGCGCCGCCAGGTTGAGCGCGAGAAGCGGCTCGGCGCCCATCGCCCAGACGTCGCTCATGGCGTTGACGGCCGCGATCCGCCCGTAGGTCTCGGCGTCGTCCACCACCGGCAGGAAGTAGTCGACGGTCAGCACGTAGGCGCTTCCGTCATCCCCCAGCCAGGCGGCGGCGTCGTCCGGATCGGCCAGCCCCGAGAGCACCCGCGGGTGCTCCCCGGCCGGGAAGAGCCGGCGAAGCGGCTCCAGCATCGCCTGCAGGTCCGACGGACCCGTCTTCGACGCTCAGCCGGCGCACTCCACCAGGGCGGTCAGGTGCGTGAAGTCCCTGGCCATCGCGTTCACCTCCTTTCGGCTCCGGGGTGGCCCCGGGAGCTCCGACAAAGCTGGCGGCCGGGAGACCGGCCGCCAGCGTCGGAAACGTCGCCGCTCCTAGCGCCCGACCGCCTGCCGGACGGCGGCCAGGGCTGCGTCGTAGTCGGGGTGCTGGGCGACGTCCGGAACGTACTGGACGTAGGCCACCTTGCCGTTCCGGTCGACGACGAAGACGGCCCGCGCCTCCAGGCGCTGCTCCGGGATCAGGGTGCCGTAGGCCTGGCCGAAGCTGGCCTCGAGGTGGTCCGAGAGCGTGATCACGCGGTCGACGCCGGCGGCGCCGCACCAGCGCTTCTGGGCGAAGGGCAGGTCCATGCTGACGGTGAGGATGACCACGTCGTCGCCCAGGGAGGCCGCTTCCTGGTTGAAGCGACGCGTCTCCGTGTCGCAGACCGGCGTGTCCAGGGAGGGGACCGCGGCGATCAGCCGCACCTTGCCCGACCATTCGTCGAGGTGACGGACGGCCAGGCTGGTATCCTGCACGGTGGCGTCCGGCGCCGTCTGGCCGACCTCGACCGGCTTCCCGGCCAGCTGCACCGGCTTCCCGCCGAAAAGGACCGTATGCTCCGCCATCGCTTCGCCTCCCGCAGGAAGGGGATCGAGTCACAGGAAGCCGCCGCCGGCCATCCGGCCGCCGCGGTTCCCGCTCGCCTTCCTCATGATAGAGAGTCCCAGGTGGCCGGCCAAGCCGGGGCCGGCGGGGCGGCGCGTCAGCCCAGCAGGCGGAGGAGCTCGTTGGGGCCGGCGACGATCAGGTCGGCCTCCGCCTGGCGGAAGAGCGCCTCGGCCCGCTCGCCCGGCGCCCCGCCCAGCACGCCGGCGAAGAGGAAGAGCGGCTCGCCGTCGCCCGCCACCTTCCTGTAGTTGCGGACGGTCCAGGCGTCGTCCACGTTGTCGCCGGCGAAGATCGCCACCTCCACGCCCAGGGCGCGGCCGGCGGCGCGCAGGCCCTCGGGGTCGGGCTTCCGCCAGCGGTCGCCGGTGATCACCGCTCCCGGCGTCATCCTCTCCGCCAGGCCCGCCCGCTCCAGGGCCAGATCCGTCTCGCCGCCCGCCACCCGCCCCGTGTAGAGGCCGTAGCGGAGCCGGGCGGGGAGGAGCGCCGCGTCGACGCGCGGGCGCTCCCGCTCGCAGAGCCCCGGGCCGCGCCACTCCCGGGCCGGGTAGCCGAACATCGCCAGGCAGCGGTCGCCGGCGTAGAACTCGCCGCAGAGGCGGTCGACCCGCGCACCGTCGAAGCGCGCCTCCAGCTCGCTGAGCAGCGCCGGCTCCGAGCGCTCGCGGATCCAGCGCCACTCGGCGCCGATCCCCCCGCCCGCCTCCTGGATCCCGCGCGTCAGCTCCTCCAGCGACGGTGCCGCGCCGCGCAGCGCCGCCGTCCCGCCCGGCCGGAGCCGCCCGGCCTCGCCTGCCGCGCGCTCCAGGCGCAGCGCCTTCCAGAGGAAGAAGAGGACCGCGCCGCGGGTGAGCGCCCAGTCGCTGTTGAAGCCGCCGGCCGCCTTGAAGAGCGCCGTCTCCCCGGGGCTGATCAGCCGGCCCGTGTCGGGCCAGCCGTGGTCGTGGACCAGGACGTACTGCGTCACCTCGCTGATGACGCGCGGGTAGGAGTCCGACGTGTCGAGGAGGACGCCGTCCACGTCGAAGACCACCGCGCCGACCCTCGCCAGGAGCGGCACGGCCTCGGGAAGCGCCCAGACGCCCTCGGCCAGCCGCCCGTAGCGGTCCTCTCCCTCGTTCACTCCGCCACCTCCGCATCGCCCGGGGCTCGCTCCCCAGCCGCCATTCTCCGCCGCCAAGCGGCGCGGCGGAAGGAGCCCGGCGGTCCGCGTAAGGCACCCTGCCGCGGGCCCGCATACCATGCCGGTGCGCGCGAGAGGGTGTCGCGGAAGGTGCATTCGCCCGTCGTCGGACTGCTTCACCTCTTTCTGGATCTCCTGCTCTTCGCCCTGGCCACCAACGCCGACAACCTGGTGGCCGGCGTCGCCTACGCGGCGCGGGGAATCCGCATCGGCTGGACCGCCAACGCCGTCATCTCGCTGATGGGCGGGCTCACCATGGCCGGGGGCATGCTGCTCGGCTCGCTGCTCGGCGGCCGGCTCTCCGCCGGCCTGGCCGACCGCCTGGGCGGCGCGCTGCTGACGCTGATCGGGCTCGCCTCCCTGGTGCAGAGCGCCGCCCGCCGCCTCCCGGAGGAAGGGACCGAACTCCGCCTGGCCCGCCTGGGCCTCGTGATCCGCATCCTCCGTTACCCCGAGGAAGCGGACCGCGACCTCTCGGGGCGGATCGAGGGGGGAGAGGTCCTGCTGCTGGGAGCGGCGCTCTCCGCCAACAACGTGGCCGCCGGGGCCGGCGCCGGCCTGATGGGCCTGCCGGTCGTGCCGGCGGCGGCGGCGACCGCCCTCACCAGCGCCCTCGCGCTCCTCGCCGGCCGGCCGCTCCTGCGCCTCGGCCGGCGCTGGAGCCTGGCGGCCGAGTGGTCGGGCGGCCTGCTCCTGCTCGCCCTCGGCCTGATCAACCTGCTCGGCACTTCCCCGGTCTGACGGGATGGTATAAACTGGCAACGGAGGCGGGGCGAGTGCGCGGCAGGGCTCGAGGCCTCGCGGCCGGGATCGGCCTCTTCCTTCTTCTGGCTGCGGGCGGCCTCTGGTGGGCGCGGAGCGCGGCGCCGCCCGCGGGCGCCGGGCCGGCGGAGGCGGCCAGTGCCGGCGCGGCGCAGGCGGCGGCCGGAGCCGGCGCCGCCACCAGCTGGAGCGCCGAAGCCCCCGTCGCCGGCGAGGCGACGGGGACGGCCGGGGCGGCCGGCGGCGAGGCGGGGGCCGGCGCGGCGGACGCTCCAGCCCCCGCCGAGGCGAACATCCTTGTCCACGTGGCCGGCGCCGTCCGGCAGCCGGGGCTCTATCCGCTGCCCCGGGGGGCGCGTCTGGGGGAGGCGGTGGAGGCGGCCGGGGGGCTGACGGAGCAAGCCGCCGCCGACGTGCTCAACCTGGCGGCACCCCTGGTGGACGGCGTCCGCGTCACCGTCCCGACCCGCGAGCAGGCGGCGCGCTTTCCCGGCTGGCCTGTCCTCTCCACGGACCCCGGCGCCGGGCCGGCGGGCGCGGCGCCCTCGCCGCTGGGGCCGCCGGCCGCAAGCGGCGGGTCGGCCGGTCCTGGCGCGAAGGGCTCCGTGGGCGGCGGCGCCCCTCTCGACCTCAACCGTGCCAGCGCCGACGAGCTCGACCGGCTGCCGGGCATCGGCCCCTCCAGGGCCGCGGCCATCGTCGCCCTGCGGGAGGCCCGGGGCGGCTTCCACTCGGTGGACGAGCTGCTGGAGGTGCGGGGCATCGGCCCGGTGCTCTTCGAGCAGATCCGGCCGCTGGTCCGGGTCGGGCCGCCCTGAGCCGCGGGCGGGCGGCCGCGGGATCTAGACTGGCGTGGGGGTGGCGGTGTGCGGGGCGAGATCCTCTCCATCGGGACGGAGCTCCTCCTGGGCGAGATCGTCGACACCAACGCGGCCTGGCTGGCGACGCGGCTGGCCGAGCTGGGCGTCGACTGCCACTGGATCAGCCAGGTCGGCGACAATCCGGGCCGCATCGCGCAGCTCCTCGAGCTGGGCTGGCGGCGCTCGGAGCTGATCGTCGCCAGCGGCGGGCTGGGCCCGACCGGCGACGACGTGACGCGGGAGGCCGTCGCCGCCTTCCTGGGCGAGGAGCTGGAGGTCGACCCGGCGGAGCTGGAGCGCCAGCGGGCGGTCCGCCGGCGGCTCGGCCTGCCGCCGAGCAACGAGCGGCAGGCCGGACGGATCCCCTCCGCCCGCTTCCTTGCGAATCCCGTCGGGACGGCCCCGGGCTGGTGGGTGGAACGGGACGGGCGGCTGCTGGTCCTCCTGCCCGGGGTGCCGCGCGAGATGCGCGCCATGTGGGAGTCGGAGGTGGCGCCGCGGCTGGCCGGGCGGAGCGGCGCCGTCCTGCTGCGCCGCCGCCTGAAGCTCGCCGGCATCGGCGAGTCGCTGGTGGCCGAGCGCCTCTCCGATCTGGCGCGGGCGGCCAACCCGACGGTGGCCACCTACGCCAAGGCGACCGGGGTGGAGGTGCGCATCGCCGTCAAGGGGCCCGCCGCGGAGGCGAGCGAGCGCCTGCGCGAGACGGAGGCGGAGGTCCGCCGCCGCCTCGCGCCCTACGTCTGGGGTGTCGACGACGAGACGCCGGAGGAGGTGGCGGCCGCCCGCCTCGCCGCCGCGCCGGGGCCGCTGGCGCTGGGGGAGGCGGGGACGCGGGGCCGCCTGGCCGCGGCGCTGGCGCCGCTCCTGCCGGAGGAGCGCCTGCAGGCGGTCGAGATCCGGCCCGCGCCTGCGGACGCGCCCGAGGCGGAGATCCGGCGCATGGCCGGCGAGGTGCGGCAGAGGGCGCCGGGGGCGCGTCTCCTTCTGGTCGCCCTGGCCCGCGAGGCGCGCGAGGCGCGGGCGCCGCTGGGCGAGCTGGCGGCCGTCGCCCTGCTGGAGCCGGAAGAGGCCGCTCTGTCCCAGGAGGCGATCCGGCGGGTGCGGCCGCTCAGCACCGGCGGGCCCGAGCAGGGCGCCGTGCTGGCCGCCCTGGACTGGGTCCGGCGCAGGCTTCCCGCGCCCTGAGTGGCGATGCCGGCGGCGCCACTGGTCTGGATGGCCGCGGGCTGGGCGGCGGGCGGCCTTCTGGCCATCGCCTGGCGGCCGCCACCTCCGCTGGCGTGGCTGGCCGCCCTTCCGGCGCTGGCCGCCGCCTCGACGGTGGCGCTCCGCCGCCGGCCCGGTCCGGCCCTGGGCCTGGCCGGCGCGGGCCTGGCCCTCCTCCTCGCCGCCTTCCACCTGGGTCCGGCGCCCGCCGACCCCGGGCAGCTGGAGGGACGGCGCTGCGGCCCCGCCCGCGTGGAAGCGGTCGCCTCGACCGGGACGGGCGGCTTCCGGGTGACGGTCCGCCTCCGGCCGCCCGCGGGCGGCGCCTGGAACGGGCGCGCGGAGACGTTCTGGCGGGGAGGCGAGACGCCCGCGCCGGGCGAGCTCTGGCGGCTCTGCGGCCGGCTCGCCTTTCCGGCCGGGCCCGACAATCCCGGCGGCCCCGATCCTCGACGGGAGCTGGCGACGCGGGGCGTGCGGGCGACCCTCCAGCTGGACGGGTGGCCGCGCCGCCAGGCCCCGGCGACGGCGGCCGGGGCGCTGCGGGCTCGGGTCGGGCGGGGAGCGGAGGCGGTCCGGCGCGGCGCCGTCGGCGTCCTGGAGCGGTCGCTTCCTCCCGAGGAGGCGGCCATCCTGGCTTCGCTCCTGCTGAACGAGCGCTCGGGGCTGGGCGAGCCGCTGCAGCGCGCCTTCCAGCTGACCGGCCTCGTCCACCTCCTCTCGGTGAGCGGGCTGCACGTCGGCTTTCTCGTGCCCTGGCTCGAGCTGCCCTGGCGCCGCCTCGGGCTGGGGGCGCGCTGGCTCGGGCTGGCGGGAGGGCTGGGCGCCTACGCGGCCGTCACGGGAGGGGGGCCGCCCGTGATGCGCGCGACGCTGACGGCGCTGGCGCTGCGCGGCGGGAGCGTGCTGCTGCGGCGGCCGCACGCGCCCTCGGCGCTGGCGCTGGCCTTCCTGCTGGTCACGGGAAGCAGGCCGGAGCGGGTGGGGGAGGTGGGGCTCCAGCTCTCCTTCCTGGCGACGGCCGGCATCCTCGGGCTCCTGCCGCTCCTGCGCCGGATCGGCCGGAGCCGCCTGAGCGCGCCGCTCCGCTGGCTGGCGCAGGGGCTGCTCGTCTCGCTGGCCGCCCAGGCCGCCGTCCTGCCGGTCCTGGCCGACCGCTTCGGCCGCGTGGGCCCCTGGGGGCCGCTGCTCAACCTGGCCGCGGGACCGCTGGTCGCCCTTCTCCTCCCCCTGGGGCTGGCCGGCCTCCTCGCCGCCGCGCTCCACCCGGCGCTGGCCGCGGCGCTGGCGCCGGCGGGCCTCCTCGCCCGCCTGCTGCGGCTCCTGGTCGAGGCGGGGTCGGGCCTGCCCGGGGCGGAGCGGCTCCTGCCGCCGCCGGGATGGGCGACGCTGCCCTGGTACGCCGGCCTGGCCGGCGCCATGGCGCTGGCGGCCGGCCGGCCGCGCGCCGGCCCGCTCCGGGCGGCGGCGCGGGCGGCCACCTTCGCCTCGGGCTGCGCCGCGCTCCTGCTATGGCTCCTGCCGGCTGCACCGGCACCGCCCGTGCCGGAGGTCGTCTTCCTCGCCGTCGGCCAGGGCGACGCGGCGCTTCTGCGCATGCCGGACGGCTTCAGCCTCCTGGTCGACGCGGGGCCGGAGCGGGCGCCCGGCGTGGCGGAGATCCTGCGCCGCATGCGCATCCGGCGCCTGGAGGCGGTGGCGGTCAGCCACGCCGACGCCGACCACGCCGGCGGCCTTCCCGACCTCCTGCGCTCGCTCCCCGTGGGCGAGCTCTGGCTGGGCGATCCGCCGGCGCCCGGCGACCGCGTGCTGGCCGAGGCGGTGGCGCTGGCCCGGGAGCGGGGGATCGCGCTCCGCCACCTGGAGGAGGGGTGGGTGGGGCGGCGCGCGGGTCTCGAGATCCGCGCCCTCAACCCGCCCCGCTCGACCGACCTGGCCTGGGAGCAGAACGACCGCTCGCTGGTGCTGGAGCTCCTCCTGGACCCGCCGGCAGCCGGGAGGCCAGCCGCGCCGGCAGACCGGGCGGCTCCGCCGGGCCTGCAGTCGAGCCTCCTCTTCACGGGCGACCTGCCCGCCGAGGGGGAGGCGCGGATCCTCCGCCGGAGCGGCGCCCTGCGCGGGGAGCTCCTCAAGGTGGCGCACCACGGCGCGGCGAGCTCCACTTCCTCCCCGTGGCTCGAGACGGTCCGGCCGCGGGAGGCCGTCGTCTCCGTGGGACCCAACCCGTATGGCCATCCGGCGCCCGCCACGCTGGCACGCCTCCTCGCCGCCGGCGCCCGCCTCTGGCGGACCGACCGGGACGGGGCCGTCGTCGCCCGGCTCGGGGCGGGCGGCTGGCAGCTCGCGGCCATGCACCCCGGGCGGCCGGCCGGGGCCGGAGCGGGCGCGGCGATGCCATAATGGCGAGGTGCGGGGGAGGTGGACGGGCATGGCCCGGGCGAGGCAGGCGCCGCAGCGGGGCGGGGGACGGCCGGGATCGCAGGGGACGGGCGGCACCTCGCCGCTGGAGGCGCTGGAGCGTTTGCTGCAGGAAGTGCGTACCCGCGGTCCGGCGCCCCTCTACCTCGCCTACGGCGGCGAGCGCCTGCTCATCCGCCGCCTGGAGGAGGCGCTCCGCCAGGCGCTGGGCCTGGCCGATGCGGAGCAGGCGGCGCTCGGCCTGCGCCGCCTCGACGGCCGCCAGGCCGGGCTGGGCGAGGTGCTGCGCGAGGCGCGCTGGCTTCCTCTCGGCGCGGTCCGCCAGCTCCTGGTCGTCGAGGAGCCGGCCTGGTTCGAAGAGGCGCCGGCGGAGGCGGAGATGCGGGCGCTGGAGGAGTACCTGGCGACGGTCGCCTCGCCGCCCTCCACCGTCCTGCTCCTCGAGCCGGCGGGCGAGCCCGACCGGCGGAAGAGGCTGACCCGGCTCCTGGAGGAACGGGCACGGGTCCTGGCCGCCTCGCCGCTCCGCGAGGGCGAGCTGGCCGAGGCGGCCCGCAGCTGGTGCCGCCAGCGCGGGCGGAAGCTCGACCCCGAGGCCGCGCAGCTCCTGGCGAAAGCGGCCGCCGGCGGCCTCGAGGGGCTCCTGAACGAGCTGGAGAAGCTGGACGTGGCGCTGGAAGAAGGGGAGGCGATCGACCTGGCCGCGCTGGCGCGGCTCACACCGCTGAGCGCGGAGGAGTCGGTCTTCGAGCTGGTGGACGCGGTCGTCGAGGGCCGGGCCGGCCGCGCCTTGCAGCTCTTCCGCCGGCTGCGGGCGGAGGGCGAGCCGCCCGCCCGGCTGCTCGCCCTGGTGGCGCGCCAGTTCCGCCTCGTCGGCGAGGTGCGCGCCGCGCGCCAGGCGGGCGAGGATCCGCGCGACCTCCTCGCCGTCCACCCCTACGCGCTGCGCAAGGCGGAGGCGCAGGGGCGCCTCGTCGACGAGGGGAGGCTCCTGGCGGCGCTGCGGGCGATAGAAGAAGCCGACCTGTCCGTCAAGACCGGTCGGCGGGAAGAGTCGGAGGCGGCGGAGGTCGCCCTGGCCCGGATCGCGCTCAGCTCGCCTCTCCCGCCTGCTTCAGGAAGGCGTTGAACTCCTGCGTGATGCGCGACTTGCGACGCGCGGCGGCGTTGGGGTGGAGGATGCCCTTCCGCGCGACGCGGTCGAGGACGGAGATCGCCTGGCGCAGCTTCGCCTCGGCCTGCGCCCGGTCGCCCGTCGCCAGCGCCTCGCGGAAGCGGCGGATGGCGGTCTTGGCGCGCGAACGCCCCGCCTTGTTGCGGAGCGTCGCCTTGCGCGCCAGCTCGATCCGCTTCTTCGCCGACTTGATGTTGGCCAAAGCACGACTCACCTCGCTTCCCGCCAAAGCCCGCGCGGCATTCTAACAGAGCGGGCCGGCGGCGACAAGGCGACAAGGCGACAAGGCGAGCCCGCCCCGGGCGCCGGGGCCGGAGCCTCCGCCCTTCCGTCCCGCGGGATGCCGCCGGGGTATAGCCCGTCCGGGCCGCGGGGAGGCTATGGGCCGTACCGGGAGGTGCGACGCCCATGCTGGGAATGGTCATCCGCTTCGTCGTCTCGGCGGTCGTGCTGCTGGTCCTGAGCGCCATCCTGCCCGGCTTCGCGATCCGCGGCTTCTGGAACGCGCTCCTCGCGGCCGTGGTCATCGCGCTGGCCGGCTTCGCCATCGAGTCCGTGCTGGGCGAGCGGAACAGCCAGTACGCGCGCGGGATCGTCGGTTTCATCGTCGGCGCCGTCGTCATCTGGGGCGCCCAGTTCGTCGTGCCGACCATGCACGTCTCCATCCTGGGCGCGCTCCTGGCCAGCCTGATCATCGGCCTCGTCGACACCTTCGTCCCCACCGAGCTCCGCTGAAGCGCCCGACCCGCCCGCCTCCCACGCCCGCCCGCGAACGCCGGCCGGAGGTTCGCCGGCTCCCGGTGGCATGACCTGTCCCACCGGCGCATAGCCTTGGCGCCGAGGGGGATGGGCATGGGGCGGAGGCGCATGGCGCTCATCGGGCTCCGCTGGGGCGGAGGGCTGCGGGCGACGCTCGCGCTGCCGCGGGGAGGCCGGCGGCGGCCGCCGCGGCGGCGGAGGGGCGGCGCAGGCGGCTTCCTCGCCTGGCTCCTCTCGGTGGCGGTCGCGGCCGGCATCCTGGTGGCCGCCGGTCCCGCCGTGGGGCTCCTTCCCCAGCCGGGCGCGCTCCTGACCGGCACGGGCGCGCTTGCGGGCGCAGGTGGGACAGGCCCCTCGCCCTCGCCTCCCTCCTCCCTTCCTTCTTCCCAGGAAGCGACGGGGGCGAGCGAGCCCGCGCTCTCCCAGGGGGTGCGCGGGAGCTCCGGCTGGCTCGAGGCGCTGGTCCGCCTCGGGCTTCCCTTCCTGGACGCCTTCGACCGGGCGGGCCGGCTCCTCTGGCGACCCGACCAGCTGCTGGACTGGGCCGTCTGGCTCCTCGGCGGCTTCCACCCCAGCCGCCCCGTCACCGCCCTCTACGTCCAGGTGCCCGCCATGGCCGAGCTCGACCCCGAGCAGCTGATCCACGACGTGCCCGAGATCCACCCGCCGGTCCGGCCCGCGCCGCAGCCCGACGTCAGCCGGGTGGCGCCGCCCCAGCCGGTGGAGCCCCAGCCGGCTCCGCTCGTCCTCATCTACCACACCCACGCCAGCGAGTCGTTCTACCCGGCGCTGGGTCCCGCCGCCGCCGCGAGCGGTCCCTTCACCCAGGACCGGAGCAAGGACGTGGTGGCCGTGGGCGACGAGGTGGCGGCCTTGCTCCAGCAGCGCTACGGCATCCCGGTCCTCCACCTGCGCACGCTCTTCGACGCCGGGGGAAGGGACGGCGCCTACGCGGTCAGCGAGGCCGGGGTGAAGGCGGCGCTCCAGAAGTACCCCTCGATCCGGGTGCTCGTCGACCTTCACCGCGACGCCGCCCCGCGCCAGGCGACCACCACCCTGGTGGACGGGAAGGCGACGGCCCGGCTCCTCTTCGTCTGGGCCACGGGGACGCCGCAGCTGCCCAACCCCTACGCCGCGCAGGACCGCGCCTTCGAGGACGCGCTGGCCCGGGCGGCGCAGGCGGTGGCGCCGGCCGACCCCGGCAACCCTTCCATCGTCCGCCAGCTGGCCGACGGCGACGCGGACCCGCTCACCTTCGCCGCCAAGGCGCGCTACAACCAGCATCTCCTGCCCCGCTCGGCGCTGGTCGAGGTGGGCGGTCAGGAGAACACGCTGCCCGAGGAGTTCCGCGCGGCGGCCCTCCTCGCCCAGGCGATCGCCCGGGTGGCGAGCCAGGAAGGCCTCCTCGCCGGCTCCGGCGGCTGACCGTTCGCGCCCCGCGCGCGGGGGGCGCCCGGCCCGCGCCTCCGTTCCCGTATAGTGGGAAGCTGGAGACGAAGGGGAGGAAGTCGCGGGCGGATGAAGCGGATCCGGAACTTCTCGATCATCGCCCACATCGACCACGGCAAGTCCACGCTGGCCGACCGGCTCCTGGAGCGGACGGGCACCATCCCCGCGCGCAAGATGGTCGACCAGGTGCTGGACCAGATGGAGCTGGAGCGGGAGCGGGGCATCACGATCAAGGCGCAGGCGGTGCGTCTCCTCTACCGCGCGCGCGACGGCGCCGAGTACGAGCTGAACCTGATCGACACGCCCGGCCACGTCGACTTCGCCTACGAGGTCTCGCGGGCGCTGGCGGCCTGCGAGGGGGCGCTGCTGGTGGTCGACGCCACCCAGGGGGTCCAGGCCCAGACCCTGGCCCACCTCTACGTGGCGCTCGACCACCACCTGACCGTCGTGCCGGTGATCAACAAGATCGACCTGCCCAGCGCCGACCCCGAGCGCGTCAAGGCGCAGCTGGAGGAGCTGGGCTTCGAGCGCGACGAGGCGCTGCTCGTCTCGGCCAAGCTGGGCCTGGGCGTCGACGAGGTGCTGGAGGCGGTGGTCCGGCGCATCCCGCCGCCGCGAGGAAGCGCCGAGGAGCCGCTGCGCGCGCTCATCTTCGACTCCAAGTTCGACGCCTATCAGGGGGCGATCGCCTACGTCCGCCTCTTCTCGGGGCGGGTGCGGGTGGGCGACCGCGTCCGCCTCATGCAGCGCGGCACCGTCGGCGAGGTGAGCGAGGTGGGCGTCTTCACGCCCGCCATGACGCCCGCCGGGCAGCTGGAGGCGGGCGAGGTGGGCTACCTCGCCGCCGGCATCAAGAACATCCGCGAGCTGGGCGTGGGCGACACGATCACCCACGACGGGCGGCCGGCCGCGGAGCCGCTTCCCGGCTACCGGCCCGCCCTGCCCATGGTCTTCGCCGGCCTCTACCCCGTCGAGGCGGAGGAGGTGGACGACCTGCGCGAGGCGCTGGAGAAGCTGCAGCTGAACGACGCCGCCCTCTCCTTCGAGCCGGAGAGCTCGGCCGCGCTGGGATACGGGTTCCGGTGCGGCTTCCTGGGGCTGCTGCACATGGAGGTGGTCCAGGAGCGGCTCGAACGGGAGTTCGGCCTCGACCTGATCACCACGGCGCCCAGCGTCGCCTACCGCGTCCGGCTGGGCGACGGGAGCGAGGTGCTGGTGGAGAACCCGGCCCGGCTGCCCGACCGCTCGCGCATCGCGGAGATGGCGGAGCCGTATGTGCGCGCGGAGATCTTCACGCCGGCGGAGTTCGTCGGTCCGGTGATGGAGCTCTGCCACGAGCGGCGCGGGAGCTTCCTGACCATGGAGTACCCCGACGCGCAGCGGGCGCGGCTGGAGTACCGGCTGCCGCTGGCCGAGATCATGTTCGACTTCTTCGACGCGCTCAAGTCGCGGACGCGCGGCTACGCGACGCTCGACTACCGCTTCGACGGCTACGAGCCCTCGGACCTGGTCAAGCTCGAGATCCTGGTCAACGGCGAGCCGGTGGACGCCCTCTCGGTCATCGTCCACCGCTCGCGCGCGGAGGAGCGCGGGCGCGAGCTGGCGCAGCGGCTGCGCGAGCTGATCCCGCGCCAGCAGTTCGAGGTGCCCATCCAGGCGGCCGTCGGAGGCCGGATCGTGGCCCGCGAGACGATCCGCGCGCTGCGCAAGGACGTGCTGGCCAAGTGCTACGGGGGCGACGTGACGCGGAAGCGGAAGCTGCTCGAGAAGCAGCGGGAGGGGAAGAAGCGGATGAAGCAGGTCGGCCGCGTCGAGATCCCCCAGGAAGCCTTCCTGGCGGTGCTCGGCGCCGCGCCCAAGGACGAGCGCGCGTGAGCGAGGCGCTTCCCGCGCCGGCGGTGGAGCCGGCGGTCGGCCTCTACGTCCACGTCCCCTTCTGCCACCACCGCTGCACCTACTGCGACTTCGTCCTCGTCCCGGCCCGCGAGGCGCTCCTGGAGCGCTATCTGGCCGCCCTGGAGCGGGAGGCGGAGGAGCTGGCGCCGCTCCTCGCCGGGCGCCCCGCGGTCAGCCTCTACGTGGGCGGCGGCACCCCCTCCGTCCTCCGCCCCGGCCAGATCGACCGCCTCTTCGCCCTCCTCCGCCGCCACTTCGCCTGGCTGCCGGAGGCGGAGGTGACGGTGGAGGCCAACCCGGAGTCGCTGGACGCCGGGCGCCTGGAGGCCTTCCTCCGGAACGGCGTCAACCGGCTCTCGCTGGGCGTCCAGGCCTGGCAGCCGGAGCTCCTGCGCCGGCTCGGGCGGCGCCACGGGCCGGAGGAGGTGCGCCGCGCCGTCGCCCTGGCGCGCCAGGCCGGCCTGGCCAACCTGAGCGCCGACCTGATCTTCGGCCTGCCCGGCCAGAGCCTGGAGGCGTGGCGGGAGAGCCTGGAGGCGGTGACCGGGCTGGGCTTCGAGCACCTCTCCGCCTACGCGCTGGAGCTCGAGCCCGCCACCGCCTTCGGCCGGCTCCACGCCGCCGGCCGGCTGCCGCTGCCCGGCGAGGAGGAGGTGGCGGCCATGTACCGGCTGGCGCAGCGGCTCCTCGCCGGAGCCGGCTACCGCCAGGTGGAGATCTCCAACTGGGCGCGGCCGGGCTTCGCCTCGCGCCATAACCTGCTCTACTGGCGGACGGAGGAGTGGCTGGGCCTCGGGCCGGGCGCCGCCTCCCGCCTGGGGGGCGCGGAGTGGAGCGACGCGGGCGACGTGGAGGCCTACCTGCGCGCGCTGGAGGCGGGCCAGCCGCCTCCCCGCGAGGCGGGCGCGCTCGACGGCCTGCGCGCGGCCAGCGACGCGGTCATCCTCGGGCTGCGGCTGCGCGAGGGCGTCGACCTCGACGCCTTCCGCCGCCGCTTCGGCCTGCCGCTGGAGGAAGCCTTCCCGGGAGCGACGGAGCGCGCCCTGGCCAGCGGGCTGGCGGAGCTCCGCGGGGGGCGGCTGCGGCTGACGGAGGAGGGTTGCTTCCTGGCCAACCGCGTGATGGTGGAGTTCCTGCCGCCGGCCTCTTAGCACTCCGGGTACGCGAGTGCTAAACTCGGGCTTGAGCCATGAGGTGGTGGCCGTGCGGGAACGGAGCCGGCAGATCCTGAAGGCCATCGTCCGGGACTACGTGCGCAGCGCGGAGCCGGTGGCTTCGCGCACCATCGCGCGGAAGTACCTCGCGGGCCTCAGCCCCGCCACCGTGCGGAACGAGATGGCCGACCTGGAGGAGGCGGGCTTTCTCGAGCAGCCGCACACGTCGGCGGGCCGGGTTCCATCGGACAAGGGATATCGCTATTTCGTCGACTTCCTGCTCGACCCGCCGGAGGAGCCGGCGGTCAGCCTGATCGAGGAGCAGGCGGCCTCGCTGCTGGAGCTGCGGGCGCGCCGGGTGGAGGCGCTGATGCAGGAGGCGGCGCGCGTGCTGGCCGAGATGACCGAATGTCTCTCGGTGGTGACGGCACCGCAGCTGGAGCGCCTGCGCCTGCACGCCGTCCACCTCCTGCCCGCCGAGGGCGGCCGGGCGCTCCTCATCCTGGTCAGCGAGGAAGGGGTGGTCGACCATCGCCTCGTCGACCTGGGGAGCGACGGCGAACCGGTCTCCGGCGGGGAGCTGGAGGCGCTCTCCGCCCTTCTGACGCGGACGCTGGCCGGACTGACGCTGCGCGAGATCTCCGCCGGCCTCCTCCATCACCTGGAGAACGAGGTGGGTCGCTTCGGCAGCGTCCTCGGCGCGCTCCTCGAGGCCATGGACGAGGAGGAGAGCGGCGCCAGGGGCCTGCGCATCATCCTCCACGGGGTCCGCAGCCTCTTCCAGCAGCCGGAGTTCCGCGACGTCGGCATGGTGCAGATCCTCCTGGAGCTGCTGGAGCAGGAGGAGATGCTGGTGGGTCTGCTGGAGGCGGGCGCCTGGATGCCCGAGCACGGGGTGAGCGTCGCCATCGGCCGCGAGCTGCCGCTGGTGACCGTCCGCCAGTTCAGCATGGTGAGCGCGCCCTACGCGACCGGGGGTACCCCGCTGGGCCGGGTGGGAGTGGTCGGTCCGCGGCGGATGGACTATGCCGTGGTCATGATGGCGGTTGACGAGGTGACGCGCCGGCTCGAGTCGGCCCTGGAACGGATGCTCTGAAGGGGCCGGGCGGCGGCCGTGCCGCCGCCCGCGCGGCTCCGGAGACGGTCGCGGCCCGCCGCTGGCGCGGGCCGCGCTGCACGAGGCCGGTGCCGCGGCGCCCGGCGTCCGCGGCAGGAACCGCCAACGAAGAGCCGGACGAGGACGGGGTGGCGATGGAGCAGGAGCGGGAGAACGAAGCGGGCGGCGACGCCGCCCGGGCGGAGGAGCAGCCGGGCGCAGGCGCCGCCCGGGAAGAGGAGGCGCGCGCCGGCACGGAGACGGTCGACGTCGACGCGCTGGCGCGGGAGCTGGAGCAGGCCCGGGCGCAGGCGGCAGAATACCTGGAGACGGCCCAGCGCCTGAAGGCCGACTTCGACAACTACCGCAGGCGCATGTTCCAGGAGCAGGCGCGCTGGAAGGCGGACGGCGTGGCCGAGGCGGTGCTCGAGCTCCTGCCGGTGGCCGACAACCTGGAGCGCGCGCTGGCCGCCGGCGGCTCCGCCGCCGAGGCGCTCCGCCAGGGGGTGGAGCTGACCCTCCGCCAGCTGCGCGAGGCGCTGGCGCGCCTGGGCGTGGAGGCGGTGGAGAGCGTCGGCAGGCCCTTCGACCCGGCCGTCCACGAGGCGGTGCAGCGCGTGGAAGGAAGCGGCCGGCCGGAGGGCGAGGTCGTCCAGGAGGTCCGCAAGGGGTACCGCATGCGCGACCGCCTCCTGCGTCCCGCCTTGGTGGCGGTGGCGGCGGCGGGCGGCGAGGCGCCCGCGGGCGGCGAGGACGTCGCCACGACGGGCGGCGAGGAAAGCAAGAGCGGGGAGGCGTGAGCAGCGTGGGCAAGGTGATCGGCATCGATCTGGGCACGACCAACTCGGTGGTCGCCGTGATGGAGGGCGGCGACCCGGTGGTCATCACCAACTCCGAGGGCAGCCGGCTCACCCCCTCCGTGGTCGCCTTCACCAAGAGCGGGGAGCGGCTG
>JASBVS010000013.1 GCA_029960955.1 Bacillota bacterium
TCATCGACTGGCTGGTGGAGGAGTTCCGGCGCGAGCACGGCATCGACCTCTCCAGGGACCGGACGGCGCTCCAGCGCCTGAAGGAGGCGGCCGAGCGGGCGAAGATCGAGCTCTCCGGCGCCACCACCACCTCGATCAACCTGCCCTTCATCACCGCCGGACCCGAAGGGCCGCTCCACCTGGACACCACGCTGACCCGCGCCCGCTTCGAGGAGCTGACCGCCGACCTGGTGCAGGCGACCATGGGCCCGGTCGAGCAGGCGCTCTCCGACGCCGGTCTCAGCCCGGAGAAGATCGACAAGGTCCTGCTGGTGGGCGGCTCGACGCGCATCCCAGCCGTGCAGGAGGCGGTCCGGCGCCGCTTCGGCAAGGAGCCGTTCAAGGGGATCAACCCGGACGAGGTGGTGGCCATCGGCGCCGCCATCCAGGCGGGCGTCCTGGCGGGCGAGGTGAAGGACGTCCTCCTGCTGGACGTGACGCCGCTCACCCTGGGCATCGAGACGCTGGGCGGCGTGATGACGCCGATCATCGAGCGGAACACCACCATCCCCACCTCGAAGACGCAGGTCTTCTCCACCGCCGCCGACGGCCAGACGCAGGTGGAGATCCACGTCCTGCAGGGCGAGCGGAAGATGGCCGCCGACAACAAGAGCCTCGGCCGCTTCATCCTCGACGGGATCCCGCCGGCGCCGCGCGGCGTGCCGCAGATCGAGGTCACCTTCGACATCGACGTCAACGGTATCCTGAAGGTGTCGGCCAAGGACCGCGGAACCGGACGGGAGCAGCGGATCACCATCCAGGCTTCCTCCAATCTGAGCGAGGAAGAGATCCGCCGGATGGTGCGCGAGGCCGAGGCCCACGCCGAGGAGGACCGCCGCCGCAAGGAGCTGGCCGACGCGCGGAACGCGGCCGACGGCGCGGCCTACGCGGCCGAGAAGACGCTGAAGGAGCTGGGCGAGAAGGTCCCCGGCGACGAGGCGTCGCGCGTGCGCGAGAAGATCGAGGCGGTGAGGAAGGTTCAGGCGGGCGAGGACCTGGAGGCGATCCGCCGCGCCACCGAGGAGCTGAACCAGGCGCTGATGCAGGTCGGCGCCCGGATCTACCAGCAGGGTGGCGCGGGCGAAGCCGGCAACCAGGCCACGGGTACCGAAGGAGGCCCCACCGTCGACACGGAGGGTCGCTGATCCATGACCGATCGCGACTACTACGAGGTGCTGGGCGTCAGCCGGGGGGCCTCGCAGGAGGAGATCAAGGCCGCCTTCCGCCGGCTGGCGCGCCGGTACCATCCGGACGCCCATCCGGACGATCCGGAGGCGGAGGCCAAGTTCAAGGAGATCAACGAGGCCTACCAGATCCTCGGCGATCCCGAGAAGCGCGCCCAGTACGACCGCTTCGGCCATGCGGCCTTCCGGCCGGGGGCCGGCGCGGGCGCGGGGGGCGGCGCCGCGCAGGACTTCGGCGGTTTCGGCGTCGACTTCGACGACCTGGGCCTGGGCGACATCTTCGAGAGCTTCTTCGGCGGGGGCCCGCGCCGGCGGGGCGGCCCCGAGCGCGGCCGGGACGTGGTGGTGGAGGCGACCACCGACTTCCTCACGGCCTTCTTCGGCGGCTGGCAGGAAGTGGACGTCGTCCGCGAGGAGCGCTGCGACACCTGCAGGGGGAGCGGTGCGGCGCCGGGAACGGGTCCGGTCCGCTGCCCCCGCTGCGGCGGGCGCGGCCAGGTGCGGAGCGCGCGCCAGACGCCCTTCGGCTCCTTCGTCGTCTCCAGCACCTGCCCCCAGTGCGGCGGGCAGGGGACGGTCATCGAGCGTCCCTGCCCCGCCTGCGGCGGCCGCGGCACCGTGCGGAGGAGGAAGCAGATCCGCGTCAAGATCCCGGAGGGGGCGGACGAGGGCGTCCGCCTGCGCGTCGCCGGCGAGGGGGAGGCGGGCCGGGCGGGCGGCCCGGCCGGCGACCTCCTGGTGCTGCTCCACGTCCGGCCCGACCCGCGCTGGCGCCGCTCGGGCGCGGACGTGCTGACGACGGTCCCCATCCACTACGCCCAGGCCGTCCTGGGCGACGAGATCGAGGTGGAGGGACCGCGGGGCGCGGAGCGGCTGCGCATCCCGCCGGGCACGCCCTCGGGGACGGAGTTCCGCGTCCGCGGCAAGGGGGCGCGGCGGCTGGATCACGGCGGCTACGGCGACCTGCGCGTGGTCGTGGAGATCCGCGTGCCGAAGGAGGTCGGCGAGGAGGAACGAAGCCTCCTGCAGCGCCTGGCCGAGCTGGAGGGACGGCACCTCTCCGGCCGCGACGAACGGGGCTTCGTGCGGCGGATGCGCGACGCCCTGAACATGTAGGGGGACGGCGGGGGGCGGGTGCGCTTCCCGGGAGGGCCTGGACGAAGGCGGCGGGTGGTGGCCGATGGACTACATCGAGGTACGCCTCACCGTTCCACCCGAGGCGCTGGAGGCGGTGGCCAACCTGCTGAACGAGCAGGGTTCGGGCGGCGTGGCCATCGACGACGAGCGGGAGGCGACCCTGCGCGCCTACTTCCCCGACGACGAGCGGCTGGAGGAGCGGCTGAAGACGCTGCGCGGCGCGCTGAGCGACCTGGTCGCCTTCTTCCCGGGCATGGCGGAGTGGCGCGAGGAGCGGCGGCGGGTCCACGAGGAGGACTGGGCCAACGCCTGGCGGCAGTTCTACCACGCCACCCACGTCGGCCGGCGCCTTGTGGTGGTGCCCACCTGGGAGAGCTACCAGCCGGGGATCGAGGACGTGGTCATCCGCATGGACCCCGGCATGGCCTTCGGCACCGGCACCCATCCCTCGACCGCCCTGGCCATGCGCTGGATCGAGACCGTGCTGGACGAAGGTTCGAGCCTGCGGCCCCCCCGGGGGGAGGTGCTGGACGTCGGCACCGGCTCGGGCATCCTCGCCATCGCGGTGGCGCTCCTCGATCCCGGGCGGAGCGTGCGGGCGCTGGACATCGACCCGGTGGCGGTGCGGGTGGCGCGGCACAACGTGGAGGAGAACCGCGTCGGCGACCGCGTGCGCGTCGCCCTCGGCGAGGTGGGCGCCGAGCCGGCGGGGGTCTACGCGCTGGTCCTGGCCAACCTGACCGCCGACCTGCTGGCCGAGAACGCCGCCCACTTCGCCCGCGTGCTGGCGCCGGGCGGCCTCCTGATCGCCTCCGGCATCGTCGACGTCTACGCCGAGGAGGTCCGCCGCCACCTGACCGGGGAGGGGCTCCTCTGGCAGGGCGCCCGCAGCGAGAGCGGCTGGGTGGCCCCGCTCCTGGAGAAGCCGCGGCCGGGTCAGGCTCCGTCCGGCTCCCAGGGGTAGACGATCCACTCCTCGATCACCTGGTCGTAGTAGTCCGGCGCCTCGTCCGGGAAGAGCGACCGCGAAGGCTTGTAGTGCAGGACGGCCACCTCGGGCCGGCCGCCGGCCGCCAGCACCCGCTCCTTGACCGCCATCACCGTCCGGCCGGTGTCCCAGACGTCGTCGACGACCAGGATCCGCCTGCCCTTCAGGAAGGGGTCGGGCGGGAACTGGAGGAAGGTCGGCTGCTCGATGCGGCGGTCGACGTCGTCGTAGAACATGACCGCCGCCACGAGAATGTTGCGCATGCCGGTCTTCTCGCTGATCAGACAGGCGGGCACCATGCCGCCGCGCGTCACCACCAGCAGCGCGTCGTAGTCGGAGGGCAGCTTGCGCACGAGGCGGTCGACCGCCTCGGCCACCGACTCCCACGACAGGTGCACCTTCCGGATGGCATCGCCGGAGGTCGTCGACAACGGACTCCCACTCCCCGGGGCGGCGGATGATTGCCCTCAGGATAGCATGGCGAGCCGCGCGCGGCAGCCGCGGCGGCGCGCCGGGCGGCCGGTGGACGCCCGCCGGCCCGGGGGCTACGCTGGTGCTCGACAAGTCCGGAGGGTGGGTGGGATGGAGAGCGTGACGACGCTGCTTCCTCAGGCGCTCCCGGCGCGCGGGCGCGAGGAAGGGGAGCGCGGCCGCGTGGCGCTCCGGACGCTGGGCTGCAAGGTCAACCAGTACGACGGCGAGGCGCTCCTCGAACGCTTCCGGCGTGCCGGCTACCGCGTCGTCCCCTTCGAGGAGGCGGCCGACGTCTACATCGTCAACACCTGCACGGTGACCGCCGAGAGCGACCGCAAGTCGCGGCAGCTGATCCGCCGCGCGCATCGCCGCAACCCCGAGGCGGTGGTGGTGGTCGCCGGCTGCTACGCCCAGGTGGCGCGCGGCGAGGTGGCGGGCCTGCCCGGCGTCGGCGTGGTGCTGGGCAACCAGGGGCGCGCGCGCGTCGTCGAGCTGGCCGAGTCGGTGCGCGCCGGCGGCCGGCCGGCCTCGACGGTGCGGAACATCTTCGCGGAGCGCCGCTTCGACGACCTGGCCGTGGAGGCCTTCACCGGCCGGACGCGGGCGCCGCTCAAGATCCAGGAAGGCTGCAACGAGTTCTGCACCTACTGCATCATCCCCTACGCCCGGGGCGGCCTCCGCTCCCGCAGCCTGGAGTCGATCCGGCGGGAGGCCGAGCGGCTCCTCTCCGCCGGCTTCCGCGAGCTGGTGCTGACGGGCGTCCACATCGGCGCCTGGGGCCGGGACCTGCCCGGCCAGCCGCGGCTGGCCGAGGTGGTGCGCGCCCTGGGCGGGCTGCCCGGCCTCGACCGCCTGCGGCTCTCCTCCATCGAGCCGATGGACGTGGACGACGGGCTGCTGGAGGCGATGGCGGCGACGCCGGCCTTCTGCCACCACCTCCACCTGCCGCTACAGGCCGGCTCGGACCGCATTCTCCGCGCCATGCGCCGCCGCTACACCACGGCGGACTTCGCCCGGATCGTCGAGCGGGCGCGGCGGCTGATGCCCGACGTCGGGCTGAGCACGGACGTGATCGCGGGTTTCCCCGGCGAGAGCGAGGAGGAGTTCGAGGAAGGGTACCGCTTCCTGGAGGCGATGGGCTTCGAGCGGCTCCACGTCTTCCCCTACTCGGCGAGGAAGGGGACGCCGGCGGCTGCCTTCCCCGACCAGGTGCCCGAGGAGGTCAAGCGCCACCGCGTCGAGCGGCTGCTGGAGCTCGGCGCGCGCCTGGCGGCGGCGGCGCGGAGAGCCTGGATCGGCCGCGAGGCGGAGGTGCTGGTGGAGGACGAGCCGCCGCGGGAAGGCTGGATGGAAGGGCTGACGCCCGGCTACCTGCGCGTCCTTCTGCCCGGCGGCCGGGAGCTGGCCAACCGCATCGTCCGCGTGCGCCTGGTGGGCGAGGAGGGCGAGGCGCTGGTCGGCCGGCCGCTGGACGCGGGCGCATAGAATCGAGCGAGGCCGGGCCGCGAGGGGCCGGCGGGCTGGAGGCGAAGGCGGTGGGGGCAGGGACGACGGGCGCGGGCAGGCTGCGGGTGGCGGTCCTCTTCGGGGGCCGCTCGGCGGAGCACGAGGTCTCGATCCGTTCGGCGGCGACGGTCATCGCCGCCCTCGACCGGTCGCGCTTCGAAGCGGTGCCGGTGGCCATCTCGCGCGACGGGCGCTGGCGGCAGCTGCCCGGCAGGGCGCTGGAGGAGGTGGGCGGAGGCGATCCCGAGCGGCTGCTCCCGCTGCTCAGCGCCTGGGCGGGCACGCCCGGGGAGGCGGGAGAGGCCGGGGAGGCGGAGGGCGAGGGGGTGGCCGTCGTCCCCGCCGCCGGCGCCGGGCTTCTCCGCCCGGGTGCGCAGGCCGGCCTGCCGGGGTTGACGCCGGGCAGCTGGGACGTGGTCTTCCCGGTCCTGCACGGGCCCTTCGGCGAGGACGGCTCGATCCAGGGGCTGCTGGAGGTGGCCGGCATCCCCTACGTCGGCGCGGGGGTGGCCGCCTCGGCGGTGGCCATGGACAAGGCGCTGGCCAAGGACGTCCTGCGGGCGCACGGCCTGCCGGTGCTCCCCTTCCTGTTGGTGCGCCGCGACGAGCCCTTCGAGAGCGTGGCCGAGCGGGCGGAGGCGGAGCTGGGCTACCCGGTCTTCGTCAAGCCGGCCAACCTCGGCTCCAGCGTCGGCGTCTCCCGTGCCGGCGGCCGCGGGGCGCTGCGGGCGGCGCTGGCCCGCGCCGCGCGCTACGACACCCGGCTCCTGGTCGAGCGGGCGATCCCCGCGCGCGAGATCGAGTGCGCGGTGCTGGGCAACGCCGCGCCTGAGGCGTCGCTTCCCGGCGAGGTCGTGCCGCACCGGGCCTTCTACGACTACCGGGCGAAGTACCTGGAGGAAGGAAGCGCGCTCCTCATCCCCGCTCCCCTCGACCCGGCGGCCAGCGAGCGCGTCCGCCGGCTGGCGCTCGAAGCCTACCGGGCGCTGGGCTGCGAGGGGATGGCGCGGGTCGACTTCCTGCTCCACCGCGAGACGGGCGAGCTCTACGTCAGCGAGCTGAACACGATCCCGGGCTTCACCTCGATCAGCATGTACCCCAAGCTCTGGGAGGCGAGCGGGCTGCCGCTGCCGCGGCTGGTGGAGCGCCTGGTCGAGCTGGCGCTGGAACGGCACGCGCTCCGCTCCGCGCTCGACCTCTACCCGGATCCCGACGAGACGCTCGAGCCCGAGTAGGCGGAGACCGCCCCGCGCCGGCTTCCCGCCGCGGGAGCGGGCGGCGGTCTTCGCGGGAGATGTGTCAGAGCCAGCGGTCGGACCAGCGGTGCAGGTCCATCACCGTGTGCCAGAGGTCGCGACCCTTCTCGGTCAGCCGGTAGCGGACGCGGACGGGGACGGAGTCGGCCTCCACCTCGCGGGCGACCAGGCCCTCCCGCGCCAGGTCGCGGAGGCGGAGGGAGAGAAGGCGGTCGCTCAGCCCCGGCACCTCCCCGGCGATCTGGCTGAAGCGGCGCGGGCCGCCGAGGAGCGCCGCCACGATGGGAAGCGTCCAGCGCCGCTCCAGGAGCCGGGCGGCCTCCAGGTAGCGGTCGCAGACCAGACCGCAGGGCCGGATCGCCCCGTTCGCCGGGGCGGCGAGAGAAAGGGCGGCGGGCTCCGCTTCCTGGCGCGGAGAGGGGAAGGCGACGCGGCCGGCCGTGCGCATCGGGGATCGCCTCGCTTCCGAAGGGGCGTGGCTCCCCCCGGGGGCGCGTGGGGGAGCCATCCCTCTGTAGGCAACCTACCGCGCGTCCGCAGCCGATGGGTTGAGAGCCGGAGAAGGTTTCGTGAGGAAGGCGTTAAGACCGCCCGCGGGCGGCCGCCGGCCCGCGCGTCGCCTTCGCCGGTGCGCCCGCGCGGGCCGTCTACCCCGGCCTCAGAAGGGCCCGAGGGTCGTCCGCCGCCGGACCGGCCGGCCGCGCGGAGCGCGGCGCGGCGGAGACCGGCGGGCGGGGGCCGCTTCCTCCGCCGGGGGCGGCGCCTCGCGGGTCGTCCCCTTCCACCACAGCCCCAGCAGCACGCTGGGGAGGAGCATCACGGTCAGGCCGGCCGCGGCGCCCAGCAGCGCGGCATCGCTCACCAGGAGGAGCCGGACGGCCAGCAGGGTGAAGCCGTCGACGAAGAAGTGGAGGTAGAAGGCGCCCGCGAGGAACTGCACCGAGCCCGTGGGCCGCAGGCGCAGGGGGTTGGCGAGCGCCAGCAGCACCACAAGGCAGTTGAAAAGGCCCGCCCCGAGGCCGGCCAGCAGCCCGTAGACGAAGTCCATGGCGGAACCCCCCCGAGCGGAGTCATCCCGGCGGCCCTCGCGCCGCCGGTCGTCTCCCCCGGGCCGCGGGCGAGCGAGCGACGTCGTCGCTCGCCTCCCGTCGGTGGGCCCCCGAACCCGCCCACGTGCCCGATTCGACGTTATCATCCCGCCACGCCCGCGGCGCTCGGGTCTGCGCCCGAGGACGCATCGGTCCCGCGCCGGCAGGCATCCGCCCGGGTGAATCCGGGGATTCGTTGCCAAACGGGCGGGTCTTCACGCTTTCCGCTCCGCGCCCGCGCCCCAGGCGCTCTCGGCCGGCTCTGTTCGCCGGGGCGAAGTCCGCCTATAATCAAGCCTACCGAGAGGTAGCGACGGTAGCTCGGACCAGGTCGCCCGCTCACCTGGCGGGCGGCGCCGGCCGGGTTCCCTCTGCCGCGGCCGGAAGGAGGGGAGCAGATGGCCCAGGTCGTGCGGGGCGAGAACGAGTCGCTGGACGCCACCCTCCGCCGGTTCCGCAAGGTCTGCCAGAAGAGCGGCGTCCTGGCGGACGCGCGCCGCCACGAGTACTACGACAAGCCCAGCGTCCGGAAGAAGAAGAAGTCGAAGGCGGCACGCCGGAAGCACGCCTAGCGACCCGCGCCGCCTCTTATCCATCGGACCGCATCGCCCCGGGAACGTTCCGGGCGAGGAGGGCGCCGGCTCGGGCCGGCGCCCTCTTCTACGCCCGGGGCCACGTCCATAGATTCTCCCCGGAGAGGAGGGAGGCCCTTGCCGGAGCGGCCCGGCGGGCTGGCGGGCGCCCTCGAAGAGTGGCTCGAGCTGCCGGACGACACGCTCCTCGACCTTCCCCGCCTGACGCTGATCGGCCAGCTGATGCTCGCCGTGGAGAACCATCGCGGCCTCGTCCGCTACGCGCCGGACGAGGTGCGCATCGCCACCCGCGTCGGCTTCCTGCGGGTGGGCGGGGAGGAGCTGACGGTGCGGAGGATGGACCGCGAGCGCCTCACCCTCGCCGGGCGCATCACGTCGATCATGCTGGAGCCGCCGCCCGCCGAGCCGGAGCGGGTGCGCGCCGCGGGCACCGCCCGGCGCGGCGCGGGAAGGAGGAAGGGCCGGCCGTGGGCGTGAGGCTGGCGCTCTGGCTGCAGGGTCTCCTGCGGCTGACGCTCTCCGGGGGCAGCCCCGAGCGCCTGGTCAACCGGCTGACGGCGGAGGGCGTCCCGGTCTGGGCGCTCCGGCCCGCCCGGGAGGGCGAAGGGCTGGAGCTCTTCCTCCGCCTGGCCGACCTGCCCGCGCTCCGTCGCCTGGCGCGCGGCACGGGGGTCCGGGTGAGGATCCGGGATCGCCTGGGGGTCCCCTTCCTGGCGCGCCGGCTGCTGGCGCGACGCGGCTGGGTGGCCGGCTCGCTCCTGGCGCTGCTGCTCCTCTACACCCTCTCCAACTTCGTCTGGTTCGTCGAGATCCGCGGCAACCGCCAGGTCTCCCGGCAGGCCATCCTGGCCGTCCTGGCGCGCGAAGGGCTGAGACCCGGCGCCTTCCGGCCCCTGGTCGACCCCGCCGAGGTGGCCGGCGCCCTCCACCGCGCGCTGCCCGGGATCGCCTGGGCCACGGTCCGGCTCCGGGGCTCCCTGGCGCTGGTCGAGGTGGTGGAGAGGCTGCCGGTGCCCCCGCCGGCGCCTTCCGAGCCGGCGGACGTGGTCGCCCGGCGGGACGCGCAGGTGGTGCGGGTGGAGGCCGAGCAGGGTCTGCCGCAGGTGAAGCCCGGCGAGATCGTGGAAGCCGGCCAGGTGCTGATCACGGGCCAGGTGCCGATCGGCCGGGAGGGCGGAACGGGCGAGGGGGTGCTCTGGGTCCGCGCGCGGGGCCGCGTCCTGGGGAGGGTCTGGTATGCGGCCTACGCCGAGGCGCCGCTGGTCTACGCCCAGGAGGTGCCCAGCGGGCGCTCGTACAGCCGCTGGCGCCTGGAGCTGGTGGGGCTGCGGCTGGAGCTGGCCTGGCCGCCCTGGTGGAAGGCGCCGCCCTTCGCCCGCTACCAGCGGCGGGTGGAAGAGGTCTGGCCGGCGCACTGGCACGGCCTCTGGCTCCCCGTAAGCCTGCAGCGCGTACGGTATAATGAAACGACCACGGTGCTCCGGCGACGCGATCCGCGCGCTGCCGAGCGAGCGGCCCGCGCCACGGCCATGGCCGCGATCCGCCGCCAGCTGCCCCGCGACGCGCGCATCGTCGAGCAGGGGTCGCGGGTGGTGCAGCGGACGCCGCAGCGGGTCGGGGTCCGGGTGCAGCTGGAGAGCATCGAGGAGATCGGCGTCGCCCGGGCGCTGACGCCCATGGCCCCGCCCGGGGGCGCCGGGCAGGGAAGCCGGCCGGGCTCCCCGGGAGGTTGATGTCCAGCTTGCCGGCAAAGAACGTCTCCACCCGGCAGATCCTCATCCCCGACGAGGCGGCCCGGCTCCTGGCCGGCCGCCAGGAAGAGCCGCTCAAGGCCATGGAGAGGGCCTTCGACGTGGAGATCGTCGCCCGCGGCAACGAGCTGGCGGTCTCCGGCTCGCCCGAGTCCACCGAGCAGGTGCGCGAGCTGGTGGAACAGCTGGTGGCGCTGCAGTCCCAGGGGCAAGAGATCTCGAGCCAGGATGTCCACTACGCCATCGACCTGGCCCGCCGCGGGCAGGTGAAGCGGCTGGGCGAGGTGGCGCAGGACGCGCTGCTGACCACGCCCCGCGGCCGCCAGGTGCGCCCCAAGACGCTCGGCCAGCGGCGGTACGTCGAGGCGATCCGCCACAACGACATCGTCTTCGGCATCGGCCCCGCCGGCACGGGCAAGACCTACCTGGCGGTGGCCATGGCCGTGGCCGCGCTGCGCGAGCGGCGCTTCGTCCGCCTGGTGCTCACGCGGCCGGCGGTGGAGGCGGGGGAGAAGCTGGGCTTCCTGCCCGGCGACCTGCAGGAGAAGGTCAACCCCTACCTGCGGCCGCTCCACGACGCGCTCTGGGACATGCTGGGCGTCGACACCTTCGAGCGCTACGTCTCGCGGGGCATCATCGAGGTGGCGCCGCTGGCCTACATGCGCGGCCGCACGCTGGACGACTCCTTCGTCATCCTCGACGAGGCGCAGAACACCACGCCGGAGCAGATGAAGATGTTCCTGACCCGCCTGGGCTTCGGCTCCAAGGCGGTGATCACGGGCGACGTCACCCAGATCGACCTGCCCCGCGACCAGTACTCCGGCCTCCAGGTGGTACGCGGCATCCTCCAGGGCATCGAGGGGATCGCCTTCGTCTACCTTCAGGAGACCGACGTGGTCCGCCACCCGCTGGTGCAGAAGGTGATCCAGGCCTACGAGCGCTACGAGGAGGCCGAGCGCTCCCGGGACGGCAGGAAGTAGGGAGAGAGCGTTGCCGCCGGCGCAGGGCAGGGGGCCGCAGGGCGCGGGGCGGACGGGCGAGGCCCTCCGCCGCCTGGTGGCGCGCGTGGCGCCCGGCCGGCGCGGCCAGCGGTTGCTCCTGGCGATCGGCCTCTGGCTCGTGCTGGGCGTCGTCCTGGCCGCCTCGAGCTGGCCGCGGAGCCTCGTGCTCAAGGTCGGCCAGGTGGCGCCGGTCACGCTCAAGGCCCCCCACGACTTCGTCGACGTGCAGGCGACCGAGAAGCTCCGCCAGGAAGCGGCCTCCCGCGTCGCCCCGGTGATGCGGCGCGACCCGACGGTGGCCGCGCGCGTGCTCGACCGGCTGCGCAGCGACTTCGCCACCGTGCGCCAGGTGCGCGCCGCCTCGCTTCCTCTCGACCGGAAGGAAGCGCTCCTCCAGAGCCAGCTCGGCCTCTCCACCACCCCCCAGGCGCTGCAGGAGATCCTGACCGCCAGCGACCGCACGGTCAACGTCGTCGAGCAGACGCTCGAGCAGGCGGTCGCCAGGGAGCTCGACCGGCAGATCACGGAGGAGAACCTGGCCGCCTACCGCAGCGACCTGCGCCTGGCGGCCGCCCAGATGGAGTTCACGGCCGGGCTCCGGCAGTTCATGGCCGACCTGGGTGCGGCGCGCCTCGAGCCCAACACCTTCGTGGACGAGAACCGGACCCGGCAGGCGGTCGAGGCGGCACGGCAGGCGGTCCCCGAGCAGATGATCCTGCGCGGCGAGGTGATCGTCCGCGAGGGCGAGCGGGTGACGCCGGAACAGGTGGCGCTCCTGCGCGAGGCCGGCCTCCTGCGGGCGCCGAGCACCCTGGACCGGCTGGAGGCGGCGGGCGGTGCGGCGCTCTGGGCGGCCCTGGTGGTGACGCTGCTGGCGCTCTTCCTCTGGCGCTTCTGGCCCGGCGTCTGGCGCCGGCTCAACCGGCTGGCGCTCCTGGCCCTGACCATGGCCAGCGCCGTCGCCCTCACCCTGCTGCTCCGCTCCGTCTCGCCCTTCCTGGCGCCGCTGGCGGGGACGGCCATGCTGGTCACCATCACCTTCGAGCCGATGCTGGGCGTGGTGGTGGCCGTGCTGCTGGAAGGCGTGCTCGGCTTCGTCCTCTCGCCCCAGCCGGCGCTGGCCGCGGTCCTGGGCGCCGGCGCCCTGATGGGCGCCGTGGCGGTCCGGCGGGTGCGCATGCGCAGCGACATCCTGAGCGCCGGCGGGCTGGTGGGACTGGTGCAGGCGGCGGCGACGCTGGCCGTGGAGGGCCTCCTGGCGCACGCTTCGCTCCTCAGCCCGGTGCTCTGGATCGACGTCCTCGCCGCCGCCGGCGGCGGCCTCCTGCTGGGCGGCGTCGTCACCATCGGCATGCTGCCGCTGGCCGAGGCCTTCGGCATCCTGACGCCGATCCGGCTGATGGAGCTGGCCAACCCCGACCAGCCGCTCCTCCGCCTCCTCGTCACCCAGGCGCCGGGGACCTACCACCACAGCCTGATGGTGGCCAACCTGGCGGAGGCGGCGGCGGACGCCATCGGTGCCAACGGGCTCCTGGCGCGCGTGGGTGCCTACTACCACGACGTCGGCAAGATCCGGCGGCCCTACTTCTTCGTGGAGAACCAGTTCACCGGCGAGAACCCGCACGACCGCCTCTCGCCCTACCTGAGCGCGCTGATCGTCCAGGCGCACGTGCGCGACGGGCTGGAGCTGGCGCGGGAGTACCGCCTGCCCGAGGAGATCCAGGCCTTCATCCCGGAGCACCACGGAACCGCGCTGGTGAGCTATTTCTATCATCGGGCGGCCAGCCAGGCCGGATCGGCGCCGCCCGAGGCGCAGTTCCGCCACGCGGGCCCGCGGCCGCACAGCAGGGAGACGGCCATCGTCATGCTGGCCGACGGCTCCGAGGCGGCGGTCCGTTCGCTGGAACACCCGACGCCCCAGCACATCGAGGGCATGGTGCGGAAGATCATCCAGGACCGCCTCGGCGACGGCCAGCTCGACCGCTCCGACCTGACCCTGCGCGACCTGGACACGATACGGGAGACCTTCGTCCGCGTGCTGACGGGAGCCTATCACCACCGCGTGGAGTATCCGGACAATCGCATGATCGAGGAGCTGGAGAGGGAGGTCGGGAACGGTGACCGTCCGGGTCGCGGAGGAGCTCCCCGCCGGGGAGAGGCTGGATCCGGCGCTTGAGCGGCTCCTGGCCCGCGTGGCGCAGCGGGTGCTGGAACGGGCGGGGCTGGCGCACGGCCACCTGGACGTGACGGTGACCGGCGACCTCGAGATCCGGCGGCTCAACCGCGAGCACCGGGGTGTCGACCGCAGCACCGACGTCCTCTCCTTCCCGCAGTACGAGGCGGAGGCGATCGCCGGCCTGGCCGGCTCGCGGGACGCAGGAGGCCCGCCGCTGCTCCTGGGCGACGTGGTGATCAGCCTGCCGACGGCCCGCCGGCAGGCCGAGGCGTACGGCCACTCGCTGGAGCGCGAGGTGGCCTTCCTGGCCGTCCACGGCACCCTGCACGTGCTGGGCTGGGACCACCAGACCGCGGAGGACGAGCGCCGGATGATGGCCGAGACGGAGACCGTGCTGGCCGAGTTCGACCTCCGGCGGGAGGCGGGTGGATGAGCCCGGGCCGGCCGGCGGGCAGCCGGCCGCGGCGGGCGCGCAGCCGGCTCGACTCCTTCCGCTACGCGTTGCGCGGCCTGGCGAACGCCTGGCGGAGCGAGCCCAACTTCCGCATCGACGTGGTGGCCGCCTACCTCGCCCTGGCGGCGGGCTGGTGGCTGGGCGTGGGCGGGACGCAGCTGGCGGCGATCGCGGTGGCCATCGCGCTGGTGCTGGCGGGGGAGCTCTTCAACACGGCGCTGGAGGAAGCGATCGACCTGGCGATGCCGCGCCTCCATCCCAAGGCGGGGCGCGCCAAGGACGTCTCGGCCGGGGCGGTGCTGGTGATGGCGGCGGGCGCGCTGGCGGTGGCGCTGGGCGTCCTCCTCCCGGCCGCCCTGGAGCCCGGGAGGATCGCGCGGCGGCTGGCCGGGAGCGGCTGGCGCGAGGCCGTCGTCCTGGCCGGCGCCCTCGTTCTGGCGGCCGCGGCCTGGGCGAGCGGAGGGGGAGGGAGGCGCGAGGCACGATGAGCGCACGCAGGCGACGACGGGTGGGCGAACGGCTCCTCGCCAGGCTCAGGACGCTCTTCCTGAGCGGGTTGGGGGCGCTGGTCCCGGTGGTGGCCACGGTCTACGTCCTCTTGCTGCTCTTCACCTGGACGGACAACCTGCTGCGCGGCATCCTCTTCGGCTTTCTGCCCTGGCGCCTCCCGGGGCTGGGCATCCTGGGCACGCTCGTGGTCATCCTCCTCTCCGGGCTGGTGGTGACCAACCTGGTCGGGCGGCAGCTGCTGGCCTGGGCGGACCGGCTGCTGCGCCGCATGCCGCTGGCCTCGAGCCTCTACTCGACCTTCGCGCAGCTGGTGGAGGGCCTCATCGGCGGCCGTTCGGGCTACCAGCGCGTGGTCGTGGTCGAGTACCCGCGGCGGGGCCTCTGGTCGCTCGGCTTCGTCACGCGCGACCCGGGCGGGCTGGGAGACCGCTGGCCGGAGGCGGCGGTCGGCGACGGCTGGGCCGGGCGGGGCGGGGGGGAGACTTCCCCGGGACGGCTCCTCAACGTCTTCATCCCGACCACGCCCAACCCGGCCTCCGGCTCCTGGGTGATGGTCCCGCGCGACGAGGTGGTCTTCGTCGATCTGACCGTGGAGGAAGCGATGCGCGTCATCGTCTCCGCGGGCATGGTCGTGCCGGTGCCGCGCGCCGGCGACGCCGCCGCCCCGGGCGGCTCCGAGCGCCCGGCCTGGCGGCCGGGAAGGGGGAGGCCATGAGCTACCGATCGGGCTTCGCCGTGCTGGCCGGGAGGCCCAACGTGGGCAAGTCGACGCTGCTCAACGCGCTCCTGGGGAGGAAGGTGGCGATCGTCTCGGCCAAGCCGCAGACGACGCGCAACCGGATCGCCGGCGTCCTGCACCGGCCGGACGGGCAGGTGGTCTTCCTGGACACGCCGGGGCTCCACCGGCCGCAGAGCCGGCTGGGCGAGTACATGGAGCGGGTGGCCGAGGGGGCGCTGCAGGGCGTCGAGCTGGTGCTGCACGTGGTGGCCGCCGACCGCGAGCCCGGGGAGGCCGAGCGCAAGGCGGCCGAGCGCATCGCCCGGGCGGAGGCGCCCGTCCACCTGGTGGTCAACAAGATCGACCTGGTGGACGGAGCGACGCTCCAGGCGCGCGAGGAAGCCTACCGGGGACTCGCTTCCTACGCGCGCACCTGGCGGGTCTCCGCGCTGGCGGGGACGGGCCTGGCGGAGCTCCGCGACGGCGTCTTCGAGGCGATGCCCGAGGGGCCCGCCTACTTCCCCGAGGGCACGCTGACCGACCAGCCGGAGGAGCGGGTGATGGCCGAGCTGATCCGCGAACAGGTGTTCGAGCTGACGCGCGAGGAGATCCCCTACGCGACGGCCGTCACCGTGGAGCAGCTGGAACCGCGCCCGCAGGGGCGCCTCTACGTGGGCGCCACCATCTGGGTGGAGCGCGAGTCGCAGAAGGGGATCGTCATCGGCCAGGGCGGCCGCATGCTCCGCGAGATCGGCACCCGCTCGCGCCGCGAGATCGAGGCGCTCTTCGGCAGCCCGATCTACCTCGACCTCTACGTCAAGGTGAAGGAGGACTGGCGCGACCACCCCGGCCGGCTGCGCTCGCTGGGCTACGTCGACGAGCGGCGCTGACGGCGGCCCCGCTCGACCGCCCCGCCTCCCAGGCGCGGTAGGATGTTTCCATCCGGAATAGGGCCCGGACCGGCGGCCCGAGACTATCCCTGCGGAAGGGGATGGTCGGAGTGGACTCGCAGGAGCTCTGGTGGGAACTCTTCCGCGTCACCGGCAGCGTCTCCGCCTACCTGGCCTATCGCGAGCTCTCGGCCGCCCGCTCCCCGGCCCCGGAAGGCGAGGCCGATGCCGTCCTACAAGACCGAGGCACTGGTGCTGCGAACCGCGGAGATGGGGGAGACCGACCGCAGGCTCGACCTGCTCAGCCCTGAGCTGGGGCCCATCCGGGCCGTGGCCCGGGGCGCGAGGAAGGTTCCGAGCCGTCTCGGCGGACTGCTGCAGCCCTTCGCCCAGGTGCGGCTCCTCCTCTGGCGCGGCAAGACCTTCGACGGCGTCAGCCAGGCGGAGACGATCCGCTCCTTCCACGAGCTGCGCGAAAGCCTGGAGGCCTTCGCCTACGCCTCGGTGGCGGCGGAGGCTGCGCTGGCCCTGACCCGTCCCGACGAGGAAGCCCCGCGGCGCTACCGCCTCCTCCTCTACACCTTCGAACGGCTGGCGCGCGGCGACCGCGGCGAGCCGGTGCTGGCCTACTTCCTGGCCCAGCTCCTGCGCATCGAGGGCTTCGAGCCCGCCTGGTCCGCCTGCGTCCGCTGCGGCCGGCCCGTCCACGGGGAGCGCCGCTTCCTGCCCTCCGAGGGCGGCGTCCTCTGCCCCGACTGCAGCCTGCGCTCGGGCCAGGGCGAGCCGGTGCCCGAGCCGGTCGCCCGCCTGGCCGAGCAGCTGGGGCGCGCCGGGCCCAGGAGCGCCGAGGCGCTCGCGGTCGACCCGGGCCTGGCCATGGCCGCGGCGCGGACGCTGGCGCGGGCGCTCTCCGCCGTCCTCGACCGTTCCATGAAGTCGCTGGAGCTGCTGGATATAATCAGACACGATGCGGAGGGGAGTGCGGAGCATGGCGGATGAGCAAGGGCGCGCCGAGGAAGGGGCTCGCGAGCTGGACGAGCGCGAGCTTCTGCGGCGGATCGACCTCCTGCGCGAGCGGACGGGGATCTCCTACCGGCGGGCTCGGGAGGTGCTGGAGGCGGCCGGCGGCGACGTGATCGAGGCGCTGGTGGAGCTGGAGCGCTCCGAGCCGCTCTGGCGCGAGCGCGTGCGCCAGGCCGCCGGCGAGCTGGCGGACCGCCTGCGCCAGGTGGTCCGCCAGGGGAACGCCACCCACGTGCGCCTCCGCCAGGGCGAGCGGACGCTTCTCTCGCTGCCGGTGACGGCGGGCGCGCTGGGCGCGCTCATCTGGCCCGTCGCCGCCGGCTACCTGGCCGCCGCCGGCATCCTGGCGGAGGCGGCCGGCCTGGTGGAGATCGAGATCGAGCGAAGGGAGCCGACACCTCGTTGAGCGGGCCGCTCCACTTCCAGGAGGTGATCCTCCGCCTCCACGGATACTGGTCGCGCCAGGGCTGCGTCATCTTCGAACCGTACGACATCGAGAAGGGCGCCGGTACCATGAACCCGGCGACGTTTTTTCGTGCCCTGGGTCCCGAGCCCTGGCGCGTCGCCTACGTCGAGCCCTCGCGCAGGCCGGTGGACGCCCGCTACGGCGAGAACCCCAACCGGCTCTACCAGCACTGGCAGTACCAGGTGATCCTCAAGCCCTCGCCCGACGACGTCCAGGAGCTCTACCTGGGCAGTCTGGAGGCGCTGGGCCTCGACCTCCGTCACCATGACATCCGCTTCGTCGAGGACAACTGGGAGGCGCCGACGCTGGGCGCCTGGGGCCTGGGCTGGGAGGTCTGGCTGGACGGGATGGAGATCACCCAGTTCACCTACTTCCAGCAGGTGGGCGGCCTGGAGACCCACCCGGTCTCGGCGGAGATCACCTACGGGCTGGAGCGGCTGACCAGCTACATCCAGGACGTGGAGAACGTCTTCGAGATCGCCTGGGCGCCGGGCGTCAGCTACGGCGAGATCTTCCGCGAGCCGGAGGTGGAGCAGTCGCGCTACAGCTTCGAGCTGGCGGACACCGCGATGCTCTTCCGCCTCTTCGAGGCCTACGACCAGGAGGCGCGGCGGCTTTTGGAGGCGGGGCTGCCCGTGCCCGCCTACGACTACATCCTGAAGTGCTCGCACGTCTTCAACCTGCTCGACGCCCGCAACGCCATCAGCGTCTCCGAGCGGACGGCCCACATCCTCCGCATCCGCGACCTGGCCAGGAAGGCGGCGCGCGCCTGGCTGGCGCTGCGCGAGGCGAAGGGCTTCCCCCTCCTCGCCGGCGGCGCGAGCCAGACCGCGCAGGCTGGGGGCGCGCCCGCGTGAGCCGCGACTTCCTCCTCGAAGTGGGGGTCGAGGAGCTGCCGGCCTCCTACGTCCTTCCCGGCGTCGAGCAGCTGGCCCGGCTCCTGCGCGAGGCGCTGGCGGAGGCGCGGGTGGAGGCCGGCGAGGCCGAGCGCTGGGCGACGCCCCGCAGGCTGGCGGTCCGCTTCCGCAACCTTCCCGAGCGGCAGCCGGACCGGGAGTGGGACGTGCGGGGCCCGGCCGCCTCCGTCGCCTTCGACGCCCAGGGGAAGCCGACCCGCGCCGGCGAAGGTTTCGCCCGCTCGCAGGGCGTCCCCGTGGAGGCGCTGGAGGTGCGGGAGACGCCGCAGGGCGCCTACGTCTTCGCCCGCCGCCGCGAGACGGGCCTGCCCCTCCCCCAGCTGCTCGCCCGCCTGGTCCCCGAGGTCGTCGCCCGGATCGAGTGGCCGCGCAGCATGCGCTGGGGAACGGGCTCCTTCCGCTTCGCGCGCCCCATCCGCTGGTGCGTGGCGCTCCTGGGCGAGGAAGTGGTCCCCTTCGAGCTGGCCGGCGTGCGGACGGGGCGGGAGAGCCGCGGCCTCCGCCTGCTCCACCCCGAACCGGTGGTGATCGCCTCGGCCGCCGACTACCCGGCCCCGCTGGAGGCGGCCGGCGTCCTGGCCGATCCGGAGCTGCGCCGCAGCCGCCTGCTGGAGGCGGCCCGCCAGGCTGCCCGCGAGGCGGGCGGGACGCTGGTGGAGGAGGCGGAGCTGGTCGACGAGGTGACGCAGCTGGTGGAGTGGCCGAGCATCCTCCTCGGCCGCTTCGATCCCGACTTCCTCCAGGTCCCCGAGGAAGTCCTGGTCACCACCCTCCGTCACCACCAGCGCTGCTTCCCCGTCCGGGGCGCGCACGAGCGGCTCCTGCCGCTCTTCATCGCCGTCCGCAACGGCGAGGGCGAGGGGGCCGAGCAGGTCCGCCACGGCAACGAGAAGGTGGTCCGCGCCCGCCTCTCCGACGCCGCCTTCTTCTGGCAGGAGGACCTGGCCCAGCCGCTGGAGGCGCTGGTGGAGCGGCTGCAGGGCGTCCTCTTCCACGAGGGCCTGGGAAGCCTCTACGCCAAGACGGAGCGCGTCCGCCGGCTCGTCGGCTGGCTGGCGGAGGAGCTGGGCATGGGCGCCGAGGTCCGCGCCCGCGCGGAACGCGCGGCCTGGCTGGCCAAGGCCGACCTGGTCAGCCGCATGGTCTACGAGTTCCCCGAGCTGCAGGGGATCATGGGCGGCCACTACGCGGCCCGGAGCGGCGAGCCGGCCGAGGTGGCGCAGGCCATCCGCGAGCAGTACCTGCCGGCCCAGGCGGGCGACCCGCCGCCGGCGTCGGCGGAAGGCCGGCTGCTGGCCGTGGCCGACCGTCTCGACACGCTGGCCGGCCACTTCGCGGTGGGCGACCAGCCGACCGGGTCGCAGGACCCGCTGGGGCTGCGCCGCCAGGCCGCGGGCCTGGTCGCGATCCTCCTCGACGCGGGCTGGCCGGTGGTGGTGGAGAGGGCGGTGGAGCAGGCGCTGGCGCTCCAGCCGGTCGAGCTCGACGAGGCCGGGCGCGGGGCCGTCCGCGAGAGGCTCCTCGACTTCCTGGCGGCGCGCATCCGCGTCCAGATGGACGAGGAAGGGCTCGACCACGACGTGATCGACGCCTGCCTGGCCGGCGGGCTCGGCACGCTCGCCGACCTCTGGCGGAAGGCGCGCGCCGTCGCCGCCATGGTGGGCGAGGGGAAGCTGGCCGCCGACGTGCTGACCGTCTTCCGGCGCGCGGCCAACCTGGCCGGTCCGGCCGAGCACGGCCAGCCGCGGCGCGAGATGCTGGTCGAGCCCGAGGAGCGGCTGCTCTACGACGCGCTGGAGGTGACCGAGCCGCGCCTGAAGGAAGCGGCCGCCTCCGCCGAATACGGCGCCTACTTCCGCCTCCTGGCCAGCCTCCGCTCGGCGCTCGACCCCTTCCTGGACCGCGTGCTGGTGATGGCGGAGGATCCGGAGCTGCGCGCCAACCGGCTGGCCCTGCTGGGCTGGGTGAGGCGGCTGGCGGCGCTGGTGGTCGACCTGGGACGGCTCTCGGGCGAGCGGGGGCAGGCGCCGGCCGCGTAGCAGGAACCCCCGGTGCCGAAACGAACTTCCTGGAGGCGAGGACGCGAAGGGGTGTCGGCGATCGCGTCGGGGGAGACGAGGCAGCCGGGGGAGAGCAGGTTCACCATCTTCGTGGTCTCCGACTCGCTCGGCGAGACCGCCGAGGTGGTAGCCCGCGCGGCCGCCAGCCAATTCGCGCACGGCCGTATCCGCATCCACCGGATCCCGCACGCGGACAGCCCCGAAGCCGTCCGCAGCGCGGTCCGGCAGGCTTCGGGCGACCACTCCATCCTGCTCTACACCATCATCTCGCCCGAACTGCGGCGGCTGATGGTGCAGGAGGCCAAGAACGCCGGGATCCCCACCGTCGATCTCCTCGGCCCGGTCCTGACCCTGATCCAGC
This sequence comes from Bacillota bacterium, assembly GCA_029960955.1. GTDB lineage: Bacteria > Bacillota > Sulfobacillia > JAIMAT01 > JAIMAT01 > JAIMAT01. The sequence continues at coordinate 20,593 of JASBVS010000013.1, forward strand.
GCGTGACCGGCCTGGAGCCGCGGCTCCAGGCGGGGCTGCTTCACCGGCTCGACCAGGAGTACTTCCAGCGGGTCGAGGCGATGGAGTTCGCGGTCAAGTACGACGACGGCCGCGACCCGCGCGGCTTCAAGCTGGCCGACGTGGTGCTGCTGGGCGTCTCCCGCACGTCGAAGACCCCCGTCTGCATGGTCCTCGCCAATCACCGGATCAAGGCGGCCAACCTGCCGCTGGTGCCGGAGGTGGAGTTGCCCCGGGAGATCTTCGAAGTGCCCCGTTCCAGGCTGATCGGGCTGACCATCAACCCCGAGCAGCTCCAGGAGATCCGGCGCGAGCGGCTGCGCGCCATCGGCCTCGATCCGTCGGCGCCGTACGGCGACCTGGAGCGGATCGTGGAGGAGCTGGAGTACGCGCAGCAGGTCTTCCACCGGCTCGGGTGCCGGGTGGTCGACGTGAGCAATCGCGCCGTGGAGGAGACCGCCAGCCGAGTCATGCAGATGCTGGGGAAGGAGGACGGGTGATGCTCGAGCGACTGGTCTACCGATTCGAGGAAGGCAGGGCGTCGATGCGGGACCTCCTGGGGGGCAAGGGGGCTTCCCTCGCCGAGATGACATATGTGGGCCTGCCCGTGCCGCCGGGTTTCACCCTGACCACCGAGGTCTGCCGCCTTTACAACGCCAACGGAAAGGTGCTTCCTGACGGCATTCCCGAGGCCATCGAGAGCGAGATGCGGGTCCTGGAGGAGAAGACCGGCAAGCGCTTCGGCGCGGCCGACAATCCCCTCCTGGTCTCGGTCCGCTCGGGCGCGCCCGTCTCGATGCCGGGCATGATGGACACCATCCTCAACCTGGGGCTTCACGACGGCAACGTGGACGGCTTCGCCCGGCTGACGGGCGACCGCCGCTTCGCCCTGGACTGCTACCGCCGTCTGATCCAGATGTTCGGCAACGTGGTGATGGGCGTCCCCCACGACGCCTTCGAGCAGGTGCTGGCGCGCGCCCGCTCCGAACAGGGCGTCGCCAGCGACGCCGAACTGAGCGCCGCCTCGCTGGAGCGGGTGGTGGCGGAGTACAAGGCGGTGGTCGAGCGGGAGGCGCGCCAGCCCTTCCCGCAGGATCCGCGCGAGCAGTTGATGCGGGCGGTGCGCGCCGTCTTCGACTCCTGGGAGAACGAGCGCGCCAAGGTCTACCGGCGCGTGCACAAGATCCCGGAGGAGCTGGGCACCGCCGTCAACGTCCAGGCCATGGTCTTCGGCAACATGGGCGACGACTCCGGCACGGGCGTCATGTTCACCCGCGATCCCTCCACCGGCGAGAAGGTGCTCTACGGCGAGTACCTGCCCAACGCCCAGGGCGAGGACGTGGTCGCGGGGATCCGCACGCCGCTCCCCATCGGCCGGCTCGAGCGGGAGGCGCCCGCCATCTACGCCGAGCTGCAGCGGATCGCCGACCTGCTGGAGCGCCACTACAGGGACATGCAGGACCTGGAGTTCACCGTCGAGCACGGCAAGGTCTTCATGCTCCAGGCCCGCGCGGGCAAGCGGAGCGCGGCCGCCGCCGTCCGCATCGCCGTCGACATGGTGAAGGAAGGGCTGATCGACCGCGAGACCGCGCTGCTCCGCGTCGACGCCCAGCAGCTGATCCAGCTCCTGCACCCCAGCGTCGACCCCTCCTACACCGGCGGCATCCTGGCGACGGGGCTGGCCGCGGCGCCGGGAGCGGCCACCGGCGAGGTGGTCTTCAGCGCCGACGAGGCGGAGCGGCTGGGCAAGCAGGGGCGGAAGGTGATCCTGGTCCGCACCGAGACGACGCCCGACGACATCCACGGCATCGTCGAGGCGCAGGGCGTCCTGACCAGCCACGGCGGCATGACCTCGCACGCGGCGGTGGTCGCCCGCGGCATGGGCAAGCCGGCCGTCGTCGGCTGCGAGGCCATCGAGATCCACGCCCAGCAAGGCTATTTCCGCGTCCATGGCCGGGAGATCCGTGCCGGCGAGGTGATCACCATCGACGGCACCTCCGGCCGCGTCTTCCCCGGCGCGGTCCCCCTGACCACGCCCGGCCTGAGCGGCGAGGTGCAGGAACTCCTGGGCTGGGCCGACGAGGTGCGCCGGCTGGGCGTGCGGGCGAACGCGGACACGCCGCTCGACGCGCAGCGCTCGCGCGAGCTGGGCGCCGAGGGGGTCGGCCTCTGCCGGACCGAGCACATGTTCATGGCGCCGGAGCGACTGCCCGTCGTCCAGCAGATGATCACCGCCCAGTCCCGCGAGGAGCGCCAGGCCGCCCTGGACCGGCTGCTGCCCATGCAGCAGCACGACTTCTACGAGATCTTCAAGGCGATGGACGGGCTGCCGGTCATCGTCCGCCTGCTCGACCCGCCGCTGCACGAGTTCCTGCCGGCCGAGGAGGTCCTGGCCGAGGAGATCGCGCGCATGAAGGCGGAGGGGGCGGAGCCGGAGGCCGTCGCGCGCAAGGAGCGGATGCTGGCCTCCACGCGGAGCCTGCGCGAGTTCAACCCGATGCTCGGCTTCCGCGGCTGCCGCCTGGGCATCGTCTACCCGGAGATCAACGAGATGCAGGCGCGGGCCATCTTCCAGGCGCAGGCCCAGCTTCTCCGGGAAGGCTTCCACCCCGTGGTCGAGGTGATGATCCCGCTGGTGGGCCTGCAGGGCGAGATGCGCGCCATGGACGACCTGGTCCGCCGGGTGGCGCGCCAGGTGATGGAGGAGCAGGGGATGGAGCTGGACTTCCACGTCGGCACCATGATCGAGGTGCCGCGCGCCTGCCTGATCGCCGACGAGCTGGCGGAGATCGCGGAGTTCTTCTCCTTCGGCACCAACGACCTGACCCAGACCACCTTCGGGTACAGCCGCGACGACGCGGAGGGCAAGTTCCTGCGCGAGTACCTGGAGCAGAAGCTGCTGCCGGAGGACCCCTTCGTCTCCATCGACGAGCGCGGCGTCGGCGAGCTGGTCCGCATCGGCATCGAGCGCGGACGCTCGCGGCGCCCCGACCTGGAGATCGGGATCTGCGGCGAGCAGGGCGGCGACCCCGCCACCATCGACTTCTGCCACCGGGTCGGCATGGACTACGTCAGCTGCTCGCCCTTCCGGATACCGATCGCGCGGTTGGCGGCCGCCCAGGCGGAGTTGCGCGAGCGGGACGCGGCCAAGGCGGCGGAGCGCGCGGAGGTCAACCAGTAGGGTATCGCTCCCGGCCGGCCGCCGGGGGCGGAGGCGGGCGACGGGGCGCCTGCCCTGCGGGGCGGGCGCCCTTCCTCGCGCTCGTCCGGGCAGCGGGCCGGAGGAGCGGGGAAGGGAGGGGCGGGCGAGGGAGGAGTTGTCTCGCGGGCGAGGAAGGCTTCCTGACGCGGACGGGAGGGTGGTCGTCCCATGACGGACGTCGTCGAGCGGGTCCGCCAGGCGACGGACCTGGTGGAGCTGGTCTCCGAGACGGTCCACCTCCGGCGGCAAGGGCACAACTGGGTCGGCCTCTGCCCCTTCCACCACGAGAAGAGCCCCTCCTTCACCGTCTCGCCCGAGAAGCAGCTCTTCCACTGTTTCGGCTGCCAGGCGTCGGGCGACGTCTTCAGCTTCGTGATGCGACGGGACGGGGTCGGCTTCCGCGAGGCGCTCGAACGGCTGGCGCGGCGCGCCGGAATCGAGCTGGACGAGCCCTCCGACCCCCGGGAGCGGGAGCGTCGCCGCCGGCGGCGGGCGGTGGAGGAGGCGCTGGAGCTGGCCGCCGGCTGGTTCGCCGACTGGCTGCGTGCGCCGGAAGGTGCGGCGGCGCGGCGATACCTGGAGGAGCGGGGCGTGAGCGCCGACGGCGTGCGCGCCTTCGGCCTCGGCTGGGCGCCCGGCGGAAACCGTCTGCTGCAACGGCTGGAGGCGGCCGGCATCGAGAGGTCGGTGGCCCAGGCGGCCGGCCTGGTGGCGGACGGGGAGCACGGCTTCTACGACCGCTTCCGCGAGCGGCTCATCTTCCCCATCCGGGACGAGCGCGGGCGCCTCGTCGGCTTCGGCGGTCGCCTGCTCGGGGAGGGGCAGCCCAAGTACCTCAACTCGCCCGAGAGCGAGATCTTCTCCAAACGGAGGATCCTCTATGGGTTGGACCGCGCGGCGGTCCGCATACGAAACCGGAGGCGGGCGATCCTCGTCGAAGGTTATATGGACGCGCTGACCGCCCAGCAGGCGGGTTTCGAAGAGACGGTGGCCTCGCTGGGGACGGCGCTGACGTCGGAACAGGTGGAGATCCTCCGCCGCCTGGCCGGGGAGGTCGTCATCTGCTACGACGCCGACTCCGCGGGAGAGCAGGCGACGCTGCGCGGGCTGGAGCTGCTCCGCGCCGCGGGGCTCCGCCTGCGGGTGGCGGAGCTGCCGGAGGGCAAGGATCCCGACGAGCTGATCCGCCGCCGCGGCCCCGGTGCCTTCCAGGCGGTGGTGGAGAACGCCCGCCCCTGGCTCGAATACCGCTTCGAACGGCTGGCCCGGGGCCGGAGCCTGGACGACCTGGAGAGCCGCGTCGACGTGGCCGAGGCGATGGCCGAGATCCTGGCCGCGGAGGGCCATCCGGTCCGTCGCAGCGAGGGGATCCGCTGGGTCGCGGAGCGCCTGGGCGTCGAGGAGGCCGCCATACGCCAGGAGGTCGAGCGAAAAATCGAAAAACGTCGCGGCGGCGCGCCCGCGTCACATAATCGAAGGACGATTCGCTATACTAACGAACGCGTTTCGCGCATCCAGGCTCGCGCGGGCCAGAGAACAGAAGATAGAGGGGCAGGAATAGGCTCCGCTGCGACGAAAACCTTGTTGAGAGTGATCTGCCACCACCCTGAGCTGGTTTCGCGGCTTGACGAGCTCGACGCGGGTGCTATACCGGCGGATGCCGAACGGAGAGCCGTCGAGGCGCTGCGCGAAGCGCGCGGGGATCCCGCCGGGGCCATGCGTAGACTGGAGGCGGACGGCGAGGAGCGGGCGGTCTCGCTCCTGGCGCAGGCGGTCATGGACGAGACGCCGGACGTCGATCCGGAACGGGTGCTGGGCGACAGCCTGCAGGCGCTGAGGCGGATCCCCGTCGAGCGGCGGATCGCGGAGCTTCGGGCCGAGATCGAGGCGCGCCAGCGGAGCGGGAGTGATTGTACGGAACTGTTGCGCGAGCTGGACGAGCAGGTGAGGCTACGGGCGCGGCTGGTGGGAGGCGCCGGCGCGTGGTGGAGCGGAGGCCCGATCCCGGCGGAGAGAGGGGGGAGACGGGATGGCTGAGAAGGAGATCGTCCAGGCGCCGGATGTCCGGGAGCTGCTCGAACGGGCCAAGGACCGCGGCCACATCACCTACCGCGAGGTCACCAACGGTCTGCAGGAGAGCGGGCTCACGCCGAGCCAGATCGACGACGTCTACCAGGCGCTCTCCGACCTGGGCGTCGAGGTGATCGACGAGGGCGAGGAAGAGCCGCAAGAGGATCTCGAGGGCCTCGACGAGGAGGCGCCCGACCTTGCGCCGGAGGTGGCGGGCGACGAGGCGCCGGCCGGAGCGAAGCCGGGCGACGTCCCCGCCGACGAGGAGCTCGAATCGCCTGACGGCGTGGCCATCGACGACCCCGTCCGCATGTATCTCAAGGAGATCGGGCGCGTTCCCCTCCTGACCGCGCAGCAGGAGATCGAACTGGCCAAGCGGATCGAGGCGGGGGACGAGGAAGCCAAGCGCCAGCTGGCCGAGGCGAACCTGCGCCTCGTGGTCAGCATCGCCAAGCGCTACGTCGGGCGCGGCATGCTCTTCCTGGACCTGATCCAGGAGGGCAACCTGGGCCTGCTCAAGGCGGTCGAGAAGTACGACTGGCGCAAGGGGTACAAGTTCAGCACCTACGCCACCTGGTGGATCCGCCAGGCCATCACCCGCGCCATCGCCGACCAGGCCCGGACCATCCGCATCCCGGTCCACATGGTCGAGACGATCAACAAGCTGGTCCGCGTCCAGCGGCAGCTCCTCCAGGAGCTGGGCCGCGACCCCACGCCCGAGGAGATCGGCGAGGCGATGGGCATCGACGCGGAGCGGGTGCGCGAGATCCAGAAGATCGCCCAGGAGCCGGTCTCGCTGGAGACACCCATCGGCGAGGAAGAGGACTCCCACCTGGGCGACTTCATCGAGGACGAGGACGCGCCCGCGCCGGCGGAGGCGGCCAGCTACAGCCTCCTCAAGCAGCAGCTGGAGGAGGTGCTGCACACGCTGACCGAGCGGGAGCAGGAGGTGCTCCGGCTCCGCTTCGGCCTGGACGACGGGCGGCCCCGGACGCTGGAGGAGGTCGGCCAGGTCTTCGGCGTGACCCGGGAGCGGATCCGCCAGATCGAGGCCAAGGCGCTGCGCAAGCTGCGCCACCCCAGCCGCTCGAAGAAGCTGAAGGACTACCTGGAGTGAGACGGGAGATGGCCACCTGCCGTGCGAGGGGCGCCCCGCCCGGGGCGCCCTCCGCGTCTCCGCGGGAGGAAGAGCGGGCGGGGCGGGCGAAGTGGAGCCCACCGTGATCCGGGAAGCGGGAAGGGGAGGCCTGGGCGGATGGCCCGGGTGGTGGAGCTGGCGCGCGCCACGTGGACGGAGGTGGCGGCGCTCGAACCCGAGCGGACGGCGGTCTGCCTGGCGGTCGGGCCGATGGAGGAGCACGGGCCGCACCTTCCCCTGGGGACCGACGTCTTCAACGCGGAGGCCATGCAGCGGCGCCTGGTGGCCCGCCTGCTGGAGGCGGGGTACGACGCGCTCCTCTGCCCGACCCTTCCTTACGGGACGGCACCGCTGGCGCGCGATTTCCCGGGTTCGGTCTCCATCCGCCGCGAGCACCTGGCCGCCTTCGTCGCCGATCTCCTCGCTTCCTTCGCGCGCAACGGCTTCCCCTGGATCGTCGTCACCAGCTGCCACCTCGACCCGCCCTTCATCCGCGCACTCGACGAGGCGTGCCGCACCGTCAACGAGCAGGAGAACGCCCGCGCCGTCCACGGCTACGAGGCGCTGGTCCTGCGCGACCTGGCGGCCGGCGACCCGGCGGAGGTCTGGGGCGAGGCGGCCGCTGGCGACTCCCACGCGGGGATGATCGAGGCGAGCTACCTCCTCGCCCTCGCGCCGGAGCTGGTCCGGCTGGAGGAAGCGCGCCGTCTCCCGCCGGTTCCCGTCGCCTTCCGCGACCTCCAGCGCCTCCGTTCCTTCCGCCAGCTGGGCGAGGGGCTGGGCTACACCGGGCGCCCGGGCGAGGCCAGCCTGGCGGCGGGCGAGCTCTGGTGGCGCCGCTACGAGCCGGCCTACGGCGAGGCGGTCCTGCGCCACCTTCGCGGGGAGGACGTGCGCGACCTCCTGGCCTGGACCCCCTAGGCGCGAGCGCCGCGCCGCCGGCCCCCGCCCGGCGAGCCCAGCGACGCCCGCCCCGCGGCCGCTTCGAGCCGGGAGGGAAACGCGTAAGCTAGTCACGAGCGGGCGGGCCGGCGGCCCGAAGGGAGGAAGGCAGGGTGGTTGCGGAGGCTGCGACGATCAACGCCCAGCGGCTGCTCCAGCGCATCGAGCAGCTGGGCCGGATCGGCCGCCTGCCCGAGGTCCAGGGAGGCGGCATCAACCGCCCCACCTACGGTCCGGCCTGGATGGAGGCGCGCTCGCGCGTCGCCGGCTGGATGAGCGAGGCGGGGCTGGCGGTCCGGGTCGACGCCGCGGGCAACCTGATCGGTCGCCTGGGCTCCGGGGGCGGCTCCGCGGCGGCGATCGCCCTGGGCTCGCACATCGACACCGTGCCGCACGCCGGTCCCCTGGACGGGGCCTACGGCGTGCTGGCGGCGATCGAGGTGGCGGATGCGCTCCGCCGTGCCGGCGCGCAGCTCCGCCATCCGCTGGAGGTGCTCGTCTTCGCCGACGAGGAGGGGCGGATCGGGGGCGGGCTCTTCGGCAGCCGGGCCATGGCGGGCCTCGTCGAGCCGGACTTCGCCGAGCGCCTGACGGACGTCGGCGACGCCATGCGCGAGGCGGGCCTCGACCCGCGACGGCTGGGCGAGGCGGCGAGGAAGCCGGGCGAGCTCGCCTGCTACGTCGAGCTCCACATCGAGCAGGGCGGCCGCCTGGACCGCATGGGCATCCCGGTGGCGGTGGTGCGGGGCCTCGTCGGCATCCGGCGCTTCCGCGTCGCCTTCCGGGGGCAGGCCAACCACGCCGGCACCACCGAGATGCGCGGGCGACGCGACGCGGCGCTGGCGGCGGCGCGCTTCCTGCTGGACTTCCGCGAGCGGATCCTGGAGAAGGGCGAGGGCGTCGTCGGCACGGTGGGCGTCCTGGACCTGGAGCCGGGGGCGGTCAACGTCATCCCGGGCGTCGCCCGCCTCGAAGGCGAGTTCCGCGCGCTCGAGGCGGCGGAGCTGGCCGAGCTGGAGGCGGAGACGGCGCGCATCGCCGGGGTGGCGGCCGAACGCGAGCGCTGCACGGCGGAGTTCGAGCTGGGCGCCTGGGACCCGCCGACGCTCTGCGACCCCAAGGTGATGACCGCGCTGGAGGCCGCCGCGCGCCCGCGGCTGCGCGCCGGTCAGGAAGTGCCCCGCCTGGACAGCCGCGCCGGGCACGACGCGCAGAGCATGGCGCACCTCTGCCCGGTGGGCATGCTCTTCGTGCCCAGCCTGGGAGGCTACTCCCACGTGCCCCAGGAAGCGACCCGTGCGGAGGACCTGGTGCTGGGCGCGGAGGTGCTCCTCGCGGCGACCCTCCGGCTCGACCAGACGCTCTGAAGGGGGTCCGCGGCGGGTGCGCCTGGTCCTGGCCTCCAGCTCCCCGCGCAGGCGTGCGCTGCTCGAGGCGCTGGGGCTGCCCTTCGAAGTCGTACCTCCGGGGGTGGACGAGCCGCGCCGGCCCGGCCTTCCTCCGGAGCGGCTCGTCGAGGAGCTCTCGCTCCGCAAGGCGCTGGCCGTGGCGCGGCGGCTGGCGGGCGAGGGCGGGACCGCCGCCCCCGCCGCCCCCGCCGCCGGCGCGGCCACCTGGATCCTCGGCTCGGACACCGTCGTCGTCCTCGACGGCGAGATCCTCGGCAAGCCCTCCGGCCCGGCCGAGGCGGTGCGCATGCTGGAGCGGCTGGCGGGCCGGACGCACGTCGTCTACAGCGGCATCGCGCTGGTCCCGCTGGCGGCGCGGGGCACGGCGCCGGAGGAGCGCGCCCGCGTGGCGCACCAGCGGACCGAGGTCCGCCTGCGCGCCCTGCGGCCGGGCGAGGCGGAGCGGTACGTGGCGACCGGCGAGCCCCTGGACAAGGCCGGAGCCTACGCGGCCCAGGGCCGGGGGGCGGTCCTGATCGAGTGGATCCGGGGCGACTACACCAACGTGGTCGGCCTGCCGGTTCCGCTGCTCCTGCGCACCCTGGAGGCGCTGGAACGGGGAGGGGGATGAGCCGAGATGGTGCCGATGCGCGTGGAGCGCGTCCTCGAGGTGGTCACCCTCGGCGGCGAGAAGAGCCACGTGGTCGTCCTGGTGGACGAGGAAGGGAAGACCGCCCTGCCCATCACCATCGGTTCCAGCGAGGCGGAGGCGATCGCCATCGGCATGAGCGGCGCCCGCCCGTCCCGGCCGCTCACCCACGATCTGCTGCTCCACGTGGTGGAGGAGCTGGGCGGCCGCATCGAGCAGGTGCTGGTCCACGACATCCGCGGCGAGACGTTCATCGGCCAGGTGGACGTCGCCACCTCCCACGGGGTGCTGGAGGTCGACTGCCGGCCCAGCGACGGCATCGCCATCGCCGTCCGCGCCGGCTGCCCGATCCTGGCCGACGAGGAGGTGCTCGCCAAGGCGGGCGTCGACCCCGATCGCTTCCGCGGCGGCGAGGAGTCCTCGCCGCCCACCTGGGACTGAGGTCCGTGGACGGGATCCGCACGCTCTACGACTGGGTGCGGGCGACGCGCCGGTCGCTCTTCGACTACCTGGAGGGCTGGCCGGTCGAGCTCTACCTGCGGCCGCTCGAGCTTCTGGCGGGCGAGAGCGTCCGCGACCGCCACGTCCACGTCGCCGAGTGCTACGTCACCTGGCTGGCGACGGTGGGGCTGGAGGAGGGCTCCTCGCCGCCGTCCCCCGGGGAGGTTCCCGACGTGCGCCGGGCGCGCGCCCTCTTCGCCGAGGTCGACCGGTTGGTCGAACGCTTCCTGGGACGGTTCGAGGGGGAGCTGGACCGGCCGCTGGCGCGCAGCTGGCGCGGCGAGAGGAGAGAGCTGACGCCGCGCTGGCTCCTCGCCCACCCCATCACCCACGAGTTCCACCACAAGGGGCAGATCGTCCTGGCCGGCCGCTGGCTCGGCCGTCCGGCGCCCGACACCGACCTCCTCTTCCCGGAGGAAGCGGCCGCCTCGCCGGGCCCAGCGCCGCTCGGCCGTGGCGCGGCCGCGAGCCCGCAGGTGCCCGCCGCGGCGCGGCTGCGCATCGCGGAGGCGGAGGGGGCGGCCGGGCGCGCCTGGCTCGCGGAGCTCTGGCGGCAGCGGTGGGGCGGCGCCGTCATGGTCACGCGCGGGCGCCTCCATCGCCTGGAGTCGCTGCAGGCCGCGATCGCCTATCTCGACGGCGAGCCGGCCGGCGCCGCCACCTGGTACGTCGAGGAGGGCGAGTGCGAACTGGTCAGCCTGGACGCCGTCCGCCGGGGAAGGGGCGTGGGCAGCGCGCTCCTGGCCGCGGTGGAGGAGCACGCCCGGGCGGCAGGCTGCCGCCGCCTCTGGCTGGTCACCTCCAACGACAACCTGGAGGCGCTCCGCTTCTACCAGCGGCGCGGCTACCGGATCGCCGCGGTCCACGCCGGCGCCGTCGACGCGGCGCGCCGGCTGAAGCCCGCCATCCCCGAGGTCGGCGACCACGGCATCCCGGTCCGCGACGAGATCGAGCTGGAGAAGCGGCTGCAGGAGACAGGCGCGAGCCGGGAGTGAAGAGCCCTGCCCGCCCCTGCCCGCGCCCGGCGCGCTCAGGCGCGGCCGGTACTCCTGCTGGAGCCGCGCTTCCGCCTCGGAGAAGCCGGCCGGCGTGAGGTCGGCCCGACCGAAGAGAGTGCAGTGACAGGTGCCGGTCGCCTCGATGTCGGCCAGGGCGAACTTGCACGGGCAGATCAGCTTCGTCCTCATCCGGTGCGGGTTCGGGAGCACACCTTAGGGGCGCCGCGAGGCGCCCCTTTTCTCGTGGAGGTGAGGCGGTGGGGCGCGACAGGGAGTTCGAGAAGATGGTCGAGATCGCGAACCGCCGCTACGAAGCGTCGGGGCTGGCCCCGGCTGTCCGTCATGCGACGCCGATGGTGGTGGAGGAGGCGCCGGGCAGCGGGGTCTACGCAGGCGGGTGTCCTCGAGACGCGGGATGATGTCCCTCTGACGCTGTAAAAGCGTTCAGGCCGCCCGGGACGCATCGAAGCTCGGGTTTTCCCCTCGTTCTCTCTGCCGGGCTTCGGCGGTACCGGATCCAGGCCCAGCTCCTGGCGAAGGGCGAGGATCTGCCGCTGTTCGAGCTGGGTGAGGTGGATCCGCTGCCAGCGGGCGGCGGCCCGGATCAGCGCGCCGAAGATCAGCTTGAGTGCGCTCCGCTCGTCGAAGAAGCGCGGGAGAACCTTGGTCCGCCGCCGCTCCTCCTCGAAGCTCCGTTCGATCAGGTTGGTGGTCCGCACGAACTTCCGGTGCCCCGTCGGCAGCCGGAGGTGTTGGAGGCTGGCTTCGAGGTCGTCCTGGAAGCTGTGCACGGCCGAGGGGAGAACCCGCTCGTAGCGGGCGACGAAGTCCTGGGCGAGGCGGCGCCCCTCTTCCAGGTTGGGTGCGTCGCGGACGGCGGCGAGGTAAACTCGGACCTCTTCCCGCATCTCCTCGGGCACCTTGTCCAGGATGTTCCGCACCTTGTGGACCCAGCAGCGGATGCGCAGGCTCTTGGGGAAGACGGCCTCCACCGCCCGGATCAGCCCCGGCGCTCCATCGGTGGTCACGCTCAGCGGCACGTTCAAGCCCCGTCGGACCATGTCGCGCAAGAAGTCGAGCCAGTCGGCCTCGCTCTCGCGGCTGCCCAGCGCCAGGTGGAGCAATACCCGCCGCCCCTCCAGGGTGATCCCCGAGGCGGCCAGCACTCCCTCGCGCACTGTGCCCGTCCGCCTCAGCGGCTCGAAGATCGCGTCCAAGAACAGGTACTGGACCTGAAACGCGTCCAGCCGGCGATCGCGGAAGGCCTCGTACTCCTTCCAGAGCGAGTCGGTGATCGCGCTCACCTGCGTCCGGCTCAGGAGCCTCTCGCCGGCCGCCTCCCGGAGCGCATCCTCGATGTCCCGCGTGGAGAGCCCGCGAGCGTACATCTCGACGGCCTCGTGCATCTGCGCCGACGGCGGTACTCTCTTCATAGGCCTGGGTCTCCTCGATGGGTTTTGCCTGCTGCAAACCATCGTAGCCTGGGCCTTCCCGCCTTTACAGCAGCCTCAGGACATCATCAAGTCGCCGAGACCGCAGGCTGAGTTCGCTTGGCCTGCGAAGCCGCCCCGTTCTCGACAGCGCTGCGCCCCCCGATGGTCTCCTTGACGTTTGTCTCATCGCAATATATCATGAAGACATATCACGCAGGTATGTCGCACGCTAACCGGGCAGTTCCCAGCTTGACGCGGCGCCTTCAGCCAACAAGACAGGAGGTCACGCACCATGGCCGAGACGCACCCCCCCGAGAACCGCCACTCTGCGACCGGCCGCCCCAGCGTTGCCGGCGCTTTCTCCGACACCTTCGCTCCCGTGCGGAACCGGAATCTGAGCATCTACCTGGCGGGTCAGGGCATCTCCCTCTGAGGGACGTTCATGCAGGCGACGGCCCAGTCCTGGACGGTGTGGCAGCTCAGCCACTCCGTCAGGGACCTCGGTCTTGTGGCCATGCTGGAGAGTCTGCCGCTGCTGCTCTTCGGTGCCCTGGCCGGCACTATCGCCGATCGGGTGGATCGCCGGAGGCTGCTGCTGGGCACCCAGACAGCCGCGATGCTGCTGGCCTTCGTGTTCGCCTTCCTGGTGCAAAGCCAGCTCATCCAGCTCTGGCACGTCTTCCTGCTCGCCTTCGGCCTCGGGTGTGTCAGCGCGCTCGACCTGCCCGCCCAGAATGCCTTCATCGGCGACCTCTCAGGCCTGGACCAGGTACGGCAGGCCGTCGCTCTGGACAACATGGTTTTGCAGGCCAGCCGAATGGTCGGGCCCACAGTGGCGGGCTGGGTCATGGGGGCGCTGGGCATCGCGCCAGCTTTCTGGATCAACGGCGCCAGCTTCCTGGCAGTCATCGGGACGCTCCTCGCCGTCCGCGCTCGGCGGGGAGTCCAACCGCAGGGCCAGCAGCAGGACGATTTCCCGGAAGTTATCCGCTACGTCGGCACCCAAGCGCGCATCCAGGATCTGCTGCTCCTCTCGGGGCTGCTGACCTTCTTCCTGTTCACCATCGGCCAGCTTCTCCCACCCATCGCGACCGACCGTCTTCAGGGCGGCCCTGAAACCCTGGGCCTGTTGCTCGGAGCCACGGGGGCGGGGGCGACTGTGAGTCTCTTCGTGGTCGTGCCTGTCGTCCTCCAGGCACGGAGGGTAGGCCTGACACTCGCGGGGGCAGTGATCTGGGCCGGTCTGTGGGTTGTGGTGCTGTCGGCTTCGAACTGGCTCGGGCTCTCCATGGCAGCCGGGTTCCTCTGCAGCCTAGCGGTTCCGGTCGTCATGACGTCGGCGAACGGTATCATCCAGATGCTTGCTCCGCCGCACATGCGGGCTCGGCTCCTGGTGCTCTGGATCATGGTCACGTTCGGGCTGCAGCCGATCGCGGCCCTGCTCGTGGGCTTCAGCGGACAGATCCTGGGCGCACCCCTCGCCATCCTGATCAACGGCTTGGCACTGGTGTTCGGCACCGTCTTGCTGCTGGCCATCCATCCCGATCTGGGCCGTTGGCGCCTGGCTCCGCAGGGTGATCCGGTGTCGGCCGCTTGGCCCACGGCTCAGCAGGCAGAGGGGACATCGCCTCAATACCGATGAGCAAGGTCCAGCGGACGCGGATAGAAGGCGACTCCAAGTGCGGACGCCTTCTGTGTGCAAGAGGCGCGGGGCTACTTGAGTGGCTGTGATGCCCTGAGGGGCCAACCGTCCTCATGAACGTGTGATGCTTTCAGGTGGCTGCTGTGGGGTCGAATCCGGGCAGGGATGTTCGTCATCAGTGTAGCGACACCCCCACATGACAGGTATCCTAGACTCAATCCTGCAGCAGGTGCTGCAATCAGGAGGGACAGACCGTGGCACTCGACGCGCTTTCCGTGCTCATCGGTACATGGGAAATAACGGGCCGGACGTTCGATGCGAGCGAGGACAACATCGCAGGCTCAACGGTGATTGAAGCGATCCTGGACGGCACCGTGCTCCAGATGAAGGGACGGATGCGCTTCAACGACAGGGAGCTGGAGAGCTTGGAGATCGTCTGGCGTGACCCTGTGACGGGTGGATTCGCCGCCCATGTGTACTCAACGATGGGTGCTCCGTTGGTCTATCGCTGGGAATGCGATGGCAAGACCCTCGTCCATGCCGGCGCTGGGGCGACCTTCACGGGCACGATCAGCGCGGACGGCACTACGATCACCGGCAGTTGGAACCCCGACCCTGGTCAGCCGGTACACGCGGGCGCTGCCTACGAGGCTGTCATGCGCCGAATCACCTAGCAGG
>JASBVS010000014.1 GCA_029960955.1 Bacillota bacterium
AGGCGGCGCGGGCGTTCTGCTCGACCAGGAGGATCGCCACGCCCTGGGCGTTGATCTCGCGCAGGGTGCGGAAGATGGTCCGCACCAGGAGCGGGCTCAGTCCCAGCGAGGGCTCGTCGAGCAGGAGGATGCGCGGCTCGGCCATCAGCGCCCGGCCGATGGCGAGCATCTGCTGCTCGCCGCCCGAGAGCGTGCCAGCCAGCTGGCGGCGCCGTTCGGCCAGCCGCGGGAAGAGCTCGAAGACCCGCCGGCGGCTCGCCTCCACGCGCGCCGGCTCCCCGCGCCGCGTGTAGGCGCCCAGGCTCAGGTTCTCGTCCACGGTCAGCGTGGCGAAGACCTGGCGGCCCTCGGGGACGTGGGCGACGCCCAGGCGCACGATGCGGTGGGCCGGCCGACCGCCGCGGGGCGCCGCCAGCAGCTCCTCCTCCAGGCGCACCTCGCCCTCGGCGGGCCGCACCAGGCCGGAGATCGTCCGCAGCAGCGTCGTCTTGCCCGCCCCGTTGGCGCCGAGGACGGCGACGACCTCCCCCTCGCCCAGCTCCACGTCGACGCCGCGCAGCGCCAGGACGTGGCCGTAGCGGACCGCCAGGCCGCGGACCGAGAGGAGGCTCACGCGCTCTCACCCCCGCTCAGCTCGGCCTCCGGCGCGCCCAGGTAGGCCTCGATCACGCGCGGGTCGGCCTGCACCGCGGCAGGCGTCCCCTCGGCGATCAGCCGCCCCTGGTCGAGGCAGATCACCCTGTCGGAGACGTTCATCACCACGGACATGTCGTGCTCGATGAGGATCAGGGTGATGCCCGCCTCGCGGATCTGCCGCAGCTCTTCCATCAACTCGGCGCTCTCCTGCTCG
>JASBVS010000015.1 GCA_029960955.1 Bacillota bacterium
GCGCATGCTGCGCCGGCTTGCCCCCGCCGCCGCCCTCGCGCTGGCATGGATGCTGCTGCCCGCGCCCGTCGCGGCCGCGGCCTCCCCCGGCCGAGCCGCCGTCCTCGCCGACCATCCGGTCCTCTTCTACCCGCTCGACGAGCCGGGCGGCACGACCGCCCGCGACGCCTCGGGCCACGGCAATGACGGCACATACGCCCCGGCCGGCGTGCACCACCAGGGCGGCGCAATCGTCCTCACGGGGACGGCGAACCCCGTCACGGGGCCGGCGTCCGCCATCCCGCCCGGCGACCATAGCTTCACGCTCGAGGGATGGTTCCGGACGACGGCCAAGCAGGACGAGATGGTCGTCGACATGGGGTTGGCCGCGCACCAGCAGATCGCGGGCGTGGGGATCTGGGACCGGAACACCCTGATGGTCGACCTCTACGCGGGTGCCGTGGGCTTCCCCCTCGACCCCGCCCGCACGAACCTCCGCGACGGCCGCTGGCACATGCTCGATGTGACCTACGACGCCGGCACGCGCACCCTGACCGTCTATGCGGACGGCGTCCGCGCCGGCAGCCAGCGCCTTGCTGCCCCCATGGACTTCAGGGGCGGTGCCGTCCGCGTCGGCTACTGGGTCGATACGATCTACAACCGGCCCTTCAACGGCGCCATCCGCGACGTGGCGATCTTCTGGCAGGCCTTGCCCGCGGCGCGGATCGCCGCGCACGCCGACGTGGCCTTCGGAGACCAGGCGACCGTGGCCACGTCCATCACCCCGCCGGAGCTGGCCTTCGCCGACCCCAGGCGCAACGCCGTCAACGCCGCCATCACCCTCGGGGTGCTGCTTTTCATCACCTTCCCGTCGCAGCTCTTCAATCACACGTTCCAGGAGAACTACGAGGAGATCCGCCGCTGGCTGGGGAGGTCGGCCCAATGGGCCGACCTCCCCAGTCCGGCGGGCTTCGCGGCTGTAGTCCTGATCGGCGCCGCGCTCGGAACGCTGCTGGACCCCCATTGGGCCTTCAATCGCGCGCTGGCCGCCAACTACCCGGCCATGGTCCTGGCCATCCTCACGGGGATCGTGGTGCCTGCGGCCGTGGCGACGCTCTACCGCCGCCGCCGACACGGCAGGAGCGAGGTGCACCGGTACCTGCAGGCCCTGCCCGCGGGCCTGCTCGTCGCCGCCCTTTGCGTGCTCGTGTCGCGGGCCACAGCATTTCGTCCCGGCTACCTGTACGGCGTCATTGCGAGCGTCGGTTTCACGCGCGCGCTTGAGAAGCACGAAGAGGGCCACGTGATTGCCCTCTCCACGCTGGCGACCCTGATTGTGGGTGTCTTGGCATGGTTCTTGTGGGTTCCTGTCGAGGCTGCGGCCAGCTCCGCTCACGCTCCGCTGATTGCCGCGTTCGCGGCCGACTTCCTGGCCTCGGTCTTCCTCGGCGCCCTCGTGGGCACCGTGATCAGCCTTCTGCCCCTGGAGTTCCTGCCCGGCAAGAAGCTGGCGGACTGGCACCGCGGGGTCTGGGCCCTGGCGTTCGCCGTGGCCGTGTTCGGCCTCATGGAAGTCGTCCTGCGGCCCGTGCCGGGCCCCGCCCACCCCGGTGGCGCGCCCCTGCTCACGGCGGTCCTGCTGTTCGTGGCGTTCGGCGGCGGCTCTCTGGCGTTCCGCGCGCACTTCGCCCGACGGAAGCGGCGCCGTCCCCCGCAGGGAGCGGCGCCAGCCAGCCCGGGAACGGGAACAGGGCGCGCTTAGCGCGCCCTGCATATGCCCCTTGGCCCTCGCGGGTTGCGGCTTACGGTAGGTGGTGGGCGCGGCAGGGTTCGAACCTGCGACCTTTCGGATGTGAACCGAACGCTC
>JASBVS010000016.1 GCA_029960955.1 Bacillota bacterium
TCCGGTGATGGGCCTGGTGCTGGTGCTGGCGGCAACGTGCTTGGCCGGCGGCCTGCTGGCGCTGGTATCCGGGCTGGTGGAGAGGACGGGGATCGCAGATCGACTCCTGGAGTGGATCGACCGGCCGCACGGCGGGCTGCTCTGGCGCGGAGAGGAGGATGAGCGGTGAGCTACGGGCCTGCGGTGGAAGTGCGGTGGGAAGACCGGGAGACGGAAACCGGGCCGGAGACGGTGGGGGTCGGGTACAGGTTGCATGTCGAGGAGTTCGTTGGCGGTCTTTTGGATGACTCGTTCCAGCGGTGGCTCGACCGCCATCCCGGGATCGAGATCCTCGACATCAAGTACGCGGCCGCCAGCGCCCACGACGAGGCCAGCTACCAATACGAGGGCTCCAAGGCACAGATCGTCCCGATGACGTTCATGCTCGTGATCTACCGCGAACGCGAGGCCCCGGCCGAAGCCGGGGCGGAGTGAGGAACCTGGGTGAGGGGGCGGCACCCCTCGCCCTCAGCCTAGCAGGAAGGAGGGGTTGGGGGCAATGCCGGTTGAGAAGCTGGGCAACCGCGTGAAGGCGCACCAGAGGTACTTGACCGCCGACGGCGAGCAGGTTCCCGGGGTCACGACGGTCCTGGGCATCCTGGCCAAGCCCGGCCTCGTCAAGTGGGCGAACAACCTGGGGCTCAGGGGTATCGACTCTGCGAAGTACGTGGACGAGACGGCCATCATCGGCGGCCTCGCTCACTATCTCGTGGAGTGCGAACTCCAGGGCGTCGAGCCCGATCTGAGCGAGTACTCGAAGCTCCAGATCGACCGGGCCGAGAATGCGCTCCTGAGCTTCTACGAGTGGCAGAAGCACCACGCCTTCGCCGCCCGCCTGATCGAGAAGCCGCTCGTCTCCGAGCGCCACCGCTACGGCGGCACCATCGACGCCTACGGGGTGCTGGACGGGCGGTACTGCCTGCTGGACTTCAAGACGAGCGCACGCATCTACCCCGAGCACCGCATCCAGGTCTCGGCCTATCTGCGTTTGCTGCGCGAGGCTGGATACCCGGTCGAGGAAGTGCGGGTGCTCCGCATCGGTCGGACGGAGGACGAGGGATTCGAGGAGCACGTGCTGAGCGAGCGTGAGCTGCGCGAGGGATGGCGCATCTTCCGGGCGGCCCTGGTGATCTACCGGAGCCTGCCGCTGCTTGAAGGGAGGGCTAGCTGATGGCCGTTGCCGAGCGGGCGCTGGCACCCATCCAGAAGCAGGACGCCTCGATCATCCAGTCCGTCGACCTCTCGACGGTCAGTCAGACGATGGAGAAGATCGCCCGGTTCCAGGCTGTCGTGCAGCGCGCCCTCAAGGAAGGGCACGACTACGGAAAGGTCCCGAAGGCCGAGAAGCCCAGTCTGCTCAAGCCGGGTGCCGAGAAGATCGTGATGCTCCTCGGGCTCCGGTCGGAGTTCGAGATTGTCGACAGCACCCGCGACTGGGAAAAGGGGTTCTTCCAGTACCAAGTCCGGTGCCGTCTGCTCAAGGGCGACACCGTGATCACCGAGGGCCTGGGCGCGGCCAACACCCGCGAGCGACGCTACGCCCGCGGCGACCAGGACCCCTACACGCTGGACAACACGGTGCTGAAGATGGCCAAGAAGCGCGCCCTGGTGGACGCCGCCCTCCTCGTCGCCAGTCTCTCCGACGTCTTCACCCAGGACGTCGAAGACATGGACGAGCCCACTCCGCCCGAGGCGCGCAGCCCGCACGAACCGGCGACGGAGGCCCAGCGGAAGAAGCTCTACATCGCGTCCAAGGAGCACGGCCTCGACGCCGACGCCATGCACCAGATTCTCCGCGGACGGTATGGCGTCGAGTCGAGCAAGGACCTCACCAAGCGGCAGGCATCCGAGCTGATCGACGCCATCGAGCGCGGAGACTTCGACCCCGCCACGGCTGGGGCCGAGGAAGTCGAGATCGAGGGGGCCGAGTGACATGCGGACGGGCTGGCACATCCACCTCTGGCAGCCCGTCCGCCGAGCGGATGGGCACCTCTGGCTGGTCTGCGACTGCGGCGCGTTCGCCGACTGGGCGCGCATCCGGCTCAAGTGGGAGGAGGGGGCGGCGTGAGCGTGACGCCGGAGCAGCGGCTGCAAGAGGCTCTGGACGGCCTCATGTCCGCCATCGAGCATCTATGCCGGCTCCCGTCCTGGTCCGTCAGCCCGGAGGTTTACAAGCGGGCGATGATGGCGCTCCAAGAGGCGACGCTGGCGCGGGCAGACTTGGCAGACGCGCTTAAGCTCGCTGATCTCGCGCGGAAAGTGCAGGAGGTGCCGAGCGATGGCTGAATGGCGATGGGCTCAGTCCATTGGTGCAACGGTGCACACCGCTCACCTTGTGGAGCTACATGATCCAGGAGCCAGGACCCTGCCCAGCAGCGTCAAGAGCCTGTGCGGCCTCCAGCCCTTGATCGGATGGCGCGTGGACGATTCGGCGCGCACCCGGTGCCGCCGCTGCGAGCTGAGGAGCAAGATGGGCGGCATCATCCGGGCGAGCGAGGAGCTTGGGCTCTACGAGGGGGCGCGGAGCGATGGCTAACCGGGCGCACGACCTCACCGTCGCTCAGGTGCGCATCCTGCTGCACCTGTCCATCGGCCCGAGCAGCGGCCCGATGATCGGCGCCGTCATCGGGCGGGGATGGGGGCCAGCGCTCTCAGCCCTCGTGATGCGCGGCCTGGTCGAGGTCGCCATGCCGGCGACGGTCCCGGACGGATACCGCGAGCCCGTGCTCTATCCTCGCGGATGGCGGAACTGCACGTTCTACCGGATCACACGAGGCGGCCATGACGCGCTGTGGAACTGGCGGGAGAGTCGCCAGCGGACAGCGCGCTCCGGGGAGGCGCAGGGCGATGGGTGAGACCAGGACTTGGGCGTTCTCCAACCTTTGGGAGTACGAAATGTGGACGCATGACTGGTGCGAAAACTGCGTGCATTATGTCCCGGGCTCAGAAGAGGGAAAGGGCTGCCCAATTGAGGAGGCCATTTCCAAGGGCACGCTTTGGGGCGATCTTCAACCGGTGCCTGACGAACTTGAGGAAATCGACCTGGACGAGCCCGGCGCGCCTTACCGCTGCACGCGGTTTGAAGAACGGGGGGTGCAGAGCAATGCCTGAGCGGATGACTGACGAGCAGCTTGAGAAGTGGGAGTCTGACGCCAAGCGCTTACTACCTCTCACCCTGTATATGGCCGGCATTCTATGGGACGAGGATGTCGAAGAGGACTTTCCAGACAAGGATGTTCCAGATGACGACGAACTGATCCGGCTCATCAGTATTTGCGGCAACCGCCTTTGCGAACTCGTTGCCGAGGTGCGGCAGCTGCGCGACCTGATCCGCCGTATGGCGGCCGAGCTGGAAGAGCGGCAGCTATCGCAGCCGCTCTATCCGGAGATTTACGCCGCGCTGGGACTGGACTGGGAAGAGCACGTCGGGGCTCTGACGGACGACTGAGGCGCACCCCGGGGCGCGGAGGCTGGATGGTTGGCGGCCTCCCCTCCGCGCCCCGGACAAGCCCAGGCGGGGCACGCCTCGTGCGTTATCCTACCCCGCCTGCGGCCGCCTGACACAGCGAGTTCTGCAAGGCGGTGGTAGCGTGGCGTGGATCGAGAGCCACCAGGAGCTGCGCAAGCACCCCAAGACGATCAAGCTTGCCAAGCTGCTCGGCATCACAACCGCCGAGGCGCTCGGGCGCCTCCACATGCTCTGGTGGTGGGCCGTGGATTATGCGCCGGACGGCGACCTCACGCGGTTCGACCCGGTGGATATCGCCATTGGGATGGAGTGGGAAGGCGACCCCGATCAGCTTATCCAGGCGCTCTTGGAGTGCGGGCACGGCGATCACGCGGGCTTCCTGGAGCGGACGGCCGATGGGCGTCTCCTCATCCACGACTGGGACGACTACGCCGGCCGGTTGATCGAGCGGCGAGCAAAGAACGCAGAGCGCATGCGCCACAAGCGCGCAGCGCACGTTGACCAGGCGGAAGACGACACGGGAGGCGATCGTGCGCAGGACGTGCATGGCACGTGCGCTGCACGTGTGCGCCTACCTAACCTAACCAAACCTAACCTAACCAGACCAGAAGACTTAACCCCCCCTGAGTCTTCCCCCCCTAGGGGGGACGAAGAGCCGACCGCCCAGTCGGACGATCCAGGCCCGTCTCCGGCGGAGATCATGCGGCTCTGGAACGAGATTGCGGGCAGCGACCTGCCACATGTCCAGGCCATGACCGACCAGCGGCGCAAGCACATCCGCGCACGCCTCGCTGCTTCCGAGGAGCGCAGGTCGCTCGACTGGTGGCGCGCCTACTTCCTGCGCATCCGCGCCAGTCCTTGGTGCCGCGGCAAGAACCCGCGTGACTGGCTGGCGACGTTTGACTGGGCGATCAGGAGCGAGGACGTCGTGACCAAGGTGCTGGAGGGCGTCTACGACGAGCGCAAGGGAGGCGTGAAGCATGGAGATGGGCGAGTTGCTCCAGGAGATCCGTCGGCGCGAGCAGGAGTGGCAGAGCCGCCTAGACGCCGCACGGCGGAGGATTATCGAAGCGGGCGGCTGGGCGCGCTTGTGCTCGGACGAGTTCCCGTTGCTGGCCGAACAGCTGCGAATTGACCGCCTGGAGGCTACCGTCGAGGAGCTGGCAACGTTCCTGGCGCGCGACCCGAGCGCGGCGGAGGAACGCCTTCGCCTCTGCGCCACATGCCCAGCCATCCGCGCGGACGAAGGCGTCGAGCTTCCATGCCAGTACGATGGGTGGTCCGGGTCAGCCGCACGATCCCCATTCCGCGTGGTCCGCGAACCGGACGGCCTCCGGCTGGAGTGGGGTCTGTGCGAAGTCGGCAAGAGGCGGAAGGTGATGGACCGCCTCATTGGTGCCCACATCCCCCGGCGTTACATGGACCGGACCCTCGATAGCTTTTTCCCGGCCACAGAGTCGCAGGAGCAAGCCCTAAAGGCTTGCCGGGACTATGTGGCTGACTGGGCCGCGAACGCGCGTGCTGGGCGCGGACTGCTTCTGCTCGGGCCGACTGGGACGGGTAAGACCCACCTCGCTTGCGCCGTGGTGAGGGCCGTCATGGAGACGGTCGATCTCCAGGCGCTTGGTGGTCCAGCCGCGCCGGTGTTTGGGACTGTGGGAGGACCGAGCGCGTGGTATGTGGGGGCTCCAGACTTCCTTGCCGCCCTCCGGCAGCGGATCGGTGACGCGAAACAGGAGGAGGATGTCGAGCGGCGTGCGGCCTCTGTGGATCTTCTGGTACTCGACGATCTCGGGGCGGAGTACGTGAAGCGCGCCGACACAGGGCCGTCATGGGCCGAGGAGCGCCTGTATGCGCTGATCAACCGCCGCTACGAAGACCTGCGTCCCACCATCGTGACCACCAACCTGACGCTGGACGAACTGGCCGAGCGGATCGGCGAGCGGACCACGTCGCGCCTCGTCGAGATGAGCGTGGTTCTGCCCGTGGACGGGCCGGACCACCGAGTGGTGGGGGAGGTGTGAGCGGTGATCCTCTCGTCGGCGTGGGAAGCGCGCCCGGAGCAGGTGGAGGTCCGGCCCGCGAGCGCGCTCAAGCAGCATATCACGATCCGCCGCCGGTGGTGCGGCGACTACGCGGTGCGGGGCGCGGCGGAGTCCGTGCGCCGGCAGCGCTGGCTATACGCCCGCTCGATGGAGACCCACCTCCGCGAGGAGCACGGCATGATCGGGCCGCTGGAGGGACTGGCGCGCGCCGACGTGCTCCGGCTCCTGGAGGACCTGAGCCTAGCGATGGGCTGGGCGCGGGAGGCGAGGACGGCGTGAGGCTGCGCATCGCCGTTCCCCATGCGCATGAGCCTGCCGTGCTGCTGGACAAGCCGCGCAAGCGTGTCCGCCCGTCCGAGCCGATGTCCGTCCAGCCGCCGGAGGTGGTCGAGGCCCGACTGGCCGAACTGCGGGCGAACCCCGAGAGGAGGCGGAGGCTGTGGCTCATGATCGACGGATACCGCCGCTACCGCGCGTGGCCTATCCGCCACGGGCCCGAGAACCCGTTTGCGAGGCTGGGAGCATGAGCGAGCGGATGACGGAGCACCGCACCATCGGCGTTGAGGCAGCGACGGTGGTGGAGCTGCACGAGCGGCTGATCTACAGCGTGCTGCATGCGATGCTGCCAGGCTGGCGGGCGCGCCCCGACGCGGACGATCTCGTGCAGGAGGGGCGGCTGGCCCTCTGGCGTGCCGCTCATCACTACCAAGCCGACCGGGCCGCGTGGAGCACGTACGCGGTCGCCGCCATCCGCCGCGCCATCCTCCGCTGGCTGGAGCGCCACCGCGAGACGGGACTGAGCCTCAACGCCACGGCTCCCGAGACGGGGACCGAGATTGAGGATCTCATCCCCTCCCTGCATGACGTGGAGGCGCAGGTCGAGGCGCGCCTCGCCTGGGAGGCGGCGGCACCGGAGACGCGCATGGCCGCGATGGGCTACGAGGGCTCGGAGATCGCTGCGGCTCTCGGCCTGCGGTACAGATCGACCGCCAACCGCCGCATCCGCCAGGACCGCAGGCGGCTGGCAGCCATGCTCGGGCGGGACTACCGGGTGCGTTACCCGCAGCGCCTGCGCTGGCGGAAGATCACGCGGCCGGTGATGAACGTGAACGAGCTGGCCTGGGCGCTGCGGCAGGCTGGCTACGACTACACAGAGATCGGCGCCATTCTGGCTGGCGTCGAGCGATGAGGGGGCGGCGCGGGGATGGGCCAGGTGATACGCTTCCCGGCTTGGGCGCGAACTGCGACTCCGATGATGGTCTACCTGGATTGCCCGACGTGCGGGCGCATCTCGCTCATGCTGGTCGAGCCTGCCGTGGCGCGACGGCCCATGCCGTGCCCGGCCTGCGCGGCCGATGCTCGAGATGACGGGGTGCTGGGGCTGGAATGGCACATGTGGCGGCCGGTTCCGACGGGGGAGGAGGGCGGAGCATGAAGCGCGAGCGCGTGATCCGAGTCGAGGGCGATCCTCGTTGGCGGGCGGGGAAGCGCATCCAGATGCTGCAACTGCGCGTGGCAGCGCGTCGGCAGGGCGTGTCGGAGCGGTACTTCCGCCAGCGCTATGGACTGCCGCCGCTCCACCCCGTAGCGACCGTAGACGAGGCGGAACGAATCCTGCGGGCCAGCGATGAGGAGTTGGAGCGGCTGATCGATGAGCAACTGGTGAGCGCGATAGACGCTGCGTTCCGCGCCGCGCTGGAGCGGGTGGCGATGGAGCAAGAGGGAGAGAGGCACAATGATCCGCGCCCCCGCTAGCTCCAGGCTCGACCCCGATGTGGGAGTGGAGATGATCCGCCTCTTTTGGGCGGCGTGGGTCGAGAGTGTCCGGGCTGATATCCGTCGTGTGCGTCGATGGAAGGACGCCAACGTGGCGGCCTCCGTGCGCGCGGCCATGACCTCGGAGGAGTTGGAGCGTGCATCCGTTGCCTTTGGCACGTCGCCCGATCTGCTTCGCCGGTTCATTGTCTCGGAGCTGGAACGACCGGCAACGTGGGTGCAAAAGCAGCTGATGGGTTGACGCGCCTATTGACATGGTGTACGCTACCCTTGCACCATTGCGTCCATATGGGGCCTCCACACGGGGGCCCCTTTGTCGTTGCCCTGGGGAGGGGTCCGATGTCCCAGCCGTGGCGCAGGTGCGCTGAGTGCGAGTCCACGATGGTGCCCGTGCGCAGCAGCGGATCGTGGTGGTGCAGGGACTGCGGACGCGAGGAGCCGCTGACGGACTTGTGCCCGGAGTGCTGGGGGCGGCATGTGGAGCCGGATGGGAACGTGATGCTCTGCCTCCGCTGCGGCTGCCGGTGGAGGCCGAGCCGGCTGGTCACCGCAGCCCAGGCGACGGTGAGGGAGGCGCTGCGGGGCATGGCATTCGATGACTTTGCGCGGCTCATGACCGATGTGGTCTACGTTCCCGGGCGCGGTTCCCGGTCGAGCCGGAGGCGACGCCGCCCCAAGCCCGTGCGGCGGTCGCCTTGGGGGGTGTTCGCCGAATGACGCCGAAGAGGTACGACAACCCCGCCAAGCAGCGCGAGTTGGAACGACGGCGATTGCGGCAGGCCACAGACGGCCTGCCGTTGTGGTTTTGGGATCGCCTCATGCGAGAGCCGCCCGTGCGAAGCAACGACTTTGGGCCGCACGTCCGGCGGAGCGGATTCCACAGGAGCCATGTCGCGACAGCCGGTTGACGAGATCATCGAGAAGCTGGAGCAGGAGGGCGCGAACGCGCGTTCACGCCGGGCGGCGGAGCGGCGAGAGGCACGGTGGAGCGAGAAGGCCGAGCGGGGCCGGAAGGCGCGGCGCAACGGGCGTGAGGCGGAGCGGCGGGTGGCCCGGCTCCTCGGCGGTGAGCTTGTTCCTCTCTCCGGTGCTCTCGGCGGCTCCTGGCGGGGCGATGTCCGTCTGGAGGCAGGCCCGCTCCGCCTCCAGGCGCAGGTGAAGCGCACAAAGGCACTCGCAACCCAGCGCCGGTGGCTCGACGCGGACGGGTCGGACGTGCTCGTCCAGGTCGACCCCGGCGAGGACACCGCGCGGGGACTCGTGGTGATGCGGGTGGAGACGTTCCGCTCACTTCTGGAGGCGGTGAGGCGTGGCGACGCTCGATGAACTCCTCCAGGCGTGGGTCGACGTCGCCGGCATTCGCACCCGCTCTCAGTTCGCGGCGGGCGACGTGGCGGCGGAGGCCGTCCGTGAGCATGGTAGGGGTGTGATCCCCGTCCTCGCCGAGCACGCGCGGCGGAGTGCGCGCTGGGTCCAGATGGTGATCGCGGTTGCGCAGACGTTCCCGCCGGATGTGCGGGAGCGCTACGCCGAGCTTCCGTGGACCGTCTTCCGGCAGGCTGCCCGTGACCGCGAGAACCCGGAGCGGTGGCTGCGGCTGGCACAGGACGAGGGCCTGAGCGAGCGTGACCTCGCGGCCAGGATGCGCGGGCGGCGGCCGGCGCGGTGGCAGGGAGAGTGCGACTGCGGCGCGAGGGTGCATGTGGTCGCCCAGGAGGATGCGGCGGGCGAGACGGTGCGGTGCCCGAGGTGCGGGCAGGACCTGGGCGTGCTGGAGACACGATGAAGCCCCGGCGCGGGGCCGGGGCGGTGGCAGAGGTGAGTTGAGTGCATCACCAGTCCGGCGTCTGGACCTTGCGACTCCCACGCAACCAAGCAAGGTCCGGCTCCTCGTCACTGACGATGCGAGCGTAGCTCTCCGCGCTGTCGTACCACTGGATGTAGCCGTAGTCCTCGGTGTGGATGCAGTGATAGTCCCGCTTGATCAGCTTCTTCATCCATCGCCGCGCCGTCGCACGGTCCTCGAAGGGGCCGTAGTAGTCGTGGAGCGGCTCCGCCGCGTGGGAACCCATCTGGATGTAGTACACCGCCGTGCACCTCCTCGCTCTTCAGGCCCCCCGCGGGGGCGGGTGGTTGTGGCCGACCGGGACGGAGCCCGGTTTCGCGGTCGGCTGGCTAGCTATCGAGACGGCACCACGCCTCCCATGCATCGCGGAACTGCTGGTTGTCCTCATTCGCTGGGATACGCCCCTTGCGGACGAGTACGAGGTCGCGGCCAAGCGAGTGGTCGTGGTAGGTCTGCCCAAGCTGGACCGAGATGGGCTGGTCCGCGTAGATGTGGATCGTCAATCCGGCGTCGAGCGCAGCGAGGAGGGCGCAGCGCTGGTGCCGCCATGTCCCATCGCGATGCTGATATCCCACGAACCGCCCGCGCTCGTCGGGAGTGATCTCCCGGCCGCATTCGGCGCAGGTATGCGGAGCGTCTCCGAACTTGAGCGAGGTGGCGATTGGGATGCCCACTAGGCGCATGACTTCGGCGTCCCATTGCTCCTCCTCGCGCTGCGCCTGTGCGCAAGTCGGGTGCCATAGCTCCTTGGTCTCTCGGCTGTACTCGGCCAGTTCGCCGGGGCGGATGTATCGGCCGCACCTAGCGCAACGCTTGCCGTAGCGGACAGCGATGTCGACAGTAGCTCGCATGACTCACGCCTCCTCGATCATGGTCAGCCGGGCCGCGTCCACCCACGCCCGGCCCTCGCCGGATACTGGCTCGACCAGCACGTCCTGCCGCCCGAAGACGTAACGGGAGTCGAGCACGCGGACCTGGATGCGCCACTTCTCCACAGCCATCATCGCCGTCTTGCCCACGACGGGCTCCATCTGGCGCTCAGTCAAGGCCATCGCCTCCTGTTGGCTATAGGGTATAGGGTGTAGCGGCAGGAGTCAAGCGGGCGGCACATGAGAGTTTTGCATGGGCTGGGCGCTGGTCGATGCGCCGAGAGCATGCCTACTTCTTATAGGGTGCAGGTGGTCGCGATGGACGAGTCGGAGATCAGGGAAGGTCAGGATAGCAGCGGGCAGACGGGGCGCCGTCGTGGCTCGCGCCGTGCACCGCCGACGAACGCTTGGCGACCCGGTCAAAGCGGAAATCCGCGGGGCCGGCCGAAGGAAGTCGGACACGTGCGGGAGCTGGCGCGCCAGCACACGGAGGACGCGATCCGCACGCTGGCGGCGATCATGCTCGACGGCGAGCAGCCGGCGCGGGCGCGGGTGGCGGCGGCGGAGGCGCTCCTCGACCGCGGCTGGGGCCGGCCGGAGCAGCCGGTGACGGGCGCGGACGGCGAGCGGCTGGTGATCCAGGTAATCCCGCAGGTGAAGTCGGCGCTGGAGCAGTTGGGGGGATAGGCGATGGGCCTGACAGTCACGCGCGGCATCGTGCTAGCTAGCAATGCGCAGCCCACCTTCACCCGCAACAGCGTCGCCTATTTGCCCGATGGCACGCAGGTCGCGTCCGGCGCGCCGCGCTTTGTCGCGGGGAAAGCCGGGCAGGCGCTGATGGTCGAGGAGGGGACGACGAACCTTGTCCCCGCGAACGTGTGCTACGCTGAACCAGATGCTTCGGCTTTCTATGTCGGGGCCGGTACGGTGTCTCGTGACGCCTCCAAAACCTGGAGCGGTAAGGCGTCATTCCATCTTGTCGGTGGATGGGCTTATACGCTTACTCGCTTCAACGTCACTCCGGGCAATCCAATCACCATCTCCGCTGTTGTTCAAACGAAAACGGCTGGCGGACAATTCGGTATCTGGTTTTACGATTCTGGAGGTGCGACTGTAGGGAGCGTCGCTACGGGAAGCCTGTCTGACGCTCCCATTACGAACTGGACGCGCAAATCGGCTAGTGGAGTCGTGCCTGCCAATGCTGCTACAGCGGCGGTTTTCATCTCATCTGTGGACTACGCGCCAAGCGGGAACGAGGCGTGGTTTAACTGGATTTGCGTGGAATACAAGCCTTACGCTACGTCTCAAATCGACGGCGGCGCGACGCGGGCGGCGGAGATACTCACGGCCCCGCTGGCTGTCCTCAGTCCGGCGCAGGGCACGGTGGAGTGGTTCGGGTACACGCCCAACTGGGCGCAGTTTACCCAGAACTGGCGGCGGCTCTTCGGCACCGGCAATACGAATGGATCGGGTGTCTATGCAATGTATTATTATATTGATGGAAAGATACGCGCACACATCAACAACGGGACGACGACCTATGAAGCGGCCACGGCGACGCTCCCTTCCGCCGGATACCACACCTACGCAATGGCTTACGATTCCTCAGGTCTGGCATTCTACATCGACGGTTCACTCGCCGCATCCGTAGCTGGCCCGCTCACGCTGCCCTCAAGCTTCGCGGAGCCAGCCATCGGTATCATGGGACGAACAGACGGCTTGGCCGGTGTGAACGACGTGCCCACGGGCGCGCTTGCGGACGCTGTTCGCTTCTCCTCCCGCGCCCGCACGGCCTCCGAGATCAGCGCGGTCGCCAACGCCTACCTGACTAACGGCACGCCGCCTGCGGTGGACGCGGATACCACCTACTACCTCGGATTCGACGGCTCGCTGTCGCCCGGCGGCATCCGGTTCCTGCCGGTGGTGTGAGATGCAGTTGACGCCGTTCGCGCGGCAGCAGGAGTTCCTGGCGGCGACCGAGGACGAGGTGTTGTACGGCGGAGCGGCGGGCGGCGGGAAAACAGACGCCTTGATCCTGCGCGCGCTCCTCCGTCTCCAGCAACAGCCCGGCGCGCACGTGCTCTTCGTCCGGCGCGCCTACCCGGACCTCGAGATGAGCGTGATCCGGCGCGTGCTGCCGCTGGTGCAGGGGATCGCCGCCTACGACGGCTCGCGCCACCTGCTCCGGTGGCCGAACGGCGCGACGCTCCAGTTCGGCTACGCCGAGCGATACGAGGACGCGCTCCGCTACCAGTCGGCGGAGTTCGACCTGATCTGCATCGACGAGCTGACCCAGTTGCCGGAGGACGTGTTCGCGCTGCTCCTGAGCCGGAACCGCACGTCGATCCCGGGGCTCCGGCCGATCCTGCGCGCGGCGACGAACCCGGGCGGCCCGGGCCACGCCTGGGTGAAGCGGCGGTTCATCGACGTCGCGCCGCCCGACACGACCTACACGGACCCCACGACGGGCCGGACGCGGCGGTTCATCCCGGCGCGCGTGCAGGACAACCCGCACATCGACCAGGGCTACGTGCAGCGCCTGATGGAGCTGCCCGACCTTCTCCGGCGCGCGCTCCTGGACGGCTCGTGGGACGCCGCGGAAGGCTTGGCGTTCCCGGAGTTGCGCCGCGATGTCCACGCCTTCGACCCGAGACCGCTTCCAGAGCATTGGCCGCGCTTCCGCGCGCTCGACTGGGGATTCGCGCGGCCCTACAGCGTGGGCTGGTACGCCGTGGATGAGGACGGGCGGCTCTGGCGCTACCGCGAACTCTACGGCTGGGGCGGAGACCCCGACGTGGGCACCCGCGAGACGCCCGAGCAGGTGGCGGAGCGCATCCTCGCGATCGAGCGGGAGGCGGGCGAGACCGTGCGGCCCGGCCCGGCGGACCCCGCCATCTTCGGCGCGGGCCAGGGCACCGGCCCGACGGTGGCGGAGGCCTTCGCGCGGGCGGGCGTCGTGTGGGTACCGGCGGACCACCGGCGCGAGCCCGGATGGGCGGCGCTCCACGAGAGGCTGCGCGTGCGCGAGGATGGACATCCCATGCTGATGGTGGCGACGACGTGCCTCCATTTCTGGCGGACGGTACCATCGCTGGTGCTCGACCGCCACCGCCCCGAGGACGTGGACACGCGCGGCGAGGACCACGTGGCGGACGAGGTGCGCTACGCGGTGATGTCGCGTCCGCTTGCGGCGGTGGTGCGTCCGGCTCCTCCAGGGCGCGAGACGCTCGGCTTCATCCGCGAGCACTACCTGCGGAGGCAGGTGGCGAGAGAGGAGAGGTTCCCGTGGAGGCAGTGATCGGCTTCGTCCTCGGATGGTTCGCGGCGCTGGCCTGTGTCGGGCTGGCGCTGCTGCTTTTCGAGCGAGGCGTTCGGATGGAGAAGCTGGTCGGCTCCGCGCCCGCGAGGAAGGATGAGCCCCGGCGCGAGTTGCCCGTCTGGAGGCGCCGCCTGACGCCGGAGGAGGTGGAGGAGCTTGGCCGCTGAATCCGACCGCTCGCCCGAACTGCTCCGTCGCATCGACGAGGCGTGGAAGGACGATCCGGCGCGGCTGGTCTCCGAGCTCGTCTCCGTCTACGAGGCCGCCACCTCGCAGAAGCGGGCCGCGTGGAAGCGCTGGCGGAAGATGTACCGCCACGAGTGGTATCTCGCGGTGGACACGTCGATCCTGCCGAGCACGAACTTCGTCCATTCGAACGTCGAGATGCTGCTCGGGTACTACCTCAGTCAGCCTCCGACCATCGACCTGAAGCCCGAGGAGCTGGACCCCGACGTTGACGAGGCTGCGCTGACCCAGTTGCTCACGGCGGTGCTCGACGCGGCCCACTTCAACGACGTGGCCTACCCGGAGGCGGCGAGGCTCGCGCTCCTCCTCGGCACGGCGTGGTGGAAGGTCCGGTTCGACGCGAGGAAGGGTCCCTACGGAGCGGTCGCCATCGACACGCTGCCGCCCGAGGCCGTGATGGCGGACCCGTGGGCTCCGAACTGGGACTCCGTGCGCTTCGTTCTCCACCGCATCCCGATGGCGGAGTTCGAGGTGAAGGAACTCTTCGGCAGCCGAGCCGATATCGAGCTCATGCCGCGCTCGGACCGGGCGACGCGCAAGGTGGACCCGATCCCGCGCGCGAACGTCATCGAGGCGTGGCTCAAGACGGCCGGGAAGGACGGCCCGGAGTGGCAGGTTGCGTGGGTGAGCGGGAAGCACGTCCTGCGCGGGCCGGAGCCGAGCCCCTACGCGGGTGACGTGCCCTTCATTCCCGTGTGGGACATCCCTCCGGTGGAGGGCGTACTCGGCGTGGGCGAGGCCGAACTGATCGAGCCGCTCCAGGACTACCACGACGAGCTGACCGACCGGATCAGGAACATCGTCAAGAAGACCGAGAACCGCATCTTCCTCGTGAACGAGGCGCTGGCCGGATTCTCGGCCTCCGACTTCGTGGAGGAGGGTGGCATCGTCCCCGTCGCGGGTCCGAACGCGATCCAGGTCCTGGACGTGCCGCCGTTCCCGCAGCAGTTGCTTGACGAGCGCCAGGACGTGGAGCGGCGCATCCAGACCGTGACGGGCGTGAGTCCGCTCCTCGGATCGTCCGACGCCGCCTACACGGGCTCGACCAGGTCCGGTGTGGCGCTCTCGCTGGCGGCGGAGGCGCAGCAGCGGCGGGTCGAGAGCCGCCTCTCGGCGATGCGGCGGGCCGTCGCGGAGGTGGCGCGGAAGGCGCTGCGCCTCGTGGTGCTCTTCTACCGCGAGGAGCGGATCATCCGGACCTCGCAGCACCGCACGGTGCACATCTGGCCGGACTATCCCGAGTCGCTCAAGCAGGCGTGGGCGCAGTTGACGAAGGACGAGCGCGCGGCGCAGAAGCTGGCATGGCGCCAGGAGCATGGCGTCGACCTCGTGATGTCGGACGTGCACCCGGGCCTCTATTCCATCGCGGTGGAGACGGACTCGGCTCAGCCGTCGAGCAAGAGCCAGAAGGCGAACCTCGCGCTCGCGCTCTACAAAGAGCGGGCCATCGACCAGGAGGCGCTCCTGGAGGCGATGGAATGGCCCGGGCGCGACGAGATCATCGAGCGGATGCAGGGACAGCAGCAGGCCGCCCCGCAGGCGGCTCCGCGGCCTTCGCGACAGACCGGCGGCGGCCAGAAGGGCGCGCCCGCGACGCTCCAGGCGCTTCTGCAAGGAGCAGCCGCTCCGGGCATTCAGCCGCCGGTCCAGCCGGCGCTTCCACAGGGAGGTGGTCCGTGATGCCGCTCAAGCCGACGCCGAAGGGGGCGAGCCCGAAGACTCGCCGGAAGATCATCAGCCAGAACATCCGCGAGATGATGGCCGCCGGGCATCCGCAGAAGCAGGCCGTCGCCGCCGCCTTGAGCGAGGACAGGCGGACCGGAGGTGGCAAGCGTGGCGGAAAGCGCGCTCGCAAGGCCAAGAGTTGAAGTCGTGCGCCGGACCTGGGAGTTCGTCGTGCAGCGCGAGGGCTCGCCATTCGTCCGCACGGTTCGGGTCCCGTTCGAGCTGCGGGACGTTTACAGGATCGAGTTCGCGGCGCAGGGTTGGCGCATCCTGCGCGAGAGGATGGTCTAGATGGCGAAGACGGAGAAGAAGCCGGAGCGCGCGAAGGTCAAGCGCACGCCGTCCGGCAAGCTGACGGCCGAGGCGCGGAAGCGCTCGGAGACTCTTCCGGGCGGGCGCTTCCCGATGCCGGACAAGCAGCACGCGCGGCTCGCCCTCGCGATGGTCAACCGTGCGAAGGGGCTCACGCC
The DNA here is from genome assembly GCA_029960955.1 of Bacillota bacterium. GTDB lineage: Bacteria > Bacillota > Sulfobacillia > JAIMAT01 > JAIMAT01 > JAIMAT01. Next base: position 15,805 of record JASBVS010000016.1, read on the forward strand.
GGCTCAGAAGGCCAAGGTCCGCGCGAGAGCGCGTCGCATCTTGGGCAAGTCCTCGAAAGGGGGTGAGTGAGGTGGCGAAGAGCCGCAAGAGTGGCGGCGGGAAGCGGTCCTGGGGCGCGGGCAAGGCGAACCCCGTCCCGCGCACGACCGCGCACGGTCCCGAGCATTCGCTTCGGTCGCTGAAGGGCGCCCCGGCGCCGCATCACACCGGCAAGAAGGTGTAGGCCACCTCGCTCAGCCCATCGAGGCGTCCCAGCCCGCCCGCGGGCGTCAAACGCGGGCCGACCAGTCCCCGTAAGGGACGTGCCAGCCGACTCCCGGCGTCAAGAGGAGGATTCGCATGGCCGACGACATCGACATCCAGGGGCAGGCACCAGACCAGGCGCCGCCCGAAACCCAAACCTCAACCGGAACGGATCAGACCCCGCCCGCGGCCCCGGAGCAATCCGGGGCGCGCACGTTTACGCAGGAGGACATCGACCGGATCATCTCCCGGAGGCTCGCGGAGGAGCGGGAGAAGGGGGCGAAGCTCGGGCCGGACGAGCAGGAGCTGCTCGACATCTGGCGCCAGGTGCGGGAGCATCCCGACGCGGAGGCGATCCGGGCCGAGTGGCAGGAGGCGCTCAACCGCTACCTCCAGGTCGACCCCGCCGAGGCGGCGGCCAGGAAGGTTGACGAGGTGGCGAAGTCGACCGAGCTCCGCCTCGCGGAGATGGAGCTCCGGCTGACCGATCCCGTGTTCAAGGAGCACGAACAGGAGATCAAGGAGTGGGCGCGGTCCAGCGGCCTCCGCATCCGCACCGCCCAGGACCTCCGACTCGCGATGCTCGCGTGGCAGGGCACGCAGCTTCCGAAGCTCCAGGCGGACCTGGAGGTCCGCATCCGCAAGGCGGTCGAGGAGCAGTTGCGGCAGAAGCAGGCCGCGACGCTCCCGACCGGCGGCTCCGCCCAGACGCCTCCGGTGAACCCGAAGGAGATGTCCGACGTCGAGTGGCTGCGGTCGCAGGGGCTGAATCCGTTCCGGGAGTGATCCCGGAGGGATGAGCCTTGGCACTCAACTACGATGCGATCTCCGCCCTGGTGCGGAAGAAGCGCATCCCGGAACTCGTGGACAACTACTTCAATGCGCACCCGCTGGGTGCGCTTCTTCGTGAGCACGGGGCCATCGAGCCCTTCACGGACGGCGGCAACCGGATCGTCGAGCCCCTGATCATCGGCGGGCTCGCTAACGCTGGGTCCTACGACGCCTACGACGTCATGACCTACGACACGAACATGCCGGTCACCGCCGCCGAGTACAAGATCAAGCACATTGTGGTGCCCATCATCGTGGCCCACACCGAGGAGAACCAGGTCCACGGCGAGAACGCGCTGGAATCGTTCCTCGACGCGAAGTTCCAGGTCGCGAAGCTGACCTTCGACGACCTCTTCGCGAAGCAGCTCTACGGCGACGGAACCGGCAACTCCGGCAAGGACCTCGACGGCCTCGGCGCGACGCTCTCTCAGACCTCGACCTACGGAGGCATCTCGCCGACCGACTTCGCGGGCTGGAAGGCTCAGATCGTGACGGGCACGACCCCGGGCACGCCCGAGCCCGGCATGATCAAGCGCATGATGAGCCTCTGGACCATGGCCGTGAAGGGCAACGACCATCCCGACCTCATCCTGGTGGGCCGGAAGGGCTACCTCGCCTACTGGGATGAGGTGTCGGGCCGCATCACGACCATGACGGACGCGGTGCAGAAGATGGCCTCGCTCGGCTTCGAGACGCTGGAGTTCCACGGCGTTCCCGTCGTCTACGACCCGTACCTCGACATGGCGACGGCTTCCCAGTTCCAGGTCTCGGGCGGGTACTCCAGCGCTCTGGTGATGCTCAACACGAAGTACCTGAAGCTGCGCCCGACCAGCGCCTCGCACTTCGAGCACACCGACTGGCGGCAGGCCGACAACCAGATCGCCATGAAGAGCGAGCTCCTGTGGGACGGCAACCTGACCTGCTCGAACCGGCAGCGCCAGGGGCTCCTGCAAGACATCGCGATCGCGAACTACGTCTGATGAGCGGGGGTGAATGACGTGGCCGGCTTCTACCAGGAGTTCACCCTCGTTCCGCAGCAGAACGTGACGGCGAACACGACGCTCCCGACCAATGGGATGGACCTCGGACTCTTCGACGAGGTCCGTCTCTTCCTCACGGTCGGGGCGCCGACGGGAACGTCGCCGACGCTCACCGTCAACGTGCTGGGCGTGGACCCCGATGGCGGAACCGTGCAGCTGGCGCAGTTCAACTCGGGCTCGGCCATCACGGCGGCGGGTGAATGGACGGTTTCGCTGGTCAACTTCGGCCGGCGCATTCAGATCCAGTTCGTCGTCGGCGGCACCACGCCGAGCTTCCCCGTGAAGGTCACGGGCGTCGGGAAGACCTACTGATCCGGTGCAGGGGGGGGGCGGGTCGACCCGCCCCCGCAAGTTTTGGGGAGGCAGACGACATGCCGTCCTCCAGCCTTTCCGCGCTCCGCTCGCTCGTGCGGAGCGAGCTCCAGGAGCCCCAAGCGGCCTTCTGGAGCGACAGCGAGATCAACCAGTACATCAACGAGGCTGTCCAGGACCTCGGGCGCGTCGCGAGGATCGCGGCGAGGGCGCAGGTGTCGGTCTCGGCCGGGCAGGCGCTCGTCTCCTATCCGTCCGACTTCCAGGCGCTCCGCGACGTCGCGTGGCTCGACCTGACGAACGCGCTCTGGCCGCTCGCCCGCATCCGGCGGGGCGTCGAGCCCGACACGTCGAGCGCGACCCCGACCGGCTTCATCCCGGACGTCGGTGGCATCCGGCTCTGGCCGACGCCGAGCGCGGGCGGCTCCCTGATCCTCGCCTACTGGCGGAGGCCCGCGAGGCTCTCAGCCGACACCGACACGTCGGACCTGCCCGGCGACCCCGGCGAGATCGACCGCATGATCGTGGACTACGCCGTCGCCAGGGCGCGGAGGAAGGACGACGACCCCGCGTGGGTCGCCTACTACCAGACCTACCAGATGGCGAGGGCCGAGTACCGCTCCCAGCGGATGCTCGCGACCGCTCAGGTCTGGGACGTGCAGTCCTCGCAGCCCATGCCGCCTCCCGACTCCATCGCGTGGATTCGCGCGAGGGGGTACGCGCCGTGACGCGGGACGAGCTTCGCGAGATCGCGCGCCGCCACGCGCCCGACGTGGAGGCGGCGGTCCGCGAGGTGGCGGCCTGGTACGCATCGGAGGCCGGGCGCCGGGAGATCGCCGAGGGTCCCATGTGGTGGCGCGGCAAGTCTGCCGAGGAGATCGCGGAGGCGCTGAGGTCCGAGATCGCGGCCCTGATGGGGTGAGGCGCGGTGGCGACGCGGAGGAAGACCAGCAACCTGACCTCGCCCGACACGCAGCTCGGGGCGCTGCGCGGCTACAAGACGTCGCAGGGCTACACCACGACACGCGTCGGCGACATGTCGGGCGGGCTCAACACCGAGGTCCCGCCCGACCTCCTCAACGACAACGAGTCGCCCGTCTCGCTCAACGTGGACAGGCGCCTGAAGGGCATCGCGCGGCCCGCGATGGGACGGCGGGCGCGCTACAGCGCCCCCTTCGACACGAGCGGAGGCGTGAGGGGCGTCGGCGTCTACGCGAAGAAGGACGGGCGCTCGTGGTTGCTCGCGGGCGTCGGGGCGAAGCTCTACGCGGACCAGCCGCACCTGACCGTGATCTACGACGCCCAGGCCGACTGGCAGCGCGGAACGGTCACGGGCTCTGTTTCCACCACCGCATCGGCGGGCGACGTGACGCTCCAGGGGCAGACGGTCAGCGAGACGGCGAACGCCGACTTTACGCAAGGCAGCGGCGACGCCAACATCGACCTCGGCACGGCGGGCCACGTGAAGCTGAAGCTCTCCGGCTCGACCTACCTCTCGCCGGGAACCTGGACCTCTCCCGTGATCGACCTCGGGATCGACTCCGCCTCCGTCGGCCCCGTCACGGTCTCTTGGACCGTCACGCTGCCGTCCGGGACGACTCTCACGGTCAACGCCCGCACCTCGGCGGACGGGAGCACCTGGTCGGCGTGGCAGTCGCTTCCTTCCAGCGGCGCGGCTGTCACGAATCCCCAGCGCTACCTGGAGTTGCAGTTCGTCCTCACGAGCACGGGGGCGAACACGCCGGACCTGACGGCGATCAGCGTCTCGGTCAACGAGACGTGGACCGGGACTTGGACCAGCGACACGATCAATGTCTCGCAGGCGACGAACCAGGAGTCCGGCATCGTCGCGCCCAACCAGGACACCTCGATGGGCGGGAGCATCGCGTGGTTCTCCCGCTCCTCGGCAGACGGGACGACCTGGAGCGCTTGGTACGCCGTCAACGCCGACGGCAGCATGGCGCACCCGGCGAACCCTTACGTGCAGGTCCAGGCGAAGATCACCACCGACGCATCCCGAGCCTCACCGCCGGTCATCCACGCCGTCACCCTCACGTGGGACGGAGCGCCCGCCATGACGGCGCTCTCGGGCGTCACCTGGACCTCCGGCGGTTGGTTCCGGTTCGCGACGCTGAACGACCTCCTGATCATCGTCAATGGCATCGACGCGCCCGCGAAGTACGACGGAACGACGCTCGCGCTTCTCGGCGGGTCTCCGCCGAGCGGGGCGCGGTATGCGGCCGTCCACCAGAACCGGCTCTGGCTCGCCGGGAGCGTGTCGAACCCGTCGCGTGTCTGGTTCAGCGACCCCTTGAACCCGGAGTCCTGGCCGACGCTCAACTTCATCGACGTGAGCCCGGACGACGGCGACCAGATCACGGGGATCATCCCGTACTCGAACACCCTCGTCGTCTTCAAGCAGCGCTCGACCTGGGCCATCACGGGCGACAGCGTGGACAACTTCGCGCTGGTGCGGGTGCACGAGGGCATCGGGTGCGTCGCGCCGGCGAGCCCCGTGATCGTCGATCTCGCGTCGAAGCTCTACTTGGCCTGGGTCAGCGACCAGGGATTGTACTTCAGCGACCTCAACCAGCCGGTCCTGGCGACGCGCCGCATCCAGCCGGACTGGCTCGGGCTCAACATGCGGCGGATCAACACCGCCGCCTGCGGGTTCTTCCAGGATGCGCTCTACATCAGCGTCCCCGGCTACAGCGCCCAGGTGCCCGACCGGACCTACGTCTTCGACTCGCTCCGGCAATGCTTCGACCTCCGGCCGAACTGGGCCATCAGCGGGTATGCGATCTTCCGGGAGGCCGGGAAGCAGAAGATCATCCTGGCCGACGCGAACGTGGGCCAGCTCTACGAGACCGACGCGGCGACGGACCTGGGCGCGGCGGTGGGCTTCGAGATCGAGACGAAGGCGTTCGACTTCGGCGCGGCGGAGCGCGTGAAGCGCATCCGCCGGGTGCTCATCGAGGCACGGGCGAACGGCGCGGACGGGCAACTGCAACTCCAGTTCCGGCCGGACCTCGGCGCGCTTTCCTCGCCCATCACCGTCACGGTCCCGAACGACGGCGAGGTGCACACGCTCATCGTCTACCCGTCGCAGGTCGGGGTGATCCAGGCCCACACGCTCGGCGTCCACATCAAGGAGTTGGCCGCCGGCGCGCGGACGGAGATTCACAGCATCGCCGTGGAGTACATGGTCCGGCAAGCGAGGGCGAGCTAGCATGGCGCGCGTGGGATTCTACGGAGACGTCCCGGGACCTCCGATCCCGCCGGACTACCTGAAGCGGTGGCTCCTCCAGATCGACTGGGCGACCGCCTATCTGGACGAGACGAACTTCGCGCATCCGCTCCAGGGCGACAAGCTCATCGCGAAGAACTCGCTCTCATGGACGGCGCTCACGCTGCCGCTCGTGATCCCGCTCCTGCTTGTGGAGCCGGCGGCCCAAACCACCAACACGACCCCGACCCCCATCGGGCCGGTCTTCGGCTGGGACCCGTCCGTCTATCCCATCACGGGGACATGGTACCTGGAGGTGACGCTGGCGGTGGCGGACGCGTCGGCGACCGCGACGGTGGACCTCGCGGTGGTGGGTGGCGCGCAGGTGGCGGGGTCGGCCATCACGACGACCAGCACGGCCTTCAGCCGGAAGCAGTCGTCCGCCCTCACGATGCCGACCGGGGCGGCGGACCTCGTGCTGAGGCTCAGCACGAACAACGCGAGCTACGCCGCGCAGATCAAGGGGGCGCGGCTCATCCGGTTCAACTAGGAGGGACACGACATGCCCGCTGTCATCGACGCGGGAGGCGGCCTGCGGCTTCCGCAGCCGAAGAAGAACAACCAATTGCCTCAGCCGAGGACCGGTCTGCGGCTGCCGACGGCTGGCGTGACGACGCGGCCGACCTCTCCGCCCGTATCGGATTCCTTGCGCGCCATGCCGGGGAAGCCTCAGACCGCGGCCCAAGTGGCGGCACAGTCGACTCGCCCGGCGGCGGCGGGCACGGGGGCCGCATCGAAGCCGCCCGCGCAGACGGCGAACAAGGCCGTCGCCACGCAGGCTTCGCTGCCGAACAACCCGGTGGACGCGATCAACCAGATCGTGGCGCTCAAGCGCGCGGCGGAGGCGGGCGACCCCACCGCACACCAGAAGGCGCTTGCGGTCTACAGCCAACTGGAGAAGATGGGCTACTCCAACACCGCCCGCGCGCTCCAGGGCATGAACGCCCAGCAGGCCGCCCAACTGGCCGCGTCGCCGCAAAGCGCGCTCCTCATCGAGGCCCAGTCCAAGATGCTCTCGGGGAACACGCCGTCCGACCAGGTGATGGGGCTCCGCGATCTGTTGACGACAGCGGCCCAGCAGGGCAACCCCGTCGCCCAGAATCTCGTGACCTTCGGGACGCCCAACCCGTCGCCGGAGCAGGTCCAGGGCTACGCCCAGGCGATGGCGGCCCAGTCGCAGTACAACGCCTCGAACAACGCGGCCTACTCCGTCGTGCAGCAGACCATCCCGAACCTGATCCAGCAGGTGGTCTCGGCCGGGCCGGATGTTCAGGCCCTCACAGCCCAAGCGCTCGGGCAGATGTCGCAATGGGTCCAGCAGGCCATTGACGAGTACCAGCGGCAGGCCCAGCAGTTCCTCGGCGGCGTGGACCCGGCGACGATGGCGGCGCTGGCCCAGTTGCAGCAGACCGTGGACACGCAGAGGCAGCAACTCCTGGACGAGATGAACCGGCGCGGGCTCCTCCAGTCGGGCATCGCGCTCTACATGGAGCAGCAGCTCAACCAGGGGCAGTTGACGCAAGAGCAGCAGATCCTCGCCAAGTCTCTCGCGGCGGTGCAGCAGCAGTTCCTCTCCGGCCTCCAGGACATCATCACCCGCGGGCTCTCGGGCGCGCAGAGCCTGATCAACACGGGCCTCCAGGGGTCGATCAACGCCGGCCTCCAGAACCAGAAGCTGGCGGCGGACCTCATCGGCCAGACGCTCCCGTGGACGCTCGGCCCGACGCCGGAGCAGGAGGCGCAACTCCAACTCCAGCAGGAGCAGATGCAGCAGGACTGGGCGAAGGCGCTCCTCCCCTACGAGCAGATGACGGCCTACCAGCAGGCGCAGGTGAACCTGGACCAGCAGCGGCTCGCGGAGGACTGGGCGAAGGCCATGATCCCGTACACCTACGGCCCGACTCCGCAGCAGCAGATTGAGAACGCGCTCAAGGCGCGGGGGCTCGCGGACCAGGAGGCGAAGACGCGGGCGCAGATCGCCTACCAGCAGGCGCAGATCGCGATTCAGCAGAACCGCCTCAACCTCGACGCCGCGAAGTTCCAGGCCCAGCAGGCGCTCCAATGGGCCGGCCTCAGCCAGAAGGAGGCCCAGGCGGCGGCGGACAACATGATCAAGGTCTACCAGACCCAGAGCGCGAACTGGCGGGCGGCGCTCCCGACCGGGAACGCCGGGGCTGAGCCGAAGGCCCCGAACGTCAACATCAGCCCGGCCGTGCTCCAGTTCGTCAACTCGGCGCTCGCCAACGGGCACAGCGCGGCCGAGATCGCGACCTACCTCCAGCAGCAGGGCGTCGATCCGGCGCCGTATGGCCTGCCCAGGACGTCACAGATCACTCCGCCCAGGACGGCCAAAATCGCTCCGTAGGAGGCACGCGCGATGCCTCAGCAGTCGTTGCAGGACCTCTGGAACCGCACGGTCGGGGCGCCCGGATCGGCGCTGCCGAAGATCCAGCAGCAGCCGGCCCTGCGCGCTCCCGCGGCGGCTCCGAAATCGGCATCGCCGCCGCCTCATCAGCAGAACTTGCTCGACCGGATCATGTCGGGCGTGAAGGGCTTCGTCGGTGACGTGAACCAGGGCTTCGGAGCGGCCATTCGGGCGCCATTCGAACTCCTGAGCCAAGCCGAGGACCGCTACCTCGCCTCCAACCCGCAGGCGCAGGCGCGGCTCCAGGCGGACGCGCGCCGGATGGGTCTCCAGGTGGCTGGCCCGCAGTACCGGCAGGAGTGGCAGCGCACTTTTCCGACCCAGGCCCCGAGGACGGCGGGCGGAGTCGTCGGCGAGGCCATCGGTTCCCTCGCGCCCTTCGCCTTCACGGGCGGTCTCGGGACGCTCGCGGAGACGGCGGCGGGGCGCGCGCTCCCCGGCCTCGCCGGGCGCGCGCTTTCGTCCGCGGCGGGCGCTGCAGCTTCCTACGCTCCCATCGCTGCGGGCGAGGCGGCCCTGCGGGCGGCGGCCGGGCAGGAGAGCGCGGGTAGGGCGGCGCTCGGGGCGCTGGGCGAGACGGCCTCGATGGGCGCGCTCGGCGCGGCCGCCCCGCTGGCGGGCGAGGCGCTGGGCAGGCTCTGGTCGCGGATCGTGGAGCGGGCTCCGCAGGCGACGCTGCCGAAGGCCGAAGAGGCGGTGGTGGCACCGCAGAAGTTCACGCTGAAGCGCGGGGCGCCAGCTTCCAAGCTGGTCCTCCAGCAAGCCCCAGAAGCGCTCAAGCCTGGTGTGACGACCAGGGTTCCGGGCCAGCTTCGCCGCGACCAGATCATCCGGCAGATCGAGCAGCGCTTTGGCGTGCCGGTGCGGACCGGGCGCTACCCATTCGGCCAGCAGACGCTCGGCGTCGCCAACACCACAACCGGCGTGATCCGTCTCCGCGACCCGCATGACATCCAGGCGGCCTCGCACGAGCTCGCCCACATCCTCGACCGGAGCTACAACCTCTCCGGTACCATTGGGAAGCTCCCTGAGGTACAGGCGCTGGCGAGCGGCGGCGACCCCGCGAAGGAGGGGGTCGCGGAGTTCTTCCGGCGCTATCTGACCAACCCCGACCAAATCCGGGCGCAGGCGCCGGAGGCGGTTGCGCAGATGGAGGCGGCCCTCGCCAGGACGCCGGACGTGCAGGCAGCGGTGCAGGAGCTTCAGCGGCAGGTGAGCGGGTGGGCCTCGCTGCCGCCGGTGGACCGCGTGAAGCTCAGCATGGCCTCCGGCGCGGACAAGCCGCCCGCCAAGTCGCTGCAAGACCTGATCGGTCATGTGCAGACGGACTGGGTGGACAAGTTCCACCCGATCTACCAGGCGGAGACGGGCATCACGGGCGGCCGCCTCCTGGGCGTGCGGGACTCGCCCTACCAACTCGCCCGCCTGGCTGCGGGCGCGGCCGGGCAGGCGGAGGCGTTCCTGCGGTCGGGCTATCTCCTGAAGGATGGCGTGCCGCAGAAGGTGACCAAAGGGCTGGAGGAAATCCTCCGACCGGTCCAGCAGCGGCTCGACGACTTCGCGGCCTACCTCTACGCCCGTCGCGCGGAGGAACTGTGGCAGAAGGGCGTGACGGAGAAACCGGCCCTCTCGGCGACCGGCGAAATCGTCCAGCAGGCGGCGCGGAACCCCGGCATCAGCTTGGAGGACGCGCGGGCGACCATCCAGGCGCTCGACTCACCCGAGTTCCGGCAGGCGGCCCAGGAGCTCTACCAGTTCCAGGACGCGCTCCTCCAGCACCTCGTCGATCATGGGCTCGTCGACCCGCAGGCGGCCGACGCCATGCGGGTGGCGCATCAGAACTACATCCCGCTCTACCGCGTGCTGGACGACCCCCGCTTCGGCGGCCCGAGCGCGGGCAAGGGATTCGGGAATGTCCCCGAGCCGATCAAGCGGCTCAAGGGGTCCAGCCGCACCATCGTCAATCCGCTGGAGTCCGTCATCAAGAACACCTACGCTTACATCACCGCGGCGGCGCGGAACGACGTGGCCGCGGCGCTGGTCGGGCTCGCCAGAGAGCCCGACGCGGGCCGGTGGGTCGAGATCGTCCGGCCGAAGATGTCGCTGACGAGGGTGAGCGCGCAGGAGTTCCTGCGGACGCTGGCGCGGCAGGGTGTCGACCTCTCGTGGCTCGACGCGCGCGAGGTGGACAGACTCGCGAAGGCTGTCGCGAACATCTTCCGCCCGCTCATGAAGCCTGCGCCTGGGGAGCGGGTCATGACGGCGCTGGTCGGCGGGCGGCCGGTTCTCCTCCAGATCGGGAACGACGCCCTCTACGAGGCGCTGACCGCGCTGTCGGACGGCGCCCGCGCGGACCTCCTGATGAAGCTCGTCACGGCTCCCGCGTCGATCCTGCGGGCGGGCGCGACGCTGGTGCCCTACTTCCCGCTGCGCAACCTGATCCGGGATGTGTGGGACGCGACGGTCTTCTCCCGGTACGGTTTCAAGCCGTGGGACGCGATCCGCGGCCTCGCGCACGCGCTCAAGCGGGACGACCTCTACTGGCAATGGTACGCCTCGGGCGGCGCGCACGCCGTCAGCGTCTACCAGGACCGCGACTACGCGCGGCTCCTCCAGGAGATCACCCGGAGCCCGCAGGCGAAGGCGCTCGGCATCATCAGGCACCCGATCGAACTCCTGCGGGCGTTCTCGGAGCTCACGGAGTCGGCCACCCGCCTCGGCGAGTTCGAGCGTGCGCTCCGGGCGACGGGGAACCCGCTTCAGGCGGCGCTCGACTCGCGCCAGATCACCATCGACTTCGCGCGCGCCGGACGCCAAGGGCAGAAGGCCAACCGGATCATCGCCTTCTGGAACGCGGCGATTCAGGAGCCGTCCCGCCTCGCGCAGGCGTGGCGGAAGGACCCGGTGGGGTTCAACATCCGGGCGCTCGCCTACATCACCCTGCCGAGCGTGGCGCTCTGGATGGTCAACCGGAACGACCCCACCTACCGGGAACTGCCCGAGTGGCGGCGGGACACCATGTGGAACCTTCACGTGGGCAACACGTGGGTCTCGATCCCGAAGCCGTTCCTGCTCGGCTGGCTCTACGGGACGCTCCCGGAGAAGTTCCTGGAATGGGCGTCCGGCCAGGGGATCGATCCCGGGCAGGTTCTCGGGAGCTTCTGGTCGCAGTTGAGCCCCGGATACCTCCCAACCGCACTCCAGCCGTGGCTTGCGTACCTCACCAACTGGGACCTCTTCTTCGGGCGGCCCGTGGTCCCGCGCTCGGAGCAGAACCTGCTCCCGGCGGAGCAGTACGGACCGGGCACCTCGGAGACGGCGAAGCTCCTGGGGCGCGGTATCTCGGCCCTGCCGGGGATGCGCTACTCGCCGGCCGCGAGCCCGAGGATGATCGACGAGCTGATCTACGGATACACGGGCGGGTTGGGGCGGATGGCGACTCAGGGCATCGACGCGCTCCTCCTGGCTACGGGCGCGGCCAACGAGCCTCCCGCCCCGAGCCCGACGCCAGCGGATCGCCCGATCATCGGGGCCTTCGTCGCCCGCGGGCCGGCGGAGGGCTCCTCCCAGTCCATCAACGACTTCTACGAGGAGCTCAACCGCGCGCAGATGGAGTACGAGGCGGCGCGGGCGCACGGCGGCATGACGGCGGAGATCAACGCCCGCTACAAGAGCCTCAACCGCGTGGCGACGCAACTGAGCAAGCTGCGGAAGCAGATCGAGCAGGTGCAGAACTCCCGGGTCATGACGCCGGACCAGAAGCGCCAGCGCATCGCCGCGCTCAACCTCCAGATGGTGAACCTCGCGAGGAAGGCGCTTGGACGGGAACCCTTGCCAACGACGCCGTAGCGTGCCACTCTCGGGGCGGAGGTGCGAACGCGCGTGCGCAGGACATGGATTGCGGCCGCCGCGGCGGCGGTGCTCCTCGTGGCGACGCCGGCCCTGGCGACGGACTCCGCGACCTACAAGGGCTACCCCGTGGCGCAGGTGAAGGTCAACGGCCAGACGGTCACGAGCGACGTGCCCGCCATCGTGGTGGACGGGCGGACGATGGTGCCGCTCCGGTTCGTGACGCAGGCCCTTGGCGGGCAGGTGGAGTGGGACCAGGCGACGAGGACGGCGAGCATACAGCTCGCCCCGACCAGCAACCCTGCGGACCCACTCTTCTTTCTCCAGGTGAACATGCGCCTCGCGCTGACGGATGCCGAGACATGCTCCGCCACGGCTTCGACGGACACGCTGAAACAGGCGATGGCGAAACTCCTGGTGATTCGCGACGGACTCTCCCGTTTCTCACCATCCCATCCTCTGTACGCTGCTGCACTCGAGGAAGCGCTGGCCGTCGGCGACCTGCAGGACTTCTGCGGACTCTATGCGCAGGCTCAAGCCGTGCGCTCGCAGGGCATGGACCCGACGCCTATCCAGAACGATGCGCAGGCCGCGCTGCGCATATCGATGTGGCACTTCCAGGTCGCCGACGGGCTCGCGGCACAGGCCGGGGCGGGGCACTTTCTCGGACCCCAGGATCAGGCCATGAACCCGTGGCAGTAGCCATCATCCAACCGAGCGAGGGCGGCCTCCGGGCCGCTCTCCTCCTTTAAGGGGGTGGTCCCCTCGAAGATCCTCTTCGTCTCGGCGGTGGCGGAAAGCACCGACTTGGCGATCCGCTGCCAGCAGGAGGGCCATCAGGTCCGCTGGTACGTCCACAGCCTCACCGAGCAGCGCGTCGGAGACGGGCTCCTCCATCCCGTGCGCGACTGGCGCGCGTGGGTCGACTGGGCCGACCTCGTGGTCTTCGACGACGTGGAGCAGGACGTGGGGAAGGGCCGGCGCTACGGCGGCGGCGCGTGGGCGAGCTGGGTCCGGCGGGTCGCCCGGAAGCCCGTCATCGGCGGCAGCCCGGAGACCGACCGCATGGAGAACGACCGCATCTTCGGCCAGAAGGTGGCGGCGAACGCCGGTATCCCCGTCGTCCCGATGGTCCGGTTCGCCGGCCCATCCGCCTTCGCCAAGGCCCAGGCGTTCGTGAAGCGCGAGGGCGGCGCGTGGGCGCTGAAGCACAACAACCAAGTGAGCCGCGACCTCGCGACGGTCCAATGGGACCCGCAGGGGATGCTGGACTTCCTCGGCTGGCTCCAGGACGTGTGGAAGGACCTTGCGCACGGCCAGGAGCCGGACTTCGTGCTCCAGGAGGCGCACAAGGGGGTCGAGATCGCGGTCACCGGCCTCTTCGACGGGCAGACGTGGCAGGGAGCCTATGTCAACCAGGAGATCAAGAAGCTCATGAGCGGCGACGAGGGCCCCTCCACCGGCCAGATGGGCGAGATGGGCTTCGCGGAGATGGGGCCGCTCTGGCGGGAGGCGTTGCTCCCGCTCACCCGCTACCTGAGCGCCCAGGGCTACCACGGCTGCATCGACCTCAACATGATCGCGACGGAGGACCGGATCGTGCCGCTGGAGTGGACGGCGCGCTTCGGCTACCCGACGGTCTCCTCCATCGTGGAGGCGCTCGACATGCCCGTGGGCGAGGCCCTCTGGACGCTCGCGACCGGGCAGGGGCGGCTCCGGTGGCACGACGGCTACGTGGCGACCGTCGTGGTGGCGTCTGGGCCCTTCCCGCGCGAGGACCCGGACCTCGCCCAGCACCTCACGCTCCTCCCCGACCAGGACCTCGACTGGCAGCGGGTCCACCTCAACGAGGTGCGGCGCGTCGGCAAGCGACTGGAGTCGGCCGGGAGCATGGGCTATCTCGCCGTGGTCACGCACCGCGGGCGCGGGCCGGCGGAGGCCCGGATGCTCTGCTACCGGCAGGTGGACAAGCTGAAGGTCCTGCCGTTCCGCATCGTGCGGCGCGACATCGGCGACCAGTTCATCGAGGACCTTCCGAAACTCAAGGCGTGGGGGTGGGTCGCGTGACGTGGGCGCTCGTGACGGTCGACTGCTACGGCTGCCGGGATGCGCCCTACAGTCCGAAGGAGCTGACCAAGCGGGCGCTCCAGACGATCCGGGAGGCGCAGATGCATCCCTACGAACACCGCGCTTACGCCTTCAAGGAGGGCGGCGAGGACGACGGGGCGAGCGTGCTGGCCCTGATCCTGCCGCTCGCGGAGTCCCACCTCGCAGTCCACACGTGGCCGGAGCGGCGCTACGTCTCCATCGACCTCTACACCTGCGGCGACGACAAGGCCGCCTTCCGGGCGGCGACGGCCTTGGCCGACTCGTTCCACCCGGAGCAGCAGTACATCCGGGTGCTCGACCGCTCGCCGGTGCCCCCGACGCTCCGGAGAGGGGGTGATCGGAGTGAGCGACGAGGAGGTGCAGGTGACGCTCGCCCGGCATGACGAGCGGATCAAGGGGTTGGAGGAGGTCTACAACGACATCTACGACCAGCTCCAGTCGATCAAGACGTGGCTCATGGTGACCCTGGGGAGTGTGGCGACATCGGCCATCTTGCTGGCCGTCAACATCCTGGTAAGGGGGAAGTGAGGATGTCCCATCTGACTGATGCCCTGGTGCAGTTCGCGGCGGCCGTGATCTCTCTGGCCGCCGCCATCGTGTCGGCCTACGTCATCCCGCTGGTGAAGGCCCGGTTCACCGAACAGCAGCTTGGGAACCTGCGCGCCCTCGCCTCCATCGCGGTCCAAGCGACGGAGGCCGCTGCCGCCGCCGGGCTCGTGCATCTGCCGAAGAAGGAGGACGCCGCCACCCGCCTGAAGGCCCTCGCTGCGGCCCACGGTCTGACCTTGACGGACCAGCAGGTGGACTCCCTGATCGAGGAGGCAGTCCTGGAGCTCAAGCGGCTCGGCTATGAGATCGTAGGCTCCGGGGCCAACGCTCCGGCCCCTGCGCAGGTGAACCAGAGTGCGGGCGCATGACCCCTCCCACGCCAGGGGCATCGACGTCTCGTCCTGGCAGGGCGACATCGACTGGCCGGCGGTGCGAACCGCCGGCTTCTCGTTTGCGGTGATCAAGGCGACGGAGGGGGTCGGGTGGACCGATCCCAAGTACGCCAAGAATGTCGCCGGCGCGAAGTCGGCCGGCCTCCTCGTCGGGGCCTACCACTTCGCGCGGCCGGACGGGAACGCGCTCGACGCCGCCAACGAGGCGGCCTACTTCGCGGGCGCGGTCAAAGCTGTTCAGCCCGAGCCGGACTTCCTCGCTCTCGACCTGGAGGCGACCAAGCTCGACCGCGCGGGGACGACGGCCTGGGCGCTCGCGTTCCTCCGAGCGCTGGCGGCCACATTCCCCGGCAAGCGTGTCCTCCTCTACACCGGCCCCAGCTTCGCGGCGCAGAACCTAGACGGCGCTCAGCTCTCCTCATGGCCTTTGTGGGTGGCGCACTACACGAACGCCTCCTCTCCGATGGCCGTGCCGGGCTTCGGCGACTGGACCATCTGGCAATGGACTTCGTCCGGCAAGATACCGGGCACCAGCGGATACGTGGACCTCGACGAGTTCGCGGGCACGGAGCAGGACCTGCGGGCGTGGCTTGGCGGCGCGGACCTGCCCAAAGGGGGTGATGCGGCCGTGGCAAGCCCTGGCATGGGCCAGCGCGGCCCAGCGGTGCAGGCGTTGCAGCACCTGCTCAACGCCGCCTTCGGCGAGAAGCTGGCGGAGGACGGCATCTGGGGCCCGCTCACGGAGGCGGCCTACCAGCGGGCGCTGGCCTCGGACCTCGCACAGCAGGTGCGGACGCTCCAGTCCAAGATCAGCGCGGCGCGGCAGGCGCTCGCCTAGCAGGGGTGGACGAGCCATGCGGGTGGAGGCTTATCGGGTGCGCGAGACCATTCCGCAGCAGGACGGGACCGTACTGATCTCCCTGCGGAACCTCCGCATCGCCAAGGGGGAGACCTTCGAGCTGGCGGACGGCTCCCGGTGGCTGTGCCTGGGGTCGGACCTCCGCACCTTCGACGGGCCGCTCCCCGTATGGCTCGTCCATTGCCGCCCCTACTCCGGCCCACCGGAGGTGACCCGCGATGGACGAGGAGGAGCAGAACCTCAATGAGTACGTCCTCGCCATCGTCCGCATGGTCGACACCGACGGTTTCCTCCTTTTCCTGAAGACCGTCAACCCAGCCCCGGGCTCGCACATCACCTGGACGCTCAACGGCCGGCATGGCGGCGGCAAGGTCATCGAGAGCGCCCACATCGGCTTCGACGCGCGCGACAACGAGCCCGTCTACGAGGTCGCGCTCCTGGGCGGCTGGGTGCCATGAGGCCCGCCATGTGCCCCGCCTGCTTCGGTGCCGGGGCGATCCCTCATGGAGTGGTGATGGACGAGTGCCCGCGCTGCCACGGCGCGGGCTTGGTGTTTCGAGAGGAGGGTTCGGATGCTGGCAGAGTGGACGACGGGAAGGGTCGAGTGCCGGGTGGAGGAGGTTCCCCCGAACAGTGCCGAGATTTGCCGCACGCCCTTCCTCTACGTGGCTCAAGAGGCGGCGCGGGTTCATGCGGAGAGGACGGGCCGTCCCACTCGGATCATCGAGTCCCAGGTGCTGGTGACGGAGACCGTGACGCTGGAGGAGGCGGCCGCGTCATGATGCCCTACCCGCCCGAGCGGTTCGACCGGCTGGTGGAGGAGTTCACCGCGCATTCGGTGGCAATCATGCAGGCCAAGCGCGAAGAGTACTCGCCGACCGAGGATAGGCTCCAGAACTTCCACGAGGTGGCGGCCTTCCTCGGCGTGCGGGCGTCCCAGGTGGCGCTCATGTACATGATGAAGCACCTCCAGTCCGTTTCCCAGGCCGTGCGAAGCGGAAAGTACGAGTGGGTCTGGACGACGACCGACGGTCGCGAGGGCCTGAAGCAGCGCATTGCCGACATCATCAACTATGCTTACCTTCTCGCCGCGTGCATCGACGAGGAGGCGGATGAGCGGTGAGTGTGCTGGTCTGCGACATCGACAACACCATCGCGGATACCAGCGCCGAACTCGTCCGCCGCTATGGACCGCCAGCCGACCCGTCTGACTACGCCGCCTACGCGCCGGAGGGGGTCGACTGGACGACTACCGAACATCTGGAGCTGTTCCGTCGCGCCCGGCCCATCCCGGGGGCGGTCGAGGCCATCCATCGCCTCCAGAGGCACGGCTGGTATGTGCTCTACGTTAGCAACCGCCCCAAGACAGCCTACGACGTGACGGAGGACTGGCTCTTGGCGCACGACCTCCACGAAGGCCGCATGCTGGGCAAGGTGCTCGGTGGTCACAAGACGCGTGTCCTCCGCCGCGCGCTCGCTGGCCGCATCTGGACTGCCTTCGGCCCCATGGACGTGGAGGCCGTCGCCTACGTGGACGACAAGCCCGTGCGCGTCGTGCCCGAGGGCGTCCAGGTGCTTCCCCACAAGCGCCCTTGGCGTCCCGACGGCCTCACCTGGCCCGAGATCGTGGAGGTGCTCCTCTCGTGACCCCCGCCCAGCACGAGGCGATCCGGCTGCTCTACCTGGAAGGCCGCACATACCGCGAGATCGCGCGCGAAGTCGGCTCGACGTGGGACGCCGTGCGCAACTACGTCCGCCGTCACCGCGACCGCTGGGGCGAACGCGCGTCCGCGCCCGAGCCCGATCCGGTGGCGCAGGAGCGGGAGAGGGCGCGGGCCGCGGCCCAGGTGGCGGAACTGCGCCAACTGGTCTCCCGCCGTGCGGTGATCGAGGAATGGCGCGACGCCATCCGGCAGGCCGCCCTCGCCGTCGAGCCGCCCGAGCTGGTCCCTGCCGCGCTGGAGACGGGCTCCTTCGATGAGGAGACGGCGGTGCTGATCCTCTCCGACGTTCACGTTGGCCAGCACACGCCCGGGAGGATCAACGGCGGCTGGACGCATACCCTGGACGTGACGCGGGAGCAGTTCCGGCGGCTCGGACAGGCCCTCCTCCGCATCTGGGACATCCAGCGGCGCTCCATCCCCTGGCGCGAGCTCGTGATCCTCGACCTCGGCGACGACGTGGAGGGCGACAACATGCGGGCAAGCCAGCACCGCATCGCCGACCCCCTCGTCGTCCAGCAAGTGGCGGCCTACGGGCGGATGCTGGCGGAGTTGGTCCTCACGGCCCTCCAGGTGTTCGCCAGGGTGCGCGTCGAGCGTGTCCCCGGCAACCACGGCCGGACGACACAACGCCCCGGCAACGCCGGCCTCGCGGAACTCGACCCCATCGACTCCTACGACTGGCTTGCTGGCGAGTTCGCGAGAGAGATTCTGCGGGAGGCCATCGCCCAGGGCCGCGTGGAGTTGATCAACCACGACGGCTACTACGCGGTGACGGAGATCATGGGCCACCGCATCGTGTTCGAGCACGGCTCCAGCCTCCGGGGCGGAGCGTCATGGGGCGGCATCCCCTACTACGGCGTGGACCGTGCGGCGGCGGCCTACCGCGACCTGGAAGGACCGTACAGCGTCCTCGCGCTCGGCCATTTCCATCGTCCGTATGACCTGCCGAGCGCCTACGGCGGCGTCGTAGTAGGCAACGGGGCGTTCCCTCCTACCACGCCGTTCGTGGTCGCCTCGAAGCACCAGGCCACGCGGCCCAGTCAGACGCTCCTCTCGATCCACCCGAAGCAGGGCGTGACGATGATCCGGCGGCTCTACCTCGACACGCGCCGGGATGCGGCCAACGCGGCGGCGTGATATACTCAGGGCGGAGCCCTTGAGCCGCCCCGCCTGCACCGGGGCGCTCTTCTT
>JASBVS010000017.1 GCA_029960955.1 Bacillota bacterium
TATGGAAGTGGCGCAGAGGCTCTTCGAGGAAGGGGCCAGGATCGTCGCCTCCGACGCCCCGCCGGAGGAGCGCGCCCGGGCCTATGCGGCTCTCTGGGGCCGCCTCCTGGAGGAGTTCCGCGCAAGCACAGAGGGCGTGTGGTACCTGCAACTCGACGGCGCGCTGGACGACGCCCGCTGGCAGCACGTCGAGCGGTGGGCGAAGCAGGCATTCCCCCAGGCTCCCATCGCCCGGGGGAAGGGGCAGCCGAAGTGGGAGGAGCGGCTGGAGCCAGGGGTGCGGCGCTTCGGCAAGCTCGCGCCCCACGCCACCGTGTGGGAGAACTGGGACGTGTGGTACCGCGTCCAGCTCCTGGGCGAGCGCCCGGCGAGTGTGGCCGAGCGGCGTAGCAAGGCGTGGGACCCGAGCCAGAAACACCGCACCGTGCGGTGGGTCCTGCGAGAGTTCGACCGCAGGCTGGAGGGGGTGCGGAACGCGCAGGGGTCAGCCGACTGAAGGCGGGAGGCTGCCGCGATGCGTCGGGTGCGAGCGCACCTCCGTTTCGCAGCAGGCGGCTATTGGGTAGCATGGCAGCGAGGAGGTGCGTTGGATGAAAACCGCTACCGGCATCCTAGGGTTGATCTTTATGGCCATCGTCGGCTTCCAGTCGCTCGCGGTCTACGGGCTCGGCTCCCTCTCGAACTCGCTCGCGGCCTCCACCGAGGCGGCCAACGCCGCCCAGGGAGGCGCCGTCGGCCTCGTCGTCGCCTTCCTCTTCCTCCTCGGCGGCGCGTTCGCGTTCCGGCTGCCCGCCGTCGCCACCTTCGCGTTTGCGCTGGCCGGGATCATGGGCCTCGCGGCCGGCGCCACGACGCCCTTCCACGACCAGACCATCTGGGGCGTGGTAGCGCTCATCCTTGGCGTCATGAGCGGGTTCGCGTGGCGCCAGGATCGGAAGCAGCGCGCAACCCCAGCTGCATGACCAAGGAAGCAGCGCTTGCGGCGCTGACCTGAGATTCTGGGCAGGAGGCGATGCCCATGCGGAGGGCCTTGGCGGTAGGGGCGCTGGTGGCCGCGATGGCGTTGGCCGGATGCGGCTCCACGGAGACGCCGAAGAAGGTCGGGACGACAGCCACGCAGCCGACGAGCGCCGGCCAGACATCCCAGCAGCAGGTCTTCAAGGTCGGCGACGTCATCCAGCTCGGACAGCTCCAGTTCGTCGTCAACGGCGTCCGGGAGGACAAAGGCTCGCAGTTCCTCAAGCCACCGGCAGGGAAGCGGTGGGTCGTGGTCGACGCCACGGTCGTCAACAAGTCGGACCAGCCAGCCGCAATCAGCTCCCTGGCCATGTTCCAGGTCAAGGACGCGGATGGCCGGCAGTACAGCATCACGATCGGCCCTGATCTCAACGGCCACCTGGACGGCGAGCTCGCGGCCGCCGACAGGATGCGCGGCGAAGTCGCCTTCGAGGTGCCGGCAACGGCCAAGGGGTTGCAGCTGGTTTTCCACCCGAACTTGCTCGGCTTCGGCCAGGCCATCGTGGCCCTGGGGGAGTGAGTCGTGCCCTCCCCTGCGGGGTGCGAACACCCCGACAACCGGGAGCCCGCGCCATAAGCCGATTCGCGGGGCCGCCCCACCACCGGGGGAACGTCACCCTAGCGCGAAAGGGGCGGCCCTCCCGCACCCGCGCAGGTGCGAACGCCCGATTTTCGCCCATGAACGCCTGATTTTTGCTGGGTCCAACTGGAAGCCGTTCCTTGGGTGCGAGTTTGGATGCGAACGGGCCACATGTAGGCGCAAAACGGCGCAACAGGGGTTACGTGGTTGGCGCTGCCAGCGGCGAAAATCGCGCAACAGAAGACGCTTCCCGGTAAGTGGGCATAACTAGCAGAAGTGGGCTCGGCTCACTCTTAATCAGGGTGTCGTGGGTTCGAGCCCCACCGGGCCTACCAAGAAATCGACTGAGGAAAGGTAAGCGCGGCTGGCTCCTCCTGGACGTAGGAGCCAGCCGCGCATTTCGCGTAGATGTACAGCCCAAGCCTCTGTCATGCGCCGGCCGGTCTTATCCGTTCCTGGCACGGAGGAGATTCGGCCGGTGGACATTCGCCCTCGAAAGCTCGAGGACGATGGAAGGATCGTCCGGAGACCCGAGGTTGTCTCCCACCGCGAACGGGCGGCACGAACGTGGATCCGCGTCGTGCGGACGTACGAGCCGCCGCCCGGGAGCAGGGAGAACGGAGGGGCCCAGACGAAGCAGGCGCGGCGGGTTTCCGCGTGGTTTGAGTTCACCCGTAGTGAGGCAGGAGGACGGTGCCGGGAATGAAGGGGAAGTCTCGCCTCGCCGCAAGCCTGCTCGCCGTCGTGATCGCACTGCTCTCGGCCTCTTGTACAGGCGAGGGGTCGCCGCGCAACGTTGGGACCGCTCAGGGGTCGCTACGGAAGGCGGCTACCCCTCAACGGCCGCCACAGAAGGCGCCTGCCCCTCCCCTCTTCCGTGTTGAACAGGTCCTGGCGATGCCGAGCAGCTACCGGGCTTATCTCGGCGAGAACATGTACTCCGTCAGCGCCACCTCCCCTTACCAGGTGGTGAAGAGTTCGCTGATGGGAGAGGACCCCACCACTCTCACCACCATCCCGTGCGCCGACCGACCGGCCATCACCGCCGTCATCCCGGGGCATCTGATTCTGGCCTGCAACGGCGGCCCGATCAAACAGGTCGTTCTCGTCTCCGTGGACGACGGGCAGACGGCCGTCATCTTCCAGCGCAGGATGACAGCGCCGGTCATGTCGTTCGCGAGCTGGACCGGCCAGTGGGTGTACTGGTTTGCCGAGCAGTGGACCGAGCCGGGAGGATTGATTGCCTGGGGACTCGTGGACGGGCATGGCCGGCCGGCCCCCAAGGAAGTGCTGCGGCAATTCGAAGAGCTCCCTGCCGCGACGGAGGTCTTGAACGACCTCGACGGGAACTTCTTCATTGTCCGCGACCAAGTTCTGGAGAAGTGGGAGGGGAGTCGCTTCTCGCCCGTAGGCCGGCTGGGCGGCCAGCGCCTGGAGGCGGCGGGCGATGGCCAGGTGATCGTCTCGACTGTCGAGAGCCTGCCAAGTGACATTGTCGGCACCTACACGCTGGAGACCCTGAGCCCGCTGCGGAAGATCGTCTCCTGGACAGTCCACGGGGCGCCCGTAGTGGGGATGACCTATAGCATCAATTATGGTCCGGGCTGGGTCGACCTCTATTTCCCGCTGCAGCACAAGCGCTACTTCTTCGAGGACGTCATCGGCTGGCCCATGAGCGCCAACGGTCAAATCTACTTCCGGTCCTCGCACGGTTACGAGAGGCTGGTGATAGTGGGTAAGGGTATGCACACCATGACCCAGCCCCCGGGGGCAGGTGGCTTCTGGCCGTAACCGTTGGTCGCCAACCACGCCGAATGACCGCGACCGCAGATTCAAACTCGGCCGCGCGAGACCTGTCAACGCCGGCTTGGAACTGACCCACTTGGCGCCGGTTGGAAACTGACCCAGCCGAACCCGCCGACAGCCTGCCGCGGCACTCAAACGTTCTCCCGGAAAATCTTCTCCAGCAGGATGACCTGCTCCACACCCGCCGGCGACCGTCGCTCGTCATACCCGTATGGCGCGAAGCCATACCTGCGAGCGAACGCCAGTCCTCCGTCATTCCTGGAGGAAACCGCCGCGCGCACCCTCGCCCACTGCATCTCGCTCTGGAAATGCTGCAGCAGCGCCTCCATGACCTCACCGCCGTAGCCTTTGCCTTGGTACGCGCGGTGGACCTCGACAAGCCCCAGCCACGGCAGACCGTCGTACGGCGAGGCTTCCATGAAGTCAGCCACGGCCACCGCATCTCTTTGGCCGCGAGCGTACGCGCCCAGCATGTGACGCCCGGGCATCTGCTGAGCGATTTGCCAGTCGCGCTGGAGCATGCCCAGGTCATAGTAGCCCGGTGTGCCGGTGGCTCCCTCGGTCATGAGGAGGTACTCGCTGTTGCTTGTGAAGACCGGTAGCACACTCTCCAGATCCTGCGCACCCAATTCCCGCAGCAGCAACCTCTTCGTGGTCAGCGGACCCATGCCGGTGACACCTCGCTGTTCGCCCGCCTCGCGCGCTGTGGGCTCAAACGAGTGGGTGGAACGGTTCGGATGATGCAGAGTTGGACGCTTCGGAGGCCCGGGCCGCTGAACGTCGAAGCGAGACATGATTCGCGGAATCCGGCTGGCCCGGGTCCAAGTGGTCGACAGTCTCAGGCACGAACCGGGCCACACACCCCTCCGGGAGCGATTCGTCGAGCGACGGCGGCAGCAGGTGGACCTGCTCGCGGTGGCAGGGGCAAGACGGCTTCATATGGCTCCCGTTTACGCACCAGGCGCCGAACTCCTGCCGGCCCGGCGGGCTTGGCCTCTGCTTCTCGAGCTGCCGGCAGCCCACCTTGCAGCCGCGGCGGCGGGCGCCGTACAATCCCCGCGCCATGGACCCCGATGAAGTGCAGGCAGACCGGGAGAGCGGGCCGCCCGCGGTCACGCGCAGGGTGGTGACGACGGAGGCGTGGACCGGCGAAGGCCGGGTGCGCACCGAGCCGCTTCAGGAGACGGGACCGCTCGAGCTGGAGGGCTTCCTGCCGGGCGAGCGCGTCGAAGTCGAGCTGGAGGCCACGCCGGACGGGGGCGTGCGCCGCAGGGGGCGCCGCGCCTGGCGTCTCGCCTCGGCGAGGCTTCTCGAGTCCTCCGCCGACCGGGTCGAGCCGGGCTGCCCCGTCTTCGGCCTCTGCGGAGGCTGCGCGCTCCAGCACGCGAGCTACGCGGCACAGCTGGCCTGGAAGCGGGAGCGGGTGCAGGCCGCGCTGGCGCGCGCCGGCCTCCCCGCCGAGCGGGTGGAGCCGGTCCTCGGCGCGGCGCGCAGCTACGCCTACCGGAACAAGATGGAGTTCACCTTCTCGCCCGAGGGGCGCCCGGGGCTCCACCGGCGGGGCCGCTGGCGGGAGGTGCTGCCGCTGGAGCGCTGCCCCATCGCGCTTCACCCGATCCAGGAGGCGCTGGGCGCCGTCGCCCGCTGGGCCGAGGCCGAGCGGTTGCCGGGCTACGACAAGGAAGCCAACCGGGGCTTCCTCCGTCACCTGCTGCTCCGCGCCTCCGAGGCCGGCGGCGAGTGGATGGCGGTGCTGGCCACCACGCCCCCCGCGACGCTCGAGGGCGGGGAGGAGCGCTGGCGGGGAGCGCTGGAGCGGCTGGGCGAGCGGCTGGCCGCCGTGGAGGGGTTCGCTTCCTTGCAGTGGGTGGAGGATGCGGAGCCGGGCGACGCCCTGCACTTCGCCCGCGCGCCCCGCGTCGTCCGCGGCGCCGCCACCATCGAGGAGCGGCTGGGCGGCCTCCGCTTCCGCCTCGGGCCGGAGACGTTCTTCCAGACCCACACGGCCCAGGCGGAGCGGCTGCTCGAGACGGCGCTCGCCCTGGCGGCGCCTGCGGCCGGCGAGCGGGTGCTCGACCTGTACGCCGGGGTGGGCACCTTCACGCTGCCGCTGGCGCGCGCGGTCGGGCCGGCGGGCGAGGCGGTGGGCGTCGAGGTGGTGGAGGCCTCGGTCGAGGCCGGCCGCGCCGCCGCCCGCGAAAACGGGCTCGGGAACGCGCGCTGGGTCGCCGCCAAGGTGCGGAGCTTCCTGGCCGGCCTGAGCGGCGAGCGCCCCTGGTCGACCGTCCTGGGCGCGCCGCCGCTTCCCGAAGGCTGGCGTCCCGGCCTCGTGCTGCTCGACCCGCCCCGCTCGGGTGCCGGCAGGAAGGTGATGGAGCGGATCGCGGCGCTCCGTCCCCGGCGCATCCTCTACGTCTCCTGCAACCCGGAGGCGCTGGCGGAGGATCTGGCGCTCCTCGTGCCGCGGGGCTGGGAGCTGGCCGTCGCCCGGCCCGTCGACCTCTTCCCCCAGACGCCCCACGTGGAGACGGTGGCGCTTCTGCATCCCGCCGCGGGAAGCGGCTCCCGCTGAGGCGCCGCCGGCGCGCCGCTCAGGCGATCCGCTCCAGCGCCTTGCGGAAGAAGCCGACCGGCAGGAGCGCCGCCAGCGCGGCGAAGGTCGCCAGCACGAGGAGGCTCCAGGCCATCTCCGGCCGCCAGGCTCCGGTGACCAGCGCGCGCGAAAGACGGACCACGTGGTAGAGCGGCAGGAACTCGGCCGCGGTGCGGAGCACCGGGCCCAGCCGCTCCACCGGGAAGAAGATGCCCGAGAAGAGGAACATCGGCTGGATGACCAGGCTGAAGTAGTAGGAGAGCTGCTCCTCCGCCCTGGCCAGCGAGGCGACGGCCAGCGCCGGCCCGCCGAAGACGACGCCGGTCAGCGCCAGGACCGGCAGCACGCCCAGCGCGGTCCAGGAGCGGACCAGGCCGAAGACGGCCAGGACCAGCAGGAAGAAGCCGCCGTAGAGGACGGCCCGCGTCGCCTGCCAGAGGAGCTCGCCGGCCGCGATCTCCTCCGGCGCCAGCGGCGAGGCCATCATGGCGTCGTAGGCGCGCGTCCAGTGGAGGCGGTCGTAGCCGCCCCAGACCAGGTCGAAGGAGACGGCGTTCATCGCCGTCGAGGCCACCAGCCCCGGGCCCATGAACTCGACGAAGCTCATCCCCTGGATGCGCGTGACGTAGAGGCCCAGGCCGAGGCCCAGCGCCAGGAGGCTGAGCACCGGCTCGCCGAAGTGGGCCAGGAGGCTGGAGACGTAGAACTTCCTCCAGGCGGTCCAGTCGCGCAGCCAGACCATCAGCGCGCCGCGCGTCGGCCGCGGCCAGGCCCAGTCCTGCAGCCGCGGCCGGTCGTCGCGCTCGAGCGGCGCCTCGACGCTCATCGCTCCTCCAGCTCCCTTCCCGTCATGGTCAGGAAGAGGTCCTCCAGGTCGGCCTCGCGCACGCGGTGGTGCCGGGTGCGCAGACCCTCCGCCTCCAGCACGCGCAGCAGCTCCTCGCCCGCCGGGGTGAAGAGCTGCCAGCCGCGCCGGGTCCGCTCCAGGCGGCGGACCAGGCGGTCGTGGCGCGCCGCGAAGTCGGCCAGCCGCGCGCCCAGGCCGTCCCCCTCGCCCCCGGCTCCCGCTCCGCCCTCGCTCAGCTCCACCACCTCGCCTCCCAGCTCGCGCCGCACCAGCGCCTGCGCCCGGCCTCCGGCGATGATGCGGCCGTGGTCCATCAGCACCAGGCGGTCGGAGAGCCGCGTCGCCTCCTCCATGTAGTGGGTGGTGAGGACGAGCGTGACGCCGCGGTCACGCAGCTCCGCCAACCTCTCCCAGACCAGGATGCGCGCCTGCGGGTCGAGGCCGGTGGTCGGCTCGTCCAGCACCAGCAGCTCGGGCTCGTTGACCAGCGCCCGCGCGATGGCCAGCCGCCGGCGCTGCCCGCCGGAGAGGTACTGCGGCCGGGCTTCCGCCTTCTCGCCCAGCGCCATGAAGTCGAGGAGCTCCCGCGCGCGCCTCTCCGCCTCGCCGCGGCCGAGGCCGTAGTAGAGCCCGTGCAGGACCAGGTTCTCGAAGGAAGTCAACCCCTGGTCGAGGTTGTCCTCCTGGCTGACCACGCCCATGCGCGCCTTGATGGCGGGGACCCGGCGGCGGACGTCCAGGCCGAGCACGCGCAGCTCGCCCGCCGTCGGCGGGATGCGGCAGGTGATCATGCGGATGGTGGTGCTCTTCCCCGCCCCGTTCGGCCCCAGGAAGCCGAAGCACTCCCCGCGGGCCACCTCGAATCCGACGCCCGCCACCGCGACCAGGTCGCCGTAGCGCTTCACCAGGTCCCGCGCCTCCACGGCGAGACCGCCGCCCGCCTTCGCGGGAGAGGACGCCCTGCCGTCGCCGACTGCGATGATCGGATCCCTCCGTCTCGTCGGCAGGATAGCCGACGCGCCACATGAAATTTAACCCTGGTGATCGAATGCCCCAGATCACGCCCGAGGGCCTGCAGCAGATCCAGGAGGAGCTGCACCGGTTGAAGACCGTCGGCCGCCGCCAGGTGGCCGACGCGCTCCGAGCCGCGCGCCAGCTGGGCGACCTGGTCAACAACGAGGACTACCAGCAGGCGCTGGCCGAGCACGACCGGCTCGAGCGCCGGATCGCCGAGCTGGAGTCCTTCCTGCAGACGGCGGAGGTGGTGACCGCCGCGCCCGAGGGGACGGTCGGCGTCGGCTCGCGCGTCGAGGTGCGCGACCTTGCCACCGGCGAGCGCCTCCGCTTCCGCGTCGTGGGCGCCTCCGAGGGCGGCCCGGTGGAGGAGCTGGTCTCCGCCGACTCGCCGGTCGGCCGCGCCCTCATCGGACGACGGCCGGGCGAGGTGGCCGAGGCGCGTCTGCCCGGCGGCGAGACCGTCCGCTTCGAGATCCTGGCCGTGGAGTCGGGCCGGACCACGGGCTGAATCCGGAACGGCCCGCCTTCCGTTCGCCGCCCCGGGCGGGCCGCACCCCCGAGCCTCTTTCCCGCGAACCACCGGCGGCCGCGCGCTTCCCCGGCGGCTTGCTGCCCTCCGCCCCGCTCTCCCCGGCGGCGAGAGGCGCCCGCGGCGATGATAGGCTAGGGCGGAATCGCCGCCTCGGCAAGGAGGCGGCCGGAGGTGAGCGGAGAGGTGCAACCGACCAACCGGGTCGTCCACGTCGCCCCCGAGGTGGAGGAGGCGCTGCGGCGCGGGCGTCCCGTGGTGGCGCTGGAGTCGACGCTGATCGCGCACGGCCTGCCGCGCCCGCAGAACCTGGAGGTGGCCCGCGAGCTGGAGGCCGTCGTCCGCCAGGAAGGGGCCGTCCCGGCCACCATCGCCGTGGTCGCCGGCGTCCCCACCGTCGGCCTCGAACCCGCCGAGCTGGAGCGGATCGCCCGCCCCGACGTGCCCAAGCTGGGCGTCCGCGACCTGCCTGCGGCCATCGCGCTCGGCTCCGACGGCGCCACCACCGTCGCCAGCACCGCCTGGCTGGCGGCCAAGGCCGGCATCCGGCTGCTCGCCACCGGCGGGCTGGGCGGCGTCCACCGCGACGCGCGGGAGAGCTGGGACGAGTCCAACGACCTGGTCACCCTCGCCCAGACGCCGGTGGCGGTGGTCGCCTCCGGCGTCAAGTCGATCCTGGACGTCGCCGCCACGCTGGAGAGGCTCGAGACGCTGGGCGTCCTGGTGGTGGGCTGGCGGACGCGGCGTTTCCCGGGCTTCTACGTGACCGACAGCGGCCACGCGCTCGACTGGAGCGTCGAGGACGAGGGGCAGGCCGCCGCCCTGCTGGCCGCCCAGGCCGACCTGGCCAGCGAGTCGGGCGTCGTCGTCGCCAACCCCGTGCCGCCCGAGGAGCAGCTCGACCCCGCCCTGCACGAGCGCGTGCTCCGGGAGGCGCTGGCCGAGCTGGAGCGGCGCGGGATCCGCGGCAAGGCGGTGACCCCCTTCCTGCTGGAGCGCTTCCACGAGGCGACCGGCGGCGAGAGTCTGCGCGTCAACCGGCTGATCGTCCGCCGCAACGCCCGCCTGGCCGCCCGCATCGCCGTGGCCTGGGCGGAGCTGGCGCGCCGGCGGCTCCGGCCGTGAGGAGCGCCGGCTCCGGGCCGCGACCGCGCGCGGGGCGGGCCGCAGCCCACCCGCTCCCCCGCGTCCTCTGCCTCGGCGACGCGCTCGCCGACCTGGTCGTCCGGCTCCAGGCCCCGCTGGCGCCGGCCAGCGACACGCCGGCCCGGATCGAGCCGCGCCCGGGCGGTTCGGCGGCCAACACCGCCGCCTGGCTGGCGCGCTCGGGCTACCCGCTCGAGGTCCACTTCGCCGGCCGCGTCGGCGCCGATCCGTTCGCCGACTTCCACGAGCGGGAGCTGCTCCGCCAGGGGGTCCGGCCCCACCTGGCCCGCGACCCCGCCCGCCCGACCGGCCTGATCGTGGTGCTGCTCGAGGCGGGGGGCGAGCGGAGCATGCTCACCGACCGCGGCGCCAGCCTGGCGCTGGCGCCCTCCGACCTGCCGGACGAGCTCTTCGCGCCCGGCGGTCACCTCCACCTCTCCGGCTACGTCCTCCTCGACCCGGGGCCGCGACCGGCCGGCCTGGAGGCGATCCGCAGGGCCCTCGCCCGCGGCATGAGCGTCAGCGTCGACGCCGCCTCGGCCTCCTTCCTGGCGCGCGAGGGTGCCGGCGGCTGGTTCGCGTGGAGCGCGGGCGCCGCGCTGCTCTTCGCCAACCGCCAGGAAGCGGAGCTCCTCCTCGCGGCCCCCGGCGGCTCCGAACCCGAGGTGCTGGCGCGGGAGCTGGCCGGCCGCTACGGCGAGGCGGTGGTCAAGCTGGGCGCCGGGGGCGCCGTCTGGGCCGCCGCCGACGGCCGCTTCCTGCGCGCGCCGGCGCCCCGGGTGCCGGCCGTCGACACCACCGGCGCCGGCGACGCCTTCGCGGCCGGCTGGCTGGCTGCCCGCCTGAGCGGAGGCTCGCCGGAAGAGGCGATGCAGGCCGCGCTCGACCTTGCCGCGCAGGCCGTCCAGACGCTGGGAGCCCGGCCGGAGTGAGCTGCCGCGAGCTTCCTCCGGCCGGGCCTCCACCCTTTCCGAGCCCTCTCGTCTCTTCAGCGGAGCCGGGCCCCGGCGCCGGGACGAGGGGCTACTGGACGTCGATCTGGCCGTACATGCCGAGATCCTTGTGGCCGGGCTGGGTGCACCAGACCTGGTAGGTACCCTTCTGCAGCGTGACCGTCACGCTGGTGCTCTGCCTCGGCTGGAGCGCCTGCGGATTCGTCTCGTCGACCCCGGGCCCCTGGATCGCGAAGTCGTGCTGCATCGACCCGTCGTTGGTGACCTTGAACGTCACCTGGCCCGGCTTCATCTGCATCGAGTTGCCCTTGGTCAGCGTCGTACCGCCGACGACGATCTTGTATTCCTGCAGCGAGACCTGCACGGTGTTGCCGCCGGCCCCCGCCGAGCCGCCGCCACCACAGGCGGCGGCGACCAGCGCGACGGCGGCCAGCACGGCCCAGGCGGCCAGGAGTGGCCGCCAGCTGCGTCTCCACGCTGCATCCATCGAAGCCCGAACCCTCCTACGACCATCGGAATGGGCGGGGCAGGCTGCCCCCATACGGCGAGTCTGCAGCCCGCAAGGCCCGCCCGACTATCACCACTTTGGGCTATTTCGGCTTTCGCAAGCGCGTTAAGGCCGGCTCGAGCCCTTCTCCTCCCACGTGCCCGTGTAGACGCAGGGCCCGTCGCCCAGAGCCGCGCAACCGGTCCGCTCCAGCCGGACGGCGAGGAGTCGCTCGTAGAGGGCGTGGTCGTGGGCGCAGGCCTCCGGGTAGCGCGCGGCCACCTTGGCGATGGGGCAGTTGTACTGCAGGAAGTCGAAGCGGCCCTGTCCCTGGCGCAGCTCGCCCCTGTAGCCGCCCTCCCGCTCCGCCTCGATCAGCTTCCGCAGCCGGCGCTCCCCCTTCTCCTCGCCCAGCCGGCGCGCCAGGAACTCGCCCATCTCCCGCGCGCGCTCGGCGAAGAGGCGGTCGACCAGCTGGCGGCCTCCCACGCGCTCGGCCGCGCGCAGGAACTCCATCGCGAAGGCGTCGTACGCCTGCCCGAAGGTCTCCTGCCCCGCCTCCGTCAGGAAGTAGACGTGCGCCGGCCGGCCGGCGCTCCCCCGCCGCCTGCCGACGCGGACCAGCCCGTCCCGCTCCAGGATCGCCAGGTGCTGGCGGACGGCCATGGCCGTGATGCCCAGCTCCCCGCTCAGCTCGGCCACCGTCGCGCCGGGGTGCTGCTGGAGCAGGGCCAGAATCTCCCCGCGAGTCGAACGCGGCCCCTCCGTCCCGGCCACCTCCCTCTCTCCGTCTCCCCCTCCGAGGCTACCGGCAGAGAGAACGGCTTTCCATCACCCGTCCGTGCGACGCCCGCTCCGCCCCGCTCCGGCGCGGAGACCGCAACGGGCGTCCGCCGCCGGAAGGGGTGTCCGCCCGCGTGCGGAACCTTCTACCGGCGACGCCGGGGTGCGGTCGGGCACCCCGCGCGAAAGGAGCGTCGATGGTGAGCACGCCGCTGCGCCTGGACGACTACTACCGCTTTCGGGCCGTCTCGGAACCGGTCCTCTCGCCGGACGGGAGCAGGGTCGCCTTCGTCGTCCGCTACGCCCGCCGTCAACCCGACGAGCACCAGCAGAACCTCTGGCTCGCGCCGGCCGACGGCTCGGAGCCGCCCCACCGCCTGACCCGCGGGGCGACCCGCGACCGCTCGCCCGCCTGGTCGCCCGACGGGCGCTACCTGGCCTTCCTCTCCGCACGGGGGGACGAGGTGGAGGTGGCCGACGGCCAGGCGCCCACGCCGGGCGGCGAGCCGCAGGCCCGGCCCGAGGCGGCGCCCGGCGACGGCCGGCCGGGCAGGAAGGAGGCCGAGCCGAAGCCCCAGATCTGGTGCTTCGACCTCCTCCTCGGCGGCGAGCCGCGCCAGCTGACGCGCCAGGAGGAAGGCGTGAGCGAGTTCGCCTGGTCGCCCGACGGGCGGACGCTGGTCTTCGCCGCGCGTGACCCCTCCGAGGAGCAGCGCCGCTACCTGAAGGCGCTCCGGGAGGAGCACGGTCCCGTCGTCATCGACCGCGTCCAGCACAAGTTCGACGGCGAGGGCTTCCTGGACGACGTGCGCACGCACCTCTTCCTCCTGGACGTGGGCACCCGCGAGGTCCGCCGCCTCACCTCCGGCCCCTGCGACGAGCGCCAGCCGTACTTCTCGCCCGACGGGCGCTGGGTCGTCTTCGTCTCCAACCGGACGGGCGACCCGGACAACAACCGGCGCAACGACGTCTGGATGATCCGCGCGGACGGGGGCGAGGCGCGACGCCTCACCCTGGGCGACGTGGACGCCCGCTGGCCGCGGGTCTCCCCCGACGGGCGCTGGGTGGCCTTCCTCTCCCCGCTCCAGCCCGAGAATGTCTACAAGCTGAGCCACCTGCTGGCGGTCCCGGTCGAGGAGGCGCGCCCCGTGGAGGACCTGGCCGGCTACGTCGGCAAGGGCTGGCGGAGCATCGGCGGCGTCGTCCCCGACCTGCCGGCGGAGTCGCTCTCCGGCCCGGGCGCGCTGCCGGAGGCGGAGCGGGTGCGGAACGCGCGCCGCTACCCCGAGCCCCTGGAGCGGACGCCGGCGCGGCTGCTGACGGCCGGCCTCGACCGGCCGGTGGAGAGCCCCCCGATCTGGCTCGACGGAAGGACGCTCCTGGCGACGGTGGGCGACCGGGGCCAGAGGCGGCTCGCGCGCTTCCACCTCGAGGCGGCGCCCGAGCTGGAGGTCGCCCTGGCCGCCGGCCCGGCCGCAGGCGGCGAGGGCGGGGCGGCGGGCGTCGCGGAGCCGCCCGCGGCCGAACTCCTCCTGCCCTTCGACCGCGGCCGGACGCTGCTGCAGGTCGGCGCGGCGGCCGGCCGGCTGGTGCTCCTTTTCGACAGCCCCGAGGGCGGCCAGGAGCTGGCGGCCGGCCCGGTCGAGGAGGCCGGGCGGCCGGAGGCAGCCTGGCTGCCGCTCTTCCGCGCCCACGAGGAGCTCCTGCGCGAGCGCGCCACCGCCCGCATGGAACGGCTCCTCTTCCGGGACGGGGAGGGCTGGGAGGTGGAGGGGCTGGTGACGCTTCCTCCCGGGTGGGCGCCGGAGCAGGGGCCGCGGCCGCTCCTGGTCGTCATCCACGGCGGGCCGATGGCCTACGACCAGCCCGGCTTCCGCTTCGACGTCCAGTGGTGGGCCGGGTTGGGCTACCTGGTGCTCCAGGTGAACTACCGCGGCTCCACCAGCTACGGCGAGCGCTTCTGCGAGGTGATCCGCGGCGACTGGGGACCGCGGGAGCAGGACGACGTGATGTCCGGCGTGGAGGAGCTGGTCCGGCGCGGCTGGGCCGACCCCGAGCGCCTCTTCGTCACCGGCTTCTCCCAGGGCGGAATCATGACCAACTGGGCCATCGGCCACACCGACCGCTTCCGAGCCGCCGTCTCGGAGCACGGGATGTGGGAGTACTCGTCCGCCTTCGGCACCGACGACTCGCACCTCTGGTGGCAGGACGACCTGGGCGTCCCCTGGCAGAACCCCGAGGGGTACCGGCGGATCTCGCCGGCGCAGGCGATCGCCTCGATCCGGACACCGGTGCTGATCATGGCCGGGCAGGAGGACTGGCGCTGCCCGCCCGACCAGGCGGAGATGATGTACGTGGCGCTCAGGAAGCGCGGCCTGCCGGCGGAGCTGGTGATCTGGCCGGGCGAGCACCACGCCGTCTCGCGCCCCCGCCGCGCCGTCGACCGCCTCCGCCGCGCCGCGCTCTGGCTGGAGCGCTGGGGCGGCCTGCGCGTGCCCGAGGAGGACCGCCGGCTGCCGGAGCCGCGCGACTCCCGCGGCGACGCC
This sequence comes from Bacillota bacterium, assembly GCA_029960955.1. Taxonomy (GTDB): domain Bacteria; phylum Bacillota; class Sulfobacillia; order JAIMAT01; family JAIMAT01; genus JAIMAT01. Next base: position 14,305 of record JASBVS010000017.1, read on the forward strand.
GGCGGCAAGGGGTGAGGCGGGGATGCGGAGACCGGCCGTCGAGACGCGGGCGCGCGGGCGCGCGGCCTCCGGCTCCTCCCCGACCCGCCTGACCTGCTCCGGCTGACCGGGGCGACGGTGGCCGGCCTGGTCGAGTGAGGCGCGCCAAGGAGGGGTGGAAAAACGCATGGAGAACCGGCTCCTCGTCCAGCGGCCCGTCCCGGGCACGGCCAGCCGGCTCGGCCTGGTCCGGGGCGACATCACCCGCGAACGGGTGGACGCCATCGTCAACGCGGCCAACCCGAGCCTCCTGGGCGGAGGCGGCGTCGACGGCGCCATCCACCGGGCGGCGGGGCCGGAGCTGGACGCCGACTGCCGCCGCCTCCACGACGAGCTGGGCGGATGCCCGCCCGGCCAGGCGGTGGTGACGACGGCGGGCCGCCTCCCGGCGCGCCATGTGATCCACGCCGTCGGCCCGGTCTGGCATGGGGGCGGCCGCGGCGAGGCGGCAACGCTCCGCAGCGCCTACCGCCAGTCGCTCGCCCGCGCGCGCGAGGCGGGCGACCGCAGCGTCGCCTTCCCCTCCATCAGCACGGGCGCCTACGGCTACCCGGTGGCCGAGGCGGCGCGCGTCGCGCTCCGCGCGGTGGTGGAGGAGCTCCGCGAGGCGGCCGCCGGCGGGCAGCCGCTCATCGACGAGGTCCGCTTCGTCCTCTTCAGCGACGCCGACGCGGCCGTCTACCGCGCGGCCCTGGACGAGATCCTGCCCGGGGAGGGTGCCTGAAGCCATGCGCGTCACGCTGGACGCCGTCCGTCCCGACGACCTGCCGCTCTTCGCCCGCTGGTTCCGCGACCCCGGCCTGCTGGCGCTCCTCAACCCCGGCCCCGCCTTCCCGGGCAACGAGGAGGACGAGCAGGAGTGGTACCGCCGCATGCGCGAGGCGAGGGCAGCCGGGCGCGAGTACACCTTCGCCATCCGCCTGCTCGACTCCGGGCGGCCCATCGGCAGCACGACGCTGCGGCTGACGGAGCCCAAGAACCGGCTGGCCGAGTACGGCATCGCCGTCGCCGACCCCGAGGCGCGCGGCCGGGGCTACGGGCTCGAGGCGACCCGGCTCGTCCTCCGCTACGGCTTCGACGAGCTCAACCTCCACCGCATCGAGCTGCGGGTCTTCGCCTTCAACCAGCGTGCCTACCGCATGTACCTGCGCGCCGGCTTCCGCGAGGAAGGCCGCCGCCGCGAGGCGCTCTTCCGCGACGGGCGCTACCACGACGCGATCTGGATGGCCATCCTGGAGGAGGAGTGGCGCGCCCAGCCGCACGAGGACCTCGGCGGCTGGATCCCGCCCGAGGCCGGCTGAGCGGCGCCCGCTCCCCTCCGCCGTCCCCGCTTCGCCGCGCTCAGGAAGCCCCGCCCGAGGCGGCTTCCGTCGCCTCCTGCGAGGGCTCCCGCCAGCGGCGCAGGATGGCCAGCACCTCGGCCAGCGTACCGGCCTCCGCCTCCGGCCGGAGGCGGCCGACGTAGGGGTCGTTCCAGGCGTTGGGCACCTGCGTCAGCCAGATGGCGCGGATCCCGGCCCTGCGGGCGCCCTCCACGTCCGCGGGGAGGAGGTCGCCGACCATCGCCACTTCCTCGGGCCGGAGGCGCCAGCGGTCGAGCACGTGCTGGAAGATGGCGCGCGCGGGCTTGCGCCGGCCGAAGGCGGCCGAGCTGACCACCGGGTCGAGGTAGGGGGCGAAGCCGAAGCGCTCCACCACCTGGAGGACGAAGCGGTGGCGCGAGGCGTTGGAGACGAGGCCGACGCGGAGCCCCTCGGCCCGCAGCGTGCGCAGGAGGTCGACCGCCCCCGGCAGCGGCCGCCAGCCGTGCAGCTCCGGCTCGAAGAAGGCGTCCAGCGCCCTCGCCGGCTCGAAGCCGGCCGCCTCCGCCCGGGCGGCCGTGAGGCCGGCCTCGGCCATGGCCTGGGCGAGCAGCTCCTCCGCCGTCACCTCGCGCTCGTCGTGGTTGTACTCCTGCCAGGTGGCCCGCCAGAGCCGTTCGAAGGCCAGGAGGAGCGCCTCCCCCTCCGCCGGCGAGAGCCGCGGCGCCGCGTACGCCCTCAGCGCCTCCAGCCCCGGGGCGAGGAAGGCCTCCCAGTGGCCGTCCGCCCGCATCAGCGTGCCGCCCAGGTCGAAGATGACGCCGCGCAGCGGCGGCGCCGCGTCCGAAGAGCCCGTCACGGGAGCCATCGCTTCCGCCTCCCCCCTCTCAGCGGCCCTCGCCCGTCGCCGGCGAGCGGCCGCCCGGCGCCACGAGCCGCCCTTCCTGCGCCTCCGCGCCCTGCGCCTCGGCGCCCTCCGCCCCCCGCTCCGAGCCGGCCCGCTTCTCCTCCACCGCGTAACGAGAGGGGTCTCCGCCGGGCGTCAGCAGCGCCAGGGCGAAACCGGCCACGCCCAGGGCCACGATCCCCCAGTAGGCGCTGTGCAGGCCGGCCCCGAGCGCGTCGCGGAGGATCTGCAGGTGGGAAGGGGCGAGGTGGAGCCGCTGCGCCGGATCGAGGAGCGCGTTGACGTCGGAGACGGGGTCGCTTCCTCGCGGGAGACGGCCGGCGCGCACCAGCGGCTCGAGGAGCCGGAGAAGGTGCGCGTCGAGGAGGATGCCGAGCACGGCGACGCCGACGGTGGAACCCAGGTTGCGGACGAACTGGTTGGTCGCCGTGGCCACCCCCCGGCGGCTCCAGGGCACGGAGCTCTGCACGCCGATCAGGAGCGAGGTGGCGCTGAAGCCGAGCCCGAGTCCCATCAGCACCATCACGCCGACGGTGAAGGCCAGCGGCGTCGACGGGCCCAGCGTCAGCACCAGGAGGCTCGCCAGAAGGTCGACGGCGGTGCCGGCGGCCACCATCGCCCGGTAGCCCGTGCGCAGCACCAGGCGGCCGCAGAGGATCGAGCCGAGCGGCCAGCCCACCGACATGGGCGCCACCACCGAGCCGGCCGTGGCCGCGGTGCCCAGCTGGACCCCCTGCACGAACATGGGCACGAAGGTGGTCATGCCGGTCATGGCCGCACCCGAGACGAGGCCGACGAGGCTGGCGACCAGGACGATGCGGTTGCGGAAGAGATCGAAGGGCAGCATCGGCTCGGGGACGCGCTGCTCCAGCCAGACGAAGGCGGCCGAGCCCAGCAGGGCGGTCAGAAGGAGCGGCCAGACCTGCGCCGAGGCGAGGGGAACCCCTTGCGAGAGCGCGGTCAGCGCCAGCAGGAGCGTCACCACGGCCAGGCTGAGCGTCAGCGGGCCGCCCACGTCGACGGGTCGCCGCTCGCCGTGGAGCGGCTCGACCAGGTAGCGGGCCACCAGGAAGACCGCCGCCAGGCCCAGGGGCAGGTTGATGTAGAAGATCCAGCGCCAGTTGATCATGTCGACGATGAAGCCGCCCGCCGCCGGTCCGATGATGGCCGAGACGCCCCAGACGCTGGAGAAGACGCCCTGCATCCGGGCGCGCTCCTCCAGCGAGAAGATGTCGCCGATGATGGTGGCGGTGATCGGCTGCACGCCGCCCGCGCCGATCCCCTGGAGCGCGCGGTAGAGGATCAGCTGCTCCATCGAGTGCGCCTGCCCGGAGAGGGCGGAGCCCGCCAGGAAGAGGAGCGTCGCCACCACGAAGACGCGCTTCCGGCCGTAGAGGTCGGCCAGCTTGCCGTAGATCGGCACCGTCGTGGCCGAGGTGAGCAGGTAGGCCGAGATCAGCCAGGAGAAGAGCTCCATCCCGCCCAGGTTGCCGACGATGGTGGGGATGGCGGTGTTGACGATGCTCATGTCCATGGCGGTGAGGAAGGTGGCCACCATCACCGCCACCGTCACCATGGCGCGGCCCCTTCTCCGCTCTCCGTCTTGGACGCGCGCTGACGCGGCGATCACCCCCGGATTCTCGGCTTTATACACGCGACTCTCTACTTTAGCAAGCTGCGGCTTTCTCGTCCTCCAGGCGGCGGCGCCCGCCCGCCGGGAGCCCTCTCCGCAGGAGCGGCCCGGCCGGCCGCCGAATGGAGCGCCATCCCGGAGAGGAGGCGTCCGCATGAGCCCGGGCGGCGAGGTCGGGACGGCGGTGGATCTGGCGGAGCTCAAGGCGCGGGCCGAGCGGGCCGTCGACCAGCTGGCCGGCCCGCTGGAGGAGGTGGCCCGCTCCGTCCACGCCTATGCCGAGACCGCCTTCCGGGAGGAGCGCTCGGCGCGCCTCCTGGCCGACCGCCTGGAGGCGGCCGGCTTCCTCGTCACGCGCGGCCTCGCCGGCATGCCGACCGCCTTCCGCGCCGACTGGCGACCGGCGGGCGCGAACGCGCGGCCGGCCGTCGCCCTCCTCTGCGAGTACGACGCCCTGCCGGCTCTCGGTCACGCCTGCGGGCACAACCTGATCGCCGCGGCCAGCCTGGTCGCCGGGCTGGCGCTCAGGAAGGTGCTGGAGCCGCTGGGCGACCGTTTCCGCGGCCGCCTCTCCGTCTTCGGCACGCCGGCGGAGGAGGAGGGCGGCGGCAAGATCATCCTGGTGGAGCAGGAGGCCTTCCGGGAGTACGACGCGGCCATGATGTTCCACCCCGCCACGCAGAACGCGGCGGGGAGCGACGCCCTCGCCTGCGTCGACGTCCGCTACCGCTTCCACGGTCGGGCCGCCCACGCCTCGGCCGCGCCGCAGCAGGGGATCAACGCGCTGGACGCCGTCCTCCTCTTCTACGACGCCGTCAACGCGCTCCGGCAGCAGACCTCGCCGTCGGCCCGGCTGCACGGCATCATCACGCGCGGCGGCGACGCGCCCAACGTCATCCCCGACCTGGCCGAGACCACCTGGATCGTCCGCGAGCGGGACGTGGAGTCGCTCCTCCCCCTGCTCGAGCGCGTCCACGCCTGCGCGCGGGGCGCGGCGGAGGCCACCGGCTGCCGCCTGGAGGCGGAGCAGGGCCGGATCTACGCCGAGCGCGTGCCCAACGCGGTGCTGGAGAGCGCCTTCGCGCGCAACGCCGCCCGTCTCGGCCTCCGGCTGGAGGAGGCCGACCCGGCGGGCTCCGGCTCCTCCGACATCGGCAACGTCAGCCGCGTCCTGCCCACCCTCCACCCCTACCTGGCCATCGCCCCCGTCGACCAGCCCAACCACTCGCGCGCCTTCGCGGAGGCGGCCGTCTCGCCGCGGGGCCTGGCCGTGGCACGGACGGCCGCCAAGCTGCTGGCGGCGACGGCGCTCGACCTCTTCTTCGAGCCGGGCCTGGTCGACGCGGCCTGGCGCGACTTCCGCGCCCGCCGCCGGCGCTAGGGCTCCTCTCCCGCCCCTCCGCCGGGCCGCCCCCTACGCCCGCACGACGGTCCTCCCGCCCAGCCAGCCTTCCTCGCGCAGGCGCGCCTCCAGGCGGGCGGCCTCGCCCGCCGTCAGCGGGCGCAGCGGGCGCCGCGGCTCGCCCAGGTCGAGGCCGCGCAGCCGCAGGGCGGCGTAATGGGGCGCCACCGCCGGCCCCTCGCCGAGGAGGGCGCGCAGGCGGTCGAGGCGGCGCTGCGCCTCCGCAGCCTCCACCGGGCCTCCGCCGCGCCAGGCCTCGAGGACGGCGCAGAGCGCCTCCGGGAAGACGTTGGCGACGCCGGAGACGGCCCCGGTGGCGCCCAGCGAGAGGGCGGGCAGCAGGTGGCTCTCCGTCCCCACGTAGACCGCCAGCGGGCGTCCGACCTCGGCGGCCGCCGCCAGCGTCGCCTGCACGTGGGCGAAGTCCCGGCTGGAGTCCTTGACGCCCGCCAGGTTGGGCAGCTCCGCGGCCAGGCGGCGCAGGAGGGCCGGCGTCACCTCGTTCCGCGCGTGGCTGGGGATGTTGTAGACGTAGAGCGGCAGCTCGCCCGCCGCCTCGCCGATCGCCAGGAAGTGGTCCCGCAGCGCTTCCTCGTCGCAGGGGTAGTAGTACGGCGTCACCGCGGCCACCGCCGACGCCCCCGCCTCCCGGGCGGAGCAGGCCAGGCGGACCGCCTCGGCCGTGGTGAGGGCGCCCGCGTGGACGACCACCGGCACCCGGCCGGCGGCCGCCTCCACCACCGCCCGCGCCAGCGCCTCGCGCTCGGCCGTCTCCAGCAGCGGAAAGAGCCCGTTCGTCCCCAGGGCGAAGAGGCCGTCCGCGCCCCGCTCCACGAGGAAGTCGACGTAGGCGCGCAGCCTGCGCGCGTCGGGGCGCCCTGCCTCGTCGAAGGGCGTCAGCATCGCCGGCAGCAGCTCCGGCTTCCCTCCCGCGCTCATGCGCCCGCCGCCTCCTCCACCTCGTCCAGCGCGGCGCGCAACCGCCGCACCGCCTCCTCGAGCTCCGCCGGCGGCACGAAGGAGAAGCAGAGGCGGACCCGGTCGGCCCCGCCGCCGTCGAAGAAGAAGGCGCGGCCCGCGACGAAGTCGACCCCGTGCCGGCGCGCCGCCTCGAGCAGCACCCCCGAGTCGACGCCCTCGGGCAGCCCGACCCAGTGGAAGAAGCCGCCGCCCGGCCGGAGCCAGCGGAGCCGGCCGGCCATCTCCCTCCGCAGCGCCGCCTCCAGCACGTCGCGGCGCGCGCGGTAACGCTCTCGCAGCTCCTCCAGATGCCGTTCGAAGAGGCGACGACCGTCGCCGCCCCGTCCTTCCAGGTAGCCGGCCAGCGCCGCCGCCGCCAGCGGCGCCCCCTCCCCGCCCGGCTGCACCCGGGCGTAGGCGTCGCGCAGGTGGCGAGGCGGCACGCACCAGCCGAGCCGGAGCCCCGGCGCCACCAGCTTGGAGGCCGTGCCCAGCAGGACGACCCGCTCCGGCGCCAGCGCCTTGAGCCGCGGCGGGGCGGGCTCGTCGAACCAGAGCTCGGCGTAGGCGTCGTCCTCCACCAGGTAGAAGCCGTAGGCCTCCGCCAGCTCCACGAGCCGCCGGCGCCGCTCCAGCGGCAGCAGCGCGCCGGTGGGGTTCTGGAAACTCGGGACCAGGTAGAGAAACTTGGGGAGCTCGGCGGGCGTGGCCTCCCTCAGCGCCGCCTCCAGCGCGTCCACGTCGAGACCCCGCTCGTCGGTCGGGACGCCGCGGAGGCGTGCCTCGTACAGGCCGAAGACGCGCAGCGCCCCGTAGTACGAAGGTCGCTCGACCCAGACCGGGTCGCCCGGGTCGAGGAAGAGCCGCGCCACCGCGTCGAAGCCGCGGGTGCTGCCCGCCGTCAGGAAGAGATCGCCTTCCTCCACCGGCAGCCCGCGCTCCGCCAGCAGCTCCGCCAGCGCCCTGCGCACCCGCGCGGGGCCGCTTCCGCCGCCGTACTGCAGGAGCCGCTCCGGCTCGCCGGCCAGCGCCCCCCGCAGCGCCTCCTCCAGCTCCCCCACCGGGAAGGTGGCCGGGTCCGGATAGCCCCAGCCCAGGCTGATCCGCCCGCTCGACGCGCCCTCGCCGCCCGGCAGGGCCGCTCCGGGGAGGTCATGCGCCAGGGCGCGGCGTGCCAGCCGCGCCCTCTCCTGGCCGATCGCCTTCGCCTCCATCATCGCCCCGCCTCCACCTCCCCCGAAGAGAGATCACCCCGGTCGCCCGGGTCGCCCCGGCCGGGCGGGGCCGGCACCACCCAGACCTCGCCCGCCGCCGCCTCGGTCAGCGTGTAGACCTCCTCCCCCCGCCGCACCACGCAACCCTTGTACGGATCGGAGGCCAGGAGCTCCAGCTCCGCGCCGGGAACGAGGCCCAGGGCGCCCAGGTACTCCAGGAGCGGCCGGATCTCCTCGGCCCGCTCGCGGATCCGCTCCACCCGCAGCCTGCGGCCCTTGGGCGCCTCGCTCAGCGGCTGCCCCCGGTTCCCGGCTCGCGGCGCGTTGCCCGGGATGGGGTTGCCGTGCGGGCAGGCGCGGGGGTGACCCAGGTGCCGGTCGAGCGCGGCCTCCACCACGGGCGAGATCGCATGCTCCAGCGCGCCCGCCTCCTCGTCCGCCGTGGCCCAGTCGAGGCCGAGCCGGTCGGTCAGCCAGCGCTCCACCAGCCGGTGCCGGCGCACGATCCTCTCCGCCTCGAGGCGACCCTCCGCGGTCAGTTCGATCCGGCGGTCGCCGCCCAGGCGGACGTAGCCCTCGCGCTCCAGCCGGTGCAGCGCCTCGCTCACGGCCGGCGCCGAAAGCCCGAGGAACTCGGCCACCCGGGCCGCGATGACGTGGATGCCCTCGTCCTCGAGGATGTAGATGGCCTTCAGGTAGTCCTCGGAGCCGCTGGTCACGCCGGCCCTCCCCCGCCCCCCGCCGGCTCCGGCCCGGGCCCGGAGCTTGCCGCACCATTTCCGCGCGGGGGGGTCGCCCTCCTTCACGCCGCCCGTAGAGAGAGGCAGGCGGCAGGCCCGCCCGGCAGGGACCCGCCGCCTCCCTTCGCTCATGGCGCCGTGCGGCGCCACCTCAGTCGATCGGAACCCGATGCCCGTCGTCGGCCGGCTCGGCCTTGGGGATGTGCAGCTCCAGCAGGCCGTTCCGGAAGGTGGCGCGCGCCTTTTCGGGCACCACCTCCACGTCCAGCGGGATCACCCGGTGGAAGCTGCCCTGCCGCCGCTCGCGGCGGTAGAACTGGCCTTCCTCGACGGTCGTCTCCTCCTCGCTGGTGCCGCGGATCACGACCCGGTCTTCGTAGACCCGGACGTCCAGGTTCTTCGGGTCGACGCCGGGCAGCTCCACCTTCACCACCAGCTCGTCGCCGCTCTCGTAGACGTCGCTGCGCGGGCCCCAGAGCCGCGTCCAGGCCAGCGCCGGCTCCTCGAAGAACCGCATCAGCTCGTGCCGCATCCGCTCCAGCTCCTCGAAGGAGCTCCACATCCTCCGACCGCGCCAGCGTCGAGGAAGCGGACGATCTTCGAACATGGCCGACCCTTCCTTCCCGGTCTCGGGGCGAGGCGACCGGCGCGGCCGGAGCCGCCGCACAGCGCTCGCCGCTGAAAGAGCCTCTCCGCAGTCACCGCCTTTGATGTACGACGACGGCGGCGGAGGGTCAACCTGACCCCCGCTGTCCGGGGGTACGCTCAGGCATGGAGGTGGAGGCGTGTTCCGCTTTCCTCGCCGCCGGAACCACCCGGCGGAGTCGCTCCGCTGCGTCCTCTGCCAGGAAGCCGTCCCCGTCGAGCCGCTGCCCCCCTCTCCCGGCCGCGGCCAGCGCGAGGCGGTCTGCCCCCGCTGCGGCGCCCTCTACCGCCAGGCCTACGGCTGGGACCGCCAGGGCTTCTGGCAGGGCCCCTGGAAGCTGGTCCACGAATAGCTCAGGCCGGCCGCTCCAGCGCCCGCCCGCTTCCCACCCGGCGGAGGCCGTGCTCCCACGCCCGGTAGGCCCGCTCGTACGGGTGGGCCGGCTCGGGCCGCACGCCCAGGCGGAGCGCCGCGTCCTGCGGCCAGCTGGGGTGGCGCAGGAGTTCCCTTCCCAGAACCACCAGGTCGGCCCAGCCGTTGGCCACGATGGCCTCGGCGAACTCGGGCTCCGCGATGCGGCCGACCGCCGCCACCGGCACCCCCAGCTCCCGCCGGAGGCGGATGGCCGCCTCCAGCTGGTAGCCCGGATGCTCTTCCGGCTGGATGGGCAGCGCCCCGCCCGAGGAGCAGTCGAACAGGTCGGCGCCCGCCTCGCCGAGCGCGCGGGCGATGCGGACCGTCGCCGCCGGGTCGAGCCCGCCCGGTGCGTAGTCGGTGGTCGAGAGGCGGACCGCCAGCGGGAAGTCCGCCCCCACCTCCGCCCGCACCGCCCGAACCACCTCCAGGGGAAGACGCAACCGCCCCTCCTCCGAACCGCCGTACTCGTCCTCGCGCCGGTTGACCAGCGGGGAGAGGAACTCGTGCAGCAGGTAGCCGTGGGCGCCGTGAATCTCGATCCAGTCGAAGCCGGCACGGACCGCCCGCCGGGCCGCCTCCGCGAAGCGGGCGACCACCTCGCGGATGGCCGCCCGGTCCATCGCCTCCGGTACGGGATCGCCGGGCCGGAAGGCCTCCGCCGTCGGTCCGATGATCCGCTCGCCTCGCGCGCGCCCCTTCCGCCCCGCGTGGGCCAGCTGGATGCCGGCCGGTACGCCCTGCTCGTGCAGGAAGTCGACGATCCGCCGCAGCGGGTCGACCTGCTCGTCGCTCCAGATGCCGAGGTCATGCTCGGTGATCCGGCCGCGGGCCTCCACGGCCGTGGCCTCGAGCACGATCAGCCCCGGTCCGTAGACCGCGCGGCTGCCGTAGTGGACCAGGTGCCAGTCGCGGGCGATCCCGTCCTCCGCGGCCATGTACTGGCACATGGGCGACATGACGATCCGGTTGCGCAGCTCCAGGCCGCGCACGCGGAACGGGGCGAAGAGGTGCGTCACCGCCGCTCCGCCTCCGGCCCCTCCGGCCCGGGCTCCCCGTCCAGAAGAAGGTCGCGCAGGACCGGGAGCGCGGGGGCCCCGTGGGCGAGGAAGGCGTCGTGGAAGGCGCGCAGGTCGAACGGCTCGCGGCGCGCTTCCTGCCGGCGGCGCCAGGCGTCGCGCAGGTCGAGGATCTCCAGCTTGCCCAGCGTGTACGCCAGGTACATGGCGTCGGTGGTACCGCGCAACGCCTCGCGCCGGGCCGCCACCGGCTCCATGTGGCACTCGCGCCGGAAGAGGTCGACCGCCTCCTCGAAGCGCATCCCGCCCGCGTGCATGCCGATGGCCACCAGGTAGCGGCCGGCGCGCTCCAGCGCCTCCATCGCCTGGCTGAGGCGGAGGCGGGGGTCGCCGTCGCCCAGCCCCTCGTCCAGCATCATCTCCTCCGTGTAGTGGGCCCAGCCCTCGGTGAAGGTGGTGGCGCTGAAGACCTTCCGGACGCGGCTGGAGGAGGCCGGCAGGTGGAGGAACTGGACGTAGTGGCCCGGGAAGACCTCGTGGACGGCGATGATCTCCGCCGTGTAGCGGTTGAGCGCGCCCAGGTGCTGCTCCTTCTGCTCCGCGTTCCAGCGCGGATCGGGCAGCGTCACCTGGAAGAAGGCTTCCTTCGACTCTCGCTCGAAGGGGCCGGGCGGATCGATGGAGGCGAGGGTGGTGGCGCGCATGAAGGGCGGCGTCTCCACCACCGCCGGGTCGACGGGGCTGGGGATGGTGACGATGCGCCGCTCCTCGCAGAAGCGCCGCAGCCCCGCCAGGAGACCGCGCGTGAAGTCCAGCACCTCGCCTGCGGCGGGATGCTGCCGCGCCTGTTCGCGCAGCACCTCCACCGGCTCGCGGCCCGGCGCGATCCGGCCGGCCGCCTCGCGGAAGAGCTCCTGCAGCCGGCGCAGCTCCTCGCGGCCCCGCCGCTCCAGCACGTCGAGCGGCGTCTCCACGCCCTCCTGCCAGCGGAGCTTGGCGCGGAAGAGCCGCTCGCCCAGGGCGAAGCTCCCGTGCGCGCCAGGAAGGAGCTCCTCCTCGACCCAGGCGGTGTAGCGCCGGAAGGCGTCGACCACGCGCCGGTTGGCCTCCTCGAAGCGCCGGCGCAGGGCGGCGTCGCCGACGCCCGCGAAGGCGGCGGGCAGCTCCCGCTCGAAGAAGGCGGCGGTACCGGGCAGCTGCTCCAGCGCGATGCGCACGCGGATCTCCGGCGGGTTCTCCAGACTGTGCCGCGCCGCCTCGAAGAGCGCCGGCATGCCCTCCTCGCGGCCGACCAGCGCGCGCAGCCGGCTCTCCGGGCTGCCGAAGCTGCGCCGGGCCAGGCTGAGGACCGACCAGGCCGCCAGCTCCATGGGGAAGGAAGGGTCGCTCGCCCAGGGCCGTTCTTCCTCCAGCAGCAGGCGCAGGCTCTCCAGCGCCATGCGCAGCGTCCGCCAGTCCGCCAGCTCTTCCGGGTCGAGCGACCCGGTGTCGAGCGCCTCCGCCTCGCCCAGCAGCTCCCGCGTCTTGCGCGCAGCCCGCTCGGCCGCCGCCTGGTCGAACTCGCCCAGCCGGTCGTCCCGGTCGTGGATGCCCAGGTCGGTCGCCAGCGGCGGCAGCAGGTCGAGCTGGTGATCGATGACGCGCGCCGCCAGCTCCTCCAGCTTGCGGCGCGCCTCTTCCCTCTCCCGACTGCTCGTTCCCGAATCCTCCTCTCCGCTCGGGCGGGCCGGTCTCCGTCCGCCTTGCCGGCCGCCCGGGTAGAGGAGTTCCCGACCGCCTTCCCCTTCCCTCCTCGACCGCCGGAGGAAGGCCGAGGCGGCCTTCGACGGCCGCCCCGGCCCGCTCGCGCCACCGGCCTCGCGACGGGCGGAGCGGGTCAGATCCCCGGGCCGCCCGGGCGGAAGCCGCCCGGATCGGGCCACCCGTAACCCGGCCCCGCGGCCGGCGCGGGCTCGCCGGGCCGCAGGTCGGGGCGGTTCCAGGCCGGCCCCGGACCGGGCTGCCCCCAGCCGCCGTCCCCTCCGGGCCCGGGCCCTGCCGGCATCGTGGCGAAGCGGCCTGCCCGGCTGGCCCAGATGCTGCCCAGGTCGTTGCGCATCCGGTCGACGGCGCTGCGGAACCAGCTGACCGTCTGGGGGTCGGCGTTCCGCGGGTTGTACCAGTTGCGCCGGTTCATGTAGTTGAAGACGTGTTCCGCCGAGCGGACCGTCTCGTCCGTCGCCCGCTGGAGTTCGTTCCGCACCCGGCCGGGCATCGCTTCCAGCGTGGCCCGGACCAGCATCTCGGCCATCCGCTTCTCCGTCATGAGGATCTCCGACGCGATCTCCTTGTCGCCGATCGGAAGAGCCTGCATCGCCTTCACCTCACCCGGCCCAGGTCTCACATCATGGTGGCGACCGCGCCGGCCAGCATGTCCAGGTGGTGGCGGTGCATGCTGGCCAGGTCGTCGCAGACGCGCTTCAACTCCGTGTCGGTGGCCAGGTCGCTGTAGGCCAGGTACTTCCTGGCCGCCTGCTCCTCGGCCTTGGCGCACTCTTCCAGCCACCAGCTCTCGGTGTACGTGATCGCCAAGCGGCATCCCCCCGTTCCGGCACGGCGCCCGGCGACTGCCAGCCGTCCGCCGCCGCTGCCGGATCTCGTGACCGCTTCCAGTCTCCCCGCGGAGCGACCGCCTATGCGCCGCCGCCCGGGGCCGAGAGGAGGGGAAGGTGCCGCGGCGGGAAGGTGCCGCGGTCCGAAAAAAACCCGCGGCTCTGCCGCGGGTGAAAGCTGGTGCCGGGAGGGGGAGTCGAACCCCCACGGGCTTGCGCCCCGACGATTTTAAGTCGCCCCTGTCTGCCCATTCCAGCATCCCGGCAGCAGGGTCAAGGTCGCTCAGTGGCCGCGCCCGCCCCGCCTACCCTCGGTGCGACGGCGGGCGTCGCGCTGCCGCTCTTCGCTCTCCTTCATGAACCGGGCCAGCTTCTCCTCGAAGCTCTGGGGTCCGCGACGAGGGCCACGCTGCCGCCCGCCCTTGGGCTTCGGCTTCCAGCCCTCCTGAGCCTGCCGGATGGAGAGGCCGATACGCTTGGCCACCGGGTCGATGGAGAGCACCTTGACCCGGACGTGGTCCTCCTTCTTGACGAAGTCCTCGATGTTCTCCACGTATTCGTCCGAGACTTCCGAGATGTGGACGAGTCCTGTCTCTCCGGTCGGCAATTGGACAAAGGCGCCGAAATTCGTCACACCGGTTACGACGCCCTCCACCACGCTGCCGACTTCCAACGCCATGCGCTCGGCTCTCCTCCTCCGGCTCCTTTTGATCCGATTCTAGCTCAGCCCCGGCAGGGGGTCAAAACGGGCCGGCGTCGCAGGCGTCAGCGGGAGAGAAGCGCCCCCAGGGCGGCACCGAGCGAGGAAGCCGAGCCCGGCACCGCGGGAGCCGCGCTCGACCCGGTCTCCGGGCGGCCTCCCGGGCCGGACTGCCCGTCCCCCACCCTGTAGACGGTCTCGCCGGGACGGACCAGGCCGAACTCGCTGCGCGCCATCTGCTCCACGTAGGCGAGGCTCTCGCGTCGCGCCGCCTGCTGCGCCAGGGCCTGGTTGGCGGCCTCCTGCTCCGAGACCAGCTGCCGGGCGGCGGCCAGCTGCCGCTGCACCTCGACCAGGTGGAGGCCAGCCAGGCCGAGGTGGACGAGGAGGGCGCCGCCCAGCACGACGGAGAGAAGCTGCCCCGGGCGCGCCAGGCGAAGCCTGGGCCGCCGTTCGGGCAGGCGCGAGGGCTCGGGCGCCACCGTCACCCCGGTGGCGGGCTCCCGCACGCCCTCCGCGGGCCAGCCCTCTGCCTCCGGCCAGGTTTCGAGCAGCGCGTCTGCGCCTTTGCTCGCGGCGTTCATCGAGTCTCACCCTCTCCCTGCCCGGCGGAGCCGCCGGCGTCCAGGTCGTCCGCGGCGCTCAAGCCCAGCGGATCGCCCTCCAGGACGATGACCACCTGATACCCCTTGCTGCGCGCGCGGTTGAGCAGCGTCGAGACGGTGGCGGGAGCCAGGGAGAGGGCGGCCGCGATCTCGTCGGTCGACCGGCCCATCTCCTTCAGCGCCACCACCTGCCGCTCCCGGAAGCTGAGGCGTTCCACTCCCCGGATTTCGACCCGCACAGCCCGGCCCCCGCGCCACGTTGTTCACAGCTGTGGAGAAGACTGTGTACAAATCCAGTACAAATTGTGTACACGCAGGGGATGTTTCGCGGACAGGCCCCGGATCCCTGCCTCCCGGCGAGATCTCCTTCCTCGGGAGGGACGGGTCCTCTCTCTTCCGGCCTTGCGCCGGGAAGGCGGACGGGCAGATGCGTCCGGGCGCGGGAGGGGCCGGCCCCGCTCAGCGGCGCCGCCGGCGGCTCCCGCGCAGCCGGCGGCGCAGGCGGAGGCCGAGACGCCGCCAGCGGCGGGAGGGCCGGGGGAGGCGGCGGAGCAGGCGGCGCCCGGCGCGGCAGGCCGAACCGCCCAACCTCCTCCGCAGCGGACCGACCCAGCGGTGCGCGAGCCGGCCAAGGAAGCCCTGCAGAGCCTGGACCGCCGCGCGGCGCACCGCCACCAGCGCGCCGTAGACGACCGGGCTGGCCAGCCCGAAGTAGAGGGCGAGGCCGGCGGCGGCGCCCAGCAGGGGGTAGAGGCGGAACTCGAGCCAGTTGCCGAGGATCATGGCGACCGCCAGAAGGAGGGCGGCCAGCAGCCAGAAGAGGAGGTCGAGCAGGTCGGCGGCCCACCCCCGCCGCCGTCCAGGGTGCAGCGTCGCCCGGAAGAGGTCGTAGAGCAAGCCGACCGCGTCACCCGCCAGGATGCTCAGGAGGAAGACGTAGACCTGCCCGCCCAGCAGGTCCGTCGATCCGGAAGGCGAAGGCGGCACGGTCGTCTCAGCGCGTCATGCGCGCCAGCAGGCCCCGCCCGCGGTGCCGGAGGGCCCGGGACTCGCGGTACTCCAGGGCGACGATCTCGCCTTCGATGGCGAACTCGCTGGCGTCGAGGTCGAGCTGGCGGATGTGCAGGTTGCTCCCGCGGATGGACAGAAGGCCGAGCGGAGTGGCGAGAAGCGCCTGGTTCTCGTCGAAGTTCTCCACGTTCTCGACCCCGACGACGCGCAGGCTGCTCCGGTCGACGAGGTGCAGCTCGTGCCGGCCCTGCTCCGTCTTCTCCATGCCCGCACCCCCGTCCGGGCGTTCGTCGTTGCATCCTATGTCGCGCGGACGGGCGAGATCACGCCTTCACCCCGAAGGCGGGGGCGGAGCGGTCGTCCGTTCGTCTTCCAGCCGGTAGGGCGGCTCCCCGCGGCCGGCGCGGGGCTCGCCTTCGAGGACGGTCACCTCCACGAGGCGACTCCCCAGGAGGAGGCGGAGCCGGTCGCCGGTCTTCACCTCGCTGGCGGGCTTGGCGGGGCGGTCGTTCAGCCAGACCCGCCCGGCCTGGCAGAGCTGGCTGGCCACCGTCCGGCGTTTGACCAGCCGGCTCTCCTTCAGCCACTTGTCCAGGCGCAACCCGCCCACCCCCGCTCGCAGGCAACGGGCGGGCCCTGGAGCCCGCCCGTGATCGCGTCGATCCTCTCGGTCCCGGCGCCTCAGCGCTTGGTGACCATCTCGCGGAGCGTCTTGCCGGCCTTGAAGGTGGGCACCGCGTTGCCGGGGATCTGGATGGTCTCGCCGGTACGCGGGTTGCGGCCCACGCGCGACTTGCGCTGGCGAACCTCGAAGGTGCCGAAACCGACCAGCGAGACGCGCTCGCCGCCAGCCAGCGCTTCCTGGATCCCGTCGATGACGGCGTTGATCACACGCTCGGAATCCTTCTTCGTCAGGCCGGTCTTGTCGGCGACGGCAGCCACCAGATCGTTCTTGTTCAAGGTCGATTCGCTCCCCCGTGAGAGTTTTCGGAGGCGGTATTCGCGCCCGTTTCCCACATTCCTCCCAAATCCGTCAGTCGCTTGCCTTGGGATCGCTCCTCTCCGCTTCCACCGGGCCCGGTGCAGCCGTCGACTTCGCCTGTTGCCAGAGTCTGTCCAGCTCCGCGGCGTCGAAATTCGTCAGCGAACCCTGCGACAGCCTCTCCATGGCTTGAAACCGTCGGACGAACTTGCGGTTGGCTTGCGCCAGGGCCAGCTCCGCGTCCACCCCGTACCATCGGCAGAGATTGACCGCTGTGAAGAGGAAGTCGCCGGCCTCCTCCTCGCGCGCCAGCGGATCCCGGGCCTGCCGAAGCTCCTCGGCTTCCTCGCTCAGCTTCTTCCAGACGCCGTCGACGCTCTCCCAGTCGAAGCCGGCGGCGGCCGCGCGCTCGCCGATCTCCTGGGCGGCGGCCAGGGCGGGTTGCTCGAACGGGGGCCGCCCCAGCGCGGAGGGGCGGCCGGTCGCGGGACCCCCGGCCTTGATCTGCTCCCAGCCCCGCTCCACCTCCCGGGCCGTGCGCAGCTCCAGGCCGGCGAAGACGTGGGGGTGGCGCCGGACCAGCTTGCGCGTGAAGTGCCGGAGGAGGTCGGTCAGGGTGAACTCGCCCGCTTCCTCGGCGATGACGGCGTGGAGGAGGACCTGGAGGAGGAGGTCGGCCAGCTCGTCCTCGATGGCGGCCGGGTCGCCCCCGTCGACTGCGGCGGCCAGCTCGTACGCCTCCTCGACGGCGTAGCGGCGGAGGGAACGATGGTCCTGCTCGCGGTCCCAGGGACAGCCGCCCGGCTCGCGCAGGCGCCGCACGGTGCGCACCGCCTCGAGGAAGGCGTCGCCGACCCCTTCCTGGTTCGCCTGCAACCGGCTTCCCCTCCCCCTTCGACCTTGGATCCGCTCTGGCGCCTCTTTCGGCCGCACGAGGCGGTTCCCTCCCCGCCCGCCGCGGAGCGGGCCGAAGAGACCGGAGCCGGGACGTTCCTCGCCCCGGCCCCGTCTCCTCCCGTGCCGCTCATTGCTCCATCTGCTTGCCCAGCACGCTGGCCGCCGCGCTGACCAGCTTCTGCTCGGTCTCGCCCATGCTCGCTCCCGGCTCGTGCGAGCAGAGGATGACAGCCCCGATCGGATCGCCCAGGGCGACGATGGGGGCGATCGCGTAGGCGGTGAGGTGCGCGTTCGCCTCGTCGTCGGCGGGAAGAAGCGGCTCCTCGCCGTTCTGGCCGACGATCACCTGGCGTTCCGCCATCGCCCTCTCCACGGCCGGTCCGACCCGCTTGTCCATGAACTCCTTCTTGGCCGTTCCTGCGACCGCGATGAAGACGTCGCGGTCGGAGACCAGCGCCACGTGCCTGGAGACTTCGTGCAGCGATTCGGCGTACTCCTTGGCGAAGTCGCTCAACTCGCCGATGGGCGAATATTTCTTCAGGATGACCTCGCCGTCCCGGTCGACGAAGATCTCCAGGGGATCCCCTTCGCGGATGCGGAGCGTCCGGCGGATCTCCTTGGGGATGACCACCCGTCCCAGATCGTCGATCCGCCGGACGATGCCGGTAGCCTTCATGTCTACCCCCCTCTCCCGCACCGCCCTCGCGGATAGTGTACGGGGGCGTTTCGACGGTTTATACGACTTATACGGCAGGCGCTCCGGCGCCGCCGCGCCCCGCCGGGAGAGCAGGCCCGGCCGCCGGGCGATCCCCGGCGGAGTCGGCGCTCAGCGGAACGTCGCCGACGCGCTTCCGGCCTGGCGGCTCCAGCGCCGCACGCCCTCCAGCGCGGCCACCGCCTGCAACACCCTCCGCGCACGGTCGAGAAGCTCCGGTCCGGCCACCGGGCCGGTGGGGATGCGGAAGCCGACCCGGCCTCCGGCGTCGACCCTTGCGCGCCCCACGCCCGGGACCGCCAGCCCCTGGAGCTCGGGCTTCAGGCTGCTCAGGAAGCCCGCGAACTGGACGTGGAGTTCCCTTCGCTCCTGCGTCAGCGCCAGGATCCCCAGCTCGGTCGCCGCGATGCGCAGCCTGGCCAGCTCCAGCAGGTTCCGTACTTCCTCGGGCGGATCGCCGAAGCGATCGACCAGCTCCTCCAGCAGCTCGTCGACCTCGTCCGCCTGCTCCAGGCGCTGCACCCGCTTATACAGTTCGATCTTCTGCCTCGGATCGCGCACGTATCCGTCCGGGACGTAGGCGTCGAGCGCCAGTTCGACCGTCGCCCGCGTGGCCGGCACGCTTCGCTCGCCCCGGAGCTCCCGCACCGCCTCTTCCAGCATCTGCGCGTAGAGGTCGAAACCGACCGAGGCGATAAAGCCGTGCTGCTCCGCTCCCAAGATATTCCCGGCGCCGCGGATCTCCAAATCCCTGAGGGCGATGCGGAAGCCGGAGCCCAGCTCGGTGAAGTCCTTCAGCGCCTCCAACCGCTTCTGGGCGGTCTCCGGGAGCACCTTCTGCCTCCTGTAGGTGAAGTAGGCGAAGGCGATCCGGTCGGAGCGGCCCACGCGGCCGCGCATCTGGTAGAGCTGGGCGAGGCCGAAGCGGTCGGCGTCCTCCACCACCAGGGTGTTCACCCTGGGGATGTCGAGGCCGTTCTCGATGATCGAGGTGCAGACCAGGATGTCCGCGCGACCCTCAAGGAAGTCCATCATCACCTGCTCGAGCCGCTCGTCCGAGAGCTGGCCGTGCGCCACCAGCACCCGCGCATCGGGGAGCATGCGACGCACCCGCTCGTAGGCCTGGTCGATGGTCTGGACACGGTTGTGGACGTAGTAGACCTGCCCGTGCCGCGCCAGCTCCCTCTCCAGCGCTTCGCGCACCAGCGCCTCGTCGTACTCGACCACGTAGGTCTCCACGGGGAAGCGGCCCGCGGGCGGCGTCTCGATGACGCTCATGTCGCGGATGCCCGCCAGCGACATGTGCAGCGTCCGCGGGATCGGCGTGGCGGTCAGCGTCAGCACGTCGACGGAGCTCTTCAGCTTCTTGAGGAACTCCTTGTGCTCGACGCCGAAGCGCTGCTCCTCGTCGACGATCACCAGGCCCAGGTCCTTGAAGCCGACGTCGGACTGGAGCAGCCGGTGGGTCCCGATCAGGACGTCCACTTCGCCGCGGCGGGTGGCGGTGAGGATCGCTTCCTGCTCGGCGGTGGAGCGGAAGCGGCTGAGCGCCTCGACGCGGACGGGGAAGCCGGCCAGCCGCCGGCGGAAGGTGACCAGGTGCTGCTGCGCCAGGACCGTCGTGGGGACCAGCACGGCCACCTGCTTGCCGTCCATCACCGCCTTGAAGGCGGCGCGCAGCGCCACCTCCGTCTTGCCGAAGCCCACGTCGCCGCAGAGCAGCCTGTCCATGGGCCGCGGGCGTTCCATGTCGCGCTTGATCTCCTCGACGGCGCGCAGCTGGTCGGGCGTCTCCTCGTACGGGAAGCTCTCCTCGAACTCGCGCTGCCAGGGCGTGTCCGGCGAGAAGGCGTGCCCCTCCACCGCCTGCCGCGCGGCGTAGAGCTGGAGCAGCTCGTCCGCCATCTCCCGCACGGAGCTCCGGACCCGCTCCTTCACCCGCTCCCACTCGCCGCCTCCGAGGCGGTAGAGGCGCGGCGCCCGGCCCTCCGCGCCGACGTACTTCTGCACGGCGTCGATCTGCTGCGTGGGGACGTAGAGCCGGTCGCCGCCCTCGTACTCCAGGATCATGTAGTCGCGGCGGACGCCCTGCACCTCCATGGCCTGCACGCCCAGGAAGCGCCCGATCCCGTGCTGGACGTGGACCACGTAGTCGCCCGGCGCGAGATCCTCCCAGCGCGAGAGCGCCTGCCCCACCGACTCGAGGCGCGGCCGTGGCCGCCGGATGCCGGGCTGGCGGCCGCGCAGCTCGCCCGGCGTCAGCACCACCAGGCGCAGCCCTGGCAGTTCGAAGCCGCTCCCCAGCCTGCCCTCCACCAGCCGGATGGCGCCCTCCGGCAGCTCGCAGTTGCCGTCCGGCGCCTCGACGGCCTCGAGTCCTTCGTTCCGCAGCTGCTCGGCCAGCGCGTGCCGCTGGGAGGCGACCTCGGTCACGATGAGGCAGCGCTGACGCCGGGCCCGCCAGCGCTCCATCTCCTGCGTGAGAAGCGCCAGCTGGCCGCGAAAGGCCGGGATGGCGCGCGCGCGGACCTCCACCGGCCGCGCCTCCGTCGCCGCCGGCGCCAGGCCCGAGAGGTCCAGCCCCGGGCACTCCCTCCAGAGCGCACCCACCCGCTCGGGTTCGAGCACCAGCCCCTCCTGCCCGGGGATCAGCGCCCCCTGCTCCGCCAGCCGCGCGATCCGCTCCCGCCACTCGCGGTGGATCCCCTCCAGCCGCTCGCGCAGCCGCGCCGGCTCCACGGCCAGCGTCGCCGTCCCCGGCGGCAGGTAGGCCTCCAGGCCGGCCGTCGGGTGGATCAGCGGCAGGAAGCGGGACGGATCCCCGCCGCCCCGCAGCTCCTCGCGCGCGGCTTCGTCCAGGCGCCCCCCCGCGCGCTCGACGGCGGCCTGCCGCTCCTCCGCGCCGGCCTGCACCTCCCAGGCGGGCGAGAGGAGCGCCTCCTCCAGGTGCTCCAGCGACCGCTGGCTCTCCAGGTCGAGCGAGCGGAGCGAGTCGACCACGTCGTCGAAGAACTCGATCCGGACCGGCTCGCCCGCCGGCGGGTCGACGTCCAGGATGTCGCCCCGGACGGCGAACTGCCCGGGTCCGTCCACGCGTTCGACGCGCTCGTAGCCCGCCTCGCTCAGGCGCGCGGCCAGAAAGCCCGGCTCGGCTGCGTCGCCGGGCCGGAGGCGGAGGAGGTACCTGCGGAAGACCGCCGGCGGCTCCAGCGCCCGGACCAGCGCGTCCACCGGCGCCACGACCAGCGACGCCTCGCCGCCCAGAAGGGCTGCCAGCACCTCCAGGCGCGGGGCGAGCAGGTCCCACGAGCGCGCCGTCAGGCGGTAGGGCGTCGCCTCCATGGGAGGAAGGACGAGCACCCTCCTTCCGGGCCGCCACCACTCGACGTCCCGCGCCAGCTCCTCCGCCTGGCGGAGGTTGGGCACCACGACCAGGAGCGTACGCCGTTCCAGGGCGCGTGCCAGCGCGGCCACGGTCATGGGCAGGGCGCCTCCGGCCAAGCCCCACAACCAGGCCCTGCGGCCCTTCCGGATCACGTCCAGCAGGCCGGGCGTCTCCGGGCGCTGGAGCCACTCGCGGTAGAGCTGCTCCCAGACGTTCAATCCGGCCGCATCCCTCCGCTTCCGTCCTTGCGGTTGGCCTCGTTCATGGCGGTCTCCAGGTCCGACTCGAGAAGCAGCCGCACCACCGCCGCCGCCTGCTCCACGGCCCGCTCGAGGAGCTCCCGCTCCTCGCCCTCAGGCGCGCCCAGCACGTAGGCGACCGCGTCCTCCCCTGCGGGCGGGTGGCCGATGCCGATGCGCAGGCGGGCGAAGTCGGGCGTCCCGAGCGCCTCGATCACCGACTCGACTCCATGATGCCCGGCGGGGCGGCCGCCCCTGCGCAGCCGCAGGCGCCCGGGGGGCAGGTCCATGTCGTCCTGGACGACGAGGAGCCTGCCGAGGGGCACGCGCCAGCGCGCCAGCGCCGCCCGTACCGCCTGGCCGCTCAGGTTCATGTAGGTGAGAGGCTTGAGCAGGATCGCCGCCGCGGTCCTTCCTGTGGCGGGCAGCTCCGCCCAGAGGTAGGATCGCTCGCGCCTCCACCCGGGCGCCTGGCCGCCGGCCAGCCCGTCGACCACCCGGAAACCCAGGTTGTGTCGCGTCGCTGCGTACTCGGGGCCGGGGTTGCCCAGGCCGACCACCAGCCAGCGTCCGGGGCGCTCAGTCGCCACCCTTGCCGGCGGCGGCCCCCTCGCCCTCGGCCGCCTCGGCGCCGCCTGCCGCCTCGGCTTCCTCGATCTGCGGCAGGGTGATCGTCAGCACCGGCTCCTCCGCCGGCGTGATCCTGCGCACCCCCTCGGGCAGCCGGATCTCGCCGGCGGTCAGCGTCGTCCCCGGCTCCAGGCCGCCCACGTCGACCGGAATCTCCTCCGGCAGCGCGGAAGGAAGCGCCTCGACCTCGATCTCGTCGAGCAGTCGCTCGACGATGCCGTGCCTCTTCAGAAGCTCCTCCTCCCCCGTCACCACCACCGGCACCTCCGCGCGGACGGGCCGGTCGAGCGCCACCCGGTGGAGGTCGACGTGGAGAAGAAGGCCGCTCACGGGATGGCGCTGAACTTCGGCCACCATGGCCGGAGCGGTCGTCCCCTCCAGCTCCAGGTCCAGGAGCCCGCGCACGTTGCCCGTCGCGACCAGCTCCTCGAACTCGCGCCGCGGCAGGGCGATCGCCTCACTGGCCCCCTCGCCGTAGACCACCGCGGGCAGCCATCCCTCCCGCCGCTCCCGGTTGGGATGCCCGGCCTCGCGCCGCCGGGCGTGCAGCACAGGACGTTCCAACGTTGCGACCCTCCATTCGTATGCCCCTGCGGGCCGCCGGTGCACCGCCGGCACAGCGGCCGATCCACGAGACCCTAGCTTACAGCATGGCCGGCGGTTCCTTGAACAGGGCGCTGACCGACATGTCGCCGTGGATGCGGCGGATCGCCTCGGCCAGGAGCGGCCCGGTGGAGAGGACGGTCAGCCGGCCGTCGATCTCGCTCCGGGCGGGCTGGGCGATGGTGTTGGTCACCACCACCTCCTCCAGCCCCGCCTCCCGCAGGTTCTCCCAGGCGTTCCCCGAGAAGACGGGGTGGGTGGCGCAGGCGATGACGCGCCGGGCTCCCCGTCGCTTCAGCTCCAGGCTGCCTTCCCGCACGGTGCCCGCGGTGTCGATCATGTCGTCGACGATGATCGCGTCGCGGCCTTCGACGTCGCCGATGACGTGGGTCACCTCGGCCACGTTCGGCTCCGGCCGCCGCTTGTCCAGGATGGCCAGTCCCACGCCCAGGCGGTCGGCCATGTCCCGCGCCCTCGGCACGCCGCCCGCGTCGGGCGAGACGACCACCGTCTCCCGCTCCAGCCCCCTCCGGCGGAGGTACTGGGCCAGCAGCGGCACGCCGGAGAGGTTGTCCACCGGGACGTCGAAGAAACCCTGGATCTGGCCGGCGTGGAGGTCGACCGTCAGCACGCGGTTGGCGCCCGCGACGGTGATCAGGTTGGCCACCAGCTTGGCGGTGATGGGCTCGCGGCCGCGCGTCTTCCGGTCCTGGCGGGCATAGCCGTAGAAGGGGACGACCGCCGTGATGCGGCCGGCGGAGGCGCGCCGGAGCGCGTCGATCATGATCAGCAGCTCCATCAGGTTGTCGTTGACCGGCTGGCTCGTCGGCTGGACGACGAAGACGTCGACGCCGCGCACGTTCTCCCCGATCGAGATGCGGATCTCGCCGTTGGAGAAGCGACCCACCTCGACGTTTCCCAGCGGCACCTTCAGGTAGTCGCAGATCTCCCGGGCCAGCTGCGGGTTGGCGGTTCCCGAGAAGATCTTCAACCCGCTGAAGGGGCGGTCTTCGGCTTCCTCGTGGTGATTCACCGCGGGTCCTCCTCGGAGGCGGCGCGCTCCTGCCGCCGGCGGGCCCAGTCGGCCTTGTTCGACTGGCGCTCGCGGGCGATGGCCAGCGCCCAGGGGGGCACGTCCTGGGTGAGCGTCGAGCCGGCCGCAACGTAGGCGTGCTCGCCCACGTGCAGGGGGGCGACGAGGTTGGCGTTGCAACCGATGAAGGCACCGTCGTCGATCTCGGTGCGGTGCTTCCTGAGCCCGTCGTAGTTGACCGTCACGACGCCGGCTCCGATGTTGACGCCCGCGCCCAGCCGTGCGTCGCCGATGTAGCTGTGGTGGTGGATCTTGGTACCCGGGCCGACCCGGCTGTTCTTCACCTCGGCGAAGTTGCCCACCAGCGCCCCCTCGGCCAGGTCGGCGCCCGGGCGGAGATGGGCGAAGGGGCCGACCTGGGCGCCGTCGCCGATGCGGCTGGCCTCCACCACGGAAAAGAAGACCGTCGCCCCCTCACCCACCTGGCTGTCCACGAGGTGGACCCCGGGTCCGATGCGCGCGCCCGCGCCCACCCGGCTGCGCCCGAGAAGCCAGCTCATGGGCTCGATGCGGGCGTCGGTCCCGATCTCCACGTCCGGGCCGATCCAGGTGCTCTCGGGGTCGACGATGCTGACGCCCCGCTCCATCCAGCCCTCCGCGATGCGGTGGCGGAGCCACCGCTCCGCCTCGGCCAGCTGGCGGCGGTCGTTGACGCCCTCGAACTCGTCGCGCCGGCCGGCCTGCCAGACCGCCACCCGGCCGCCGGCCTCCCGCAGCCGCGGCAGGGCGTCGACCAGGTAGTACTCCTGCTGCGCGTTGCGCGGCTCCACGCGCCGGAGCGCCTCGAAGAGCGGCTCGGGCTCGAAGACGTAGAGCCCGGCGTTCACCTCGCGGAGCGAGCGCGTGGCCTCGTCGGCGTCCGCTTCCTCGACGATGGCGAGGAAGTCGCCCTCCGGCGAGCGGACGATCCGCCCGTAACCGCGGGGGTCCGCCGGCTCCATGCTGGTCAGCGTGGCGGTGGCCCGCGCCCGGCGGTGCTCCTCCAGGGCCGCCCGCAGGAGCTCGGGCCGGAGCCGGGGCATGTCGCCGTAGAGCACCCAGAGCGTCGCATCCCGCGGCACGAGCGGCTCCGCCTGGCGGAGCGCGTCGCCGGTCCCGCGCGGCTCCGGCTGGACGACGTAGGTGCAGCGCTCCCCGAGGTACTCCTGGATCGCCCCGCCCGCGGGCGGCACCACCACCAGCACCTGGCTGGCGCCGGCCCCTTCCGCCGCCCGGACCGCGTACTCGATCATGGGCAGGCCCAGGAGCGGATGCATCACCTTGGGCAGCGCCGACCTCATCCGTTTCCCCTGACCGGCGGCCAGGATGACCGCCACCGTCCGATCCAACTCGCTTCCGCCCCCGTCAGCTGGACTCGCTCGGGTCGTAGGGCACGCCGTCGGCGGCCGGCGCCGTGGTCCGCCCGACCACGCCCGCCAGGGCGACGATGGTGGCGACGTAGGGAAGCATCAGAACCAGGTCCTTGGGAATGCCCAGCCCCTGCAGGTTGAAGGCGATGGAACTGGCAAACCCGAAGAGCATGGAGGCTCCGAAGGCGCCCAGCGGCGTCCAGCCGCCGAAGATCATGGCGGCCAGGGCGATGTACCCCCGTCCGTTGCTCATGTTGACATTAAAGCTGTTCAGCGCCCCGATCGAGAGGTAGGCGCCCGCCAGGCCGGAGAAGAACCCGGAGAGGAGGACGCCCAGGTAGCGGATGCGGTAGACGTTGATACCGGCCGCGTCCGCCGCCTGCGGATGCTCCCCCACCGCGCGCATCCTCAGCCCGAGCCGCGTGTGGAACAGCAGGAAGTGCGAGAGCACGAGAAGGATGAAGAGGGCGTAGATCAGCACGTTCTGGCGGAAGAGCACGGGCCCCAGCCAGGGGATCGAGGCCAGGAGCGGGATGCTCACCGTGGGCAGCTGCGGGGTGTTCACGGGGGTGCCGCCGTAGCCGAAGATCGTGTTGAGCAGGTAGCCGGTCAGCCCCATGGCCAGCGTATTGATGGCCATGCCCAGGATGATCTGGTCGGCCTTGAAGCGGATGGCACCCCAGGCGAAGAGCAGCGCGAAGAGCATGGCGCTGACCACGCCCACCCCGAGGCCGAGCCAGGCGTTGTGCAGCGCCCAGGCACCCAGGACCGAGAAGAAGGCGCTGATCAGCATCAGCCCCTCCATGGCGATGTTGACCACGCCGGTCCGCTCCGAGAAGGTGCCGCCCAGCGCCGCCAGGGCGATGGGCGCGCCCCAGCTGATCGTCCCCACCCAGGTCTGCACGCCCAGGAAGTCGCCCAGGCTCACGCCGCCACCTCCTTCCTGTTCCTGCTCCTGCGCAGCAGCCAGGCGATGATGGCATCGGCGGCGATGAAGAAGATGATGATGCCCTGCACCACGTCCACCAGCTGCGAGGGGACGCCCGCCGAGAGCTGCATGTAGGAGGCGCCGGTGGAGAGCGCGCCGAAGAGGAGCGCCGCTCCCAGCGTCGCCCACGGGTCGTTCTTGGCCAGGAGGGCGACGACGATGGCGGTGAAGCCGTAGCCGGCGGTGAACGAGTCGTAGAGCCTGTGGTTGACGCCCAGCACCTCCACCGCCCCGGCCACGCCCGCGAAGGCGCCGCTCAGGCCCAGCGCCAGCACCGTCGTCGCGGCCACGTCGATCCCCGCATAGGCCGCCGCCCGCGCGTTGAAGCCGACGGCGCGCATCCGGTAGCCGAGCGTCGTCCGCTCCAGGATCAGCCAGGCGATCACGGCCGCGCCCAGCGCGATGAAGAGCCCGGCGCTCAGCTGCGTCCGCGGCACCAGAAGCGGCAGGAAGGCTGACGGCCGGATGTCCGGCGAGACCGGCGTATAGCCCGGGGCCTGCATCGGTCCGCCCTCGAGGAGGAAGTGGCTCAGCTGGATGGCCACGTAGGTCATCATCATCGTCGTGATCACTTCGTGCGCGCCGGTGTACGCCTTCAGCAGGCCCGGGACCAGCGCGCCCCAGAGGGCGCCCGCCACCGCCCCCGCCAGGAGCGCCAGCGCGACGTGCAGGGCCGGAGGAAGACCCCCCACGGCGTAACCCACCCAGGTGGTGGCGATCGACCCGACCCAGAACTGCCCCTCGGCGCCGATGTTGAAGAGCCCCGAGCGGAAGGCGACGGCCACGCCAAGCCCCGTCAGCATCAGCGGTACGGAGTGGGCCAGGGTGGTGGCGATGTTGAAGGGCGTGCCGAAGGCGCCCACGAAGAGCGCCGCGTAGGCGGGCAGCGGGTTGTACCCGCTGGCCAGCATCACCACGGCGCCGATCAGAAGCGAGAGCAGGACGGCGAGAAGCGGGATCAGCGCCGCCCGCCAGCGGCCTGTCGCGCCCCTCACCGCCCCGCCCCCTCCTCTTCCTGCGCCCGCTCGCGCCCGCCGGTCATGTAGAGGCCGACCCTCTCGCGGTCGGCCTCTCCGGCGGGGAAGACGGCCGCCAGGCGGCCGCGGTGCATCACCGCCACCGTGTCGCTCAGCTCCAACACCTCGTCCAGCTCCAGCGAGACCAGGAGGATCGCCTTCCCCTCCCCGCGCAGGCGGAGGATCTGCCCGTGGACGAACTCGATCGCCCCCACGTCCAGCCCGCGTGTCGGCTGGTAGGCCACCAGCAGCTCGGGATCCGAGCCGAGCTCGCGCGCCAGGATCACCTTCTGCTGGTTGCCGCCCGAGAGCGCCCGGGCGGCCAGGCCGGGCTCCGGCGGGCGCACGTCGTACGCCTCCAGGCGTCCCTTCGCCTCGCTCCAGAGCGCCCGCCGGTCGATCCAGCCGCGCCGTGCCAGCGGCGGCAGGAAGTACCGCTTGAGCGCCAGGTTCTCCGCCAGCGTGAAGCCCATCACCAGACCCGTCCCCACCCGGTCCTCCGGCACGTAGGCGATGCCGGCCAGCGCCCGCCGCCGCGCGTCCCAGGCGGTCACGTCCCTCCCCAGGAAGCGGATCCGCCCGGCGGCCGCCGGCCGCAGCCCCGCGATCGCCTCCACCAGCTCCGCCTGCCCGTTCCCCTCCACCCCCGCGATCCCGAAGACCTCGCCGGCGTGGATGGCGAAGCCGACCCCCTGGACCGCGGGGCGGCCGTCCTCGCGCTGGACCGTCAGGTCCGCCACCTCCAGGACGGCCGGCCCCCGCTCCACGGGAGGCCGCACGCTGGTCAGCTGGACGGCGCGGCCGACCATCAGGTTGGCCAGCTCCTGCTCGCTGGTCTCGGCGGGGCGAAGCGTGGCCACCGTCCGTCCGTGGCGCATGACGGTGATCCGGTCGGCCACCTCCAGCACCTCGTCCAGCTTGTGGCTGATGAAGAGGATCGAGATGCCCTGCCCCGCCAGGTTGCGCATCACCTGGAAGAGCTCCCGCGCCTCCTGGGGCGTGAGGGCGGCCGTCGGCTCGTCGAGGATGAGGATGCGCGCCTTCCTGTAGAAGGTCTTCAGGATCTCGACCCGCTGCTGGAGCCCCACCGAGAGGTCGGCGACCCGGGCGGCCGGGTCCACCTCCATGTGGTAGCGCTCGGCCAGCTCGCGCACCTCGCGCTCCGCCTCGCGCCTGTCGAAGCGCAGGCCGCGGCCCGGCTCGGCGCCCAGGACCACGTTCTCCGCGACGGTGAAGACGGGGATGAGCATGAAATGCTGGTAGACCATCCCGATGCCGGCGGCGATGGCATCGCGGGGGCTCGAGAAGCGGACGGGCCGGCCGTCCAGCTCGATCCTCCCCTCGTCCGGCTCGAGCATCCCCGCCACGATCTTCATGAGGGTGGACTTGCCGGCCCCGTTCTCGCCCAGAACCGCGTGGATCTCGCCGCGGAGGAGCCCGAGGTCCACGCGGTCGTTGGCGAGGACGCCGGGGAAGCGCTTCGTGATCCCGCGCAGTCGCAGCACTTCGTCCAATGCCCACCCCACCCATGAAGCGGGGCTGCCTCCGCCGGACGGGCAGCCCCGTCGACCGGCCGTCGCCGCAGCCGCGCTACTGGCTGACGGTCGCCGGAACCTTGATCTGGCCGTCGATGATCTGCTGCCGGATCTGCTCCACCTGCCGGACGATCGACTGCGGCACGGCCGCGACCGGCTTGGCGTAGCCGACGCCGTCGTTCGTCAGGTCGAACCAGTGGACGCCGGGCTGGAAGGTGCCGTCCCGGACCGACTTGATCACGTCGAAGGTGGCGACGTCCACCCGCTTCAGCGCCGAGGTGATCACCGTCTGCGGCGCCAGGTAGTTCTGGTCCGCGTCGACGCCGATGGCGTAGACGCCCTGCGACTCCGCCGCCTTGATCACCCCGGTCCCGGTGCCGCCGGCCACGTGGAAGAGGATGTCGGACCCCTGGGCGATCTGGCTGAGCGCCACCTCGCGGCCGCCCGTCGGGTCGTCGAACTTCCCCTCGTAGACGAGGTTGACCTTGGTCTGCGGGCTGACCGCCTTCACGCCGGCCTGGAATCCGGCGATGTAGGCGTCCACGGGCGGGATCTTCATGCCGCCGATGACCGCCACCTGGTCACGGCCCTTCAGGTTGGGCAGCGCGTGCTGCTTCTCGATCAGGCCCGTCAGGGCGCCGACAAGGTAGCCGGCCTGCTCGCTGCGGAACATGGCCGAGGCCACGTTGGGCATGCCCTCGATCTGGTCGTCGATGAGCAGGAACTTGGTGTCGGGATACTGCTTGGCCACCGTCTTGACGGCGTCCGTCATGAGGAAGCCGACCGCGATGACGAGGTCGTAGCCCTGCTGGGCGAAGTTGGTCAGATTGGGGATGTAGTCGGTCTGGTTGTGGGATTCGACGACCTGTCCCTGTATGCCGAGCTCCGTCTTCGCGCGCTGCAGGCCCTGGTCGGCGAGGTAGTTGAAGCTGTGGTCGTTGAGGCCGCCCACGTCGGTGACCAGGCCCACGCGGATCGTCTTGCCGCCCGAGGCGGCCTGTTGGCCTTGCTGCGGCGAACCGGTCTTCGCGGCCGGCGCGCCGCCGCAGGCGGCCAGGACCAGGCTGAGGGCCAGCAGCAGCGAGACCAGTGCAGGTCTTCTGCGCACCACGCTTTTCCCTCCTGAGGGCTGAACAGGATTTCGGAGCCCGCAAGCCCGCGCCATTATACAGCCTGACCTGTGACCTGTCAGGAGAGCTTTCGGGCCGGCGGGGGGCGACCCCGCCGGCCCCGCCCGGGCGCGGCGCCCGCCGCCCTGCGCCGGCTCAGGCGGTCCCCTCGCGGACCTCGCGGACCTCCTCCTCGGCCTGGAAGGCGGCGAGGATCGCCCCCTGGAGCCGGTCCCGCATGGCCGCCGTGATGGGGTGGGCCACGTCCAGGTACTGGCCGGCGGGCGTCCGGCGACTGGGCATGGCGATGAAGAGGCCGTGCTCGCCTTCCACGATGCGGATGTCGTGGACGACGAAGGCGTCGTCGAAGGTGACGCTGGCGCTTCCCCGCACCCTGCCCTGGCCGTTCAGCCTCCGGACGCGCACCTCTGTCACTTCCACCGCGATCCCTCCTCGCTTCCGGGGCTTCCTCCCGGCGCCGCCGGGCTTCCCCCGGTCGGGGGGTGGATTCGACGCGGTGTTTCCAATTCCTACCATTCGGCCGGCGAGTCGTGCTCAGCGGCGGAGCATCCAGACGACGAAGCCGACGGCGGCCAGGAGGATGAGGATGCGAACCACCCAGGCGACCAGACCGAAGAGGAAGCGGACGGCCAGAAGGAAGAGGATCGCCGCCACCAGCAGCCCCAACCCGAGGTTCATCGGCTCGCGCCTCCTTCGCCGCGGCGGCTCAGCCCGCCAGGTCGTAGCCGGCCGCCACCATGCGGCTGTGGACTTCCGCGCCGTGGGCGGCATCGCGCACCTCCAGCGTCACCGTCACGCGCGTCCGCCCCACCGGGATGCGCGCGTCGATGCGGTCGTGGACCACGTCCAGGACGTTGGCGCCGGCCTCGGCGATGACGTGCAGGAAGCGTTCCAGCGCGCCCGGCCGGTCGTCCAGCAGCGTGCTCCAGCGCGCCACCCGCCCTTCCTCGTAGAGGCCGCGGTCGATGATCCGCGCGATGCGGTCGACGTCGATGTTGCCGCCGCTGACCAGGAGGACCACGCGCCGGGCGCCGGCCCGCAGGCGCTCGTCGGCCGCCAGCGCCGCCAGCGTCACCGCGCCGGCGCCCTCCACCACCAGGCGCTCGCGCTCGAGGTAGTGGAGGATGGCGCGGGCGATCTCCTCCTCGCTGACCACCACCACGTCGTCGAGCAGCCGTTCCAGGATGGCCAGCGTCCTCTCGCTCGGCCGCTTGACGGCCAGGCCGTCGGCCAGCGTCGGCAGGTGCCCGTCCGGGGACGCCTCGGCTCGCGGCGGTCTCTCTCCCGTCGCCGCCGCGGCCCGCCGTCGCCGCAACGCCTCGTAGGCGGCGGGGACGGTGGCCGACTGGACGCCGACGATGCGCACGGCGGGGTTGGCTTCCTTCAGCGCCAGGGCCACGCCCGCGGCCAGGCCGCCGCCGCCGATGGGGACCAGGACGGTGTCCACGTCGGGCAGCTGCTCGGCGATCTCGAGGCCGACGGTGCCCTGGCCGGCGATCACCCACGGGTCGTCGAAGGCGTGGATCAGGGTGGCGCCGCTGGTCTCGGCGATCTGGACCGCCCAGGCGAAGGCCTCGTCGAAACTCTCCCCGTAGAGGACGACCCGCGCCCCGTAGCGCTCGGTGGCGGATCGTTTGGTGATCGGCGCGTCGACGGGCATGACGATGGTCGCCGGCAGGCCCAGCGCCTGCGCGGCGAAGGCGACGCCCTGCGCATGGTTGCCCGCGGAGGCGGCGACCACGCCGCGCTGCCGCTCTTCCTGGCCCAGCTCGAGCATGCGCGCGTAGGCGCCGCGCACCTTGAAGGAGCCGGTCCGCTGCAGGTTCTCCGCCTTGAGGAAGACGTCCAACCCGTACCGTTCCGAGAGGACCGCGGAGCGGAGGAGCGGCGTCCGCTCCGCCACCCCCGCCAGCCTCCGGGCGGCCTCGCGGATCAGCGCCGGCGACGGCTCCGGCGCGGTTTCCGTTTCAGGCCTCTCCACGCCGCCTCTCGCCTCCTTCCCGCCCGGACGGTAGCGGGCGGACCTCCACGCGGCCGGCGCCCTCGTCCACCAGGCCCACCTCCACCAGCGCGGCGTACCCCTCCACGCGCTTCACCTCCGGCGTCCGCGTGGCGGCGAGCACGCCCAGCCCGGCCACTTCGCAGTCGAACTCGCGCAGCAGCTGCCGGATCCCCAGCGCCGTCCCGCCGCCGCGAAGGAAGTCGTCGACGACCAGCGCCCTGCGCGCCCCTCCCAGCGCCCGCCGCGCCAGCGACATGGTCTGGATGCGGGGGCCGGAGCCGGAGAGGTAGTTGACGCTGACCGAGGAGCCCTCGCTGACGCGTGATCCGTGGCGGATGACGACCAGCGGCAGGTCCAGCGCCCGCGCGGTCATCAACCCCAGGGGGATGCCCTTCGTCTCGATGGTCACCACCCGGTCGGCGCCGGCGTCGCGGAAGCGGCTGGCGAAGATCCAGCCGATGCGGCCCGACCAGGCGGGGTCGAAGATGATGTCGCTCATGTAGAGGTAGCCGCCGGGCAGGATGCGCTCGGGATCGGAGAGGCGGCGGGCCAGTTCGTCGAGCCAGGCTTCCTCCAGCGCGGGCGCCAGCTCCGGGCGGAGGCGGAGACCGCCGGCCGCCCCGCTGACCGTCTCCAGCCGCCCCACGCCCAGCGAGCGAAGCGTCGCGTCGATGATGGCCGCGTCCTCGCTCAGCGAGGACTTGGCCACGCCCAGCTCCTCGCCCAGGCGCGAGAGCGAGACCAGCTGCGACGGGCGCTCCAGGAAGCTCCAGGTGAGCGCCACGAGGCGGCGGCTGCGGCGCGGATGTGCCAGGCCCCGGCCCTCCTCCTCCGCTTTCAAGCGTTCGCCCTCCTCGCCAGCCGCTCTTCCGCCAGGCGCCAGTCCGAGACCTTGTCGACGTCGATGCCGATCTCCGGATCGGGCGAGACGACCGCGACGCCTCGGGCGCCGCCCAGCCGCCTGGAGAAGTAGGCCTCCAGCTCCCGCAGGCTCGCCGAGCGGGTGAGCAGGCGGAAGATCATGCCCGGGCCGAAGAGGCCGGCCAGGCGGAGCGGGTTCTTGCGCGCGTCGTAGAGGCGCTGCACGCCCTCGATCACCTGCGGCATCACCCACGGGCGCGCCAGGAAGAGGTTCCCCATGGTGACCGCCCCCTCTCGCAGGCGCACGTAGGTGCGGTGCACCCCGGGATAGGCGCGCTCGCAGACCTCGCGCAGCACGACGGGCGCGGCCAGGTCGGCCCCGGCCTCCACGGCCGCGGAGACGAAGCGGTCGATCATGGGTCCCGTCACCAGCGGGACGTCGCCCGTCACGAAGAGCAGCTGGTCGCTCGCCTCCAGGCCTTCCAGCGAGCGGAGCATGGTGCCCGCGAAGGTCGCCCCCGGCTCGCGCAGCTCGGCCAGCCCCTCGAGCGCCGGCGCCAGGCTCGCCGGGCCCATCACGCGTATGCCCCGCACCCACTCGGACTGGCGGAGCGCCTCCACCACCCAGACGACCATCGCCTTGCCGGCCACGGGCACCTCGGCCTCGAAGGCGACCTCGGCCACCTCCCGCAACGGCCCCGTGTTGGGCCCTCCCGCCAGGACGATCGCATGCACCAACCGGCTCACCCCTTCGCCCGATTGACCGGCTCCACGCCCGGCTCATCCCCGCGCTCCGCCCGCCCCGCCGCCGCGACGACGCCCGCCCGGGCGAACCGGCTCCGGAGGAGGCGCGCCCCTTCCCGGCGGGCCAGCCGCTCCAGCTCCGCGGACTCGGAGGGGCTGGCCGGCAGGGCGAAGAGCGTCGGCCCGCTGCCGCTCATGCCCGCCAGCGGCGTCACCCGGCGCCAGGCCGCAAGGATGGCGCGGATGCGCGGCGAACGGCGGGCCGCCGGCTCGAGGAGGTCGTTGTGGATCAGCGCACCCAACGTCTCCCGCCTCCCCGGCCGCAGCCGCCCCAGCGCCCGGTGCGGGTCGGCGTGGA
Source organism: Bacillota bacterium (assembly GCA_029960955.1). GTDB lineage: Bacteria > Bacillota > Sulfobacillia > JAIMAT01 > JAIMAT01 > JAIMAT01. Next base: position 48,014 of record JASBVS010000017.1, read on the forward strand.
GCAGCGACGGGTCGGCGGCCGCCAGCTCGTCCCAGCCCGCGTAGACCTCGGCGGTGAGCAGCGGCGGTTCGGGAACCGCCAGGAGCACCTCCAGGTCACCCAGGAAGGGGAGCGGCACCACTTCCTCGCCGGTGGCGGCGACGTAGGCGCTGCCGCCGCGCAGCGCGAAGGGGACGTCGGAGCCCACCCGCCGCGCCACCGCCGAACGCTCCCTCTCCGTCAGCTCCAGTCCGTAGATCTGCTCCGCCGCCCGCAGGACGGCCGCCGCGTCGGCGCTGGCGCCTCCCAGCCCCGCCGCCACCGGGATTCTCTTCTCCAGCCGGATCGCCAGGGGAAGCGGGCGACCGGCGTGCGCCTCCAGCTCGCGGAGCGCCTTCCAGACGAGGTTCGAAGCGCCGGCCAGGCGCCCGTCGCTCACCTGCAGGCAGGAACGCTCGGCCGGCTCGACTTCGAGCCGGTCGGCGAGGACGAGGGACTGCATGACGGAGGTGATGGCGTGGAAGTCGCCGGCCCGTCCGGTGACGTGCAGCGATAGGTTGAGTTTGGCCCTCGCTTCCAGCCGGATGATGGACACCCTTCCCCCGCCCCGCCGGCGCGTCGCCCAGCCCGGGGCCGCCGGAGCCCACAGTGAAGATGGGCACTTTGTCGGCTCTCGTCAAGCATGGCTCGGCGGTTGTTCGACAGACGAAAACCGGCCACTCGCTGGGGTGGCCGGTCGATTCTTCCCTTCTCCGCCGGACCTCGCACGGATGTGACGATGTCCACCTGCATGGAGTTCGACGGAAGCGGTCAGATCGTGTTCGAAGGTGCCAACAGCTGCTCCCCCTCGCGGTCGAGGAGCCGGAGTTCCACCTCGCTGGTGAGGATGTCCTGGTAGGTGTAGGAGACGTGACGCCCTTCGATCCCTTCCTTGAGGCGGATCACGAAGAGGCTCGAGTACGTGCTCTCCAGCGTTCCCTCGCGCTCGACGAACTTGCGGCGACCCTTGTTGGCGCGAACCCTCACCCGTTCGCCGAGATGCGCCTCCAGAACGCGCCGGATCTGCAGCATCTCCTTCTGGCCCGCCACGCTGCCGCCCACCCCTCTCCGTCCGTACATTGAAAACTTACCACGGAAGGGGGGAGCGCGTCAAAGGGCAGGTATTATAGGCGGACGGCGCTTATCCGTCAACAGGAGCCGACGTCACTTCGTATACTTGTCGGCGACGCTGGAGGCGCCGAAGGAGTCGGGCTTGATGCGCGCGCCGAAACCGCTGCCGGTCACCATGCCGACGATTTCGCGGATCAGGTCCTTCGTCTCGCCCTGGGCGCCGATGTCCAGGTGGATCTCCACGTTCATGCGCGCGTACCCGTTTTCCGAGAGCGCCTCCGCCAGCCGCCCCGCCAGCTGGAGGCTGAGCGAGGCCTCGTAGAGAATGCGCTGGCGCAGGCTTTCGATCCTGCGCCGCACCCGCTTCTCGTAGAAGTATCGCCCGCCCTTGCCGCGCCGGTGGACGACGATGGCGGTTACGTAGACGACGTCGTGGCTGCGAAGCTGGGAGTCGCTGCCGACGATCAGGTTGTACTCGGCCTCAGGATCCTGCTCGAGGAAGCGGACGATCTCCTCGAAGACTCCCTGGAAGTCGAGCATGCCTCGGGTAGGGCTGTAGAACGCCATCTCCTCCTCCGGCACTCCCGCCGGCAACGCCTCCTCGGCCGCCGAAAGGGCGCTTTGCACGACCCCATTATATCCCGCCGCTCGCGGCCTCCCGGGCGAGCCGCTCGAAGTCCGCCACGTCCAGCTCTTCCGCCCGCAGCGAAGGCTCCACCCCGGCGCGCTGGCAGAGGCGGCGCACCGTGGCGCGGTCCGGCCTCCCGCCGGGGCCCTCCCACTGCTGGAGCGCGTTCTCCAGGGTCTTGCGACGGTGGGCGAAGGCGGCGCGGACGAGCGACTCGAAGGGTTCCCTGGGCGGTCGCTCCCCCAGCGGCCAGAGGCGGATCAGCGCCGACTCCACCTCGGGCTCGGGCCAGAAAGAGGCGGGCGAGACCGCGCGAAGCCGCTCCGCCCTTGCGTAGCGGCGGACCAGGAGGGTCAGCGCGCCGTACGCTTCCTCGCCAGGAAGCGCCGTCAGGCGATCGGCGAACTCGCGCTGCACCAGCAGGACCATGCGCTCCCAGACCGGCTCGTCGCCGCCGAGGAGGTCGCGCACGAACGGGCCCGAGATGGCGTAGGGCAGGTTGGAGACGACCAGGGCGCGCGCCGCCCCGCCCATCTCCGCCCGCCAGACCGCCCGCCAGTCCAGGCGGAGGACGTCGCCCACCAGCAGGCGGAGCCCCTGCTCCCCCGCCAGGGCGCCGGCCAGCCATGCGGCCAGCCGCCGGTCCCGCTCCACGGCCAGCACCCTCGAGCCCGCCTCGAGCAGCGCCGCGGTCAGCGTGCCGGTGCCCGGCCCCACCTCGAGCACCGCGGCGTCCGGCCCGGCGGCGGCCGCCTCCAGGGTGAAGCGCAGCACCCGTCCGTCGACCAGGAAGTTCTGGCCGAGCCGCCGGTTGGGACGGACGCCGAGCTCGGCCAGGAGCGCCTTCAGCTCCGCGGGCGACGTCCCCGGCAGCCGGCTCATCGCGTCCCAGCCGGAGGCTCGGCCCCGTAGAGCCGCGCCAGGCCGCTCCAGGAAGCCTTCAGGAGCGCCTCCGGCGACTCGCCGCGCAGCTCCGCCACCGCCGCCACCGTCCAGGCGACGTTCGCCGGCTCGTTCCGCCGGCCTCGCAGCGGGTGGGGCGCCAGGTAGGGCGAATCGCTCTCGAAGAGCAGCCGCTCCGCCGGCGCCCTGCGCACCGCCTCCCGCAGGTCGTCCATCCCGCGGAAGGTGACCATGCCGGAGATCCCCAGGTGGAGCCCGCGCTGCAGGTAGGCCTCCGCCTCGGCCGGGCCGCCCGAGAAGGAGTGGACGACGCCGCCCCGCGCGGGCAGGCCCACCCGGTCCAGGATCTCCAGCAGGTCGCCCGCCGCCTCCCGCTCGTGCAGCACGACGGGGAGCTGGAGCGCCTGCGCCAGCTCGAGCTGCCTCCGGAGCACCTCCCGCTGCACCGGGCGCGGCGAGAAGTCGTAGTGGTAGTCGAGGCCGATCTCGCCGACGGCGACGGCGCCCTGCCGGGCCAGCTGGCGCAGCTGCTCCGCGAAGTCGCGCGGCGCCCGGGCGGCTTCGTGCGGGTGGATGCCCACCGCCGCCTCGACGCGCACGCCGCCGGCACTGCCGCGGCGCGCCAGGGCACGGCCCGAATCCTCCAGCGAGGTGCCGTTGTCGAGGATCCAGCGGATGCCGGCCCGCCCGGCGCGCTCCAGTACCTGCGGGCGGTCGCCCTCCAGAGCCGGGTCGCCCAGGTGCGCGTGAGCGTCGAAGAGCGGCCCGCTGGCGGGCCGCTCCGCCTGCAACGCCCCTCGGCCGCCGCCGCGCGCGCTCAAGCGTGCCCCCGCCCCGTCACTTGACGCGGCTCCCCGGCTCCACCGGGCGCTCCGGCGTCACCAGCGCGACTCCGGCCGCGTCGCTGGCCGCCAGGATCATCCCCTGCGACTCGACGCCCCGCAACCGGGCCGGTTTCAGGTTGGCGACGAAGACGACCTGGCGTCCCACCAGCTCTTCGGGCCGGTACTGCCCGGCCACCCCTGCGACCACCTGGCGACGCCCCAGCCCGCCCGCCTCCAGCGTCAACTTGAGCAGGCGGTCGGCGCCGGGGATCCGTTCGGCCGCCGCGACGCGCGCGACGCGCAGGTCGAGCCGGCGGAACGTCTCGATGTCGACCAGCTCGGAGCTCTCCGCGACCTCCTCGCCGGCGGCGCCGGCCTCCGCCGCCGTGCTCGCCGCCGGGGCCTCCAGGCGCGGGAAGATCGGCTGGCCCCGCCGGATCCGGCTGCCCGGCCGGAGGCCGCCCCAACCGGCGGCCGCCCAGCCGCTGCGCGGCGAGCCCTCCACGCCCAGCTGCTCCCAGATCGCCTCGGGCGCCCGCACCAGGAAGGGCGAGAGCAGCACGGCACAGAGGCGGAGCGTCTCCGCCACGTCGTAGAGGACGGCCTCCAGCTCCGCCCGCCGCCCGGGATGCCGCGCCAGCTCCCACGGCGCCCGCTCGTCCAGGTACTTGTTGGCGCGGCGCACCGGCTCCAGCGCGGCCTGCGCCGCCTCGCGCAGCGCCAGCCGCTCCATCGCCCGGACGTACGCTTCCTTCGCCTCCTCCGTCGCGCGGCGGAGAAGCCCGTCACTGGCCTCCGGAGAGGGCACCCGCCCCTCCGTGTAGCGCTCGATCATGGCGGTGACGCGGGAGAGAAGGTTGCCCAGGTCGTTGGCCAGGTCGGCGTTCACCCGGTGGACGAAGCTCTCCTCCGTGAAGTCGCCGTCCTCGCCGAAGGGCGTCTCCGCGCAGAGGAACCAGCGGACCGGGTCGACCCCGAAGCGGTCGAGGAGATCCGCGGGCGCGATCACGTTGCCGCTCGACTTGGAGAGCTTGGAGCCGCGGTAGTTGAGGAAGCCGTGCACGAAGATCTTCCTGGGAAGCTCGAGCCCGGAGGCCATCAGCATGGCCGGCCAGATGATGGCGTGGAAGCGGCTGATGTCCTTGCCGACCAGGTGGACGTCGGCCGGCCAGTAGCGGCGGAAGCGCTCCGGGTCGCTGCCGTAGCCGATCCCCGAGACGTAGCTGATCAGCGCGTCGAACCAGACGTAGATCACCTGCGAGGGGTCCCAGGGCACCGGGATGCCCCACTCCATGTTGGCCCGGCTGATGCTGATGTCCTCGAGCCCCCCGCGCAGGACCGCCAGCACCTCGTTCCTCCGCGTCTCGGGCTCGACGAAGTCGGGATGGCGCTCGATGTGCTCGAGGATGGCGTCGCGGAAGGCGGAGAGCTTGAAGAAGTAGTTCTCCTCTTCGATGTAGTCGGCCGGCCGGCGGTGAACCGGGCAGAGGCGGCCCTCCTCGAGCTCCTTCTCGTGGTAGAAGGCCTCGCAGCTGGCGCAGTACCAGCCGGCGTAGAGGCCCTTGTAGACGTAGCCGTTGTCGTAGATGGCCTGGGCGAGCGACTGGACCGCGCGGGCGTGGCGCTCGCCGCTGGTCTGCATGAACTCGTCCAGCTGGAGGCCCAGCCGCTCGTACGTCTCGCGGAAGACCCGGTGCATCCGGTCGCAGTAGGCTTTCGGCTCCAGCCCCTGCGCCCGCGCGCTCCTCAGGACGTTGACGCTGTGCTCGTCGTTGCCCCCGAGAAGGAAGCCCTCCCGGCCGCGCAGCCGATGGTAGCGGACGACCGCGTCGGCCGCCACCTTCTCGTAGGCGTGCCCCAGGTGCGGGACCGAATTGGAGTAGTCGATCGCCACGGTCATGTAGAAGGAAGGCTTTTCGCCCTGCCCCGACCTCGCCCCGGCTCCGTTCACTCCGTCCCCTCCCCGGCGGCCTGCCGCCGCCCTGCTCCCTCCACCAGAAGGACATACTCGCCCCGCGCCGTCTCCTCCGCCAGCGAGCGGGCCAGCTCGTCCAGGCGCCCGCGGCGGAACTCCTCGAAGGCCTTGGTCAGCTCCCGCGCGACCGCCGCCCGCCGCTCCCCGCCGAAGACCTCGCACATCTCCGCCAGCGTCCGCGCCACGCGTTCGGGCGCCTCGTACAGGACGACCGTCCGCGGTTCCGCGGCCAGCCGCTCCAGCCACCGCTGGCGCGGTCCCGCGCGGCGGGGCGGGAAGCCGGCGAAGGTGAAGCTGTCCGTCGGCAGGCCCGACGCGCTGAGCGCCGCCACCGCGGCCATGGGACCGGGCACGGGCACGACGCGCAAACCCCGCTCCGCCGCCAGGCTGACGAGACGATACCCCGGGTCGCAGAGCGTCGGGGTTCCCGCGTCGCTGACCAGCGCCAGCTCCTCGCCCGCCTCCAGCCAGGCCAGCGCCTCCTCCGCCCGGCGGCGCTCGTTGTGCTCATGATAGCTGACCAGCGGCTTGCGGATCTCGTAGTGGCGCAGGAGGAGCGAGGTGTGCCGGGTGTCCTCGCAGAGGATGCGGTCGACCGAGCGCAGGACGGCCAGCGCCCGCAACGTGACGTCTTCCAGGTTGCCGATCGGCGTCGCCACGACGTAGAGCGTTCCCGCCAAGGGCTACTCCGCTCCCGCCAGGACCTCGCCCTGGGCCACGGATCCCCCGCCCTCGCTCCCGTTCGCCCACTCGTAGCGAAGGCAGCACTTCAACCGGCCGCAGACGCCGGAGAGCGATTCGGGGTTGAGCGCCAGCGCCTGCTCCTTGGCCATGCGGATGGTGACCGTGCTGAACTCCCTGAGGAAGCTGGTGCAGCAGAGGATCCGGCCGCACGGCCCGATGCCGCCCAGCATGCGCGCCGCGTCGCGCGGTCCCACCTGGCGCAGCTCGATCCGCGTGCGGAAGCGGGCGGCCAGCTGCCGGACCAGCTGGCGGAAGTCCACCCGCTCCGGCGCCGTGAAGAAGAAGAGCAGGCGCGAGCGGTCGAGGGCGTAGCGCGTGTCGACCAGGTGCATGGGCAGCCCGTCGCTCTCGATCAGCTCGGCGCAGATGGCGAAGGCCTCGTCGGCCAGCCGCCGGTTCTCGGCTTCGGCCTCCAGGTCCTGGGGCGTGGCGATGCGGATCAGCCGCGGCAGCCCGGCGGCCTGCTCCGGGGTGCTCCAGCGCCCCCGCCGCGCCACCCAGCCCAGCTCCAGGCCCCGCTCGCCCTCGACCACCACCGCCGTCTCCAGCGCGGGCTCCACGTCCCCGGCGGCCACGTTCGTCACAGGTCCCGCCGGGCGCAGCCGCACGCCCACCACCCGTGCCCTGCCTTCGCTCACCTGCTTCACCTCCGCCGGCTCCCGCGGCGCCTTGGCGCCGGCGGCGCCGGTTCCGGATCACTATTCTGGCGCTGCGCCGCGAATCCTCGTGCGGCGCGGCCTCGCGACATCCCCGGCCGCCCCCGCCGCCCGGAAGAGCTCCCGCAACTCCAGGAAGAGCACGTCCAGCGCCAGCTCCTGGGCCACGTTGGCCCGGACCGCCTCCGCGGCGCGTGCCAGCGAGCGCCCGGCGGCCAGGCGCCGCGCCGCGGGCAGCCGGCGGAGCCGCCCGAGCCGGCCCGCCTCCGCGGCGCCTGCCGGACGGGGACGGAAGCTGGCCGCCAGCGCCTCCTCCAGCGCGCCCAGCCGGGCCTCGAGCTGCTCGCGGCTCAGCCCGGACCAGTCGCGCGCCAGGAGCCAGAGGTCGAGGGGACGGGGCGAGAGGAGCGCGTCGAGCCAGGCTTCCTCGGGCGCGCCCGCCGCTTCCTCCGGCGAATCGGAGCCGGACGGCCCTCCGCCGCCCTCCTCCCCCGCCGCCGCCTCGCCCAGGCGCCGTTCGCCGCAGCGGGAGCGGACGGTGGGCAGAAGCCGGTCCGGCAGCGCGCTGGCCAGGAGAAGAAGCGCCCCTCCCGGGGGCTCTTCCAGCGCCTTGAGGAGCGCGTTCTGCGCCACGCCGCTCAGGCGGTCGGCCTGCCGGAAGAGGACGGCTCGCCGGCCGGCGGCCACCGGATGGAGGGCCAGCCAGCGGATGACGCGGTGGACTTCGTCGACGCCCACCAGCCCCGTGGCGGGCGGCTCGACCACAAGCCAGTCCGGGTGCGCCCCGCTCTCCGTCCAGCGGCAGGAAGCGCACCGTCCGCAGCCTTCCCCGCGTTCGCAGAGGGCCCGCCGCACCTCCTCCCGCGCCGCGCGCGCCGTCGCCTCCTCCGCGCCGACCAGCAGGAGGGCATGCGCCCGCCGAACCGGGCGTCCCGCCGTCTCCGGCGCGGCGCTAGAACTTGGCGAACCGCTCCACATCGAGGACGAAGACCGTGGCGCCGCCGACGGTCACCTCCACCGGGTAGGTCATGTAGCTCTCCACCTGACCGGCCGCCGGCGGCATCGGGTTGACCATCTGCTGCCGCGACTGGCAGACTTCGCCGATCAGGCGCAGGACGTCCTCCACCTCGCTGTCCTCCACGCCGATCAGCAGCGTCGTGTTCCCTTCCCGCAGGAAGCCCCCGGTGCTCGCCAGCTTCGTGGCCGAGTGGCCGCGGTCGACCAGCGCACCCAGCAGGCGGCCCGAGTCCTTGTCCTGCACGACGGCGATCACCAGCTTCACGTCGCCCCACCTCGCTTCCCGCGAGAACGCCAGAGCCGCCAAGCGTCCTCCAGGATGATGGCGTGCAGCTGCGCCGGCGGCATCTCCGCTTGCAGCACCAGGAAGCGCCCGCCCTCGGCGCGCGCCAGCTGCCGGTACCCCTCGCGCACCCGGCGATGGTACTCCAGCGCCCGCCCTTCGATCCGATCCGGAAGGAAGCCCTCCCGCCGGCGCCGTCCCAACCCGACCTCGGGAGCCAGGTCGAGCAGGTAGGTCCGCTCCGGCTTCCTCCCCGCGGTCGCCCAGCGGTTGGCCGCATCCACCATCTCCGCCGGCTCCCCGAGGCCGAAGGCCTGGTAGGCGACGGTCGAGTCGGCGTACCGGTCCGCGATCACGCAGCGCCCGGCCTCCAGCGCCGGCAGGATCCGCTCGCGCACCAGCTGCGCCCGCGCCGCCAGGTAGAGGAAGGCCTCCGTCGCGGGCGCGAGCGCCGTCTCCGTCCGCTCGAGCAGCAGCGAGCGGATCGCCTCGCCCAGCGCCGTGCCGCCCGGCTCCCGGACCAGCTCGACGGGGACGCCGCGCTCGCCCAGAGCCGCGGCCAGCAGCGCCGCCTGCGTCGACTTGCCCGCCCCCTCGCCGCCCTCGAAGCTCAGGAAGAGCCCTCCGATCGCTCCTGCCTCCCCGCGTAACGTACCAGAACCGGGCTTTCCCGGGCGACCGCCGGCCTGGCGTCGCCGGTCGCCTCGGGCAAGACGGAACGAGCCCCTGCCGTCAGGCAGGAGCTCGTCGATGGTTTGGCTCCTGGTGCAGGACTCGAACCTGCAACCCTCCGGTTAACAGCCGGATGCTCTACCAGTTGAGCTAACCAGGAAGGAAATCCGGACCGGATCCGGCGGCGACCTACTCTTCCGGGCGGTCGCCCGCCCAGTACCATCGGCGCTGGAAGGTTTCACGGCCGTGTTCGGCATGGGAACGGGTGGGTCCCTTCCGCCATGGCCACCGGAGCCGGTCGGAAAAGGCTTGCACAGGCGGGAGGCGAGCTCGCCGGGACGGGGTGGCCGTGGGGGATGCGCACGGGCCGTCCGGGAAGGCGAAGGGTTGGGTCAAGCTTTCGACCGATTCGTACCGGTCAGCTGAGCACGTTGCCGTGCGTACACCTCCGGCCGATCGACCTGGTGGTCTTCCAGGGGTCTTACTCCTCATGGAGCGGAGACCTCATCTTGGGGCCGGCTTCGCGCTTAGATGCTTTCAGCGCTTCTCCGTGCCGGACATGGCTACCCAGCGATGCCCCGGGCGGGACAACTGGGACACCAGCGGTCCGTCTCCCCCGGTCCTCTCGTACTAGGGGGAGCTCCCCTCAAGTCTCCAACGCCCGCGGTGGATAGGGACCAAACTGTCTCACGACGTTTTGAACCCAGCTCACGTACCGCTTTAATGGGCGAACAGCCCAACCCTTGGGACCGACTCCAGCCCCAGGATGCGATGAGCCGACATCGAGGTGCCAAACCTCCCCGTCGATGTGGACTCTTGGGGGAGATCAGCCTGTTATCCCCGGGGTAGCTTTTATCCGTTGAGCGACGGCCCTTCCACTCAGTGCCGCCGGATCACTAAGCCCGACTTTCGTCCCTGCTCGAGACGTCCCTCTCGCAGTCAAGCTCCCTTGTGCCTTTGCACTCGCCGCGCGATGTCCATCCGCGCTGAGGGAACCTTTGGGCGCCTCCGTTACCTTTTGGGAGGCGACCGCCCCAGTCAAACTGCCCACCTGACACTGTCCCCCGACCGGTTCACGGCCGCAGGTTAGAAGATCAATCCGCCAAGGGTGGTATCCCAACGCCGGCTCCCCCCGGGCTGGCGCCCGGAGTTCTCCGCCTCCCACCTATCCTGTACATGACCGACCCATCTCCCATATCAGGCTGCAGTCAAGCTCCACGGGGTCTTTCCGTCTAGCCGCGGGTACCCTGCATCTTCACAGGGACTACAATTTCACCGGGTCTCTCGTTGAGACAGCGCCCAAGTCGTTACGCCTTTCGTGCGGGTCGGAACTTACCCGACAAGGAATTTCGCTACCTTAGGACCGTTATAGTTACGGCCGCCGT
>JASBVS010000018.1 GCA_029960955.1 Bacillota bacterium
TCTGCGCCTCGCCGGGGCGTCAACGACCAACTCCTGGCTGCGACTCGTCTTCCCGGCTCGGCGGCAAACCGAGTTTAGGACCGGCCACCCGGCCTGTCAAGGCTCTTCCGGCCGCATGAGCGGAAAGAGGATGACGTCGCGGATGGAGGGCGAGTCGGTAAAGAGCATGACCAGCCGGTCGATGCCGACGCCCAGTCCGCCCGTGGGCGGCAGGCCGTACTCCAGCGCGCGGACGTAGTCCTCGTCCATCCCCTGGGCTTCCGCGTTGCCCCGCCGGCGCTCCTCCATCTGGGCGAGGAAGCGCTGGCGCTGGTCGACCGGATCGTTCAACTCGGAGAAGGCGTTGGCCAGCTCCATCCCGTTCACCATCAGCTCGAAGCGGTAGGTGAGGCGGGGATCGCCGTCCTTCCTGCGGGCCAGCGGCGAGACGGCGACGGGGTGGTCGACGACGAAGGTCGGCTGCACGAGCCCGGGCTGGATCAACTTCTCGAAGATCTCGTCGAGCACCTGGCCGGCGGTGGCCGTGGGCGCAACCTCCACGCCCAGGCGGCCGGCCTCGGCGCGGGCGGCGGCGTCGTCGTCCAGCCAGGCGAAGGGATCGCGGCCGGTCCGGTCGCGGATCGCGTCGATCATGGAAAGGCGCGGCCATTCCCCGCCGAGCTCGATCTCCCGCCCCTGGTAGACGAGGCGCGTGGAGTGAAGCAGCTTCCTGGCGAGGTGCTGGAAGAGCTCGCGGGTGATCCGCATCATGTCGGTGTAGTCCGCGTACGCCTGGTAGAGCTCCAGCATCGTGAACTCCGGGTTGTGCCGCGTGGAGATGCCCTCGTTGCGGAAGACGCGGCCGATCTCGTAGACGCGCTCCAGCCCGCCCACGATCAGCCGCTTCAGGTGGAGCTCGGTGGCGATGCGCAGGTAGAGGTCGAGGTCGAGCGCGTTGTGGTGCGTGACGAACGGGCGCGCGTTCGCCCCTCCGGCGACGGGCGTCATCATGGGCGTCTCCACTTCCAGGAAGCCGCGCTCGTCCAGGAAGCGACGCGTCTCGCGGATGAGTTCGCTGCGCAGGATGAAGGTGCGCCGCGTCTCCGGCCGCACGATCAGGTCGAGGTAGCGCTGGCGGTAGCGGACGTCGACGTCCTTGAGGCCGTGCCACTTGTCGGGCAGGGGCCGGAGCGCCTTGGCCAGGAGCGTCCAGCGGGCCAGCTCGACGGTCACCTCGCCGCGCCGGGTGCGGAAGAGGCGTCCCTCGACGCCTACGACGTCGCCGACGTCGAGGAGGCCGAAGAGCCGGTAGGCTTCCTCGCCCAGCAGGTCGGCGCGGGCGTGGAGCTGGATGCGGCCCGTGCGGTCCTGGAGGTCGGCGAAGGCGGCGCGGCCGTGGCTGCGGATGGCCATCAGGCGGCCCGCGCAGCGGACTTCCCGCCCCTCGTAGGTCTCGAACCGCTCTTTCAGGGCGGCCGCATGCGCGGTCACCTCGAAGCGGCCGCCGTACGGGTCCAGGCCGGCCGCGCGAAACTCTTCGAGCTTGGCAGCGCGGACCGCCATCTGCTCCTGTTCCGGACTGGTCGAGCTGCGATCCACCGTCGTCCCACCGTCACCGCTAGCGACAGACCGAGAGGATCCGGAAGCGCGCCCGGCCGTCGGGCAGGCGGACCTCGACGGTGGCGCCGGCGCGGCCGCCCATCAGTGCCCGTCCCACCGGCGACTGGTAGGAGATGGTGGAGCGGGCCGGATCCGCTTCGCTGGAACCGACGATGCGGAGCTCCATCCGGTCGCCGCTGTCCAGGTCCTCCACCTCCACGCGCGAACCGACGTTGACGACGTCGGGATCGAGGTTCGCCTCGTCGACCATCTGCGCGTTGCGCAGCATCTTCTCGAGGGTGGCGATGCGGCCCTCGACGAAAGCCTGCTCGTTCTTGGCGGCCTCGTACTCGGAGTTCTCCGCGAGGTCGCCGAAGCCGCGCGCCACCTTGATGCGTTCCGCGACTTCCTTGCGGCGGACCGTCTTCAGCTCCTCCAGCTCGCGCTCGAGCTTGCGGATGCCCTCCGCCGTCAAGATCACCTGCTGCTCCTCCATCTCCGGAACTCACCTGCCTGCTCTACGCTTTCCCCGCGTCCGCCGGCGGAGCGGCCCCGGCGGCCGGGCTCCGCCCCGTCGACACGGGCGGCCGGCTGCCAGCGAGCGCCTCGACGTGCGGCCGGAAGCCGAGTTGCTCCAGCATCCGCCTGTAGTCGGCGGCTGTCAACTCCTCCGGCCGCCGGCCCGAGGCGGCGACCAGGAGAGCCTCCATCACGTTGGTACCGAAGGAGCGGCTCCCGAACCTCGGCGTGGTGGTGACGAGGAGGCCGGCGCCGCGCTCGCGAAGCAGCTCGACGTCGGCGGCGGTGACGGTGTTCGTCAGGATGACCTGGCCCGTCAACCGCTCCGGGAGATGGCGCCGGATGTAGAGCCAGTCGCCCGCGATCCAGTCGTTCTCCAGGTACCACCGGCTGTACCTGCGCGAGGTGGAGATGCGCTCCTGCTCCCTTCCCACCGGATAGAGCAGAGAGAAGGGAAGCTGGGCGATGACCGGCACCAGGACGGCGGCCAGGAAGGAGAGCGTCCTCAGCGACCGGAGCGGGATCGGCAGCCCCAGGGCGAAGAGGAAGTCGCCGAAGGTCACCTTGGCGCCCGCCTCGACCAGCGCCTCCGCCATGCCGAAGCGGTCCATGGCCGAGACCAGCAGGACCCGCGAGCCGCGGAGCCCCAGGCGCGGGTCGCCGGCCAGCTGCTGGACGACCATCCGCTCCAGCGTCTCCTTCAGCCCGCTGCCGTCGACGATGGGCGTGCGCCGCGCCGCGCGGGCCAGCTTGACCGCGTCGCGCAGGATGTAGCGCCGCCGGCCGGCCGCCAGGTAGAGGTCGATGCCGCCCATGCCGAAGCAGTCGACGCGACCGTCCAGCTCCCGGATGAGCGCCACGGCCCTGGCCATGTCGCCGTCCGTGCCGCGTCGCTCGACGAGGAAGCGCTCGCCGAGCAGCTCGACCTCCACCCGGTGGTCCCGGGTGGAGGATCCGAGGCTGACGCTCACCACGTGCTTCAAGGCATCGCTTCCTTCCCGCCGGGGCGAGGGGGCGCGTCCGGGAAGGCGGCCGAGGCGCCCGCGGCGGCGCCACAGGCAGCAAAGAAGGCAGGGGCCCGGAGCCCTGCCGCTCTCGACCTCTCGCCCCGTCTCACTCCTGCTGGCTGTCGGGCGCCACGAAGGCCGCCTTCTCCAGCACCGCCTCGCTCACCAGGATGGGAGCGCCGGTCCGCGTCGCCAGCGCCACGGCGTCGCTGGGCCGGCAGTCGATCTCCTGCACGCCCTGCTCCGTGTCGAGGTCCAGCTGGGCGTAGAAGGTGTCGTCGCGGAGGTCGTGGATGATGACCCGGACCACCCGCGCCTGCAGGCGCCGGATCAGCGTGGCCAGGAGGTCGTGCGTCAGCGGCCGCGGCACCTCCACCTCCTGCAGCGCCAGGGCGATGGAGGCCGCCTCGGCACCGCCGATGGTGACGGCCAGGAGGCGGTTGCCCTTCACCTCGCGCAGGAGCATGAGGTGCTGGTCCTCGGCACCGTCCAGGGCGCCGACGCTCAGGACGACCATCTCGACCATGCCGCCCGACCCCCTCCCGACGGTGCCGATCCGCCGCCCGGCCGGCCTTCCGAGCGCGCCGGGCGTCGGGGACGACCGCCGCTTCCTGAGTCTAAACCCGTCGGCGCAGGGACGCCTAGCCTTCGGCCGCCGCCGCGGGAAGGCCGCCCGCCGGGCGCGCCGCCCGCACCGCCCGCAGGATCGCCAGCTCCGTCACCCGCGCGGCCAGCGCGCCCACCACGGAGACGGAGGCGGTGCGGTCGCCGGTGGAGAGCGCGAAGACCGTGTCGCCGTCGAACATGGTGTGAACCGGGACGATGGTCCGCGCCAGGCCGTCGTGGGCCATCTCCGCCACCTTGTTCGCCTCTTCCTTGGTCAGGCGCGCGTCGGTGGCGACGACCACGAGCGTGGTGTTGCCCAGACCCAGATTGCCCAGTTCCCGCGCCGAGCGGAGAAGCTCCAGGGTGTCGACCGGCTCGCCGGTCAACGGGTTGGTCGGCCCGGCCAGCCGCCGGCCGGTCTCCGGGTCGCGCACCTCGCCGAAGGCGTTGACCACGGCCAGCGCGCCCACCGTCACGCCGCTGTCCAGGCGCAAGGAAGCCGAGCCGAGGCCCGACTTGGTGGCCCGCGCGATGCCGAGCGCCTTCCCCACCGAGGCGCCCGTGCCCGCGCCGGCGTTCCCCTCGGCGAAGTCGACGCTCGCCCGCGAGGCCGCCAGGTAGCCCATCTCCGCGTCGGGCCGGCGGTCCGCGCGTCCGAGGTCGAGGTCGTAGATGACGGCGGCGGGCACGATCGGCACCCGCACGTCGCCCGCCTGGTAGCCGCGCCCGTGCTCCTCCAGCCAGCGCATCACCCCGTCGGCGGCGGCCAGGCCGAAGGCGCTGCCCCCCGTCAGGAGGAGGGCGTCGACGCGCTGTACCAGTCGCCCGGGCCGGAGCAGGTCGGTCTCGCGCGTGCCGGGGGCGGAGCCGCGCACGTCGACGCCGCAGACCGCCGGTCGCTCCGCGAGGAGGACGGTGCAGCCGGTCAGCGCTTCCTCGTCCTGGGCGTGGCCGACCAGGACGCCGGGAACGTCGGTGATCTTGCCCAGCATGCCGCTCTACCTCTCCCGGCCCAGCGAGAGCCGCCCGGAATGGGCCACCCGCACCTGGCCGTCCGCCGTCACCAGCTCCAGGCCGCCGTCCGCGCGGACGGCCATCAGGCGCCCGCGGAGCCGGCCTTCGCCTTGCACCAGCGTCACCTCTTCCCCGAGTCCGGAGACCCTGGAGACGTAGGCGGCGAGGAGGCCGCCGAGCCGTCCCGCCCGCAGCTCCTCGACGCGCTCGTGGAGCCGGAGCAGGAGCGCTCGTCCCAGTTCGGCTCGCGGCACCGGGCGTCCCAGGGCGCGGACCAGCGAGGTGGTGGGCAGGCGGACGGCAGGCGGCAGGTCCAGCGCGGTCAGGTTGACGTCCACGCCCACGCCGATCACCGCGAAGGAGGGACGGTTGCCCTGGTAGGAGAGCTCGACGAAGACGCCGCCGAAGGTCCGCCCGGAGAGCTGCAGCTCGCCCGGCCAGAGGATCCGCGGCGCAAGACCGACCTGCTCTTCGACGGCCTCCGCGGCGGCCACCGCCGCCGCCAGGGTGAGCACGCCGGCGTCGCCCTGGCCGGAGGCCGGCCGGATCAGGGCGGAGAGCCAGAGCCCGCCGCCCCGCGGCGAGTACCAGCGCCGTCCGCCCGCGGCCCGGCCGCTCTCCTGCTCCTCGGCCACCACCACGGTCCATTCGGCGGCGCCTTGGACGGCCATGCGCTTGACGGCCTCGTTGGTGGAGTCCACCGAGGGAAGGATGCGCAGGGCCGTCAGCCACTCCTGGTCGGCGAGAAGGACCGGCAGCTCCTGGCTGAGATCGTCCTTCAGGAGGACCGCCACGGCAGCAACCCTCCCATCGGGCTTCGCGACGTGGGCCCCGGGGCCGTCCGCAGCGCGGCTCGGAGCCGCCCTTCCGCGGCGACGGAGCTAGCGCGGGCGACGACGCCCCGCGGAGAGGCGACGCGGTTCCAGGGCCAGCGGTCGCCGGTCGCCGAAGCCGTCGTGGACCCCATGATAGTGACCGACGAAGCTCTCGCCAATCTGCCAGCAGAGCATGGCGTCGCGACCCTCCAGCAGGGTGGGGAAGTCGACGATGCCCGTCTCGACGTCGCGCAGCTGGCAGCCCAGCGCCTCCAGCTCCGCGACCACCGCGCGCCCTTCCTGAAGGAGCTGCCGCATGGCCTGGCGCTCCAGCCGGTAGTCGACCCGCATGATCAACCGGCCGTCAGGCCGGCGGCCGACGGCCCGGATGCGTTCGCTGGCCTCCGCGTGCTGCCGCCCCTCCCGCAGCAGCCGCTGCAGCATCAGGATGCGATCCTCGAGAAGGGGCAGGAGCGCATTCGCCTCGGCGACCGTGAAGTAGCGGTAGCCCACCGTCGACCTCCTTCCGCTGGGCTGCATTATAGCGCTGCGAGGGTGCAGCCCGCCGGTGGGAGGAGGGTCGCTCTCAGGCGCCGAGGAGCCGTTCGTGCTCGATCTTCATGCAGCGGTCCATGACGACGAAGAGGCCCGCCTCCCGCGCCCGCCGGGCCGCCTCCGGAGCGACGACGCCCAGCTGGAGCCAGAGGGCCCGGACTCCGCCGCGGCGCAGGAGCTGCTCCACCACCCCCGGCACTTCCTCGGGCCTGCGGAAGACGTCGACCACGTCGATCTGGAGATCGCCGGGGATCTCTTCCAGGCTCGGATAGCAGGTCTCCCCCAGGATCGCGGAGTGGCCGGGGTTGACCGGCACGATCCGGTAGCCGTGCTCCTGCAGGTAGCGGGCGACGCCGTGGCTGGGCCGCTCCTCCTTCGGCGAAAGGCCGACCACGGCCACGGTCCGCGCCTGGCGCAGGAGCGCCTCGATGGCGGAGTCCTCGGGGTTCTGCCAGCCGGCGGCTCCGCCTTGGTTCGGATCGGAGACGGACACGCTCCCTACCTCCTCTCCCCTCTGAAACCCGGGCAGCCGGGGGACGGCCCGTCGGCCCGCCCGACCTCACGCCTCCGGCCACTCCACCTCGAAGCCGGCGTCGCGCAGCTCGCGCACCGCCGGACGCGGATCGATGCCCTCGAGGCGGAGGATGAGCCGGCATCCGTCGCCCTCCGGCTGGCTGAGCATGCTGAGCGCGCAACGGCCCGCGCGCTCCAGCGCCTGGCCGAGCCGCGCCAGCGCGGCCGGATCGTGCCGGAGGCGCACCGCGACGCGCGAACTGCCGGCGGCCAGCACCCCGGTCAGCTCGGCCAGGTGGCGCAGCAGGTCGCTGGTGGTGACGATGCCGACCAGCTCCCCCGCGTCGTTCACCACCGGCAGCGCGCTCACCTTCCTGGCCAGCATCAGGGCCGCGGCCTCCTCCACGGGCTCCTCGGGGCCGACCGTCTCCACCGGCGTCATCATCACGTAGCGGACCGGCGTCCGGTCGAAGGCGGCGGTGTCGGGCCGGCTCTCCAGCGACGAGGGAGCGGCGTCGCGCAGGTCGCGGTC
The DNA here is from genome assembly GCA_029960955.1 of Bacillota bacterium. Classification (GTDB taxonomy): domain Bacteria; phylum Bacillota; class Sulfobacillia; order JAIMAT01; family JAIMAT01; genus JAIMAT01. Next base: position 7,140 of record JASBVS010000018.1, read on the forward strand.
GGAGAGGATGCCGACGAGCCGGTCGCCCTCCAGGACCGGCAGATGGCGGAAGCCGTGGCTGCGGGCCAGTTCCCACGCCTCGCGCAGGCTGGTCCCGGGCCCGACCGAGACGACCGGACGGCTCATCACGTCCCGGACACGCATCCTCCTCGCCTCCCGCCCCGATCATCGGCATGCGGCCGCACGGGCCACAATCGGTCGCGGGCCGGATACGCCCAGCGCTTCCTCGACCGCTCCGGCCACGTCGGTCAGGCTCCGCAGGCGCGGCGCCAGCCGCGCGCGGTCGGCGCCGGCGAGCGCCACCAGGGCCGGGTTGCCCGTGTGCCGCCGGCTGCCCAGGTCCTCCACGTTGCCGTGGTCGCTCACCACCAGCAGCAGGGTGTCGGAGAGGTCCGCTTCCTCCAGCACCCTCCCCAGGAAGGTGTCCAGGGCGCGGAGCCGCTCGCGCGCCAGGCGGGCCTCCTGCAGGTGGCCCGCCTGGTCGGTGAGCCAGTACTCGAAGAAGGTGAGGGCGTGGAGGCGCGCCAGGCGGGCGAGGCGGCGGCCGGACTCGGCCGGATCGGGGCCCAGGTCGTGGCGCACGGCCAGGCCGGCGGCCAGCTCCTCCGGGCCGCGCGGGCGGAGGCCGGCGGCGTCGGCCGCCCAGGCGCTGGCCGGCGGCCTGAGCCAGGCCGGGCGCCCCGGGGCGGGCGGGCGCAGGCGGAGGTCGACGCGGCGGTGCTCCGCTTCCTGCGCGAGCCAGAGCGCCCGTACGCGCTCGAACCAGGGCTGGAAGTCCGCGCCGTGCGCGTTGGCCAGCGCGACGCTGCGGCCGGCGGCGCGCAGGCGGAGGAAGAGGTTGTCGGCGCGCAGGAGCCGGATCAGGCTCGGCGTCGGCTGGCCGCTCCGGTGCCGGCCGAGGCGCGCGGCGGCGTTGACGCCCGTCAGGATCGCCGTCTGGCCCGTGGCGCTCTGCGGCAGGCCGGGCACGCCCAGGCCGGCGTCCACCGGGAGGAGCGTCGCCAGCGTACCCTCGCGCGGCTCGCGACCGGCCGGCGGCGCGTCGCCGCCCAGGAGCCGCCAGGTCGGGAGCCCGGGATCGTCCAGGGGGCTTCCTCGCGCCTCGGGCGGCACCCCCACTCCGTCGACGAAGACCAGGATGACGTGCGCGGCCAACGGGCCTCCCTCCCCGCCGCTCACCTCGTCCCGTGGCGCCGAATATACCGTGCCCCGGAGGAAGGCAGCCCCCGTTCGCACCGGAGGTGGACCGTCGTGGTGAGGCTCTTCCCGGTCGTCGTCGACGGCATCGGCGTCACCGGCATCGAGATCGAACTCCCCCGCACGCACCTGGCGGTGGTGGCGGGCGACCGCGGCTATCTCATGTGCGGAGCGCTGGACGTGGCGCTCCTCGACGGGCGGCTTGCCCAGCGCCGCATCCTGGCCGGCCGTGCCGTGGGCGTCCGCACCGTGGCCGAGCTGCTCGAGGCGCCGCTGGAGTCGGTCACGCGCGAGGCGCAGGCCGCCGGGCTGCGACCCGGCATGCTCGGCCGCGAGGCCGTCCGCTACCTCGTCTCCAGCGCCGCCCTCACCCCCGCCAGCGGGTCCAGCGCCGCGGCGCCGGGCGAGGCGCCTCCGGACCAGGAGGCGCGGCGCGCGCTGAAGGCGGGCAGGTAGACCTTGAGCACCTGCTCGAGGACGCGGCGCACGTCGAGGTGACCGTTGCGCTCCACCAGCCGTTGCACCAGGAAGATGTTGACGATGCCCAGGATGGTCAGGGCGCCGACGCGCGCCTCGGGAGCGGGCGAGCGGGGCAGGAAGCGCTGGACGAAGGTGCTCAGCGAGCCGACCAGCCGGCCGAAGTAGAGCAGGCGGACGTCGTTGAGCGGCTGTTCGCCGAAACCGAACATCTCCCGGGCCACGATCTGCATCGAGGGGCCGTAGCCGGCGAAATACCGGAGGTAGAGGACGACGAAGCGGCGGATGCCCGCCTCCAGCGTGCGGGCGCGCTCCAGCGCGGCCTCGGTCGCCTGCGCCAGCCGCTCCAGGTGCTCGGTGACCACGGTCCGGTAGAGCTGCTCCTTGTTGCCGAAGTAGTAGTAGATCATGGGCTTCGTCGTGTTGGCCTCCTCGGCGATGGCGCGGACGGACGTCCCCGCGAAGCCGCGCTGGGCGAAGAGGCGGGTCGCGCTGCGGAAGATCCGCTCGCGGACCTCGTCGGGTGCCCCGTACGAAGGCAGCGAAAGCTTCATCGCGATTCCCCCTCCCTCGCCTCCGCCGCGCTCTCCGGAGGCGCCAGCTCGAGCGGTGCGAGAGGCCGGAGGCCGCGCCCGGGCAGCGCCCCGGGGTCGGCTTCCTGCCGCTCCAGCGCCTCGCGGAGCCAGCGCCGCAGGGCGGCGACGTCCAGCCCGCGGAAGCGGTCGGGGTAGGGCTCCAGCATGGCCGCCGCCTGCGCCAGGTGGCGGCGGAAGCCGCGCGCGTTCCCCCGGCCGGCGTGGACGTGGGCGGCCGCCAGGATGATCAGCGCCTGGTAGAAGCGGTCCCGCCCGCGGGCGCGCCAGAGCTCCTCCAGCACCTCGTGGCTCTCGAAGTAACGCCCCCGGTTGAAGAGTTCGACGAAGCGCGAATAGGCCTCGGGCCAGCTCTCCACCCTGGCACCCCTCCCGCCCTTGCACCGATCGTAGCACCCGGCGCAAGAGGGGGCGCGGCTCCGGGTCGCGAAGCCATGGCGCCGGGGGCGGAGGTCTCCGTATGCGTTGGCATGTCCTGCCTGTCCTGCTTCCGGAAAGCCGGCGCCGGGCGGTGGAGGAGCTCCTCCGCCGCATGGAGGAGGAGCCGCCGGCGGGCTCGTGGCTCTGGCTGGCCGCCACCGCCACGCTGAGGCGGCAGGTGGAGCGCGAGTGGGCGGGGCGGCCGTCGCTCTTCCTGCGCGGGCGGCTGGCCACCCTGCGCGAGCTGGCCGAGGAGGAGCTGGCCCGCCGGGGGAGGCCGCTCCGCCCGCTGGGCGAGGCCGCGCGCGCCTGGCTCGTCGGCCGGCTGGTGCGCGAGCTGGAGGGGGAGGGCGAGGCCGGCCCGCTGGCCGGCCACGGCGACCACCCTCACCTCTCCGTGGCCCTGGGCGGCCTCTTCCTGGAGCTGGAGCAGGCGGCGGTGGAGCCGGCCGAGCTGGAGCGGCTCCTGCCCGAGGCGGAGGCGGAGACGGGCGAGGCGGCGCCCCTGCCGGCGCCGCTGCTGGCCGCGCTCTACCGGCGCTACCGCGAGGAGGTGGAGCGGGCGGCCCTGCGCGACGGGGCGGTGGAGTACCTGATGGCCGCCCGCGCGGCGGGCTCCCGGCCACCGGCGCCGGAGGCGGCCGGGGAGGGCCGCCGGGCGCCGCGCCGGGTGGTGCTGGACGGCTTCCACGACCTGACGCCGGCGCAGGCCCGCGCCCTGGTCGCCTCGCTGGGCGACGGCGCGGAGGAAGGCTTCCTCCTCTGGCCGGGCGATCCGCGCGACGAGGCCGACCGGCAGGCGCTGGCGAGCTTCGCGCCGCTCTTCCCGCGCGGCGCCGACGTCGTCGGCCCGGCCGCGCCGCCGCCCGGGGCGGAGGGTGCGCCGGCGGAACGGCCGGCCTGGCGCCTCCTCCACCCCCTCGACCGGCGCGAGGAAGTGGAGCAGGCGCTCGCATGGGCGGCCGACGACCCCGCCGGCACGCTGCTCGTCGCGCGCAGCCCGGAGCTCTACCGCGAGGAGCTGGTCCGCGCCTGCCGGGCGCTGGGGCTGCCGGCGCCGGAGCGGGAGGAGCGGCTCGACCTGACGCCCTCCGGCCGGGCGCTCCTCGACCTGGCGCGGGCGCGCTGGGCTCCCGGCGCCACCTCGACGGCGGCGCTCCTGCGCAGCGGACTCTGGTCGCCCGCCGGCGATCGCGCCCTCCTCCTGGCCGCCCTGGCGGCCACCGGCGAGGCGCCGGACGGCGACTGGCTCCGTCGGCTGGAGCGGCGCGCAGCCACCGCGGCCGCCGACCCGGAGCTGCGCCGGCTCCCCTGGGCCGAGCTCCTCGCCGGCTGGCGGGCGCTGCGCCGGCGCCTGGAGGAGGCGCTGCCCGGGCAGGGCCGGCCCTCCGCTCTGCTGGCCGCGCTCCTGCGGACGGCGGAGGAGCTGGGGGCGCCGGCGGCGCTGGCCTCGCCCGCGCCGGAGGAGGCGGCGCGGCGGGCGCTGGAGTGGGAGGCGCTGCGGGCGTTCGCGGGCGCCCTGGAACGCGTGGAGGGGAGGGAGGTCGTCGAGGGGCGCCGCTTCCTGGACCGCCTCGCGCAGGCGCTGGCGCTGGAGGGCGTCGAACGGCCCGCCGAGGGGCCGGGGGCGCCGCGGCTCCTCCACCCCTCCGAGCTGCGCGGGCTCGCCGTCCGCCGCGTCCTCCTCCTCGGTCTCCACGAGGGCGGCTGGCCGCAGGCCTACCACCCCGACGGCCTCCTCGGCGAGGGCGTGCGCGAGCGGCTGCGCCGGCGGGGCCTCCGCCTCGAGAGCCGGGAGAGCCTGCGGCAGCGGGAAGGCTTCCTCTTCCGCCTGGCGACGGCGGCGGGCGAGGAGGTCTGGCTCAGCCTGCCGCGCTTCGAGGGGCAGAACCCGCTGGAACCCTCCAGCCTGGCGCCGGCCGAGGCGGAGGGCGACTCGCCTCCGGCGCCGCCTCCCCTCCCGTCGCCGCTCCGCGCAGCCCTGGCGCGGGGCGCGGGCCCGGAGGCCGCCTCGCTGGAGCGGCGGCGCGCGGCCGAGCGCGGCCGGCGCTCGCCGCGCCTGGACGCCTGGCAGGGGCTCCTGGAGGGGGACCGCCGGCTGGTCGGCTACCTGGCGGCGCGCCATGCGGGCGGGGCGCGCCTGGACGTGACGGCCGTCAACAGCTACCTCACCTGCCCCTTCCAGTTCCTGGTCCTCCACGAGTGGCGGCTGCGCAGCCTCCCCTCCCCCGTCGAGGCGCTGACGCCGCTGGAGGAAGGCAACCTTCTCCATCGCCTGCTGGCCGCCGTCCTCCGGCCGCGCCTGGGGCGCCCGCTGGGCGAGCTGGCCGGCGAGGAGGTTCGCGAGGAAGCGGAGCGGCTGGCGGAGGCGCTCCTCGCGGAGTGGGAGGAGCGGGCGCTGCCGCCGCCGGCGGTCCTGGCCGGCGCCCGCCAGTCGCTGCGACGCCGCCTCCGCGCCTGGCTCCAGGCGGAGGTCGAGCGGGCGCAAGGCGGCTACGATCTTCTTCCGCTGGCCGTGGAGGCCGACCTGGAGGTCGCCTTCCCCGGCCCGGACGGCCAGCCCTGGCGGCTGCCCGGGCGGGCCGACCGGGTCGACGGCGCGGGGGACGAGGTGGTCATCTACGACTACAAGCGGTCCTCCCGCGACGCGAAGGCGGTGCTGGAGCTGGACGACGTCCAGCTGCCCGCCTACGCGCTCGCCTGGCAGCAGCGCGAGCCCGCCGCCCGGGTGCTGGGCGCCGCCTGGTACAACCTGCGCGACCTGGACCTGCGCCACGGGCTCTGGCGGGAGGAGGCGCGCCGGCTGGTGGAGCTGGGCCGGACGCAGCCGGGCTACCTTCCACCCGCCCTCTGGGAGGACCTCATGGAGCGCCTGCCGGAGCGGCTGGCTTACGTGGGCGCCGCGATCCAGGCGGGGCGCTTCCCCGTCCTGCCCCGCTCCGACTGCCCCCCGGACTGCCCGGCGGCCGAGGTCTGCCGCGTCGAGCCCTCGCGCCTGGGCGCCAAGCGCGGATGGTGGGAGACGGCGAAGGAGATGGCGGCGAGTGACGCTCACCTGGACGGATGAACAGCGGGAGGCGATCGGCTGCGCGGGCAGCGCCGCGGTCGGCGCGGCGGCCGGCTCGGGGAAGACGGCGGTGCTGGTGGCCCGCTTCCTCCATCTGCTCGACCGGGGGCTGGAGCCGGAGGCGATCGCCGCCGTCACCTTCACCGAGCGCGCGGGCGCGGAGCTGCGCATGCGCCTCCGCCAGGAGCTGCTGGGCCGCGACGACGCCCGCTCGCGCCGGCTGGCCGAACGTTTCGCCGAACGCGCCTGGGTGGGCACCATCCACAGCCTGGCCGCCCGCCTCCTCCGCCAGGCGCCGCTGGAGGCGGGGCTGGTCCCCGGCTTCCGCGTGCTGGACGAGGACGAGGCCTCCATCCTGCGGCGGAAGGCGGCCACCGAGGCCGTCCATGCCGCGGTCGCGGGCGACCCGGAGGTGGCCGCGGTGGTGGCCGAGCTGGGCCTGGACCGGTCGGTGGAGTGGCTGCTGGAGGCCATGGCGCTCCTGCGCCGCGACCGCGTCGCGCCCGGGGAGGCCGGCCGGCTGACCCTGGCCACGCTGGAAGGGCGCCGGCAAGCGCTGGAGGGGACGGTCGCGCGACTCCTGGGCACGGTGGAGGCGCTCCTCGCCGCGCCGCGGCGGTCGCTGGCGGCCGGCACGCGAAGGCGGCTGGACGAGCTCCAGGAGCTGGCGCCCGGCCTCGACCGCCTGGCCGAGCGGCTGGCGGCGCTGGAGCCGGAGGCCGAACTGGCCCTGCGCAGGCTGGCCCGCATCGCCTCGGGCTCGACGGCGCAGGCCGTGCAGCCCCGCATGGCCGAGCTGCGCGCGCTCCTCGCCGAGCTGGACGGCCTGCTCGGCGACCTGCGCTGGCTCGCCAGGGCGCCCGGCTTCCTGCGCGCGCTGGAGGCCGTGGACCGGGCGTACGACCGGGCCAAGGCGGAGCGCGAGGCGGTCGACTTCGACGACCTGGTGGCGCGCGCCCTGGAGCTGCTCGAGCGCCGCGCCGCCCGCGGCGCGCCTCCGCCCTTCCGAGCCGTCCTGGTGGACGAGTTCCAGGACACCGACCGGCTCCAGTGGTCGCTCTTCCGGCTGCTGGCCGGCTGGCCGGAGAACGGCCAGCTCTACCTGGTCGGCGACCCCAAGCAGTCGATCTACCGCTTCCGCGGCGCCGACGTGCGCGTCTTCGCCACGGCCTCGCGCGCGCTGGCGCAGGCGGGAGGGCACCGCCTGGCGCTGCCGCACAACTTCCGCAGCGAGCCGCGCCTGATCGCCTTCGTCAACCGGCTCTTCCGCCGCCTCCTGCCCGCCGAGGGCGACGTCGTCTTCGAGCCCAGTCGCTCCGCCCGCCCGCGCGCGGCGGAGGGCGGGGAGGTCGGGGCGGCCGGTGGGAGCGAGCCGCGCCTCCTCTTCGTGCTCCTGGAGCCGGCGCCCGAGCCGCTCACCCAGGAGGAGCGGAGCCGGCGCGAGGCGCGCTACTGGACGGAGGCCATCCGGCGCGTGGTGGAAGCCGGGCGGCCGCGCGTGCCCGACCCGGAGCTTCCGGCGGACGGCGACCGCCCGGGCGAGCGTCCGCCCCGCTACGGCGACTTCGCCGTGCTGGCGCGCGCCCTGGGCGACCTGCTCCCCTGGCAGGAAGCGCTGCGCGAGGCGGGCGTCCCCTTCGTGGTGGGAGCCGGGCGCGGCTACTTCCAGCGCGAGGAGGTGCGCGACCTGCTGCGGCTCGTCCGCTGGCTGCGCGCGCCGGCCGACGAGATGGCGCTGGCGGCGCTCCTCCGCTCGCCCTTCTTCGCCGTCAGCGACGCGGGCGTCACCTGGCTGGTCCGCGCCCGCGACCGGCTGCGCGAGCAGGGCCAGCCCGGGGCGACGCTCTGGCACGCGCTCGAGCCGGGGACGGTGCTGCGCGACCCCGGCCTGGACGAGGCCGACCGCCAGGGGCTGGCCGAGGCCCAGCGCCGGCTCGGCGCCTGGCTGGAGGAGCTGCCCCGGCGCCCGCTCTCCGCCCTGCTGGAGGCCGCGCTGGTCGAGTCGGGCTACCTGGCCACCTTCGAGGTCTTCCCCGACCGGGAGCGGCGGCTGGCCAACGTCGAGGCCTTCCTCGCACGGGTGGCCGGCCTCGAGGCACGCGGGCTGGTGACGCCGGAGGAGGTGGCCGCGGAGCTGGAGGCGCTCCTGGAGATGGACCGCCAGGGCGAGCCGGCGCCGCCCAGCGAGGCGGCCGACGCGGTTCATCTGCTCACCGTCCACGCGGCCAAGGGGCTGGAATTCCCCTGGGTGATCCTCCCCCGCCTGGAGCGGTCGCTGCTCGGCCGCAACCGCAGCCTCCCCCTCTTCCGGCGCGAGCTGGGGCTGGCGCTGCCGCTGGAGGGGGCGAGCGGCGAGGCCACGCTCTACGGCCGCCTCAAGGCGGAGGAGCGGGCGGCGGCCGTCGAGGAGGAGAAGCGCCTCCTCTACGTGGCGCTGACCCGCGCCCGCGAGTACCTCTGGCTGAGCGCCGCCCCCTCGGGCCGGGGCTCCGCTCCCGACACCGCGCGCGCCCCGGAGGCGATGCAGAGCTGGCTCGAGTGGCTCTGGTGGGCGCTGGAGCTGGGGGCGGGCGACCCGCTTCCCGTCGAGCGGCGGCTGGAGGATCCGGAGAGCGGCGAGACGGCGGTGGTGACCATCCGGAAGCTGGCGCCGGACGACCTCTCCCGTCTCCTGCGGCAGGAAGGGCGACCCGCCTCCGCCGGCTCCGCCCCGCCTCCGCAGGCCCCGGCGCAGCCCGCCGCCCGGCCCCTGCCCGCGCCGCCGCCGGAGCGGCCGGAGGCCGACCGGCCGCTGCCCGCCACCGCGCTCAACACCTGGCGGCGCTGCCCGCGCCTCTTCTACTACGTGCACGTGCGCCACTGGCCCGAGCCGGCGGAGGCCGCGGAGGCCGCGCAGACCCGCCCCGGCGCCCCCGGGCGCGACGGCCCGGCGCCCGCCGGGCTTGCGGCAGGCGAGGCGGGCACCCTGGTCCACGCCGTCCTGGAAGCGTTGCCGGCGGCCGGCCCCGCGAGGCGGGGCGCGACGGGCGAGGCCCCCGGCTTCCCTCTCGCCGGGCTCATCCGCCGCCAGGCGGTACGGCTCGGCCTCGAGGAGGCGCGCGTGGAGCTCTCGCTTCCCCGCCTGGAGGCCGAGCTGCGGCGCTATCTGGCCTCGCCGGGCTTCCGCGAGCAGGCGGAGGCCGAGCGCGCGGGCCGGCTCTGGCGGGAGCTGCCGCTGGCGGTCGAGGTGGAGGGCTGGCTCCTGACGGGCCGCCTCGACCGCGCCTGGCTCGACGGCGAGGGCCGCCTGGTCGTCCTCGACTTCAAGACCGACCGGCTCCGGCCGGGCGAAGAGGAGGAGGCGGTCGACCGCTACCTCTACCAGATGGCCGCCTACGCACAGATGGCGCCGCCCGTCTTCCGGGCGCCGCTGGAGCGGGTGGAGCTGGCCTGGCTGGCGACGGGCGGGCGAAGCTTTCTCGCCGCCGGCTCGCCCGGGCTCCTCCGCGCCGTCGAGGAGCTGCGCCAGGTGCTCGCGCGGCTGCACGCCGCCCGGACGGCCGAGGACTATCCGGGCCGGGCGGCCGCCTGCCCCGCGTGCGGCTTCCGCCGGGTCTGCCCGGCTGCCGCCCGCCGGTCGTCGTGAGCCCGCGCGACGGCCGAGGGCGGCCGGCGGGCCGGGAGGGCGTCAGGCGGGATCCGCCGGCAACAGGTCGCCGTCGCGGGCCGCGTGCGCGATGCGGGCCGCCGCCGCGGCGGCGACGGCGGAGACCAGGTCGTCCAGGAAGGTGTTGACGTGGCCGGCGTCGCCGTTGATGCGACCGATGACGCCCGGCTTGGTCTTGTCGAGGTAGCCGAAGTTGGTCAGCCCGATGGAGCCGTAGACGTTGGTGATGGAGAGCGCCAGCACCTCGTCGATGCCGTAGAGCGAGTCGTCCCGGCGCAGCATCGCTCCCAGGGGCGGGTCGAGCTGCCCGCGTTCGGCCAGCTCGTCCAGGGCGATGCCGGTGAAGATGGCGTTCTGCACCTCGCGCTTGTCGAGCACGTGCTCGACGCTGGCGCGACACGCCTCCAGGGTGAGGCCGGGGACATACTTCCTCTGGAGATCGAGCACGAGTTCGGCGATGGCGTCCAGGGTGACGCCCCTCCGGGCGAGCCAGGCCTCGGCCAGCGCCCGCATGCCGATTCCGTTCAGCCGTTCTTCCAGCCCGGCCACCTCTTCACCCCCGCTCGGCTCCATTCTACTGCCGCGGGCTGGCCCGCCCGCGCGGCCGGGCGCCGGCGGTGTCAGGGCGCGCTACACTTGGTGCTGGCTGGAAGGGGCCGCGGCGACGGACCGGGAGCGATCCGATCCTGCAGGGAGGTGGGCGACTTGCATTCCGTACCCAGCCGCTCGACGCAACGCTTCCTCGGTGACACCGGGAGCCGGCTGGTGCACGATCTGCTCAACGAGACGCCGGAGTGCGGGACGCTGGAGGTGCTCCGGCAGGGCAGGGCCGTCGGCTTCATCCCCGACTCGCTGAGGGCCGCCGTGGCGGAGAAGTTCCGCCCGTGCCCGCGCTGCCTGCCCGAGGAGGCGGCCGCGGGCGGGCAGGAGGGCGAGGCCGCCGGCGCGGCGGCCGCGGTCGAGGACCACCGGCCGGCCCGCGCCTGAGGGAGCGGCCGCCGGAAAGCGGAAGCCGGCCTGCGCAGAGGGTCGTCCCGACCCCTGCCGGCCGGCGCGCGAGTTGCCCGTAAGCCGAGTTCTGTCGAGGGCGGTCATCCATCTGGGACGCCGGTCGCCCGGCGCCTCGAGCGGCCAACCCGGGAGGTCCACGGGCCGTATCATCCCTCCCCTATTCGGCCTTGCAGCGGGTGGGGTTTGCCATGGCGGGCCGGTCGCCCAAGCCCCGGTGCGCTCTTACCGCACCGTTTCACCCTTGCCGGCGACGGCCGCCCGCCCGCGGCGGGCCGCGCTCGTGCCGGCGGTCTGGTCTCTGTGGCACTTTCCTTGAGGTCGCCCTCACCGGGTGTTACCCGGCACCCTGCCCTGCGCTGCTCGGACTTTCCTCACGCGCCGAACGGCGCGCGCGACCGCCTGGACAACTCGCAGTTCCATGTTCCCCTCGCCGCGGCGCGCGGTCAACGGCAGAGCGCGGCTGCGCCGCCATGGAGTGGCGCCGGCCATGCGCCGGCCGGGTTATCATGACACGCGGAAGGAAGATCCGGATGCGGAGGTGGGAGCGCTGAACGGGGTTTACATCCACAACGCCTACTGCGAGCCGGACACCGTCCTCCAGCTCCTGAAGCGGCGCGGCCAGGTGGTCGACCTCCGCTCGCTGGGCGACGGCCAGTACAGGATCGTCTACGACGCCGACGGCGTGCGCCGGACGGTCCGCTTCGACGCCGACCTCGACGTCCTGGAGGAGCAGGAAGCGCCCGCGCCCGCCCGCTGAACAGCCCGAACAGCCGGAACCGATCCCGAGGCGGTGGGAGCCATGGCGGAACTGACGCTGAGCATCAAGCCGGACACGCTGACGCTGAGCCGCGAACACCGGCGGATCGTCGCCTTCGACCGCGAGGGCCGCTGGACGACCGTCTTCGTCGACGGCGTCGCCTACCAGCGCGGTCTCTCGGGACAGGTGCTGGAGAAGGCGCTCCAGCCGGAGAACGGCGGCCTGCGCAAACGGCTGCGCGCGCTTTCGCCCGAGGAGAGGGCGCGGCTGGCCGAGATGACGGCCGAGCTGGCCGGCGAGGCGCGGCTGCGACTGGAGCGCGGCGACGGGCTGCTGCGCTGGGAGCTGCCGCCCCTGGTCGCGCGCGTGCTCGAGGAAGCCGCGCTCCGACCGGAGGCGCTGGCGCTCCCCTGGCTGGAGCGGGCGCTGGCATGGGACGGGGCGAGGCTCGAGGGCGACGCCCGGCGCTTCCTGGACGTCTACCAGCCGATCTCGATCCTGCCGCCGGACCAGTACCGGGCCGTCTACCTCCAGGCGACCAGCGGCTGCTCCTACAACAAGTGCTCCTTCTGCGACCTCTACCGCGATCGGCGCTTCGCCATGAAGACCGTGGAGGAGTTCCGACGCCACGTCGAGGCGGTGCGCGACTTCCTGGGGAGGACGGCGCTGGGCCGGCGGACGCTCTTCCTGGGCGACGGGAACGCGCTCATGGCCCCCACCGACCGCCTCCTGCACTGGATGGAGACGGCCTCCTCCGTCTTCCCGCTCGCCCCGGGAGCGACGATCGCCGAGCGGCTTCGCTACGTGGAGAGCCACCCGGGCAGCTACGAGGGCTTCTACATCTTCCAGGACCTCTTCCACACGCGCGAGAAGCCGGTGGCCGAGCTGCAGGCGCTGGCCGCGCACGGGCTGAGGCGCGTCTACCTGGGCGTCGAGACGGGCAGCGAGGCGCTCAGCCGCTTCCTTCACAAGCCGGGGCGGCCGTCCTACGCGCTCCAGGCGGTCCGCAACCTCCACCGCGCCGGTCTCGCGGTCGGCCTCATCCTCCTCCTCGGCGCCGGAGGAAGCGCCTACGCCGCGGAGCACGTCGTCCAGACGGCCGACCTGCTCAACCGCATGGAGCTGGGCCCGGACGACCTGATCTACTACTCGCCGATCGTCGAGATCCCCGGCCTCCCCTACCAGCAGGCGATGGACGCCGAGGGGATCCGGCGGCTGGACGAGGCGGAGCTGGAGGAGCAGCGCCGGCTCCTGGACGCGGCGATCCGGGCGCCCCGCTGGCCGCGCGGGCCGCGCCGGTCGCTCTACGACATCCGCGAGTTCGTCTACTAGCGGGGGCCGCCGCGCTCCGCCCGCATAGGCTGAGGCGGGGGTGAAGCGGTGTCCCGACTGGCGCGGCAGCCGGGCCCGCCGGTTTCCGCGCGCGCCTCCTTCGGCCTCGCCCTGGGCGCGGGCGGCCTGCGCGGCCTCGCCCACGTGGGCGTCCTGCAAGCGCTCGGCGAGGCCGGCCTCCGTCCGGCCGCCATCGCCGGCTCCAGCGCCGGCGCCATCGTCGCCGCGCTCTACGCGGCCGGCTGGAGCCCCGGGGAGATGGAGGCGCTCGCCCGCACCCTCGACGCGCGCCGCCTCTACGACCTCGCCGTCGGTCCCGGCCGCCTCGCCGCGGCGCTGGCGCGCTGGCTCCTGGGGGAGGCCGGCCTGCCCAACGGCTGGCTGCCGCCCTACCCCCTCGGCCTGATCCGCGGCGAGCGGCTGCGGCGGCTCCTGGAGAGCTGGCTCGGTCACCGCCGCTTCGCGGAGCTCGATCTGCCGCTGGCCGTGATCGCCACCGACCTGACGCGCGGCCGGCGCGTGGTCTTCGCCTCGGCCGGCCGGGCGCGGGCGCTGGCGGAGGCGCTGGAACGCGCCTGCCCGGGGCCGGAGGTGACGGTGGCCGAGGCGGTGCGCGCCAGCATCGCCATCCCGGGACTCTTCGAGCCGTACGACTGGGGGCAGAGCCTCCTGGCCGACGGCGGCATCCTGGACGCCGTGCCGGCCGACGTGCTCCGGGCCATGGGCGTGCAGGTGGCGGTGGCCGTCGACCTGGGCTTCGCCGACCGCCGCCGGCGGCCGATCCGCAACGTCCTCGACCTGGGGATGCAGGCCGTCGAGCTGATGGGCGACGCCCTGACACGGCTGACGCTCGACCGCCACGCGACGCTGGTCATCCGGCCGGAGGTGCGCGACCCCGGCCTGACCGACTTCCGGCACGTCGCGGAGATCGTGGCGCGGGGCTACGAGGCCGGGCGGGAGGCGTTGCCGGAGCTCCGGCGCGCGCTGGCGGAGGCCGCCGGCGGTCGCCCGGGGTCGTTGCGGCCGCGCTCGGGCGAGACGTCCTAGCGCGCGCCCAGTTCCGCGAGCATCTCGCCCAACCGGTTGGCCAGGCGTTCGAGGCCGCTCCGCGCGCCGGCGCCGGCCTCCGGCCGGGAGGCGAGGTGCGCCAGGCGAGCCTCCACCTCCTCGAGGCGGCGGCGGAGGAGGGGGACGAGGAGCGGGTCCCTCCGCTCCCAGAGGCGCGGGCCGATCTCCATCACCAGCGCTTCCTGGGGCGGCTCGCGCCCCGGCTCGGCGCGGATCACCTCGTAGATCCGCTCGCCCTCCGCCACCAGCTCCTCGTCCGCCAGGCGGTAGCCGTGCGCCACCAGCCAGCGGCGCAGGGTGCCGGCGTGGCTCATCGGCTGGAAGACCCAGCAGGGGACGCTCCCGCGCACGTCGGGATGCGCCTCCAGGATCTCGACGATCCGGTCGCCCCCCAGGCCGGCGATGACCACCACCTCGGCCTCGCCCGGCGCCAGCGCCTCGAGCCCGTCGCCCTGCCGCAGCTCGACCTGGCCGGCCAGCCCGAAGCTCTGCACGTTGCGCAGCGCCCGGTCGAGCGGACCGCGGCGCAGCTCGACGGCGATCGCCCGCGGCGCGATGCCGGTGGAGACCAGGTAGACGGGGAGCAGCGCGTGGTCGGTGCCGACGTCGGCCACCACCCGCTCGGGCGGTACCTGTCGCGCGATCGCCAGCAGCCTCGGCGAGAGCTGCACGTGCCTTCCCCTCTCCCCTCGCCCCGGGCGGACGAGCCTCGCCGCCCGCCCGTCTCCCTCCTTCGCCTATGCCCGCTGCAGGATGAAGCACTTCAAGTAGTCGGAGGCCGGGTGTCCCAGCCGGACCGGGTGGTCCGGGGAGGCGCCGCGCCGCTCCAGGAGCCGGAAGGCGAGGCCCGCGTCGGCGGCGGCGTCGACGAGCATCTGCTCGAACATCTCCGCCCGGACGGGCTGCGAGCAGCTGCAGGTCACCAGGAGCCCGCCCGGCTCCAGCAGGCGCATGGCTTGCAGGTTGATCTCCTTGTACCCCCGGTAGGCGCCGTCCAGGTCCGCGGCCCTGCGGGCGAAGGCCGGCGGATCCAGGATCACCATGCCGTAGCGGGCGCCCGCCTGAACCTTCTCGCGCAGCGCCGCGAAGGCATCGCCCTCGAGGAAGCGGACCCGTTCCGCCAGCCCGTTCCGCTCCGCGTTGCGGCGCGCCAGCTCCAGCGCCGGCCCCGAGCTGTCCCACGCCTCCACGCGCTCCGCGCCGCCCGCCGCGGCCTGGAGCGCAAAGCCGCCGGTGTGGGTGAACATGTCCAGGACGGTCCGTCCCGGGGCCAGGCCGGCGACCCGCAGCCGGTTCTCGCGCTGGTCGAGGAACCAGCCGGTCTTCTGGCCGCCCAGCACGTCCACCTGGAAGCGGAGGGCGCCTTCCCGGATCCAGAGCTCCTCCGGCAGCCGGCCGCGGAGCAGGCCGGAACGGGGCTCCAACCCCTCGTGCCGCCGGATCCCCGCCTCGTCCCGCTCCACCACGGCCACCGGCTCCAGCATCGCCTCCAGCTGGTCGAGGATCGCCTCCCGGAAGGGCTCGAGTCCCGCGGCGAGGAAGCCGACCACCACCACCGCACCGTAGCGGTCGACGATCAGGCCCGGAATACCGTCCGCCTCGGCGAAGACCAGCCGGCAGGCGTCCGCGTCGGGCAGCCACCGGCGGCGGTAAAGCCAGGCTTCCTCCAGGCGCCGGCGGAACCAGCCCGCGTCGATCCGCGCCAGCGGGTCCCGGTCCAGCAGGCGGACGGCCAGCCGGGAGCGCGGGTTGTAGAAGCCGCAGCCGAGCTCTCCGCCGCGCTGCGAGCGGATCCGCACCACCTCGCCCGGCCGGGCGCCCGGCTCCGCCTCCACCACCTCGTCGCGATAGATCCAGCCGCGCCCCTCCCGCACCGCCCGCGAGCCGGAACCCGAGACGCGCACCAGCGGCCGGGAGCGGATCCCCCCGCCGCCCGCGGTCACTCCGCTCGCCCTCCCTCACCCCCGCCCCGCTCCACGGGCCCCGCGATCAGGACGGACATCTGTTCCGGCTCGCTCAGGTCGATGGTCCGTCCGGGCAGGCCTTCCCAGCGTCCCTCCTGCCAGCGGATCTCGCGCACCACCGGACGCGCGTGCACGCCCTGCGGTGCCCGGACGACGACGCAGGTCCGCCCGTCGTCCAGCCGGACCAGGCTTCCTTCCGGGTAGGGCACCACCAGGTCGGCGAAGGCGGCGGTCACCTCGACGTCCAGGTCGTAGCCGGCGGCCGCCAGGACGTACTCCACCGCCTCGTGCGGCGCCATGCCCGTCCCCTCCGCGGGGTGGGTCCGGTCGATGTAGGTGTCGATGACGGCCAGGAGGCGCGCGCCGGGGTCGATCGCGTCACCCCGCAGCCCGCGGGGAAAACCCGATCCGTCGTAGCGCTCGTGATGCTGCGCCACCGCCGCCCGGCTCCGCGCCGGCCAGGCCAGCGGCGGCTCCATCAGGGCCAGCGCCACCTGCACGTGGCGCGGATCGTCGACGGGGTAGAGCGCCAGGCCGACGTCGTGGAGCAGCGCCGCCAGGACGAGGTCGTCGCGGGCGCGGGCGCCCAGCCGCCCGAGGGCCAGCGCGGCCACGCCCACCGCCACGTGGAGCGCCCTGCGCGCATACCAGGGCGCCGCCACGTCCGGTTCCGGAATGGCGATCCCGCGGGGAGAGCCGGCCAGCTCCTCCACCACGGCCCTGGCCAGGGCGGGACCCGGCTGGAGCGCCACCGGACGCGGTCCCGAACGCGCCACCTGCCAGAGCTCCTGCACCCAGTCCAACACCTGCTGCTGCACCTTGACGCTGAGGGGGACGTAGGGCGTCACGTCTTCCAGTCCCCGCGCCTCCACGTAGACGTGGCGGACGCCCCGCTCGCGCAGGCGCTCGGCGCCCGCGCGGTCCAGCGAGGCGCCGCGGGCGGCCAGCAGCCGCCCCTTCGCGTCGTAGACCGGCTCCATCAGCGTCACCGGAGCCTCGACCTGTTCGACGGGCAGACGTAGCAGTCAGATGCGCCTCCCTCTCCGGCTCAGCCCCAGCTTAGTCTCGCCCGCTTCGTACAGAAAGGGGCCCACGGGGCGCAGACCGTAGCGTGCCGGATCGGTCAGGCTCTCCGTGCTCCCCAGGAGAAGCCAGCCGCCCGGCCGGAGCGCGCGCGCCAGGCCGTCCAGGGCGCGCGCCTTGCCGTCGGCGGTGAAGTAGATGAGGACGTTCCTGCAGAGGATCAGGTCGAACTGGCCGGGCGGCGGGTCTCCCAGCAGGTCGTGACGCAGCACGCGGACGGCACGCCGGATCTCGGCGCGCAGCCGGAAGAGGCCCGACGGCTGCCGCTCGAACCAGCTCGCCCGCCGCCGGTCGCCGAGCCCGGCCAGCTCCTCCTCGGCGTACTCGGCTGCGGCGGCGCGGGCCAGCGCCACGCTGTCGATGTCGGTGGCCAGGATCTCGCTGCGCTCCAGGAGCCCTTCCTCCGCCAGGAGGATGGCCAGCGAGTAGGGCTCAGGCCCGTTGGCGCAGCCGGCGGACCAGACGGCGACCCGGGCCTGCCCGCGCACGCGCGGGATCCAGTGGCGGCGGAGGCGCTCGAACTGCTCGGGGTTGCGAAAGAACTCGGAGACGTGGATGGTGAGGAAGCTGACCACCTGCTGGCGCACCGCCTCCTCCCGCTCCATGCGCGAGACCAGGTCGGCCAGCCCGCCGGCGCCCAGCCGCGCCACCGCGCCGCGCAGCCGCCGCTCCAGCTGCTCGCGCCGGTAGGCGCCCAGATCCTGGCCCGTCAGGCGCCGGTAGGCCGCCAGGAAGCCCAGCCACTCCGCCTGGTCGAAGTGTTGCTCGGAATCACCGGCGTTCGCTTTCACGTCGCATCCCCCAGCACCTCGGCCAGCGCCTGCGGGATGGCCTCGAGGTCGAGCACCCTGTCGGCGAGGCCGGCCATCACCACCGACCTGGGCATTCCGTAGACGACGCAACTGGCTTCCGACTGGGCGATGACATGACCGCCGGCAGCGCGCACGGCCGCCGCCCCGCGCGTTCCGTCGGAGCCCATGCCGGTCAGGATGACGGCCACCAGCCGCGGACCCCAGACGGCCGCGGCGCTCTCCAGGGTCGGGTCGACGCTCGGGCGGACGCCGTGCTGGGGCGGATCCTCCCCCAGCCGCACGCGGCGCCCGGCCGAGACGCGCAGGTGATAGCCGGCCGGCGCCACCAGCGCCTGGCGGGCCAGCACCGCCTCGCCGTCCTCCGCCTCGCGGACGCCGATGGGCGCCACCCGGTCGAGCCCCTCGGCCAGCGAGTGGGTGAAGCCCGGGGGCATGTGCTGGACCACGATCACGCCGGCCTCCAGGCCCTCCGGCCAGCTGGGCATCAGCCGGTAGAGCGCCTGGGGGCCGCCGGTGGAGGAGCCGATCACCACCACCCTGTCCGCCAGGCCGCCGGCGGGCAGGCGCCGGGCCGGCGGCGCCGGCACGCCCGAGGCGGCCCGCCCGGCCGCGGAGCGCGGCAGGCCGGCCGTGGCGGCGAGGAGCACCCGGCGCGTCAGCTGTTCGATCATGTTCCGGAAGCCGTCGGGCTCGAGGCCGTCGGGCTTGGGCACGAAGTCGATGGCACCGAGGCGCAGCGCCTCGACCGTCGCCTCGGCGCCGATGCGCGTGCGGCTGGAGAGCATCACCACCGGCAGCGGGTGCTCGCGCATGATCCGGCCGAGCGCGGTCAGGCCGTCCATGCGCGGCATCTCGATGTCCAGCGTCAGCACGTCGGCGGCGGTGTCCTGCGCCCTCTCCAGAGCCTCGTCGCCGTCGCCCGCCTCGGCCACCACCTGGATCCGGCCGGTCGCCTCCAGCGCCCGGCGGACGCGGGCGCGAAAGAAGCGCGAGTCGTCCACGAGGATCAGCCGGATCGGCCGGCCCGCGGCCGGCCGGCTGGCCGCAGGCGCCGCCGGGAGCCGCCGCTCGGATCCCTCCGCGCCCGGCCTCATCGCGGGCTCCCCCAGCGCTCCACCGACTGGAGCACGCGCTCCGGCTCGAAGGGCTTGACCAGGAAGTCCTTGGCGCCGACCTTGATCGCCTCCAGCACCGTCGCCTTCTGGGCCAGGGCCGTGCACATGACCACCCGCGCCCCGGCGTCCGCCGCCAGGATCTCGCGCAGGGCGGTCAGCCCGTCCATCTCCGGCATGGTGATGTCGAGCAGGACCAGGTCCGGCCGCTCCCTCCGGTAGACCTCCAGCGCCTCCCGCCCGTTCGACGCCTCCAGCACCTCGTGCCCGTGCTCGCGGAGCAGCTTGGCCGTCCGCAGGCGGACGAACTGCGAGTCGTCGACGACCAGCACCCGGCTCATGCCGGATCACCCGCCACGCTCGCCGGCCGGGGCAGGTAGGCCAGCTGCGCCAGCACCCGCCGGCCCGCCGCCTCGAAGCGGGCCTGGCAGAGGAGCCAGGAGACGCCGTCCTCCCCCGGAGCGTGCAGGGCGGCCGTGGCCCGCCCGACCACCGTCGCCAGCGGAGCCTCCACCACCTCGGGCACCGACGGCGCGGTGACGCTGCCCGTCCTCTCGCCCAGGACGTTGAGGAAGGAGGTGACGGTCACGTTGCCCACCTCCGCCAGCACCGAGCGCTCCATCTCCCCCAGCTCGCCGGGCGGCGCCTCGCCCGTCAGCGCCTCCACCAGCTCCCGGCTCGACTCGGCGGAGAAGGCGAGGAGGGCGGCACCCCCGAGCCCGCCCTGGACGGCGATGTAGACCGCCTCCACCGGCTCCTTCAGCTCGGCCATCGCCTTCTGGAGCTCCGCGCCGCGGACGCGGCGGATCGCCTCCGGCCGGCACTCCACCGGCTGCCCGAGCATGGCCGAGAGCGCCCGGCCGGCCTGGCGCAGGCCCGCGTCCACCGCCCCGACGAACTCGTCGATCCCCATCCTCACCCCTCCACCCGCGCGGCCAGCATGACGCCGCCCACGTCCAGCACCAGCGCCACGCGGCCGTCGCCCAGCACCGCGGCCCCCGCCAGTCCCCTGGCCTCGTCCAGCCAGCGGCCCAGCCCCTTGACGACCACCTCCTGGTCGCCCAGCAGGCGATCGACCGCCCAGACCTGGCGGCGTCCCTGGTGATGGACGACCAGGCCCGTCTGGCCTGCCGCCGGCTCCCACCGCCAGCGCCCCTCCAGCGCGGCCTCGAGCGAGGCGAGGGAGAGGACGCGGTCGCGCCAGCGGAGCACCGGTTCGCTGCCCACCCGCTCCACCCGCTCCGGGCGCACCTCCACCACCTCGTCGATGGCGCCCAGCGGGACGGCGACCGCGATACCCCCCACCTCCACCAGGAGCACGCGCAGGATGGCCACCGTCAGCGGCAGGTCGAGGATGAAGCGCGTCCCCCGGCCGGGCCTCGACTCGACCTCCACCTGCCCGCCGATCCGCTCGACGTTCCGCCGCACCACGTCCATGCCCACGCCGCGCCCCGAGATCTCGGTCACCTGGCGGCTGGTGGAGAAGCCGGGCAGGAAGATCAGGTCGATCGCCTCGCGGTCGCTCAGGCGCTGCGCCTGCTCGGCGCCGAGGAAGCCCTTCTCCACCGCCCGCCGCCGCAGCGCCTCCGGATCCATGCCGGCACCGTCGTCGGCGACGGAGATGCGGATGGTGTTCTCCTCCCGCCAGGCGCGCAGCTCGATCCGCGCCCGCTCCGGCTTCCCCGCCCGCCGCCGCTCCTCCGCCGGCTCCACGCCGTGGTCGACCGCGTTGCGCAGCAGGTGGATCAGCGGGTCGGCGATCAGCGTGGCCACCGAACGGTCGAGCTCGGTCGCCTCGCCTTCCATGACGAAGTCGAAGGACTTGCCCGTGCTCGTCTCGAGGTCGCGCATCAGGCGGGGGAAGCGGCGGAAGAGGGTGGAGAGCGGCTGCATGCGGGCGCGCGTCACCGTCGCCTGGAGCTCCTCGCTCAGCCGCGCCAGGTGCTCGACCACCTCGTCCAGCGAGACGCCGTCGTGCCCCGTGCCCAGCCGCCGCGCCGCCTCGCCCAGGCGGTTCCGGTCGACCACCAGCTCGCCGATCAGGTTCATCAGGTGGTCGAGCAGGCGGACCTCCACGCGCAACGTCTCCGCCTGACTCTCCAGGGAAGCGACCCCGGAGCCGCCGGTCCGCGCCGGGCCGGGCGGCGCCTGGCCGATGCGCTCCACCCGGACCACGTCGGGCACCGCGCGGATCTCGCGCAGCACTTCCTCCGGCGAGCCGCGGAAGCGGAGGCGGAGGCGCTGGAACTCCTCGCCGGCCTCGATGGCCGCCTCGTCGGGCTCGGAGGCGACGACCTCGCCGCCCGCGTCGCGCACCGCCTGCAGCACCTGGTAGGAGCGGACCGAGAGGAAGGGGCACTGCTCGGAGAAGCGGACTTCCACCTCCGTCTCCGCTTCCTCGTCGGCGGGGGCCTCCGCCTCCGCGGCGCGCGGCGCCTCCGGCGCGAGGCCGAGCTCCGCCCGCATGGCGTCGACCTCCGCCAGCATGCGGTCGACGTCGGCCCGCGAGGGCGCCGGTTCCCCCCGGCGGAGCGGCTCGAGCTCGTTCTCCAGGTCGTGGGCCCGGCGGGCCACCTCTTCCAGCCCCGCCGCGCCCGCGTTCCCCTTGAGCGTGTGGGCGGCGCGGAAGAGGAGGTTCACCTGATCGGGCGAGGCGGCGCCCTGGCCCAGGGCGACCAGCCCTTCCTCCAGCGTGTCCAGGAGCTCTCCGGCCTCCTGCAGGAAGAGGCGACTCTCCTCCTCGCTCAGCCCCGGCAGCGAGGCCCCGCGGCCGGCCACGGCTCATCCCTCCGGGCGGGCGACCCGGGCGGCCGCCGCCCGCTGGTGCGCATCCAGCACGCGCTCGAGCGCCAGGAGGATGACCAGCCGCTCCTCCAGCCGTGCCACGCCGCGCAGGAAGGAGGCGTCCTCGCCCCGCACCAGCTCCCCCGGCGGCTCGACGAGGTCGGCGGGGATGTCCAGCACCTCGCTGACGCCGTCCACCAGCATGCCGATCAGCTCCTCGCCGTCCTCCACGACCACGATGCGCGAGAGCGGCCCGGGCTCCGCCGCGCCCAGGCCCAGGCGCCGGCGCAGGTCGATCACCGGGATGATCCGCCCGCGCAGGTTGATCACGCCCAGCACGAAGGGCGGCGCCTGCGGCACGCGGGTGATGGGCTGGAAGGCCAGCACCTCGCGGACGGATGCGATGTCGGCGCCGTAGGCCTGGCCGTCCAGCTCCAGCACCACGACCTGCTCGGCCGCCGCCTCCTCCCCGGGGCCAGGCCGAACCCCGTCGGTCGGCTGGCTCATGCGGCCTCCTCCCTTCCCTGGCCCGCCCGGTAGCGGCGGACCATCCCCGTCAGCTCGCGCGCAAGCTGCTCCATCTGGGCGGCCATCCCGCTCGCCTCCTCGACCGCCGCGCCCGCCCGGCTCAGGAAGTCCCGCAGTCCCGCGACCCGCTCGACCGTCTCGGCCACCAGGCGGCCGTTCTCCTGGACGGCCTCCTCCACCTGGCGGCTGGAGGCGGCCATGTGCTCGGCGGAGGCGGCGTTCTCCTCGGCCACACCGGCCACGCCCTCCATGGCGCGGACGGCCTGCTGGGCGTCCCCGTCGGCGCCCTGGGCGGCCGAGGCGATGGCGTCGATGGGCTCCTTGACCCGTCGCACCTGCTCGAAGATGCCCGCCAGCGTCTCCAGCGTCCGCTCGATCTCGACCGAGCCGCGGTTGACCTGGTCGCTGGACTCGCGCATGGCGGCCACCACCGCGTCGGTCTCGTGGCGCAACGCCTCGACGCGCCGCGCGATGTCGCGGCTGGCCTCGCCGCTGCGCTCGGCCAGGTGGCGGATCTCGCTGGCCACCACGGCGAAACCGCGCCCGTGCTCGCCCGCCCGCGCCGCCTCGATGGCGGCGTTGAGCGCCAGCAGGTTGGTCTGGTCGGCGATCTCGGTGCCACCTCCGGCGACGCCTGAGTCCCGAAGAATCAATTTGAGCACCTGGCTGCTCAGCTTTCGAAACGCTCGGGAAGCGGTTCCAGCAGCATCGCCCTCACCCCGTGGTCGGCCGGGAGGAACAGCGCGGCGTGGGCATTCCTTCCCCGACGGTGGATGCCGGTGGCGGGCGGGCGCCGCCTGGAGCTCTCCCGTATGCGGCGGGCCGTCGCCCGGAGCATGCTCCGCTCCTGGCAGACCGTGCCGCAGTTCTCGGTCAGCCGCAGCTTCGACGCCGGCGCCATCCTGGAGCTGCGCCGCGCGCTGGCGGGGCAGCGCGGGCGGGAGGGGCCGCTGCGCCTCTCGCTCACCGACTTCCTGGTGCAGGCGGTGGCGCAGAGCCTCCTCGAGTTTCCGGCGCTCAACGCCACCTTCGAGGAAGGGGCGGCACCGGGCGAGGGGGCGCTCGTCTTCCACGACGAGGTGGCGGTGGGCCTGGCGACGGTCCTGGAGGAGGGCGGCCTGCTGGTGCCGGTCCTCCACCACGCGGAGCGCCTGGCGCTGGGCGAGATCGCCTCCCGGCGGGCGCGGCTGGTGGAGGCCGCGCGGGCGGGGAGGCTTCCTCCCGAGGCGATGTCCGGCGGGACCTTCACCCTCTCCAACCTGGGCCCGTTCGGCGTCGACGCCTTCCGCGCCATCTGCAACCCGGGGGAGGCGGCCATCCTGGCCGTGGGGGCGGTGCGGGAGCAGGCGGTGGTGCGCGGGGGCGAGGTGGTGGTCCGGCCCGTGGCGACGCTGACGCTGACGGTCGACCACCGGGCGGCGGACGGCGCCGAGGCGGCGCGCTTCCTGGCCGCGCTGGTGGCGCGGCTGGAGTCGCGGGAGGGCTGGCTGCTCTTCTGAGAGCCGGCGGCACGGAGCCGGCGGCGCGCGGGTAGCGGCGGAAGGGAGGCAGGGGACGTGAGCGGGGTGGCCTTCGACCCGGCCTGGATCGTCGAGCTCTACCGGCGGATGGTGCGCATCCGCGCCTTCGAGGAGAAGGCGGCGGAGCTCTACCAGAAGGGGGCGCTGCCGGGCTTCCTCCACTCCTCGGTGGGCCAGGAGGCGGTGCCCGTGGGCGTCTGTGCCTGGCTGGAGCGGGATGACCTGATCACCTCCACGCACCGCGGGCACGGGCACATCCTGGCCAAGGGCGCCGACCCGGCGCGCATGTTTCTCGAGCTCTACGGGAGCGAGGAAGGGTACAACCGCGGCAAGGGCGGCTCCATGCACATCATGGACTTCTCCATCGGCGTGCTGGGCGCCAACGGCATCGTCGGGGCCGGCATCCCCATCGCCGCGGGCGCCGGCATCTCGCTGCAGAACCGCGGCTCGGACCGGGTGGTCGCCTGCTTCTTCGGCGACGGCGCCGTCACCACCGGCGCCTTCCACGAGGGGGTCAACATGGCCGCCATCTGGGAGCTGCCCGTCGTCTTCGTCTGCGAGAACAACCAGTACGCCGAGTCGACGCCCCACCGGACGGTGGACCGGGCGCCGGACCTGACCGTCCGCGCCCAGGGCTACGGCATCCCCGGCGAGCTGGTCGACGGCAACGACCTCTTCGCCGTCCTGGAGGCGGCGCAGAGGGCGGTGGAGCGGGCGCGCCGGGGCGGGGGGCCGACGCTCCTGGAGTGCCGCACCTACCGCTGGTACGGCCACTACATCGGCGACCCGGCGGTCTACCGGAGCGACGAGGAAGTCGCCTCCTGGAAGGCGCGCGACCCGCTGCGGCGGGTGGCCGCCTGGCTGCTGGAGCAGGGCGCGCTGGACGAGGAGGGCGAGGCCCGCCTGCGCGCCGAGGTGGAGGCCGAGATCGAGGCGGCCGCCGAGGCTGGCGCCCGCGGCCGCCGGCCGGCTCCGGAGAGCGCGCTGGAGGACGTCTACGCCGGTTGAGGGAGGCCGCGCGCGGAGCGGTGGCGGAAGGGGGCGACGGTGCCGGTGCGCGAGCTGACGATGCGCGAGGCGCTGCGGGAGGCGCTGGCGGAGGAGATGGAGCGCGATCCGTCCGTCTTCCTCCTGGGCGAGGACATCCAGGATCCCATGGGCGGCTCCTACAAGGTGACGCTGGGCCTCTCCACCCGGTTCGGCACGCGCCGGGTGCGGAACGCGCCCATCTCCGAGGCGGCCATCGTCGGCGCCGGGGTGGGGGCGGCCGTCACCGGTTCGCGACCGGTGGTCGAGGTCATGTACGTGGACTTCCTGGAGATCGCCATGGACCAGCTGGTCAGCCAGGCCGCGAAGATCCGCTACATGTCCGGCGGCCAGGTGGCGGTTCCGCTGACCGTCCGCTGCCAGGGCGGGCCGGGCCGCTCGGCGGGCCCGCAGCACTCGCAGCTCCTGGAAGCCTGGTTCGCCCACGTCCCCGGGTTGAAGGTGGTCGTCCCCTCCACCCCGCGGGACGGGAAGGCGCTCCTCAAGGCGGCCATCCGGGATCCCGACCCGGTGGTCTTCTTCGAACCCAACGTGCTCTACAACAGCCGCGGGCCGGTGCCCGACCCGGGCGCCGACGAGGTGGCGCCGCTGGGGAAGGCCGACGTCAAGCGCCCCGGCCGCGACGTCACGGTGGTCACCTACGGGGCCATGGTGGCCATGGCGCTGGAGGCGGCCGAGCGCCTCGCCCGCGAGGACGGGGTGGAGGCCGAGGTGATCGACCTGCGCACCGTCAGCCCGTGGGACCGGGAGACGGTCCTGGCTTCCTTCCGGAAGACGCGGGCGCTGGTGGTGGCCCATCAGGCGGTCCGTCAAGGGGGGATGGGAGCGGAGATCGCGGCGACCGTCTACGAGGAAGCGCTGGACGAGGTGGACGTGGAGATCGCCCGCGTCGGCGCGCGCTTCGCGCCCACGCCCTTCGCGCCCGAGCTGGAGCGCTACGTCGTTCCGGGGGTGGAGGAGATCGTGGCGGCGGCGCGGGCGACGCTGGAGCGGGCGGGACGCGCGGGCCTGCTGGCCCGCCGCTGACGGCGCCCGCACCCGGCCGCCGGCCGTGGCGGGGCGGCACTGGTGTAGCCCGCGGGAATTGCGCAGAACGAATAGGATATTCACGATCTCCCCGGCTCGGGAGCTCCTTCGAGGACGAGATCCGGACGCTCCTGGAGAACTACCTCGACAACGTGGAGGCCTACCTGGAGCACACGCGCATCACCGACCCCATCACGGGCGAGGAGCGGGAGCCGGACGAGCGTCTCATGCGCTCCATCGAGGAGAAGGTGGCGGTCTCCGAGAGCGGCAAGGACGCCTTCCGCAACGAGATCATGCGCAAGGTGGCGATCGCGGACCGGCGCGGCGAGCGGTTCGACTACACCACCCACGAGAAGCTGCGCACAGCGCTGGAGCGGCAGCTCTTCGACGAGCGCCGCGACACCATCCGCCTCACCGTCACCTCGCGCAATCCCGACGAGGAGGAGCTGAAGCGGATCAACCAGGTGGTGGAGACGCTCATCCAGCGCGAGGGTTACTGCGCCACCTGCGCCAACGAGCTCCTCAAGTACGTCTCCTCGCTTCTCTCGCGCGAGAAGTGAAGCCGGTTCGCAGGAGGGGTACGGATGCCGGCCGAGCTTCCTTGGGAACTGCGTCGCCGCGGCATCCGCGACGCGCGGCGGCATGATCAGCGGGTGCGCGAGGCCATCCGGAAGAACCTGCGCCACCTCGTGACCGAAGAGGCGATCATCAGCTCGGACGGGCAGAGGCTGGTGCGCGTGCCCATCCGCTACCTGGAGCGCTACCGCTTCCGTTACGGCCTGCCCCAGTCGCACCAGGGCGTCGGCCAGGGGAAGGGCGAGCCGGGCGAGCGGCTGGGCGAGCGCGAGGGCGGGGGCGAAGGAGCGGCCCAGGCGGGCGACGCGCCGGGAGAGCTGACCTTCGAGACCGACCTGACCGTCCAGGAGCTGGCCCGGCTGATGCTGGAGGACATGGACCTCCCCTGGCTCGAGCCGAAGGGCCGTGCGACGCGGAGCCGTGAACTCCGCTTCGACGAGGTCCGCCGCGTCGGCTCGCTGGCCAACGTGGACAAGCGGCGGACGCTGCGCGAGAACGTGAAGAGGAAGGCGGCCCGCGGCGATCCCCGCCCCGGCGACTTCGTCGAGGAGGACCTGCGCTACCGCAGTTGGCGCGAGGAGCCGCGGCTCCAGACGCAGGCGGCCGCCTACCTCCTCCTCGACCGCTCGGCCAGCATGACGCTCGACAAGAAGTACGTCGCCAAGGCCTTCTTCTTCTGGATGGTCCAGTTCCTGCGCACCCGCTACGAGAGGGTGGAGATCGTCTTCATCGCCCACGACGCGGAGGCGCGGGTGGTCGACGAGCGCACCTTCTTCGCCATCGGCTCCTCGGGCGGGACGATCTGCTCCAGCGCCTACAGGGCGGCGCTGGAGCACATCCGCCGCCACCACCCGGCCCGGGAGTGGAACAACTACGTCTTCCACTTCTCGGACGGCGACAACTTCCCGGAGGACAACGCGGTGGCCGCCGAGGCGTTGCGCGAGCTCCTGGTCGAAAGCCGCATGGTGGGCTACGGCGAGATCGTGGAGGCGGCGGGGCCTTCCTTCTACGGCTCGCCGGAAGGCCGCGCGCGCGAGCGGGAGGCGGAGCGGCCGCGCGAGCTGGAGCGGCCGAAGAGCCTCTTCGGGCGGGCCCTGGCGCGCGTGGGCGACCCGCACTTCGTCGCCGTCGCCATCCACCGCCGCGAGGACGTCTACGGGGCGCTCCGCGCCTTTCTCCTGGCCGACCACGGGGGGTGAAGGGGCCGTGCCGTTGGAGCCGCTTCCTGAACGTTTCCAGGAGGTGCTGGAGCAGGCGAGGGCGCTGGGCCTCGACTTCTTCGAGCTCCGCTTCGAGGTGGTGCCGGAGGAGATCATGGCCGAGCTGGCGGCCTACGGGCTGCCCACGCGCGCCCAGCACTGGTCCTACGGCCAGGTCTACAACCGCAACCGCCTCTTCGGGCGCATGGGCCTCTCGCGCATCTACGAGATCGTGCTCAACAACGACCCGGCCTACGCCTTCCTGCTCGACACCAACCGCCCGGTGGAGAACCTGCTGGTGGTCGCCCACGTGGCCGCCCACGCCGACCTCTTCAAGAACAACGCGCTCTTCCAGGAGACCAACCGGCACATGGTGGCCGAGGCCGCCGCCCACGCGCAGCGCATCGACCGCTACCGCGAAGAGGTGGGCGACGAGCGTGTCGAGCACGTGATGGACATCGCCATGGCGCTGGAGCAGCACATCGACTTCCCCGAGGGGGTCCACCGCCGCCGCTACGAGGAGAGTGGCGCGGAGAGCAGACCGGGCGGCGCCGCGTCCCGCCGCGATCGGCCGGAGGAGCGGTTCGCCGAGCTCTTCCCCGAGGAGGAAGCCCCCTCCGGCCGGGAGCTGGCACCGCCGCCCCTTCCTCCCCACCCGGAGCGCGACCTTCTCTGGTTCCTGGCCAACTACGCGCCGCTGACGCACTGGGAGCGGGACATCCTCGAGATCCAGCGCGAGGAGTCCTACTACTTCTATCCCCAGTTCGCCACGAAGATCCTGAACGAGGGCTGGGCAACCTTCTGGCACGCCCGCATCCTGGAGGAGATGGGCTCGCTGACGCCGGAGGAGACGCTGGAGTACGCCCGCCTGCACGCCGCCGTCGTCCAGCCCGGCTCGCGGCTCCAGGTGAATCCCTACTACCTCGGCTACCGGATCCTGCGCGACGTGGAGGAGCGGCTGGGACTCGAACGGCTCTGGCAGCTGCGCCGGGAGGAGGACGACGTCTCGCTGATCCAGAACTTCCTGACACCCGAACTGGCCGAGGAGATGGAGCTCTTCACCTACGGACCGCGGGGGCGCTTCGCCTCCGCCGGCCGCGAGCCGGATCTGGAGATCAAGAGCCGTGACATCGAGCAGGTGCGCGAGTTCCTCTGCCGTCCCCGCTACAACTACGGCGCGCCGCTGGTGGCCGTGACCGAGGTGCACCACGGCCAGCTCTACCTCGAGCAGCTGGACCGCCACGTCTCCGGCCTGGACCTCGAGTACGCCAAGAAGACGCTGGAGTACATCGGCGAGCTCTGGCGGGGACCCGTCCGGCTGGTCACCGCCGACGCCGAGGGACGGGAGGTGGAGCTGGCCTGGGACGGCCAGGAGAGCCGTCGCAGCCGGCCCTAGGGGGCGGGCCCTAGGATGCGGGGGCGGCGGCGCTCTCGCGCGCCCGCCCGGCCAGCCAGGCCGTGGCGGAGGCCACCACGCCCACGGGATCCGGACCCATCAGGATGGCGTGCGGGTATCCCGGGTAGGTCCGGACGGCGGCGCCCGGAACGCTCCGCGCCAGCGACGCCACCCGCTCCTCGTCCACCAGCGGGTCGGCGCCGGGCAGGAGCCAGAGCGAGGGGACCCGCAGCTCCCGGGCGCGGGCGGCCAACACCTCGCCCGCCCGGACCACCTCCATGCCCCAGCGGATGGTGAACTGGCGCCCCAGCGTCCCCGCCGGCAACCCGGGCATCTCGCCCCGCCCGAGCAGCGGGGCGGTGAGGTACGGCAGGATCCTTGCGACGGCCCGGCCCAGCAGGCGTGCGGGCCAGCTCATGGTCCGCACCAGGATGAGCGCCGGCGCGCTGAGGACCAGCCCCGCCCACTCCCCGGGCTCCTCGAGCGCCAGCTCCAGCGCCACCAGGCCGCCCATGCTCTCGCCCCAGAGGAAGCGCGGCGCCGCCAGCCGCCCGGCCAGCGGCGCCAGGTCGCGCGCGTACACCTCGAACCGCTCCACGTCGCCGCGGCGCCCACCGGAAGCGCCGTGCCCGCGCAGGTCCGGCACCCAGACCGACCAGCCGCGGGTGGCCAGCTCGGCCGCCAGGGGCTCGTAGAGACCGCCGTGGGCGCCAGCCCCGTGGAGGACCAGGATGTCGCCCTGACGATCGCCCCGCGCCTGCCAGCGACGCAGGACGAGGACGGTGCCGTCCCCGGCCCGAAACGTCTCCAACCGGTCCGGCTCGAACCCCTGCCAGGGCCGCAGCCGGTTGCCACCCTCGCTGCGGACCACCGTCGCCATCGCCATGCCTCCCGTTCGGACGGCTGGCGACCGGGCGGGACGGCTCGGCCCGGCGGGGGCTCAGCTCCGGCGAACCCCGCCCGCCAGGGGCAGCGAGCGGGCCGGCTCCTCCGCGGCTTCCCGCTCCGCCGGGCTGCGGCCGGCCTGCTCCTGCTCCGCCTCCGCCCGGCCGCGCCACCTCTCCACCGCCAGGAAGCCCAGGTTGAGCAGGATGCCCACCCCGGTGGCCAGCGCCATCCCTTCCAGGTGGAAACGGCCCAGGTCGACCACCGTGCCGCCCAGGCCGACCACCAGCGTGACGGAGGAGAGCATGAGGTTCTTCTGGTTACTATAGTCCACCCGGCCGTCGACCAGCATGCGCAGCCCCGAGGCGGCGATGGTGCCGAAGAGGAGGATCGAGACGCCGCCCATCACCGGCTGCGGGATGGCGTGAATGGCGGCGCCCAGCTTCGGCACGAAGGCGAGCAGGGCGGCCAGGAGGCCGGCGCCGCCGATCACCGAGACGCTGTAGACGCGGGTGATGGCCATGACGCCCAGGTTCTCGCCGTAGGTGGTGCTGGGCGGTCCGCCCATGAAAGAGGCGACCACCGTGGCCACCCCGTCGCCGAGGAGCGAGCGGTGGAGTCCCGGCCGCTTGAAGAAGTCGCGCCCGACGATGGAGTTGGCGACGAAGAGGTGGCCGATGTGCTCCGCCAGGGTGACCAGCGCCACCGGCGCCACCAGGGCGACGGCCGGCAGGCTGAAGGCCGGCGTGGCGAAGTGGGGCAGGCCGATCCAGGCCGCGCTGCGCACCGGCGCCCAGTCGACCAGCCCGCGGGCGGCGGCGAAGGCGTAACCGACCACCACGCCGGTCAACACCGGAACGATCGAGAGGAAGCCCCGCCCGAAGACGGCCGCCGCCAGCGCCACGCCCAGCGTCACCACCGCCACCAGGATGCTGGCGGGATCCGTGGCGCCGTGGGCGTTCTTCATGGCCATGTTGATGGCGGTCGGCGCCAGGCCCAGGCCGATCACGATGACGATGGCGCCGACGAAGGCGGGCGGCATCAGCGTGTGGATCCAGTCGCTGCCGAGCCGCGAGACGAGGAGGGCGACGACGATGTAGACGAGACCCGCCGCCACGCCGCCGCCCAGGGCGGCCGGCATGCCGTAGGCCTTGGAGGCGGCGATCAGCGGCGCGATGAAGGCGAAGCTCGAACCCAGGTAGGAAGGCACCTGGAAGCCCGTGCTGACGATGTAGATCATCGTTCCGATCCCGCTCGCCAGGAGCGCGATGCTGGGATCGAGGCCGACCAGGTAGGGGACCAGGACGGTCGCTCCGAACATGGCGAACATGTGCTGCAGGCTGAGCGGGACGGCCTGCGCCAGGGGAGGATGCTCCTCGGGCATCAGGATCCTGCGCGTGCTCATCGCTCTCCCTCCTTGCGGGAGTGAGTCTCCGGAGGCGGCGGGTGGTCGAGGGCGACAAAAAAGCCCGGACAGTCCCGTCCGGGTTCAGCGTTCGCGCATCCTGATCCCTCCATTTCGCCCTCGCCGGAGCGAATTAATGGCTTCTGGCTACCCGCGCGTCAGTCTAGCACTGCATGCCCCGCCTGTCCACGGGGAGCCGCCTCGAAGGCGGCGAGCACCGCCTCCAGCTCCTCTTCCCGGCGCCGGTGGAGCCGCCAGCCGAAGACGGCGGCCGCCTCCTCCACGAAGGCCGGAACCACCTCCTCCAGCCGGACGACCCGCCCTGCCTCGCGGCTGAGCGAGGTGGCGCCGTGGCCCTCGATGCCGCACGGCACGATCCAGCCGAAGGGTGCCAGGTCGTTCTCCACGTTGAGCGCCAGGCCGTGGAGGCTGACGCCCTCGCGGATGCGCATGCCGACCGCGGCCAGCTTGTCCGGGCCGCACCAGACGCCCGGGTAGCCGGGCCAGCGCGACGAGGCGACGCCGAAGCGGGCGGCCACGCGGATGGCCACCTCCTCCACCTGCCGCACCAGCCGGGCCACGTCGCCCCCCACCGACTCCAGTCCCACCAGGAAGTAGGCGACCAGCTGCCCCGGCCCGTGGTAGGTGACGTCGCCGCCGCGGTCGGACTCGACCAGCTCGACGCCCCGGCGCCGGAACTCGTCGCGCGGCAGGAGCAGGTGCTGCCCGCCGCCCGCCCGCCCCAGGGTGACCACCGGCTGGTGCTCGAGGAGCAGGAGGACGTCGGGCAGGGCGGCCGCCGCGCGCGCCGCGTGGACCCGCCGCTGGAGCGACCAGACCGCCCGGTAGGGGCGCGGCTCCTCCAGCCGGACCCACCACGCTTGCGGAAGGGTCATGCTCACTCACCCGGTTCCTCGGGCAGCGGATACTCCTCGTCCAGGAGGCGCAGGATCTCGGCGAAGGTGCTGATCACTTCGTGGACATAGGTCTCGTTGATGGAGTCGGGGTCCCGCACCCACTCGGCGACGATCTGCGCCTCGGCCTCGGCGGGGTCGAAGCTGCCCGCGTCGTAGCGCTGCACCAGGCTGAGATGCGCCCGGTCGGCGTGGGCGGAGCTCAGCTCCGCCGAGACGCGATCCCACATGGCCACCGCGCTGGGACCCAGCCGCTCCTGCGAGATCGTGACGGTGGTCTCGAGGACCAGCGGCTGCTCTTCCAGCGGCTCTTCCTCGCCCTGGGCCGCCATCTCGTCCAGCACGTTGACCCAGAAGCGGATCTCGCCCGTCAAGGTGTAGTCGTCCTCGGGCTGTCCCGGCAGGCGGACGTAGCAGTCGAACTCGCGCTCGTAGGTGTCGAGGCCGATCGACTCCATCACACGGCCACTGAGGGCCAACTGGTCCTCCACGGAGGCCAGGACCCAGTTCTTCAACTGGTCGTAGAGACTGAGCGCGCTCGCCCTCGTAGCCGATCCCTCCCTCGACGCCGTCCGCGCAGGCGCGGCGCGATGGCGGGAGCCTCCCGCCCGACCGCCGGTCGCGGCTCGGACCCACGATACCTCAGCCCGTGGTGCCCGCCAACCTCTCCGGCCCCGTATCCTGATCATATCCCGCCCCGGGCCGGGAGGTGGTGACACGCGCCTCCGCCTCCGCCGAGGGCCGCGACGCCCGGCCGTGCCGCCGCCGCAGCTCGGCGAGGATCTCGGCCCAGGCGACGCCCTCGGAACGGAGCAGGAGGAGAAGGTGGAAGAGCAGGTCGGCGCTCTCCTCGAGCAGCCGCTGGCGCCCCTGGCCGGCGGCCAGCACGACCTCCACCGCCTCCTCCCCCACCTTCTGGCGCAGGCGGTCGGCTCCGCGGCGGGCGAGGCCGGCCACGTACGAGCCGGAGGGCATCCGGCGGAGCCGCTCGTCGAGCAGCCGCTCCAGCTCGTCGAGGAAGGTCGCCGGCGGATCCTCCCAGCAGCTGGGCGTGCCCAGGTGGCAGGCGGGCCCCTCGGGAAGGACGCGGTAGAGGAGCGCGTCGCCGTCGCAGTCCAGCGCCACCTCCACCACGCGCTGGCCGTGGCCGGAGCTCTCGCCCTTCCTCCAGAGGCGCTGCCGCGAGCGGCTCCAGAACCAGGCCCGGCCGTCGCGGAGCGTCCGCCGGAGCGCCTCCCGGTCGGCCCAGGCCAGCATGAGGAGCTGGCCGGTCTCCGCCTGCTGGACGACGACGGGGCAGAGGCCGCGCTCGTCCCAGCGCACCGCCCCGGGGTCGGCGGGGCGCGCACGGCGGGGCGCGCCGCCCCGCTCCGCCCCGGGGCCGCCGCCGGCCGGGCGGACGGGGAGGCCGGCCTCCAGGAGCTTCGCCTTCACCGCGGCCACGCTCATCTCGCCGTCGTGGAAGCGGGAGGCGGCCAGCGCCGCGGCGGCGCGCGTGCGCCGGAAGAGGTCGACGAAGTGCTCCACCCGTCCCGCCCCGCCGGAGGCGATCACCGGGACGGGGACGCGGTCGGCGACCGCCGCGACCAGCTCCAGGTCGAAGCCCTCCCCCGTCCCGTCGCGCGCCACCGAGGTGAGCAGGATCTCGCCGGCGCCGCGGCGGACCGCCTCCTCGGCCCAGGCGACGGCGTCCAGGCCGGTCGGCTTGCGCCCGCCCTCCACCACCACCTCCCAGCGGAAGCCGGCGCCGGGCGGCGCCGGGCGGGCGTCGACGGCGACCACCACGCACTGCGAGCCGAAGCGGCGCGCGGCGCGGTCGATCAGCTCGGGCCGGCGGACGGCGGCGGTGTTGATCGAGACCTTGTCCGCGCCGGCGCGCAGGAGCGCGGCCACGTCCTCCAGGTCGCGGACGCCGCCGCCGACGGCGAGCGGCACGAAGAGGCGGCGGGCGGTCCGCCGCACCGCCTCGAGCAGGGGGCCGCGCCCTTCCTGGGAGGCGCTGACGTCGAGGAAGACCACCTCGTCCGCCCCTTCCTCCCCGTAGCGGGCGGCCAGCTCGGCGGGATCGCCCGCGTCGCGCAGGTTCTCGAAGCGAACGCCCTTCACCACCCGCCCGTCCTTGACGTCCAGACAGGGGATGATGCGGCGGTACCAGGTCATGACGCCTCGCCTCCCAGCCGGATGCGTCCCTCGTAGAGGGCGCGGCCGACGATCAGGCCGCGGAGGCCCCTCTCCTCCAGCGCCGCCGCCCGCTCCACGTCCTCGGCGCCCGCGAAGCCGCCCGCCGCCCACCAGGCGAGCCCGGCGGGGAGCACCTCCAGGTAGGGCGCGGGGTCGAAGCCGGTCAGCGTGCCGTCGCGGGCGACGTCGCTGAGGAGGACCTCGCGGAGGCCGGCTTCCTGCCAGCGGAGGAGGAGCTGGCGCGGATCGAGCGCCTCCTCCCGCCGCCAGCCGGCCGTGGCGGGGCGGCCGGCGCGCAGGTCGAGCTGCGCCGTCACCCGCTCGGCTCCCCAGCGCTCCACGGCCTCCCGGAGCAGCTCCGGCTGGCGCACGGCCGCCGTCCCCAGGACCGCGCGCGCCACGCCGGCGGCGAAGGCGGCCTCGACGTCGGCGAGGCTGCGCAGGCCGCCGCCCAGCTCGACGGGCACGCCCAGCCCGGCGATCCGCGCCACCAGCGGGAGCTGCGCCGGGCGCCCCAGGCGCGCGCCGTCCAGGTCGACCACGTGCAGGCGCCGCGCCCCCTCGTCCACCCAGCGCCGCGCCGCCTCCAGCGGGTCGAGGTCGAGGAGCCGGCGTCCGAAGTCGCCCCGCTCCAGGCGGACCGCCCGCCCGCCCAGCAGGTCGACGGCGGGGACGATCAGCATCCGCACCGCCCCGCGAAGCGCCCGAGGAAGGCGAGGCCGGCGGCCCCGCTCTTCTCGGGGTGGAACTGGCTGCCCCAGAGGTTGCCGCGGGCGGCGACGGCGGCCATGCGGAACCCGTTGTATTCGGCCCAGGCCAGGCGGAGGCCGTCGGGGCCGGGGCCGGCGCCGGCGCCCTCCACGCCGGCCGCGTAGGCGTGCACGAAGTAGAAGGGCTCGCCCGGCCGGGCGCCGCGCAGCGGGGCGGGCGGCTCGCCCTCCCAGAAGACCGCGTTCCAGCCCACGTGCGGCACCGGGTCGCCGGGCGGCAGGCGGCGCACGATCCCGGGAAGGAGGCCGAGCCCGGGCAGCGGGTGGGCGGGGTCGGGGGCGCCTTCCTCCGAGCCCTCGAAGAGCAGCTGGAAGCCCAGGCAGATGCCGAGGATCGGCATCCCCTCGCCGGCCAGCCGGAGGAGGCCCCCGGCCACGCCGCTCTCCAGCAGGCGCTCCATGGCGGGGGCGAAGGCGCCGACGCCCGGCAGGAGGAGCCCGTCGGCCTCCGCCAGCCGGGTCGCCGCCCCGGGCTCGCCGGCGTCCACCAGGTGCCAGCGGGCGCCCACGGCCTCCAGTGCGGCGCCCAGGCTGAAGAGGTTGCCGACGCCGTAGTCGATCACCGCGATGGGCAGGGGCGCCACCTCCTCAATCGATCCGCCCCTTGGTGGAGGGGACCCCGCGCCGGCGCGGGTCGAGCTCGACCGCCTGGCGGAGGGCGAGCGCCGCCGCCTTCCAGGTGGCCTCCAGCACGTGGTGCGGCTGCGAGCCGGCCAGCGTCCGCAGGTGGAGCGTCAGGCGCCCCTCGGAGGCGACGGCGCGCCAGAACTCGGCTGCCAGGTCGCTGTGGAAGAGGCCGAAGGCGCGCGGGGCCACCTCCACCCGCCAGTCGAGCAGGGGCCGGCCGGAGAGGTCGAGGGCGGCCAGCACCAGCGTCTCGTCCATGGGGACCGCCGCCCAGCCGAAGCGGCGGACGCCGGCGTGGTCGCCCAGCGCTTCCTGCAGCGCGCGGCCGAGGCAGAGTCCGACGTCCTCCACCGTGTGGTGCGCGTCCACCTCCAGGTCGCCCTCGGCCTCCACCTCCAGGTCGAAGAGGCCGTGGCGGGCGAAGGCGTCCAGGAGGTGCTCGAAGAAGGGGAGGCCCGTGCGCAGCGAGGCGCTGCCGCTCCCGTCGAGCGCGAGCCCGAGGCGGACGCGCGTCTCCCGCGTCGCCCGCTCCACCTTCGCCAGGCGGCCCGCCGCTCCGCCCGCCGGAGCGAAGCTCGCCTCTCCGCTCATACCGCCGCCTCCCGCACCTGTACGAGTTCCCGCAGCAGCGCCAGCGCCCGCTCGTCCTCCTCCGGCCGGCCGACGCTCCAGCGCAGCGCCCGCTCCAGGCGCGGCTCCTGGTCGCCGAGGTAGCGGAGCGCCACCCCCCGCTCGCCCAGCGCCCGCCAGAGCGCGCGCGCCGCCCAGCCCGTCCGTTCCGGATCGACCTCCAGGAGGAGGAAGTTGGCCGCGCTCGGCGCCACCGCCATCCCCGGGATCCGCCCCAGCTCGGCCGCCAGCCGCTCCCGCTCGGCGACGATGGCCGCCCGCCAGCCCGCCACCACCTCCCGCCGCTCCGGCTCGAGCAGCATCAGGCCCGCCTCGATGGCGGCGGCGTTGACCGTGTAGGGCGCCAGCACCGCCCGCAGGCGCTCCACCGCCTCCGGCCGCCCCAGCACGTAGCCCAGCCGCAGGCCGGCCAGGCCGAAAGCCTTGGAGAAGGTGCGGCCCACCAGGAGGCGGGGATGGCGGTCGACCAGGCCCAGCGCGCTCTCGCCGGCGAACTCGAAGTAGGCCTCGTCCACCACCACCCAGGCGCCCGTCCCGGCCGCCGCCTCCACCGTCTCCAGCGGCCAGAGGTTGCCGGTGGGGTTGTTGGGCCGGCAGAGGAAGGCGAGCGCCCCGCGGCCCGCCTCCGCCTCCTCCGCCAGCGCCGCGCGGAGCGCCTCCGCCTCCACCTCCCAGCGCGGCCCCAGCGGCACCGGGCGCGCCCGCCTCCCGGTCACCTCCGCCACCGTCCGGTACATGCCGAAGCCCGGCTCGAGGTAGACCACCGCCTCGCCGGGGCGGGTGAAGGCCAGGACCGCCGCCAGGAGCGCCTCGTCCGAGCCGTTGCTGGCGAGCGCCGCCAGCTCGCCCGCGGGCGGCGCCGGCGCCGTCTCCCTGCCGTAGCGGACGAGCGCCGCCTCCAGCTCCTCGCGCCGCCCCGGGTAGCGGCCGACCCCCCGCGCCGCCAGCCGCCGCGCCAGCTCCTCGATCCACTCCCGCGGCCAGGGGTAGGGGTTCTCGTTCCGGTCGAGCTCAAGCCGCTCCACGCCCGTCGTCACCGCTCCTCGCGCCTCCCCCCGCGGGCCCGCCGCCGGCCAGGCGCTCGAGCCGCACCTCCACGCTGCGCGCGTGGTTCTCCAGGCCCTCGGCCCTGGCCAGGCGCACCGCCGCCCCGGCCCAGGCGGGGAGGCCCTGCGGGCTCCCGGCGAACTCCTGCCGCAGCCGCAGGAAGGTGTGGACGCCCAGACCGCTCGCCCAGCGGGCGGTGCCGCCCGTGGGCAGGATGTGGTCGGTGCCCGCGCTGTAGTCGCCGGCCGCCACCGGCGCCCAGGGCCCGACGAAGACCGCGCCCGCCGCCCGCACGCGCTCCGCCCAGGCCTGCGCCAACCCTTCCTCCGCCAGCAGGACCAGGTGCTCCGGCGCGATGCGGGCGACCGCACCCAGCGCCTCCTCCTCGGCGGGCAGGGCGGCCACCGGCCAGTCGGGCCCCCCGCCCGGAGCCCGCCCGGGGCCGGACGCCCCGTCCCCGCCCAGGAGCCGCGGCAGCTCGGCGGCCGAGCCGCGCAGGGCGGCGGCCACCACCTCGCGCCGGGGGACGGAGGGAAGCCGTCCGGCCAGCGCCCGCGCCACCGCGGCCGCCGCCTCGCCGGCGCGGGCTCCGGTGGCCAGGGCGAAGACGCGCGCCGCCGGATCGTGCTCCGCCTGCGCCAGCAGCTCCAGCGCCGCCAGCTCCGCCTGCTCCGGCCCCGCGAGCAGCACCAGCACCTCGCTCGGCCCCGCCAGGCCGTCCAGGCCCACCTCGCCGTAGAGCTGCCGCTTCGCCTCCGTCACCCAGGCGTTGCCCGGCCCGACCAGGAGGTCGACCCGGGGCACGCTCTCGGTGCCGAGCGCCAGCGCGGCCACCGCCTGCGCGCCCCCCAGGCGGAAGACGCGCTCGACGCCCGCCAGCCGCGCCGCCACCAGCACCAGCGGGTCGGGCAGCCCGCCGCCGCGCACCGGCGTCGTCAGGAAGCAGGAGCCCACCCCGGCCACCCGCGCGGGGATCGCCGCCATCAGCACCGTCGACGGGTAGCTGGCGCGCCCGCCGGGGACGTAGAGGCCGACGCGCTCCACCGGCAGCCAGCGGAAGCGGCAGAGGTTGCCCGCACCGTCCGCCCAGGCGGCGTCCCGGAGCGCGCGGCGCTGGGCGCGGGCGGCCGCCTCGATGCGCGAGGCCGCCAGCTCGAGCGCCGCCACCGCCTCGGGCGGCGCCTCCCGCTCGCCGCGGGCGCGCTCCTCCTCGCTCAGCTCGAAGGGCGCCTCCCCCAGCCCGTCCAGCCGGTCGGCCCAGCGGCGGACCGCCGCGTCGCCCTCGGCGCGCACCTCCGCGACGATGCGGGCGACGGAGGCGCGGAGGTCGAGCGGCTCGCCCGCGCGCGCCGGCCCCGCCCCGCTCACCGCGCCGCCACCTCCCCCGCGGCCAGCGCCGCCAGGCGGCGCTCCAGCTCGCCCAGGAGCGGGCGCTTCCAGCGCAGGCTGACCGGGTTGACGATCCAGCGGGCGCTGACCGGGAGCACTTCCTCGACGGCGACGAGGCCGTTGGCGCGGAGGGTGGCGCCGGTCTGGACCAGGTCGACGATGGCCGCCGCCATGCCGACCGTGGCCGCCACCTCCACCGAACCGCGCAGCTCCAGCACCCGCGGCCTCAGCCCGTGGCGCTCCAGGAAGTACCGCCGCGCGAGGCGCGGGTACTTGGTGGCGACGCTCAGGCCGCCCGCCTCCCCCGCCAGGCGCGCCGGCCAGCGCTCCGCCTCGGCGCGGCGGACGGCCACCACCATGCGGCAGCGGCCGAAGCCCAGGTCGAGCCGCTCCAGCACCCCCTGCGGCTCCTCGGCCAGCGCGTCCTTGCCCGTGACGCCCGCGTCGGCCGCGCCCTCGCGGACGTAGGCGGGCACGTCGGCGGGGCGGACCCAGAGCAGGCGCAGGTCCCGGCCGAAGGCCGAGCCGGGCAGGAGCCGGACCAGCTCCTGCTCGCCCTCCTCCCCGGGCACGTCGAGACCGCCGGCGCGCAGCGCGGCGGCCGCCTCCTCCGCCAGGCGCCCCTTGGGCAGCGCCAGCGTGAGGAGCGCCTCGCCCGCCTGCCCCCCGCCGCCGTTCAGTGCCGCGGCGACCATGCGCCCGCCCCTTCCTCTCCGTCGCTCCGCCGCGCCTCGCCCCGGCCCGGCCGGGCCGCCTCGGCGGCCGGGGGGCGGCCGAGCCAGCGCTCGCCGCCCGCCTCCAGGCGCAGGAGGCGCGGCGAGGAGCCCGCGGCGGCCGCCTCCCGCGCCCAGCGGAAGGCGGTCACCTCGTCGGGCGCCAGCGCCACGGTGTAGCCGGCGCGCCGGAGCGCGGCCAGGCGCGGCCAGATCGCCCCGGGCGGGGCCGCGGCGGGGAAGGCGACCACGTCGGGGGCGGCTTCCTCCGGGCGGGGGCCGGGACCGGCGAGAAGCGCCGCCAGCCGCCCGACGTCGAGAGCGAAGCCGACGCCCTCGCGGGCGCCGCCGGGAAGGCGGTAGCGGCCGCCGTAGCCCAGCGGCTGGCCCTGCGCGGGGACGGTCAGCTCGAAGACCGGGCCGGCGTAGTAGGGCCAGCGGCCCACCAGCTGCAGGTCCACCTCCAGCCGCTCGCCCAGCCCCAGCGCCACCAGGTGCTCCAGGAGCGCGAGGAAGCGGTCGCGCTCCGCGCCGCCCCCGCTCGCGCGCAGCCGCTCGCGCACCTGCGCCACCCCGCCGCCCAGCTCCGCCAGGCCGACGCGGTCGAGGCCGGCGGCGCGCACGTGGTCGCCGGCGCGCAGCGCCTCGAGCAGGGCGGAGGTGCCCGCCTCGCCGGTCTCGGGCAGCCCCGCCGCCCGCTCCAGCTCCGTCACCAGCGCCGTGTCGCCCAGGGCGACGCGGACGGGCCCGGCGCCCAGCGCCCGCAGGACGTCGACGGCCGCCCCGACCGCCTCCGCCTCGCCCAGCGGGCTGGGCGCGGAGAGGTACTCGGCGCCCGCCTGGCCGAGGGCCACCGGCTCGCCCTCCTCGTCCCGCCGGACCACGGTCGTGGCGTAGGCGAGCCGCAGCCCGGCCCCGCCGGAGGCCAGCTCCGGGGCGCGCCTGAGCAGCGCGACGGTGGCGTCGTAGCGGAGGCGCCAGGGGCGCCCTCCCCCGTCCATCAGCCGGACCGCGCCGAACCAGCGCTCTTCCTCGCCCAGGTGGCCCGCCTCGCCCGCCGCTCCGCCCGCGCCTGCCGCGGGGCGAAGCTCGCCCTCCACGGGCTCCAGCAGCGGCGTCTCCACCTCGCGGTAGCCCCAGCGCGCCAGGACCTCGAGGACGGTCCGCTCGATGCGATGGCGGAGGAGGGCGGAAGCGGCGCCTTCCTCCCGCCAGGTCGGATCGGCCATGGCAGCGCCCCCCGCTTCATTGCTTTATCATGATAAAGTACCGAGCTTGAGCCTAACCCTACTGCCGGCCGGCCGTACTGTCAACACGGGCGGGAGAACGGAGCCGACCTGCGGCGGGGACCGGCGGGGGCCGTCACGCCTACCCGCCGCCCCCCTCCCCGCCCGGCCGCCCGCCGGCGCGCAGGCGCTCGATCACCCGGCGGTAGCCGTCGTTCCCATACTGGAGGAAGCGGTTGACGCGGGCGATGGTGGCGGGGCTCATGCCGGTCCGCCGCTCGATCTCCTCGTAGGTGAGGCCGTCGGCGAGGAGCTCCGCCACCCGGAAGCGCTGGGCCATGGCGCGGAGCTCCCCCACCGTGCAGAGGTCGGCGAAGAAGCGGTAGCACTCCTCCCGGTCGCGCAGGCTGAGGACCGCCTCGAAGAGGCGATCCATCTCCGGACTCTCGAGGGGGCTTTCGAAGGCCACCCCCGTCACCTCCCCCGCGGACGAAGCGGCGGGCGACCCCGCAGGCGCCCGCCTCCCCGCCGATCCCCGGCCGCGCGGCCGGCCCTACTGCGGCAGCGTCTGCGGCGGGACGATCTTGCCGTCGACGATCTGCTGGCGGAGCTCGTCCACCTGCCGGACGATGCTCCCGGGCACTCCGGCGATCGGCTTGGTGATGCCGACGCCGCCCGACTTCAGGTCGAAGACGTTGATGCCGCCCTGGAAGCGCCCTTCCTTGGCCGATTTGATCAGGTCGAAGGTGACCGTGTCCACCTTCTTCAGCGCGCTGAAGATGACGGTCTCGGGCGCCAGGTAGTTCTGGTCCATGTCGACGCCGATGGCGTAGACGCCCGCCTGCTTGGCCCCCTCGATCGCGCCGGTGCCGGTGTTGCCGGCCGCCTGCTGGATGATCTCGGCGCCCTGGGCCGCCTCGGCCAGCGCCAGCTCGCGGCCGGCCGCCGGATCGTCGAAGGAGTTGGCGTAGCGGAGGATGACCTGCACCTCGGGGGCCACCTTGCTGACGCCGGCCTCGAAGCCGGCGATGTAGGCGTCGACGGGCGGGATCTTCATCCCGGCCACGATGCCGATCTTGTTCGTCCCCTTGATGCCGGGGAGCGCGCGCTCCTTCTCGATCAGGCCGGCCATGGCGCCCGCCAGGTAGCCCGCTTCCTGGTACTTGAAGACCGCCGAGGCCAGGTTCGGGATCCCCTCGATGCCGACGTCGATGATGGCGAAGCGTGTCTGGGGGTACTCCTTGGCGACCTGCTGGACCTGGTCCTGCATCAGGAAGCCCACCGCGATGACCAGGTTGTACCCCTGCTGCGCCAGGCCGGTCAGGTTGGGGATGTAGTCGGTCTGCTGCTTCGACTGGACGACCGTCCCCTGGACGCCGAGCTCGCTCTGCGCGCGCTGGAGCCCCTGGTAGGCGAGCTGGTTGAAGCCGCGGTCGTTGATGCCGCCCACGTCGGTGACCAGGCCCACCTTGAACGGCTTCGCCTGGCCGCCCGGCTGACCCCCTTGCGCCTGGCCGC
Source organism: Bacillota bacterium (assembly GCA_029960955.1). Lineage (GTDB taxonomy): Bacteria > Bacillota > Sulfobacillia > JAIMAT01 > JAIMAT01 > JAIMAT01. The sequence goes on from JASBVS010000018.1 coordinate 49,060, forward strand.
CTCCCCCCGAGGAAGCGCCCCCGCAAGCGGCCAACCCCACGGTCAAGGCGAGCGCCAGCAGCGCCGCTCCGCGCCTCCAGCCCCGGCGCCGCGGCCGCCCCGGGCCGAATCCTGCTTCCGCCCCTGCCTGCACGAACCTCTCCCCTTCGCCCCCGGGCCGGTCACGCCGGCCCCCGGCTCAGCCTCACCCGCCGCCCGGGCGCCGGTAGCGGACGACCTGGACGGAGTGGCCGCCCTCCTGCGGCGGCCGGTCGCCCCGGGGTCGCCCCACCGTCACCCGCGCCCGGCGGGCACCTGGGAGGTTCTCGCCGACCGGAACGTTCTCCTTCGTACCCGCGGGATCGTTCGGCTCGGGAGAACCGGAGGGGGGAGCCGCCTCGGCCGTCGCTTCGGGAGCCGCCTCGGCCGTCGCCCCGGGAGCCGCCTCGGCCGTCGCCTCGGCCGTCGCCCGCACCGTCCCGGTCTCTTCGGTCTCTTCGGACTCTTGGACCTCTTCGCCGTGCCGCGCCCAGGCGTCCGCCAGGCGCCGGAGCCCTTCCTCCAGCCGCGTCCAGTCGGCGGGCGGCCTGGGCGCCTCGTCCGCCACGGCGCGCAGCAGACCGCGCACCAGGTCGGGAGCGCCCGCCTCCGGCAGGCGGCCCTCGACGCGGAAGGCCACCTTGACCCCGCCGCGCCAGGGGAGCCAGCGGGGCTGGCCGGCGAGACCGGCCTCGCGCAGGCGCGCAGCCGTCCGCCGCGCCACGCGCCGCGCCCAGCCGAAGGGAAGCGGTCCGTAGACGACGCGCAACGGGCCGCCTGCACCGCCGGGGACCACGTCCAGGACGACGAGAAGATCCTGCGCCAGCGGAGGTTCCCCCACCGTGCAGGCGGCACCCAACCGGCCCAGCCGCCGCCCGAGCTCGGCCGCCAGGCCGGCCGACCAGTCGCCGCGAGCGTCGAGCGCCACGGTCAGCCCGGCCAGCGACCGCTCCAGGCTCGCCGCCTCCGGACCGGCCGGCTCCAGGGCCATCCCGCAGCCCTCCAGCAGAAGCGCGAGGGCGTCCGCCCACTCCGCCGGCAGCGGGAACCGCTCGCCGTCGGGCAGGATCAGCTCCCGCACCGAGCCCATCGGGCCACCCCGTCGCCCAGCCTATGCAGCGCCCGCCGGCCCTGCCTGCACGCGCCCGCCCGGCCGGCGGCCCGGAGGCGCGCTCCCCCTGCCCCTCAGCGCCTCAGTGGCCGAGGAAGAGGACGGAGACCGCCACCCCCCGGGGGGTCGGCGCGACGCCCACGCCCACCGTGTCGAAGCGCGGATCGAGCAGGTTGGCCCGGTGCGGCGGGCTGCCCATGAACATGGCCATGGCGTGCTCCACGTCCGCCGCCAGAGCGATGTTCTCCGCGCCCATGAGCGCGGCCCGGATGCCCGCCGCCCGCTCCATGTCGACGGGCATCCCGTAGGTCGGCGAGCGGTGGTCGAAGTAGCCCAGCGCCGCCATCTCGTCCGCCTTCTCCTCCGCCAGCCGCTCCAGGAGCGGGTCGACCGCCAGCGGCCGCACGCCGGCCTGCACCCGCGCCTGGTTGATCAGCTCCACCAGGCGCGACTCGGCCGGCCGGAGGGCGGCCGTCGCCGGCTGGGAGCCCGCACCCGGAGCGGCCTGGAGACCACCGCCCAGGCCGCTCCGGGTGACGCCCCGCAGAGCCGTCGCCGGGGTGCCGCCGGCCGTGCCCGTCGGCTGCCCCGGGTTCCACGGCGACGCGGCGAGGCGCGGCCCGGGGACGAAGCGCCCCTGGGCGTCCAGGTACCAGGAGGCGCCGGCCGTCCCTGCGCCCGGCGGCGCGAAGAGAAGCAGGAGCGCCGCCGCCAGCCCCGCCGCCAGGCGGCCGAGGGGCCGGCCGTTCCACCGGCCGGGCACACTTCCGGCCCCGGTCTCGTCCATTGGCATCGCCTCCCAGGAAAGGAGTGGGATGGTGCCCGTGGACAGCCTAGCCTGGGCCGGAGGGGACGACAATCGGCAACTCCTGGATCGGATCGAGGAGGGCCCGGGGAAGCCAGCCCCCCTCCCAGCCGGCGTACCCCGTCAGAGGCGGCGCGATCCGCAGCCACGGCCCCGCCGTCGCCGAGTCCACCGGCCGAAGCTCCCAGGCCCCTTCCTCCGCCGCGAACCGCCAGGCGAGCGTGCCGGCCGGCGCCCGCCAGACGGCCAGGAGCTCCTCTCCTCCGCCCGGCCAGCGCCGCCGCACCACGGCCAGCCGTCCGCGGGGAAGGCGCTCCGACCCGGGAAGGAGCGCCCCCGGACCCCAGGCAGAGCGCGGCCAGGGGCCGGAGGCGCGGGCGCGGACCTCCACGGGCTCGCCCGGCCGGGCCAGCGCCAGGTAGGCCCGGGTGCCGCAGGGCACCAGGCCGGAGCGCTCCGGATCGAAGCCCTCCAGCGGGCGGAGAGGCAGGCGGAGCTCCCCGTCAAGCGCGAGGCCGCCGAGGTGGAGCGGCGGGCGCGGGGCGGGCGCGCTTCCTGCGGAGGAGGGGGCGCGCAGCAGGAAGAGGAGTTCGTCGGCCACCCCCGCGGCCTCGAGGAGCAGCCCCTGGGCCTCCAGCCCCGCCCCGGCCAGGTCGAGCTCCGCCGTCACCTCCCAGGCGGGGGGCAGCCGGACCTCCAGGCGCCCGGCCTCCCGCAGCAGGAGCAGCGCAGCCGAGGGTTGACCCGCGCGCTGCACCGCCACCGCCGCAGCGTCCACCAGGCCCGCGACGCCCGCGCCCGGGCTCCCGCAAGCCGTCTCCGCAGGCGCCGGGAAGGACCGCCAGGGGCCGCCGGGACGGGCGGCCACCCACCAGCCGGCTCCCGGCCCCCCGCCCGCCCGGCGCAGGAGGAAGAGCGGCGCCTCGCCCCCGGCGACCACGAGGCGCTCGGCACCCTCGGGCGGCCCCACCCGGCGGAGCGCGCCCTCCCACGGCAGGAGCCAGCCCTCGCGGCCTCCGGCCGCGCCGGCGCCGTCCCCTTCCGCGCGACTCCCGGGCGGCTCGCCGCAGACGCCCGCCGGCGCCGGGTACGGCTCGCGGCGGCCTCGTCGATCGCGGATCACCCGTTGTCCACCCGCTTCATAGGTTGGGCTGAAAAAGCCGAAGGAGGTCTATGCGCGATGGCGGAGAGGAAACCCCTACAGGCGGCGCAGGTGACGCCCGGTCCCTACCCGGGCGGCGTGCCGACGCCGACCGAGGTCGACTGCATCCTCGTCGACAAGGTCTACGACTACTGCTCCCAGGCGGACTCCCGGGACGCCACCTTCACCATCCCGGAGACGTGCACGCCGCCGGTCCCCGCGGGAACGACCGTCGACTGCGCGACCGGAACGCCCACCTGCACGCTGGGCACGCCCACGCCCGTCCCGACCCAGCCCGGCTTCGTCAACGTCTCGGTCGTCGTCACGATCCCGCTCACCTTCACGCTGATCAACGCGGACGGAACCACGCGCTGCACCTTCACCGACACCTTCACCGCGCTCAAGACGATCACGCTCTACGCGCCGACGGGCACGACCATCGACTGCGAGGTCACCTCGGCCAGTTGCGGCCCCTGCACCGCGACGGCCACGCAGATCTTCTGCACCATCGGCTTCTGCCTCGTGCTGGAATCGACGGCCCGGGTCAAGCTGCTGGTACCCACCTACGGCTTCTGCCTGCCCGCCGAGTGCGTCGTCTCGCCGGTACCGCCGCAGCCCTGCCCGCCACCCTTCCCGCCGCAGTTCGTGCCGACCCCGCCCCCGACCGGCTCCGGCACGCCCGCCGGCGCCGGATGGCCTGCCGCCTCCTGAAGGCCCCGGAGGGACGGGAGCGCCCCGGGCCCAGCCGCGGGGCGGGCGCCCTGCCCGGGCACCCGCCCCGCCCCGGAGTCCGTCAGCGGGCCGCCGGAGCCTGCTTCCGCGCCAGGAGGCGGACGGCGAAGGACCGCGGCTCGGATTTGATCCCCGCGCCGAGCCGCCTTCCCATCTCGCTCAGCAGCCGGTGGGCGTCCGCGTCGCCGGCGATCAGCTCGGCGCCCCGCGGCGACTCGCCCGCCACGCCCCAGGCCAGGCAGAAGGCGAGCAGGTCGCGGAAGGCGAGCCGCGGCGAGCCCGGCCCCCCCTTCTCGTCGGCCACCCGGTCGGCGAGCGGCGTCAGGAGGGGCGTCAGGAAGTCGAACCGGTCGTCGGTCACCAGCCTCCCGGTCAGCGCCGCTCCGCTCTCCCCCTTCCCTTCCCGCTCCGCCGCCCCGAGGAAGGCGCTCAGGCTGCTCGAGTCCACCAGGCCGAGCGGCTCCTCCCCCTCCCCGCCGGGCACGCCCGCGAGAAGCGCCTCCGCCGTCCAGACGCGCACGGGCGAGGGGCTCCCGCCGTTCGGGGCCCGCTCGCCGTCGGCGGCGGCCGGCGCCGCGCCGTTCTCCACCCGGTTCCGCCGCTTGACGCGCTGGCGGTTGTTCCGCGTCAGCCGTCCCTGGTCGAGCAGGCCGAGCCAGCGCTGGAGCGCCTGGATGCGGCCGCGGTCGAGCTCCTCCGCGGAAAGGTCGAGGCGGAGCGAGGGGCGGATGTCCTTCCACGTCCAGCGACCGGGAGGAAGCTCCCAGCCGGTCAGCCCGCCCGGCGCCACCGTCAGCATCCACTGCACCGAGCCCAGCGCGCGGATGTAGCGGTCGTAAAGGGGAGGAGGCGGCTCCAGGCGCCCCTCCTCCCCGATGGCGATCATGGCGACGGGCACGCCGTCGCGGTCGAAGAGCGTGAGGTCGGGAAGCTCGTCGCCGACCAGGTTGCCGGCGAGGATGTCCGCCGGGTCGTAGCCCAGCGGCGCCAGCAGCAGCTCCTGGACCAGGCCCAGCACCTGGAGGAAGTCCCGGGCGCCCGCCAGCGCGGCGACGAAGTCGCCCAGCTCGGACGTTCGCGCATTGCGGGGCATGCCTTCGAGCTTGCGCCTCCCTGCATGCCGCCATTCGGCAGCGAGTCCGGCGACCCCTGCAGCGCGAGGGCGGCGCCGGCACGCGACCGCCGGCCGCCGGCCTCGTCCGCTCACTCGGTGGAGATGGCCGGGTCCACCTGCTCCGTCTCGGGGACGAGCGCCAGGAAGTGCTCCGCCGCCGAGGCGGCCAGCGCCCGGATCCGCTCCGCTTCCTGCGGCTGGCCGGAGGCCTCCAGCTCCTGGGCGTACTCGCCCAGCAGCTCGCGCACGTCGCCCAGGCCGCGCTCGCCCAGCGGCGCCAGGCGGACGCGCGCGCCCTTGGCGACGCGGCGGCGGAGCGCCGCCTCGTCCAGGCCCCAGGCGGGCTCGTGGCGCAGGTAGACGACGCCCCCGGTCATGCCCGAGCAGAGCCAGGGTCCGGGGTCGCCGAGGACGACGGCGCGGCCCGCGGTCATGTACTCGAAGCCGAAGCCCTTGATGTTGGCGCGGGCGGCCAGGCAGCCCAGCTCGTCGCGGATCGGCTGCGCCGGCTCGCCGCCCAGGACCACGTCGGCGCCGGAGAGGCGGATGCCGAAGCGGGCGTCGGCGCTGCCCTGCACCAGGAAGAGCCCCCGCTGGGCGCCGTAGGCGAAGCCCTTGCCGACGCTTCCTCCCACCCAGCGGCCGCGGCCGTTCGGGCGCTTGAGGACCACCACGCGCCCGCCCAGCGCGGTCCTCGCCGCCCCGTCCTGGGCGCCGCCGACGGCGCGCCAGCTCTCGCCGCGCAGGCTGAAGGCGCCGAAGCCCTGCGGCGCGATCCCCTCGCTCACCTCCGTGCGCGCCTGGCGGGGCGCGAAGAGCTCCACGGGGTCCTCCAGCCGCCCGGCCGCCTCGCCGGCGCGGTCGGCGCCCGTCCCGGGCAGGCCGCCGGCCGCGGCCTCCTCGCGGACCAGCGCCCCGACGCCGTCGGGGCCGGGCGCGGGCGCGCCGGCCGCCGGCCCGGCCGCCCGGCTCCCGCCGCCGGGCAGCTCCGCCTCCGCCCCGGCGGGCTCTCCCTCCGGCTCCCGCCAGGGCGGCGACGCCGCCACCGGCTCCGCGGCGCCCGAAGCCGTGGCCACACCCGGGAGGGCGGGAAGGCCGGCCGGCCGGATCAGCCGGGCGAGGCCGAGGCGCGTCCCCTCGCGCGCCGGCACCAGGCGCCAGCTCTGGCCCACCAGCTCCTGGGCGCGGCGGACGCCGAGCTCGGCCACGCGCGCGCGCAGCGACTCGCCCAGCGCGGTGAAGAAGCGGACCAGGCGCTCCACCGCCTCCTCGTACGCCAGCGGCTCGAAGTTGCGCAGCCCGCGCGCCTGCGCCTCGGCGCGGTCGCGGATCTGGGTGGCGATGCCCACGTGGCAGGTGTCGGTCTGGCAGGAGCGGCAGGCGGTACAGCCCACCGCCACCATGGCCATGGTGCCGAAGCCGCAGCGGTTGGCGCCGAGCAGCATCAGGCGGAGGACGTCCTCGGCCGACTTGACGCCGCCGTCGGCCCAGATCTCCACCCGCTGCCGGAGGCCGGCCTCGACCAGGGCCCGGTGGACCTCGCTGACGCCGATCTCCACGGGCAGGCCGGCGCGGCGGATGGCGTGGAGGCGGGCGGCGCCGGTGCCGCCGTCGAAGCCCGAGACGGTGATCACGTCGGCGCCCGCCTTGGCGATGCCGACGCCGATGGTGCCGATGTTGGGCACCACCGGCACCTTGACGGCGACGCGGAGCCCCGGCCGGACCCGCTTCAGCGTGGCGATCAGCTCGGCCAGGTCCTCGATGGAGTAGAGGTCGTGGTTGTTGGACGGCGAGATCAGGTCGACGCCCGGGCGGGCGTTGCGCGCCCGCGCCACCTGCTCGGAGACCTTCCTGCCGGGGAGGTGGCCGCCCTCGCCGGGCTTGGCGCCCTGGCCGATCTTGATCTCCGCCATCCAGGCGCCCTCCAGGAGCGCGCGGTGGACGCCGAAGCGGCCGGAGGCCACCTGGATGCCGCGGTTCATCGGGTAGCGGCCGACCAGGTCGGGGATCTCGCCGCCCTCGCCGTTGAGCGCCACCATGTTGAGCCGCGCCGCCGCCTCGGCGTAGGCGCGATAGGCCGTCTCCCCCTGGCTGCCGAAGGACATGGAGCTGATCTCGAAAGGAAGCGCGTGAGGCCCGACGGAGAGGTCGACCTCCTCCGGCGCGATCCCCTCCAGCGGCGTCGCCACCTCCAGCGCGTGGCGGAGGCTGATCGGCTCGCGCTCCGCCATCTCCTGGAGCCGCCGCTCGAACTCCGCCGGCTCCAGCCGGCCCAGGGCGAGCTCGCCGCCCAGCCGCCAGACGCGCGAGAACCAGCGCGGCGGCTGTGCCAGCCGGTCGTCGGCCTGCCCGCGGGCGACGCGGTAGCGCTCCAGCGCGTCCTGCGCCAGCCGCGCCCAGCCCTCCCCCGCCGGCGCCGGCACGAAGGCCGGCATGTCGAAGTAGGCGACCAGCTCCTCGGGCAGCCCCACCGAGCTCATCAGGCGGCCGTAGCCGCGCAGCTCGTGGATGCCCAGCGTGGAGAGCACCTTCTCGACGCCGGCGGCCAGCGCCTTGAGCAGGCGGCGGAGAGCCGCCTCCAGCGCCTCCGCCTCGGGGGCGGCGCCGCCCTCCGCCCCACCCGCCCCGCTCGCCTCGGCCGCCGTGCGCGTCCCCACCTCGAAGAGCCGGTAGGGGTTGAGCGCGTCGGCGCCCAGCGCCATGGCCAGCATCAGGTCGTGGAGGTTGCGGAGCGCGCCGGAGCGGACCAGGATCGTCGTCCCGCGCCGCAGTTCGGCCAGGCGGAGCGCCCGGTCGACGGCCGCCAGCGCCAGGTGGACGTCCAGCGGCAGCGCGCCCGGGGCGAAGAGGCGGCGGTCGTCGAGCAGGAGGACCGCGGCGCCGCCGCGGACGGCCTCCACCGCCGCCGCGGCCAGCCGCTCCACCGCCCGCCGCGGCCCCTCGCCCTCGCCGAAGAGCGGCTCCAGACGGGCGACGCGCTCGCCGCGGCGCGCGAACTCGTCCAGCAGCTCCTCCAGCCGGCAGGTGCCGAAGTCGGCCGCGACCGCCTGCTCCCGCTCCCGGGGGAGCCGGCCGCCGCCCCCCGCGGCGCCGCCCAGGAGGAGCGGGACGCGCAGCTCCAGGGCCTCCCGGTCCGCCGGGTGGTCGAGCCTCGGCCGCCGGCCGAGGAGCGTCCGCGTGGAGAAGTGCTCCACCTCGCGCTCGCGGTCGATGGCGGGGTTGGTGACCACCGCCACCGTCTCGTGGAAGAAGTCGGCCAGGTTGACGCGCTGGCGGCTGAGCGCCGCCAGCGGCCCGTCGTAGCCCAGCGAGCCGATGGGCTCGGCGCCCGTGCCCGCCTCCGCCTGCGCCAGGCGGACGTCCTCGGGCTCCCAGCCCAGCGCGGCCAGGACCGGCTGGCGCCGCGCCCAGGCGTCGCGCAGGCGCATGCCGCCGGGCGCCTCCAGCGGGCGGTCGTTGGGCAGGTCGGGGCCGCCCCCCGCCGTCCGGCCCGGGGCGACCTGGGCGGGCGGTTCGGGCACCGCGCCGCCCTCCACGGAGAGCGAGGCACGCTCGCGGAGGCGCAGGCCGACCTCCAGGGCGGCGCGACGGAAGCCCGAGGGGAAGCCCTTCCTGCGCCGTTCGGCGAGGATGACGCGGCGCAGCGACGGGTAGTCGAGCCAGCGGGCGCCGCCGCGCGCGAGGAGGAGCCCGTTCTTCTCGCCGGGGGCCAGCGGTACCGGCTCGGCCACCAGCTCGGCGAAGGGGACGACCCGCGGTTCGGAGGCGAAGAGGATGGCCGTCCCGGTCTCCAGCCGCCAGAGCGGCCGCAGGCCGAGCGCGTCGACCGCCGCCAGGAAGCGTTCCCCGTCCCGCGCCAGGAGCGCCGCCGGACCCTGGGCGTAGGGGCCCCAGGCCTGCCGGTGCCAGGCGTAGAGGTCCTGGAGCTCCGGCGGCAGCGTGAAGATCTCGTTGTGGAGCGGCGGCTGGAGCAGCTCGGCCGCCTCCCAGAGGCTGAAACGGTGCCGGCGGACCAGCGCCGCCAGCACCCGGTCCAGGTCCTGCGAGTCCGATCCGTCGCGCGCCAGCGGGATCCCGATCAGCCGCGCCTCCTCGCGCAGGCGGGCGACGGTGTTGATCTCGCCGTTGTGGCCGAGCAGCCAGAACGGCTGGACGCGGGCGAAGGTGCTCGTGGTGTTGGTCGAGTAGCGGCTGTGCCCGAGCGCCGAGCGCGTCGCGAAGGCGGGGTCGGCGAGGTCCCGGTAGTAGGCGCCCAGCGTCTCCGGCCCGCCGCGCACCTTGTAGACCGCGGCCTGGCCGCTGAAGGAGACCACCTCGAGGCCCTCGCCGCCGAAGAGCTCCTCGAGCACGTTGGCCAGCCGCCAGCCCTCGGCCTCGAAGCCGCCCTCGCCCGCCTCCGGGCGGAGCAGGCCGCCGACCTGCCAGAAGAGCGGCTCCTCCGCCCGCCCCCGCGGCCCGAGCACCGAGGGCTCGACCTCGTCGAGCGCCTCGGCCAGGATCCGGAAACCCTCGACGGCCAGCCGCTCGCGCACGCGGGCGCGGAGCGCCTCGCCCTCCCGGCCGCCACCCCTTCCTCCCGGAAGGAAGAGGTGGGCGACCGCGAACTCCCTCCGCCCGGCCAGCGCCGGCTCCTGCCCGGCCTCCGCCAGCCTCCGCCCCCAGAGCGCGCGCGGCAGGTCGACGAGCACCCCGGCGCCGTCGCCCTCGCGCGCCCGGCCCTCGCCGACCCAGCCGGCGCGGTGGTCCATCTCCGCGAGCGCGCCGAGCGCCGCCTCCAGCGGGTCGCGGGAGGGCCGCGCCTCCCGCCGCACCACGAGTACGAGCGCACAGGCGTCGTGTTCGGTCCTCTCCGGCACCTGACAGCCCCCCCTTCCTGCGCCAGGGAAGGCTCCCGATCGCTCGGCAAGCCCGGACATCTGCCGGCGGCCGGACAGGACCGCAAGGCGGCAGGCCGCCCCGAACCCCTCACCTCTCCGCCGCGAGCCCGTTCCGGCTCGCGGTCGAGTCCACCTGGGGCCCGGGACCCGACCGGACGCGCTTCCGGATCCGCCGGCTCCAGATGGTCTCTCCCACCGACGACAGGGTGTTGGTGCGGATTATAGGCGCTGCGCGGGGACGGGTCAACGGTGGATCGACGTTTATCGTTAGTCGAAAGCGATTTGTGCGAAGGTTCCCAGCGGTCATCCCGCCGTGACTGCAGGTAAAGCGTCCAGGGCGGGCGGGGCGGAGCGGCTCCAGCCCGGCGCGCGCCGGCCGTTCCCGGGCGGCCTGCGGGAGGTGACGGCGGGCGGGCGCCGCGTGGTATAATCCGCCCGCTGTTCCATTCGATCGGACTTCGGCGTTCGGACGAGATCCTCCGGCGGGCCGGTCGCGTCGCCCGGACCCGCCGGGTGGCAAGGGAGGTGGCGGCCGTGCGCGTCCGGGTCCCCAGCGCGGTGTTCATCATCCAGCTCCGGCTCCGCTCTCCCCGGATCCGGAGGCGAACGGCCGGCCGCCCGAGCCGCGCCTGAAGGCGGTACGAAATCCGCCGGCAGGCGGAGGGAACGAGCCTTCCGTCGAGCGGTCCCGGCCCCGTCGCCGGGACCGCTCTTCGTCTGCGAGGAGGCGAACGAGTTGGATTCGCGCGCTTTCGACGAGGAGAGGCCACGGGCCGTCGCGGCGGTCTCCTCCTCCGGGACGGCGCCCGCCGTCCGCTGCATGGGCGTCGTCAAGCGCTTCCGGGAGCCGCTGGAGGCCGACGAGGCGGAGGCCGAGCGCGGCTGGCGCGAGCGGATCGGCCTGCTCGGCCGCCGGAGCCGCCCGGTGGAGGCGCTGCGCGGCATCGACCTGGTCGTGCCGGCGGGCAGCGTCTACGGGGTGCTGGGCGCCAACGGCTCGGGCAAGTCGACGCTGATCCGGCTCCTGGCCACGCTGCTCCTGCCCGACGCGGGGCGGCTGGAGGTCTTCGGCCACGACGTGGTATGCGAAGCCGCGGCGGTGCGCAGGCGGATCAACCGCGTCTCGGTGGAGGCTTCCTTCTTCAAGTCGCTGAGCGCCTGGGAGAACCTGCTCTACGCCGCGCGGCTCTATGGCCTACCGCCCCGCGCGGCGCGGGAGCGGAGCGCCGCCGTCCTGGAGCGGCTCGGCCTGCCCGCGCAGAAGCTCCGCGCGCGCGTGGAGACGCTCTCGCGCGGCCAGCAGCAGAAGGTGGCGGTGGCGCGGGCGCTCCTGACCACGCCCGACCTGCTCCTGCTGGACGAGCCGACCACCGGCCTCGATCCGCGCTCCAAGCGCGAGGTGCAGGAGTTCCTGGGCGAGATCCACGCCCGGGAGGGCACCACCATCCTCCTCACCACCCACGACATGGACGAGGTGGAGCGCCTCTGCGACCGGGTCGCCATCCTCGACGGCGGGCGCGTGGTGGCGGAGGGGACGGTGGCCGAGCTGAAGCTGCGCTTTGCAGGAAGCGAGAGCGCCGACATGGAGGAGGTCTTTCTCCGGTGCACGAGCTGAGCGCCGGCTGGGGGCTGCTGGAGCGGAACTTCCACCTGATCCGCCGCTACCTCAGCTGGGAGGCCGTCGACTTCTTCTACAACGTGGTCAACGCGGTCACCATCGCGCTGATCGGCGTGCGGGGCGGCCCCTCCATGGTCCTCTACCTCCTGGTGGGGGCGCTCCTGTGGAACTTCCTGTCGATCATCTTCAACGAGGTGGCCAACTCGGTCCAGTGGGAGCGCTGGGAGGGGACGATCGAGTACACCTTCATGGCGCCGATCCGGCGGCTCACCTACCTGCTGGGCGTCTCCGCCTGGGCGGTCCTCTACGCCACGCTGCGCACGGGGCTGGTGCTGGCCGTGGTGGCGCTCTTCTTCCGCATGCCGCTCCGCGCCGCCGACCTGGGGGCGGCGCTGGTGGTGCTGCTGGTGGCCAGCGCCAGCTTCATCGGCATCGGGCTGGTGGCCGCCATCCTGCCGCTGATGTCGCCCGAGCGGGGCGCGCAGGCGACGCACATCGTGCAGGGGGCGCTCCTCCTGGTCTCCGGCGTCTACTACGAGGTCTCGGCGCTGCCGGTCTGGCTGCAGCCGCTCTCCTGGCTCTCGCCGGCCACCTACACGCTCCGCGCGGAGCGGGCGGCGCTGCTGCACGGGGCGGGGCTGGGGCAGCTCCTGCCTGCGCTCGGCATCCTCGTGCTCTTCGCCCTGGTCACCATCCCCGCCGGCTACGCCGCCTTCCGCGCCGCCGAGCGGTACGCGCTGCGCACCGGGCGGCTTCACCGGAACGGCTGAGCGCCGACCCGGCGCGGAGCATGGGTGCCGGTCGATGCCGGCCGCCGGCGGCACGGAAATGACAGCATGATGGCAAGACCGCCATCATGCTGCCGATTCGGGTCAGGCCTTCTCCGGATCCCCTGCGCGCTCCAGCCGGGCCGCCAGGGCGAGGAGCGCCTCGCCGCGGCGGACCGCTTCCTCCGGCCGTCCCCGCAGCGGGACTTCGAGGAAGCGCGCCAGCTCCGCGCGCGAGACCGGCCGCTCCCACGGCCACCCGCCGCTCCGCGCCGCCGGGCCGAAGACCCGGCGGGCCGCCTCGGCCGCGGCCGGGTCGCAGGCGGCCGCCGCGTAGAAGGCGGGGCCGGTGGCGGGGGCGCCGGGGGTGCGGGCGAGCGGCACCGACATGCGCAGGAGCTCGCCGAGGGTGAGCTTCCTCTCCGGTTGGAGCGAGTTGTCGCGGTAGGCGACCGGGTGGCCGGCGCGGAGGAGCGTGCGCGCCGCCTCGGCCACCGGGTCGCCGGGCGGCACGTCGGCGAAGGGCGAGATCTCGAGCAGCTCGCGGACCGGGATCACCTCGTAACCGTGGCGGCGGAGGAGCTCCAGCTGGGCGGGCAGCCCGTCGACGACGGGGCTCTGCAGCGACTGGTCGTAGCCGTCCTTCTCGAAGACGATCCGGCCGTTGAGCGCCTCGGGATCGGCGGCCAGCGCCCGCTCCAGCGGCTCGACCATGCGCCGGACGTCGCGGGCGTAGTCGCCCGTCGACGGCAGCCAGCCGCCGCCGTCGAAGCTGGCGGCCAGGTAGTCGTAGCCCAGGGCCGCGTAGACGTCGTAGGCCGTCCGCCCGTCGGCGGTGGCGTCGATGTAGTGCGGCGGGCGGCCGAAGCGCATGACGTACCCGTGGCGCCCGCGCACCAGCTCGTGCAGCCGGCGGACGTCGGCCACGCAGGCCTCGAAGCCCGGCAGGAAGGCCCTTCGCCCGTAGACCAGCCGCATCGGCCCGAAGGCGACGTGGCTGTACGAGTGGTTGGCCAGCTCGTGGCCGGCCTCCAGGATGCGGCGGACCAGCTCCGGCTGCGCCTCCGCCCCGCCCTCGCCGTCGCGGCCGAAGGCCGGGTAGTGGTCGTAGCGGAGGCCGCTCCAGTAGACGGTGCCGAGCGCGCCCTGCTCGTCGGGGTAGCCGGCGGCCGTCGAGCCGATGACGTCGAAGGTGGCCCGCGCCCCGTAGCGGTCGAGGACGCGCAGGATCGCCTCCGTCAGCGGCGTGCCGTCGCCGGGGAGGGCGGGCGTGGCGGCCGGGCCGTCGTCGAAGGTCATGGCCACCACCCGGCGCCCCGGCGGCGGCGCCACACGCTCGATGCGCCGCACCGCGCTCAGGAAGCGCCGCGCCTCCGCGCGCTGCCGCTCCTTCCTCCACGCCCGGAGCGGCTGGACCAGCGACCGCCCCACCGGCCCGAGGAAGCCCGACCCGCCCACGCGCCCCCTCCTCTCCCCGCCCGGCTCCGCCCCCGGGCGCCTCTCCGCACGGAACGATGCTAGGCGCTCACCGCCGCCGCGGCAAGGGGACCGGCGGCAGGCCGAGGAGCGCGGGCGCCGAGCCGACCGCGGCCAGCGCCGCCCTGGCCAGCACGCGCGGCAGGCGGCCCCAGGCGCGCTCGCGCCAGGCGCGCAGAAGCTGGCTCCGCCCCTCGGCCAGGGGAAGCGTCGGGCGGAGCGCCGTCTCGCGGGGAGCGGCGAGGAGGAGCGAGCGCAGCGCTTCCTCGTCGGGGTCGCGCGGCGCGCCCTCGGGCAGCTCGAGGAGCAGGCGGCCGCGGCCCACCTCGGCCGGCCAGTGGGCGTCGCTCCCGGCCGAGGCGGGCAGGCCGGCGGCCCGGGCGAGCCGCTCCGCCTCGCCGTTGGCCGTGGCCCGCCCGGCGAGGAGCGCCCGCGGGTTGGCCACCTCCACCAGGTCGAAGCCGATCCGCCGGATCAGCTCCAGCTCGGCGAGGGGCGGCTCGCCCGGCCGGCGGCGCTTGAAGGGGTGGGCCCAGACGGCCAGCCCTCCCTGGGCGTGGATGGCCGCCACCACCTCCGCCGCCGGCCAGCGCGCGCCGTAGCCGGCCGCCCCGAGCCGGATCTCCTCGCGCAGGAAGAGCCCGACCACGTGGCCGACCTCGGTGGCGTACTCGGCGCCGGCGATGACGGAAGGGAAGGGCAGGCGGGCGCCCACGCTGGGACCGCCGCCCGCCCGGTCGGCCCGCTCGCGCAGAGCCTCCCGCGCCGCCAGGGCGCCCCGCAGGGTGAAGTGGTCGGTGACGGCGACCACGTCCAGCCCGGCGCGGGCGGCGGCGCGCAGCGCCTGCTCCGGCGCCATGCCCGAGTCGGGCGAGCAGGAGGTGTGGACGTGCAGGTCGAGCGCCAGCCTCACGGCTGCTCCCCGCCCGAGAGCCGGCCGAGGCTGCGGCGCAGGTAGACGAGGCCCGGCCGCGGGTCGTCCAGCTCGAAGACGCCGTCGCGGACGCGGGGGTCGAGCCAGTCGCGGGCGAGCTCCGCGAGGACGGCCCCGGCACGGCCGCGGCGGGGGAGGCGGCGGACGAGCTCGAGGCTCGCCAGCGCGTCCTGGGCGGCGAAGCGGAGGCGGACACCCAGCCGGTAGCCGGCGGCCAGGCCGAGCGAGGGCGAGACCGGCGGCAGGGGCGCCTCCAGGACGGCGCGCGGGATCGGGTCGAGCCGCTCGCCGCGCGCCAGGCGGTACCAGAGCGTGGGGATGGCGGCGAGGGGGCCGGCCGCGGCCACCGCCAGCGCCAGGCTCCCCCAGGGGCGCGGGTTGACCTCCAGGAGCCGGTAGCGACCGCGCGCGTCGAGGCGGAACTCGACCATGGCCGGCCCCTGCCAGCCGAGGGCGTCGAGGAGGCGGAGGCCGAGCCGGGCCAGCTCGGGGTCCCAGCAGGACTCGGCCAAAGCGCTGGGGCCGCCGCTGAGCGGGTACTCGCGCAGGCGGCGGTGGGCGAAGAGCGCCACGGGTCGCGCTTCCTGGTCGTAAAGGGCGGAGAGGCCGAAGCCGGGACCGGGCAGGAACTCCTCCACCAGCGGTCCCGCCTGGAGCGCCTCCATGGCCCGCCAGGCCGCCGCCAGCTCGCCGGGCGTCCGGCAGATCCGGTAGCGCCGCGCGGCGGGGAGGCCCAGCCCCTCGCCGTAGCGGAACTTGACGACGCACGGGTAGTCGACGCGCTCGGCGAAGCGCTCCGGCGGCTCGCCCGGCGCGGGCGCCCAGCCGCGCGGCACGGGCAGCCCGGCCCGCCCGGCCAGCTCCAGAAGCCGTGCCTTGTCGTTGGCCAGCTCCAGCTTTCCGGCCTCGGGAAGCAGGATCCCGACCGCGCCCGCCAGCCGCTCGCGCGCGCGGCTGAGCGCGGCCAGGCTGGCCGCGCCCGCGGGCAGGAGCGCGTCCACCCGCCGCTCGCGCGCCAGCCGCAGCGCCGCCTCGACGAAGGCCTCCGGCTCCCGCCGGGCGTCCGGCAGCCGGAAGCGCCCCTCCGCGAAGCGCGAGGCGAAGGCCAGCGGCTCGGGCGCGCCCGCCGCCTCGCCGGCCTCGCTCTCCGCCGCCAGCACGCGGACGCCGGCGCGGCCGAGGCTCCGCACCATGGCCAACGCGGTCCGGTAGCGGGCGTCGGTCACCAGCGCCGTCCCGTCCAGTCGGTCCGGCGCCGGCCGCCCCGCGGCAGGGCCCGGGAGGGCGGGGCGGCTCGCCCCTCGCCCGGACCCCTCTTCCGCCGCCGTCGCGCGGATCGTCTCGTAGAGCCGCTCGTAGGCCCGTCCCATGGCCTCGAGCGAGCAGCGCTCCTCGGCCAGCCGCCGGGCCGCGCCGGCCAGGCGAGCCCTCAGTTCCCGGTCCGCGCGCAGGCGCTCCAGCGCCTCCGCCAGCGCCGCCACGTCGCCCGGCGGCACGAGGAGCGCGCCCTCCGCCTGCTCCTCCGCCCCGCCCCCTGCCGTCCGCACCAGGGGAAGACCGCAGGCCATCGCCTCGATGGAGGCCAGGGGGAAGCCCTCGCGGGCGCTGGGCAGGGCGAAGGCGTCGGCCGCCCAGAAGAGCGGGCGGAGGTCGTCGAGCCAGCCCGGGAAGCGGACCCTTCCCGGCGCGCGCCGCGCCGCCTCGGACTCCAGAGCCGGCCGCTGCGGCCCCTCGCCGGCGAGGAGCAGGAAGGGCTCCGGACCCGCGCGCCGGAGCCGGGCGACCGCCTCGATCAGGTCGCCCGCCCGCTTGACCGGCACCATGCGGCCCGCCCAGGCGACGACGAAGGCGCCGGGGGGAAGGCCGAGGCGGCGGCGCGCCTCCGCCCGCTCCTCCGGCGAGGGCGGCCGCAGGCGCCCGGTGTCGACCCCGTTGGGCACCCGGTGGACGCGCTCGGGCGGCAGGCGCCAGCGCCGGCGCAGCTCCCGCTCCGTCTCGGCCGAGACGGCCACCGCCGCCTGGCCCCAGCGGGTGAAGGGGGCGGCGACGCGCGTCCGGGTCGAATGGAGCACGTGGAGGAAGGGGACGCCGCAGCGCTTCCTGGCGGCTTCGGCGTAGGGGGAGCAGATGCGCCACTGGCAGTGGCCGACGTCGGGGCGGAAGTCGCGGACCGCGGCCAGGGTGGCCGCGCGGGCGGCGGCGAAGGCGAGGCGGCGGCGATAGGGCGCCGGATAGAGGCGGACACCCGCGGCCCGGAAGGCAGGCGCCAGCTCGCCGCCGTCGGCCACCAGGCCGACGACGTGGCCGCGGGCGACGAGCCAGCGGGCCAGCGCCAGCGTGTGGTAGCCGATGCCGTCGCGGTCGACGTGCTTGGCGTAGAAGAGGATGCGCATCGAGCCCGCCGTCACCCCAGCCGGTGATGCTAGCATATCGCCGTGCGCGTTCTGCTGGTGGCCTACGAGACGCCGCCCATGCTGACGGCCGAGTCCATCCTGGCCGGCAAGACCGTCCGCCGCCTGGCAGCCGCCGGCGGCCCGGCCGGCGGGGCGGCGGGCGGAGCAGCGGGCGGGGCGGTGGGCGAAGTCGAGCTGACCTGCGTGACGGCGCTGCCCGACCCGCTCCACCGGCTCGACCCGCAGCTGGCGGCCTGGCTCGAAGGGGTCGAGGTGCGCCGCCACGGCAACTGGCCGCGCGGGCTCTCCGGTCGCGCCAGGGCCGCCTGGAGGCGGGCGGCCGTCCGCCTCTGGGGGGAGGACTTCCTGCCCTGGATCCTCCGCGCCGGGCGGCGCGAGCCGCGCCCGGGCGACGCCTTCGACCTCCTCTGGTCGCGCTCGGAACCGGGCGCGAGCCACACGGCGGCGCGCGCCATCCGGCGGCGGGCGGAACGGCTGGGCCTCGGGCGCCTGCCCTGGGTGGCCCAGTTCAGCGACCCCTGGGCGCTCAACCCCTACCGGCCCTACGTGCCGCCCGGCTGGCGCCGCCGCGAGGAAGCGGTCCTCGCCGAGGCCGACGCCCTCGTCTTCCCCAGCGAGGCGCTGCGCGACCTCTACGACCGCGCCTACCCTGCGCTCGCCGTCGCCCGGCGCGCCGCCGTCGTCCCCCACGGCTTCGAGCCGGCGCTCTACCCGCCGCGCCGCCGGCCCGAGCCGGGCGAGGGGCCGGGACCGCTCCGGCTGGTCCACGTGGGCGACTTCTACGGCCTCCGCTCGCCGGCGCCGCTCCTCGAGGCGGCGGCCGCCCTCCGCCCGCAGCCGCGGGGCGGGCTGGAGGTGCGCCTCGTCGGCCGCGTGGCCCGCTCCTTCCCGACCGGCGGCGCCGTCCGCGTCGGCCCGGTGGGCTACCTGGAGAGCCTGCGCGAGATGGTGGAGGCCGACCTCCTGGTCGTGGTCGACGCGCCGCTGGAGCGGGCGCCCTTCCTGCCCTCGAAGCTGATCGACTACCTGGGCGCGCGCCGGCCCGTCCTCGGCCTGACCGTGCCAGGAAGCCCCACCGCCCGCCTCCTCTCCCGCCTCGGCTTCCCCTGGGCGGACGTCCGCGACCCCGCCGCCGCCCGCGCGACCCTGGCCGACGCCGTCGCCCGTCTCGGCGAGCTGAGCCGGCGCGCGCGCACCCTGGACCACGCCGACTTCACCATGGAGCGAGCGGCCTCCGCGCTCCTCCAGCTCTTCCTCCGCCTCGCCGCCGCCGGGGCAGGCCCGGAACCGCGGGCCGGTCCCGCCGTGCCCGGCACGCCCGCCACGCACTGAGAGCCGCCGGACCCGCTTCCCCGGGCGGGCTGCCTAGCCGACGTACTTCGTCGGGTCCTGCGGCACGCCGTCCACGCGCACCTCGAAATGGAGGTGCGGCCCGGTCGCCCAGCCGGTCTCGCCGACGCGGCCGATCACCTGGCCCGCCTCGACCGCGTCGCCCTGGTGGACCAGGATGGCCGAGAGGTGGGCGTAGAGGGTGGAGAGACCGTTGCCGTGGACGAGGATGACGGTGTTGCCGTAGCCGTTCATCCAGCCGGTGAAGAAGACGACGCCCGCGCCCGCCGCGTGGACCGGCGTCCCCTCCGGCGCCGCCAGGTCGATGCCCGTGTGCATCTGCACCTGGCGCAGGATCGGGTCGTAGTTCTGGCCGAAGGGACGCGTGACGACGAAGGAAGCGAGCGGCCAGGCGAGCCCGGTGCGCGGGTTGACCGCGCCGCTGCCGGAGGAGCCGCCCCCGCCCGCCCCGTGCGACGACTGGGCCGCGCGCAGGGCGGCCAGCTGCGCCGCCCGGGCCGCCTCGTACTGGCGCTCGAGCCGCGCCAGCTGCGCCTGGATCGCCTGGCTCTCCTTCTCCTGCTCGTCGTAGGCCGCCTGCAGGCGGGCGGCCGCCTGCTGGTAGCTGGCGTAGACCACGCGCTGCTGGGCCGTGCGGGTGGCCAGCACCTGCTCGGCCGCGGCCACCTGCTGCGTCAGGCTCGCCACCTGGGCCACCTGCCGCTGCTGCGCCTCGGTCTCGGCGGCGACCAGGCGGCGCTCGGCCTGCACCTGCCTGAGCAGGCGGACGTTCGCCTGGACGATCTGCATCAGCTCATGGAGGCGCGTGACGAAGTCGTAGAAGTCGCGGGCGCCCAGAAGGACGTCCAGCCAGGAGACCACCCCGTTCTCGTAGGTCATGCGCAGTCCCGCGCCCAGCGCCTGCTCCTGCCTGACGAGGCGGGCCTGGTTGGCGGCGAGCGCCTGCCGCAGCTGGCGGAGCCGGGCCTGGGCCCGGGCGAGCTGCTGGCGGCGCTGCGCCAGCTCCGCCTGCGCCGACCGGAGCTGCGCGGCCAGCTGGTTCAGCTTGGCCTGGGCGCTGGCCGCCTGCGAGCGGGTGGCGGCCAGCTGGTTCCTGGTCTGGGTGGCCTTGGCCTGGCTGGCGCGGAGCTGACCCTGTACCGCGTTCATCTGGCGCTGGATGGCGGCGGGGTCCGGAATGCCTGCGGCCCTCGCCGGAAGCGGGAGTCCGCTCAGCGCCAGCCAGGCGACGAGCACGGAGGCCGCCCAGCGGCGAATCTTCCTTCGTGCCATGACAGGACGGGCTTTCCACCGCCTCCCTGTCACTTCCTGTCGACCTGTGTTACACGCCGATTACAAGCGCTCGCCCCGGCCGCCTCGGCGGGGGAGGGTCCGCCTCCCCGGCTCGCGAAGTAGGCCCTTCGCGGTACGGAGCGAAGGACGAGGCGCCCGTCCGACGTTCGCGGGGGAGGCGGTCGAGGTGAAGGCCGTACGGCTTTTCGGCTACAACGAACCGGTCCGTCTGGTCGACGTCCCGGAACCGAAGATCGAGGGCCCGTTCGACGTGATCGTCAAGATCGCCGGTGCCGGCGTCTGCCGGACGGACCTGCACATCATCGAGGGGATCTGGCGCGAGGCGCTGGGCGACCCGAAGCTCCCCTACACCATCGGCCACGAGAACGCCGGCTACGTGGAGGAAGTGGGCTCCGCGGTCACCGGCCTGCGCAAGGGCGACCCGGTCATCCTCCACCCGCTCAACAGCTGCGGCTTCTGCCTCGCCTGCCGCGCCGGCAACGACATGCACTGCGTCGACGCCAGGTTCCCCGGCCTCGACGGGACCGACGGCGGCTACGCCGAGTACCTGAAGACCAGCGCCCGCTCGGTGATCAAGCTGGCGCCCGGCACCGACCCGGCCCCCCTCGCCCCCTTCGCCGACGCCGGCATCACCGCCTACCACGCGGTGAAGAAGATCGCCCCGCTCACCTATCCCGGCAGCGTGGCCGTGGTCATCGGCATCGGCGGCCTCGGCCACTTCGCGGTCCAGCTGCTGCGGGCCATGACCACGGCCAGGGTGGTGGCGGTCGACACGCAGCCCGAGCGGCTCGACGTCGCCCGCGAGCTGGGCGCCGACCACACTGTCCCGGCGGGCGACGACGGCGGGGTGCGCGGCGTGCTCGACTACACGGGCGGCGCCGGAGCGGACGTGGTGCTCGACTTCGTCGGCGAGCACGGCACGCCGGAGAAGGCGCTCAGGATGCTCCGCAAGGGCGGCACCTACTCCATCGTCGGCTACGGCGGCGTGGTGGCGCCGACAACGCTGGAGATGATCAACCGGGAGCTGAACATCGTCGGCAACCTGGTCGGCACTTACAACGACCTGGTCGAGCTGATGGAGCTGAACCGGCAGGGGAAGGTGACCATCCGCAGCCAGACCTTCCCGCTCGCCGAGGCGCAGGCCGTCCTCGAGGAGCTGAACGCGGGCCGGATCATCGGGCGCGCGGTGCTGGTGCCCTGAGGGGCGGGATGCCGCCTGTCCGCCCCTCCGCCGGAGCGGACCGGAAGGCGGCGGCATCTCCGGCTCTGCCCGCGGGTCGGAATCGCCTGTCAACCGCGTCGCGCGCCCAGGAGCTCGTGCCTGGCAGCGGTCACGGCGACCTCGGCCGGCGCCGCTTCCACCATCGTCCCGTGGAACGTCGCCCCGCCGCCCAGGTCGGCCACCCGCTGCGAGGTGAGCGCGTTGACGTTCCGGCCGCCGGGGCTGTCGCGGTGCCACCAGAGGCTCGGGCTGACCAGGACGCCCGGGCGGGTGACGCGCCCGTCCACCCGCGCCCAGAGCTGGACGCGGCCGCGGTCGTTCCAGAGCGCGACGAGGTCGCCGTCCGCGATCCCGCGCGCCTCCGCGTCCACGGGATGGATGTAGACGGTGGGCCGCACCTCGTTCCGGCGCAGGACCTCCACGTTGGCGAAGCTCGAGTTCAGGAAGTGCTTGGCCGCGGGGCTGACCAGCTGGAGCGGGTAGCGGCGGGCGAGCGCCGGGTCGCCGTCCGGGCTCTCCGCCTCCGGGGTGTAGTCGGGGAGGCGGCCGATGCCGGCGCGGGCCGCTTCCTCCGAGGCGATCTCGATCAGGCCGGAGGGCGTGGGGAGGCGGCCGCGGCCGTCGGGGCCGCGGCAGTCGGCGTAGGGAAGCCAGGGCCGCGGCAGGTCGAGGCGGACGGAGTGTTCGGCGCGCAGGCGCTCGAGCGTGATCCCGGTGGGCGCGAGCGCCTGGCGGATCAGCTCCTCGTCGCTCTCGCGGAAGCAGTCCTCATCGAAACCCATGCGCGCCGCAAGCCGCCGGAAGAGCTCGGTGTTGGGGACCGCCTCGCCCAGCGGCGGGATGGCCGGCTCGTTCAGCTGGACGTAGAGATGCCAGTAGCTGGTGTGGACGTCCAGCTGCTCCAGCTGCGAGGTGGCCGGGAGGAGGATGTCGGCGTAGCGCGCCGTCTCCGTCATCATCAGCTCCGAGACGACCAGGAAGAGGTCCTCGCGCGCGAGTCCCCGCAGCACCTTCTCCTGGTCGGGCGCCACCGCGGCGGGGTTGGAGTTGTAGACGAAGAGGGCGCGGAGCGGGGTGACTTCCTCGCGCGGCGTGCCGGGCGGGGCGCCCAGCGCCTCCGGGTCGCCCAGGAGCGCGTCGCCCAGCCGGACCATGTTGATGCGGCGCGGCCGGCGGTCGCCCAGGAGGTCGGGGCGGCGCAGCGCCCGGGTGTCCACCGGGAAGGCCGAGCTGTTGGAGAGGAGGAAGCCGCAGCCCGGATACCGCCAGGCGCCCGTCAGCGCGGGCAGGAGCGAGAGGTTCCGGACGGTCTGGCCGCCGTTCCCGTGGCGCTGGAGGCCGTAGCCGGCCCGCAGGAGCGAGCGCGGCTCGCGCCCGTAGAGCCGGCCGAGCTCCTCGATCTCCGCCACCTCGAGGCCGGTGATCGGCGCGGCCCAGGCGGGCGTGGTCCGCTGGAGGCGCGGCTCCAGCTCCTCCCAGCCGACCGTGTTCCGCTCCAGGTACGCCCGGTCGAGGCGGCCGTCGCGAACCAGGATGTGCATCAGCGCCAGGGCGAGCGCGCCGTCGCTCCCCGGCCGCGGTTGCAGCCAGAGGTCGGCGCGCCTGGCGGTGTCGTGGCGGTAGGGGTCGATGCCGACGACCGTGGCGCCGCGGCGGCGCGCCTCGTCGATGAGCGGGAGCATGTGGACGTTGGTCGCCGCCGGGTCGACGCCCCAGAGGAGGATCAGCCGCGCCTCGGGGATCTCCTCGGGATCGGGGCCGAGCCGGCCGCCGTAGGTGAGGCGCAGCGCGGCCTCGGCGGCGCTGGAGCAGATGGTCCGGTCGAGCTGGGAGGCGCCGAGGCGGTGGAAGAAGCGCCGGTCCATGGAGGCTTCCTGGAGGAGGCCCATCACGCCCGCGTAGCTGTAAGGAAGGATCGCCTCCGGCCCGGACTCGGCGATGATCTGGCGGAAGCGGGTGACGACGGTCTCCAGCGCTTCCTCCCAGCTGATGCGCTCGAAACGCCCCTCGCCCTTCCGCCCCGCCCGCCGCAGCGGGTAGAGGACGCGCTCCCGGTGGTAGACGCGCTCCAGGTAATGGTTGACCTTGACGCAGAGGAAGCCCCGCGTCACCGGCATTCCCGCGTCGCCCTCGATCCGGACGGCGCGGATCCCGCCCGCGCGCTCCTCCACGGTGGTGACCAGGGAGCAGGTGTCCCAGCAGTCGTGCGGGCAGACGCCGCGGACGAGGCGGCGGCCGCCGCCTGCCCCCTCCTCCCGTTGCACGCGCTCCCCCGCCCCGCGGGCCAGAGTCGCCATCGCCACCCCTCCCGAACCGGGCGACCTGCGCCGCTCCGCCCCGCGCTCGCCTATCCGCCTCCCAGCCGCGCCACCTGCTCGTCGGCGTGGTAGGAGCTGCGGACGAAGGGTCCCGACTCGACCACGCGGAAGCCGAGCTCGAGGCCGCGTTCCTTCAGCCGGCGAAACTCCTCCGGCGGGTAGTAGCGGGCGACCGGCACGTGGCGCTTGGAGCTGCTGGGGCGCAGGTACTGGCCGATGGTCAGGATCGAGACGCCCACGGCGAGGAGATCGCGCATGGTCGCCTCGATCTCCTCGAAGCTCTCCCCCAGGCCCACCATCAGGCCGGACTTGGTCGGAATCTCCGGCGCCAGGCGGTGCGCCTCGGCGAGAACCGCCAGCGACCGCTCGTAGCCCCCCTTCAGCCGTACCTCGGGATGGAGGCGCCGGACCGTCTCGATGTTGTGGTTGAAGATGTCGGGCCGCGCCTCCATCACCGTCCGCACCGACTCGAGCCGCCCCAGGAAGTCGGAGGTGAGCACCTCGACGCTCGTCCCCGGCGAGCGCCGCCGGATGGCCCGGACGGTGGCGGCGAAGACGGCCGCGCCGCCGTCGGGGATGTCGTCCCGGGTGACGCAGGTGACGACGGCGTGGCGCAGTCCCAGCTGCGCCACCGCCTCCGCCACCCGCTCGGGCTCCTCCCAGTCGACGAAGCCCGGCCAGCCGGTCTTGACCGCGCAGTAGCGGCAGGCACGGGTGCAGGTGTCGCCCAGGATCATGAACGTGGCGGTCCGCCGCTCCCAGCAGTCGAAGACGTTGGGACAGCGCGCCTCCTCGCAGACGGTGTGGAGGGCGAGGCTCTGGCCCAGCTCGCGTACCTGCCGGTAGTTCGGCCCCGTCGCCACCCGCACCCGCAGCCACTCCGGCCTCGTGCCGGTCGTCGCCTCCGCCATGGTCTCGCCCCCTGCGCCGGGGCCCGGCGATCGCCGGGCCCCGCACTCTCGCTCCTCCTGCTGTCCGCACGTCGCCGCGCCGGCGCCGGCGCGGTCAGGCCAGCTCCTGGTCGGCGCGGTAGCTCTCCAGGCGGCGCTTCACCGCCAACAGGAAGCGTCCCGCCAGCGCACCGTCGATGACGCGGTGATCGATGGAGAGGCACACGTTCATCATACTGCGCACCGCGATGCTCTCGCCCTCGGGCGTCTCCAGCACCACCGGCCGCTTGACCACCCGCTCCATGGTGATGATGGCGACCTGGGGCGGGTTGATGATCGGGTAGGAGAGGACGGAACCGGTGGCACCGGTGTTGTCGACGGTGAAGGTGCCGCCCTGGACGTCGTCCAGCCCCAGCTTCCCCGCTCGCGCCCTCTCCGCCAGCTGCCGGGCCGCCCGCGCCAGGCCGACCAGGCTGAGCCCGTCGGCGCCTTTCAGCACCGGCACCACGAGACCGGAGTCGGCGGCCACCGCGATGCCGAGGTTGACCGCCTGGTGGAGGAGGATGCCCTGCTCGGTCCAGCTGGCGTTGAGCATGGGGAACTCGCGGAGCGTCCGCGCCACCGTCTCCAGCATGAAGGGGAGGAAGGTCAGCTCGAAGCCCTCGCGGCGCCGGAACTCTTCCTGGACCCGTTCACGGAGCCGTGCCAGGCCGGTCACGTCCACCTCGACCATGGTCCAGGCGTGGGGGATCGTCTGCTTCGCCTCGACCATCCGGCGCGCGATGGTCCGGCGGATCGGGTCGACGGGCACCAGCTGGTCGCCCGCCTGCCCGGCCGCCGGCTGACTCGCCGCCGGCTGACGGACCGCCGGGGCGGGGACGGCG
>JASBVS010000019.1 GCA_029960955.1 Bacillota bacterium
GGCCAGGAGCTCCTCGCGGCTGAAGACGTCGTCGAGGCTGAGGAGCGGCTGCGGGTGGCGGACCGGCGGGAAGTCGCCGCTCCGCGCCCCGCCCACGCGCTGCGTGGGCGAGTCCGGGGTGACCAGCTCCGGGTGGGCCGCCTCCAGCGCCTTCAGGCGCTCCATCAGCGCGTCGAACGCCTCGTCGGAGATCTCGGGAGCGTCGAGGACGTAGTAGAGGTACTCGTGGTGGCGGATCAGCCGGCGCAGCCGCTCCACCTCGGCGGCGACGTCGCCGCCGGCAGCCTGCGACGCTTCCCGCCCGGGCGCTTCGCTGGCTCCGGCCATCGGCCGTTCGCTCCCCCTTCCCCGCTGGGGTTCTAGGATCCATTCTGGCGTTCCAGGCGCTCGACGGGCGCGTAGCGGGCGAGCAGCCTGCGCAGGCCCGCCTCCGGGAAGGCGACGGTCAGCTCCTGCTCCTCGCCCTTCCCCCGCACCTCCACCACCGTTCCCTCGCCCCAGGCCCGGTGGCGGAGCCGGTCTCCGGGGCTCCACTCCGTCGCCGCCGCGGGGGAGCTCCCGGGCGCCGGCCGTGGCGCAACCGGCTCCGCCTCCGCCCCCCGCTGGCTCCAGCCGCTCTCCACCACCCCCGGTCCCGCCGCCTCGCCCAGGAAGCGGCTGGGCGTCCCGTCGGAGCGGGAACCGAAGATGGTCCGGTGCCAGGCGTGCACCAGGTAGAGCTTCTCGCGGGCGCGCGTCATGCCCACGTAGCAGAGCCGCCGCTCCTCCTCCAGCCGGTCGGGCTCCTCCAGCGAGCGGCTGTGCGGGAAGAGCCCCTCCTCCATCCCGATCAGCCAGACGACCCGGAACTCCAGGCCCTTGGCGCTGTGGAGCGTCATCAGCGTCACCTGGTCGCCGCCGGTCTCGGCCACGTCCACCTCGCTGAGGAGCGCGATCTCGCTGAGGAAGGCGGCCAGCCGCGCCAGCCCCTCCGCCTCCGGTGCCGCCTCCCCGCCGGCGGCGGCGCCCCGCTCCCCGCGGGCGCGCGGCCCGCGCAGCGCCAGGTCGTACTCGCGCGCCACCGTCAGGAACTCGTCCAGGTTCTCGCGCCGGGTGGTCGCCTCGATGGATTCGTCCTCCTCCAGCGCCTGGCGGTAGCCCGTCCGCTCCAGCACTTCCTGGCAGATCTCGAAGAGGCTCAGCTGGCGCGCGCGGGCGCGGAGCTCGTCCATCAGGCCCGCGAAGGCCTCCAGCCGCCGGCGCGCCGCCGCCCCCAGCGCCTCCAGGCGCGCCTCGTCGCGGAGCGTCCGCTCCAGGCCGGCGCCCTGCGACAGCTCCAGCACCCGCTGCACGGTCTGCGCCCCGATGCCGCGGCGCGGCACGTTGACGACGCGCTGGAAGCTGGCCCGGTCTTCCGGGTTGACGATCAGGCGGAGGTAGGCGACGAGGTCGCGGATCTCCTTCCGCTCGTAGAAGCGGAGGCCGCCGACGACGGTGTACGGGATGCCGGCGGCCAGGAGCGCCTCCTCGACCGGGCGCGACTGGGCGTGCGTCCGGTAGAGGACGGCCATCTCGCCCCACGGCACCGGCTCGGAGGGGCCGCCCTCGGCGGCCAGCCCCTCGCGGTGGAGGCGGCGCGCCTCGCGCACGACGAAGCCGGCCTCCTCCCCCTCGTCCAGGGCGTGGTAGAGCGTCACCGGCGCGCCGCCCGGCGTCCGCGTCCAGAGCTCCTTCGGCTTCCGCTGGCGGTTGTGCTCGATCACGCGCGTCGCCGCGTCCAGGATGGGCTGGGTCGAACGGTAGTTCTGCTCGAGCTTGACCACCCGGGCGTCGGGGAAGTCTTCCTCGAACTGGAGGATGTTGCGGATGTCGGCTCCCCGCCAGCCGTAGATGGACTGGTCGGAGTCGCCCACCACCAGCAGGCGGCCGCGGTCGCGGGTCAGCGCGCGGACGATGCGGTACTGGGCGCGGTTGGTGTCCTGGTACTCGTCCACCAGGACCTCCAGGAAGCGGTCGGCGTACCGCCGCCGCACCTCCTCGTCGCGCTCCAGGAGCTCCACGGTCTTCACCAGCAGGTCGTCGAAGTCCAGCGCGCCGTCCTGCTCCAGCGCCTGCTGGTACTGGCGGTAGACCTCGGCCACCTGCCGCTCGTGGAAGCTCCGCGCCTGCCGCGCGAACGCCTCGGGCCCCAGGAGCTCGTTCTTCGCCCGGCTGATGGCCGCGCGCACGCCGGCCGGCGGCCAGCGCCGCTCGGAGAGGTCGAGGCGGCGCAGGATTTGGCGGATCACCGTCCGCTGGTCGTCGTCGTCCAGGATGGTGAAGGAAGGCGGGAGGCCGGCGCGGTCGGCCTCCCGGCGGAGGACCCGCGCGCAGACCGCGTGGAAGGTCCCCACCCAGAGGTCGCGCGCCTCCTCGCCCAGGAGCGCCTCCAGCCGCTCCTGCATCTCCCGCGCCGCCTTGTTCGTGAAGGTGATGGCCAGGATGCGCCAGGCCGGCACGCCCTCGACGCGCACCAGCCAGGCCACGCGCCGGGTGAGGACGCGGGTCTTGCCGCTGCCCGCCCCGGCCAGGATGAGAAGCGGTCCCCCCTGGTGGGTGACCGCTTCCTGCTGCTGCGGGTTGAGGTCGGCCAGCAGCTCGTTCCTCGCCTCGGTCCTGGCGTTTCCGATCTTCGCTTCGCTCAGTCCGTTCACCGCCTCCGGGGGCTTGCTCCCCGGAGAGAGCGGTTTCGGCGGCGGCCGCCTCCTCCCCTGCGGCCGGGCCCGGGCCGGCGATCATCCTCCGCCTCCGCCGCCGCCCCCGCCACCGCCGCCCGACGCGCCCCCGCCGGCGCCGCCTGCGCCGCCTGCGCCGGCGCCACCGCCCGCGCCGCCGCCGCTCAGCATCTGCATCAGCGAACTCTTCACCTGCTGCTGCAGCTGGCTCTGCACGGTGGGCGACTGGAGGAGGCGGGTGACGGCCTGCTGCAGCGCGCTCTGCCCGGCGGGGCTCTCCAGGGCGCTGCGCACCTGGCTCTCCAGGCTCTTCTGCATCGCCGGGGAGGCCAGCTCCTCGCGGATCAGGGGCGAGACCGCCTGCGAGCGGATCTCCTCGCGAATCCACTGGGCCACCTGGGGGGAGGTCATCTCCTCGCGGACGACGCTGCGGATCTCGCTCCGGCTGACGGAGCCCGTGCTGCCGCCGGCGCCCGCGCCGCCCCCGCCGCCGCAGCCGCCGGCGACGAGGGCGAGGAGCAGGAGGCCGCCGACGCCCAGCCGGCCCGCCCGCCGGCCGGCTCCTCCCCGCCCCGCGCCTCTCCCGGCTCGAGTCGTGCGCTCCATCCGCTCCAGAGGCGATCCCCCGCCCGCTAGCATGCAGGGGCTTCCGCCGCTCTATGCGGGACCCCCGCCGCCGCCGCGGAAGGCGGCTCCCGGAGCGGAGGCTACCGCGGCGCTTCCTCGATCCCCGCGCGGCGCAGGAGCCTCTCCACGTGGCGCAGCCCGGCCCGGGGGTCGAAGAGCCGCTCCAGCCGCTCCGCGTCCAGCGTCGCCCGCACCTCGGGGTCGCGCTCCAGCTCCTCGCGGAAGCCGGCGCCGCGCTCCCAGGCGAGGAAGGCGGCGCGCTGCACGTGCTCGTAGGCGCGCTCCCGGCTCCAGCCGGCCTCGACCAGCGCCAGCAGCACGCGCTCCGAGGCGATCAGGCCGCCCCCGGCCTCCAGGTTGCGGCGCATCCGCTCGGGGTGGACCTCCCACCCCTCCACCAGCTGGCGCAGGAGGGCCAGCGCGTAGTCCAGCGCCTCGAAGAGGTCGGGCAGGACGACGCGCTCGACCGAGGAGTGGCTGATGTCGCGCTCGTGCCAGAGCGCCTGGTCCTCGAAGAGGGCGGCCGCCTCGTTCCGCACCAGGCGGGCCAGGCCGGTCAGCCGCTCCGCCTTCTCCGGGTTCCGCTTGTGGGGCATGGCGGAGGAGCCCTTCTGGCCGCCCCGGAAGGGCTCGAAGAGCTCGCCCAGCTCGCTCCGCTGCAGGTGGCGGATCTCCAGGGCGAAGCGCTCGACGCCGCCCGCCAGGGTGATCAGCGCGCCGGCCAGCGCCGCCAGCCGGTCGCGGGCCACCACCTGCGTCGCCACCGGCTCGGCGCGCAGCCCGAGGAGCTCCATCGCCCGCTCCTCCACCTCCGGCGGCAGGAAGCCGAAGACGCCGACCGCGCCCGACAGCTTCCCCACCGCCACCTCCTCGCGCGCCCGCAGCAGCCGCTCGCGGTGGCGCAGGAGCTCGGCGTGCCAGCCCGCCAGCTTGACGCCGAAGGTGATGGGCTCGGCCAGCATGCCGTGGGTCCGCCCGGCCATCAGCGTCTCCCGGTGGGCGCGCGCCTGGGCGGCGACGGCGGCGCGGAGCGCCTCCAGCTCCTCCAGCAGGAGGTCGAGCGCGTCGCGCAGCGCCAGCCCCAGCGCCGTGTCCTTCACGTCGTTGGAGGTCAGGCCGTAGTGGAGCCAGCGGCCCGCGTCGCCCAGCGAGCGGGCGAGGACGGTGGTGAAGGCGATCAGGTCGTGCTGGACCACTTCCTCCTCGCGCCGGACCGCCTCCGGTTCGACGGGGGGCGCGGCGGCGATGGCCTCGGCGGCCTCCCGCGGGATCAGGCCGGCCTCCGCCGAGGCGCGGGCCGCCGCCGCCTCGACGCGTTGCCAGCGCTCCAGCCGCGCCGCCTCGCTCCAGACGGCCGCCATCTTCGGCCGCACGTACCGCGGATCCATGGCGCCTTCGCCTCCCGTCGCCGGCCGGCGGTTTCCACCCGGGCAGCCGGCGGCGCTATAATGCGACCAACCTAAGGTCTCCACCCTACTCCGTCGCCGGCAGGGTCGGGCTTGAACCCTAGGGTCCCGGGGCTAGGTGTCGGCGGAGCGCGAGGGCGACCCGAAGGGAGATGGCAGGATGAAGCGCTTTCTCGCCTGGTGCCTGGCCGCCGCGCGCCGTTTCCGCCGGGAGGCGCTCGCCCTGGCCGTGGTGATCCTGCTCCAGCACCAGGGCTGGTTGCCCGCGCTGCCGGCCGACCCGTTCGACCCGCGCACGAGCTCCGCCTCCGCGCAGGCGCTCTCGCCGCTCTGGCTGACGGCGCTCACCCTGGCCGTGGCCCTGGCGGGTTTCTTCGTCCCGGCGCCGGCGAAGGAAGCGCCCCCGGCCCGGCTCCCGCGCACCGAGGCGGCGCCGCCCGCGGAGGGCGGCGGGTTCACTCCGCTTCCTCCGAGTCGTCCAGCGAGATGAGGCCGACCCGGATCGCGTACTTGGTCAGCTCGACCGCGTCGTGCAGGTCGAGCTTCTCCATGATGTTGCCGCGGTGCGCCTGCACCGTCTTGATGCTGATCATCAGCTTGTCCGCGATCTCCTGGTTGGTGTAGCCGCGGGCGATCAGGCGCAGCACCTCCTGCTCCCGCTCGGTCAGCACGTCCGGCGCCTGGACGCGCGGGAGGAGCGGCTGGCCGGCGGCCTCGCCGCGGGCGCCGCCGCCGGCGAAGACGGCCCGGCTCAGCTGCGGGTTGAGGACGGTGTGTCCCTCGTTGACCGCGCGGATGGCCGAGACCAGCTCGCGCGCGGCCGAGCGCTTGAGGACGTAGCCCGAGGCGCCGGCCTGCATGATGGTGCGGACGTACTCCTCGTTGTCGTGCATGGTGAGGACGAGCACCCGCACCTCGGGATGGCGGCGGAGGATCGCCTGGGTGGCGTCGACGCCGTTCATGCGCGGCAGGCCGATGTCCATCAGGACCACGTCGGGGAGCAGGCGGTCGGTCAGCTCCACCGCCTCCACGCCGTCCCCCGCCTCGCCCACCACCTCGATGTCTTCCTGCTCCTCCAGGAGGGAGCGGATCCCCTCGCGGAGGATGGTGTGGTCGTCAACCAGCAACACGCGAATGGGCTTCATCCCGTACGGCCCCTTCCTTGCGGGGGATGGTGAGCTCGACGGTCGTCCCCTGGCCGGGGCGCGAGCGGATCTCCAGCCGGCCGCCCACCAGGGCGGCGCGCTCGCGCATGCCGGCGAGGCCGATGCTCCGCTCGGGCTGCCCGATCAGCTGTTCGGGCGAGAAGCCGCGCCCGTCGTCCTGCACCCGAACATAGAGAAGATCCGGCTCCTCGTGTAGCTCGACGGAGACCCGCTGGGCCCGCGCGTGCAGGAGGACGTTGGTGATCGCCTCCTGCACGACGCGGAAGATGACGGTCTCCAGCTCGTCCGGCAGGCGGTGCTCGAAGCCGGTCACGTCGAGCTTCGCCTCGACGCCCGCCGGGTCGAGCTTGGTGTGGACGTACCAGCGCAGCGCGGGCACCAGTCCCAGGTCGTCCAGGACCGTCGGCCGCAGCTCGACGGTCAGCTTCCGCACCTCGTCCAGCGTCGTCTCCACCAGCTGGCGGCTCTCCTGGAGGCGCTTCTGCGCCTGCTGGACCTGGCTCTGCCCCTGCTCGTCGCTGCAGCGGGGGAGGGAGCGCGCCGTCAGGTCGAGGTGGAGGAG
This sequence comes from Bacillota bacterium, assembly GCA_029960955.1. Taxonomy (GTDB): domain Bacteria; phylum Bacillota; class Sulfobacillia; order JAIMAT01; family JAIMAT01; genus JAIMAT01. The sequence goes on from JASBVS010000019.1 coordinate 6,455, forward strand.
GAGCGTGGCCAGCGCCTGGCTCGTCTCGTCGTGGAGCTCGCGGGCGATCCGCTTCCTCTCGCCCTCCAGCGCCGCCAGGATCTGCGAGGCCGCCATCCGCCGCTGCTGCTGCAAGCGGTCGAGCATGGCGTTGAGCGTCTCCGCCACCCGGCGCACGTCCGGGTCGTCCCGGATCTCCGGCGCGCGCGCCTCCAGCTGCCCGTGCTCGACCGCCTCCATCACGTCGCGCAGCTGGTAGATGGGCCGGAAGGCCAGTTCGACCAGGAGGAAGTTGACCGCCAGCGTGGCCGCCAGGCCGAGGACGACGAAGGGCAGCATGGCCTGCAGGACCGTGCCGGAGCGGAAGCCCCAGAGGGTGAGCGACACCCCGCCGACGGCGCCGATGACGATGATCACCCCGTTGGCGATCATCACCTTCCAGAGCATGGAGACCCGTTCGTGGATGCTCCTGATCCAGCGCAGCACGCCGATCCGCTCCCGGTTCCCGGTCCCGCTCCCCCCGGCCTCCCTCCGCCGGTCCCGGGCTGCTCACTCCCACTCGATGGTCGCCGGCGGCTTGGAGGTGACGTCGTAGACGACCCGGTTGACGCCCCGCACCTCGTTGACCAGCCGCGTGGCGATCCTCTCCAGCACATCATAGGGCAGCCGCGCCCAGTCGGCCGTCATGCCGTCCTCGCTGGTCACCGCCCGCACCACCACCGTCTGCTCGTAGGTGCGGTGGTCCCCCATGACGCCGACGCTGGCCAGCGGGGTGAGGACGGCGAAGGCCTGCCAGAGCCGGCCGGCCAGCCCCGCGCGCCCGATCTCCTCGCGGACGACGGCGTCCGCCCGGCGGAGCGTGGCCAGCCTCTCCTCCGTCACCTCGCCCAGGATGCGGATGGCGAGCCCCGGCCCGGGGAAGGGCTCGCGGGCGACGATCGCCTCCGGCAGCCCCAGCCGCCGCCCGAGCTCGCGCACCTCGTCCTTGAAGAGCCGGCGCAGCGGCTCCACCAGGCGGAAGGCCATCCGCTCGGGGAGGCCGCCCACGTTGTGGTGGCTCTTGATCGTGGCGGCGCCGGGCCCGCCGCTCTCGATCACGTCCGGGTAGAGCGTTCCCTGGACCAGCCAGCCGATGGCGCCCCGCTCCGCCTCCAGCCGCCGCGCCACCTCCTCGAAGGTGCGGATGAACTCCTCGCCCACCCGCCTCCGCTTCTCCTCCGGGTCGGTGACGCCGCGCAGCCGGGCGAGGAAGCGCTCGCCCGCCTCGACGGCGACGAAGCGCCCGCCCAGGAGCGGCTCGAAGGTGGCGCGCACCGCCTCCGGCTCGCCCTGGCGGAGCAGCCCGTGGTCGACGAAGACGGCCACCAGCCGCTCGCCCAGCGCCCGGTGCGCCAGCGCCGCCGCCACCGCCGAGTCGACGCCCCCGGAGAGCGCCGCGATGGCGCGCCCCTCGCCCACCTGCGCGCGGATCTCCGCCACCGCTTCCTCGATGAAGTCGCCCATCGACCAGGTGGGCCGGAGCCCCGCCACCTCGAAGAGGAAGTTGGCCAGCACCTCGCGCCCGTAGCGGGTGTGGCTGACCTCGGGGTGGAACTGCAGGCCGTAGAGCCGCCTGCGGGGATCGCCCATGGCCGCCACCGGCGTCCGCTCCGTCGCCGCCAGCGCGAGGAAGCCCTCCGGCACCCCGAGCACCTGGTCGCCGTGGCTCATCCAGACCTGCGTCTCCGCCGGCACCCCGCGGAAGAGCCCGCCGGCCTCGGGCGGCGGCGCCAGCCGCAGGCGGGCCGGGCCGTACTCGCCGCCCCCGGCGGCGACGCGCCCGCCCAGCTCCAGCGCCATCAGCTGCATGCCGTAGCAGATGCCGAGCACGGGCAGCCCGCTCTCGAAGAGTTCCCGCTCCAGGCGCGGCGCGCCGCGCTCGTAGACGCTGGCCGGGCCGCCGCTCAGGATGAGGGCGCCCGGCCGGTGCGCGCGGATCCGCTCGGCCGCCCGCGCGGCCGGCACGATCTCCGAGTAGACGCCCAGCTCGCGTACCCGGCGCGCGATCAGCTGCGCGTACTGGGCGCCGAAGTCGACCACCAGGACGCTCTCGCCCGCCGCCACCGTCACCGGAGCCTCAGCCCTTCCTGGCGTAGATCTCGCGCCGCAGCACGCCCACGTAGGGCAGGTTCCGGTAGCGGCCGGCGTAGTCGAGCCCGTAGCCCACCAGGAACTCGTTGGGCGTGACGAAGCCCACGTAGTCGGCGCCCACCCGCCGCGCCGCCGGCGAATCCTTCTGCAGGAGCGTGCACGTCTTCAGCATCCGCGGGTGGCGCGTGGCCAGCGTCTCGCGCAGGTAGGCGAGCGTCAGCCCCGAGTCGATGACGTCCTCGACGATCAGCACGTCGTCGCCCTCGATGTTCTCGCCCAGGTCGTGCAGGATCCGCACCACCCCCGAGGAGCGGCTCGACTTGCCGTAGCTGGAGACGGCCATGAAGTCCATCCGCACCTCCATGGGGATCGCCCGCACCAGGTCGGCCATGAAGATGACCGCCCCGCGCAGGATGCCCACCAGCAGCGGCCGTCGCCCGGCGAAGTCGCGGGCGATCTCGAGCCCCAGCTCCCGGACCCGCGCCTGGATCCGTTCGGCAGGAAGGAGCACCCGCTCCACGTCCGGATGGACCGGCCACACCCCGGCGGGAGCGCCGCTCCCCGGCTCCTCCGCGTCCCCGGCCACCCTCTCGACGCCCTCCATTCGCCCGTCCCGGGCCTGCTCCACGCCCTCTCTCCCCCGTTTCCCCTCGCCGAGCTCTTCTCCGCTCCCCGTTCTGCGCGCCTCTGGCTTCTGCGCGCCCCTGCGTTCTGCGCGCCCCTGCGCGCCTCCGGGCGGCCTCGCGCCCCGTTCCCGCGCGGGCGCGCGGCGCGCCGGCC
>JASBVS010000002.1 GCA_029960955.1 Bacillota bacterium
CCGCGAAGAAGGCCGGGCTCCAGGGCGCGAGCTTCCACTGCTTGCGCCACACGGCCGATTCGCTCCTGCTGGCGGCCGGCGTGCCGCCGGTGGTCGCCATGAAGCTCATGGGCCACAAGCGCCCGAGCATGACGGTGGATCTCTATGGGCACGTGCTGCCGGAAGAGGCGAAGAGGGCGGCGGAGAGGCTCGACCAAGCGCTGGGCGACCTGCGGATCTGACCACGCGACCACCGCCGCGAATCCGGCCCGGCCATGCGCCGGGCCTTTTCACCGGCTATTGACAGTATGGCGGTAGTGCTGTACACTGCCAGCGGAAGGAGGCGATGCCCATGGCCGTCACGGCGACCGAGCCGAGCGCCCTGCGCTCCCTGCGGGAGCGCCGCGGGTTGACCGCGGCCGAGCTGGCCCGGCGGGCCGGGGTGTCCGTCGCGAGCCTGCGCGCCTGGGAGGCCGGGCACCGGAGCCCCAGCGCGGGCGCCCTGCTCCGCCTCGCTGAGGCGCTGGCCGTCGACCCGCGCGAGATCCTGCCCACGCCATCGTGGCGGCTCGGCCGGCTCTCAGAAGAGATGAGCGACGACCCGGCCGAGACGTGGAGCCCGTCGAAACTCTCGGACTGGCTCCGCTGCCCAGCCTTTTTCAAGTTCCGCCACATCGACCGCCTTCCCACAGTGCCGAACACGGTCGAGACGGCCATCGGGCGCGCCGTCCACAAGGCGGCCGAGGCCGCGCTCCTCGCCTTGGCGCCGGATGCCGCGCCGGAAGGGGCGGCGGCGCCGGAGAAGCCGGAGGCGGCCATCGCATCGGAGATCGCCCTCGCCGTCACAGAGGGCGTCGAGCCCGACGAGGATGGCGGGGAGCCGGACCCGGCGGCGATGCGCGACGAGGCCAAGGCGCTGCACGCGCTCTGGCAGGCCGAGATCGCGCCAAAGCTCGGGAAGCCGGTCGCAGTGGAGCAGCGCGTCGAGGTCGAGATCGCCGGGGTCCGACTCACCGTGATCCCGGACATGATCACGGATGACGGCTGGGTCCGCGATCTGAAGACCACGCGCCGCAAGCCGTCGCAGGCCGACGTCGATGAAAACTTGCAGGCGACGGCCGAGTCGCTCGCCTACCGCGAGCTGCTCGGCGAAGCGGAAGAGGGGGTGGCGTTCGACTTCATCGTCAGGACGCGAAAGCCTTATGCCATGACGCTCGAGACCACGCGCGGGCCGCGTGACCACGACCGGCTCGCGCGGATCGTCGCGGCGGCAGCGGAGTCGGTTGCTTCCGGGCGATACTGGCCGAACCCGGCCAACAGGTTCGGGTGCGCCAGCTGCCCCTACCGCGACGTCTGCCGCGAGACTTTTTGACGCGAACCAACGGCTAAAGGCCGAAATTCAGAGGAGGATGCCCGATGTCCACCACTCAGCAGAGCCTCGTTCAGCAGGCCGCTTCCACCGCGGCCGCCACGCCCGCGCAGGACGGCGACGCCCTGCGCGCCCTCGCCGAGCTGGCGCAGGCAGACCAGTTCGCCGAGTTCGCGCCCATTTTCTACCGTCCCGGCCCCGGCGCGTTCATCTCGGCCTCCACGACCGAGACCCTGCCGGAAATCGTCGGCGTCATCTTGGCCGTCCGCAAGGCGCGCCGGCACGTCGTCACGGTGATGGATCCAGCTGGCAACGAGATCCGCCAGACGGAGTGCGTCCTCGAGCGCACCGGGCGCGACGGCGACTTCGGCGTCGTGCAGCTGGGCCAGGACGCGGGCAAGGCCCGCGCCTGCGCGATGTGCCCGTACAACAAGTGGGGCAGCGCGACCGATGACAAGGGGCACCACACCCGCGGCAAGGCGTGCCGCGAGAAGAGGCTGCTTCTTGTCCTGCCCGACGGCTACGCGATGCCGATCGTCGTCTCGGCGCCGCCCATGAGCATCCGCGCCGTCACCAACTGGATCTCCGGACTTGCCACTCGCGGCCAGGCGCTGTCCACGGTCAAGGTCAAGCTCCGCTCGGCTGTGAGCCAGCAGCCCGTCGGCGGCGAGCTTCGCCAGTTCGGCGTGCTCTCGATCGAGACGCTCCGCCCGCTCACCTCGGACGAGGCGCGCGCGGTGCTCGAGACCGTCATGGCGATCCGTGACAACGTGGACCGCTGGCTCAGCTCACCGAGCCTGATCTCCGAGGCCGAGGGTGCGGACGAGGACGAGGCCATCGCGACCACGGCCGCCGCGGCGACGGCGGTGGAAGATGTTCTGACGGATCTGCCGTTCTGAGACTGTGGTAGGGCAGGACAGGCCGTCTGGAATGCGCCTGTCCTGCCATGACTTTCCAGCTGGCGTGGCTCGACAGGCAGAGCGGCCGCCCTGTAAGCGGCATGACGCCGGTTCGACTCCGGCCGCCAGCTCCACATGATCACGCTGGGGCGTAGCTCAGCTGGGAGAGCGGCGGTCTCCAAAACCGCAGGCCGTGGGTTCGAGTCCCGCCGCCCCTGCCAACCTTTCGCCCGGCCCTTCGGGGCCGGGCCTTTTTTCTTCTCACGCAGATCGTCGGGAAAGGGGGTTGGACGGGATGTCCACACCCATGGCCGAGTCGTCCACACCTGACGTGGGCGCGTACACGCCCTACACACAGCCGACCAGGGACAACACGACAGAACCCGCGGGCGGCCTCGCCGATGCCCTTGCCCTATTGCACCTGCTCTTCGCCCGCCCCGGCGTCGCGGGCTATCTCGAGATCCGTTTGCTCCCCGAAGGCGTCGGCCGCCCCGAGCAGCGCTTTTTCGCGCTTCCCGGCGGCGTCGAGGCCGCAGCCCACTTCGCCGCATCCATGTCGGGCCGGGCGCATGTGACCTTCGGCGTCTACCCGCGCTCGCGGCCGCGCGGCCGCGACGACGACGCGGCGCTGGCCACCTGCCTCTTCGCCGACTTGGACAGCAAGGACTTCGCCGGTGGAGTCGATGAGATCGACCGGCAGCTGGCCGGGCTGGCGGAGAGAGGCCTCGCCCCCACGGCCGTCGTCGCGTCGGGCGGCGGGCGGCACGCCTACTGGCTGCTCGAGCGGCCCGTGCCGCTGGGCGCGCCGGACGATCCGCGCAGGGACCGCGTGCGGGCCGCCCTCTGGGCGCTCGGAGCAGAGCTCGGGCTCGCTCCCGCCGCGAATGTCACCCACGACCTCGCCAGGGTCCTCCGACTGCCGGGGACGCTCAACGTCAAGGCCCGCTACGGCCGGCCGGTCATGGCGCGGATCCTCTCGCTCGACCCGTCCAGGATCTACCGGCCGCAAGACTTCACAGACGTGATCCGGTGCCATCCCATGCCCGCCAGCGGCCGGGCGGCCGACGTCCACTTCACGCGGGCACCGATGGCCGGCGTCCCGCTGTCCAGGCTCCTCTCCGGCCTCCAGCTAACAGACGAGATCCGCGACCTCATCCGCCGCGGCGTGCGGCGTGACGAGGGCGACCGGTCGGCGGCCAGCCAGCGCGCGATCACGGCCCTGCTCGCTGCCGGGGCGGACCCGGATCGCATCCGCGACGTCTTTGCCTGCACAGAGGCCGGGATCGGCGAGAAGTTCCGCGAGCGGCGCGACGGCGACAGGTGGCTCGCCCACTCCATCTCGCGCGCCAAGGCGTGGCTCCGCTCCGAAGGCTCCGCGATGACGGACGCTGGGCGGGCGGGCGCGGGCCGCGTGCGGCTCGACCGCGAGGCCGCGGCGCTGGCGCCCGATGTCCAGCTGCGCGCGATCCTCCTCGATGGCGCGCCCGCCGAGCTGCGGACGATGGCCGACCGGGCCGAGTGGCCCGATGCGCGGGCGCGGGCCAAGGCCGCCACGGCCATCGCCTCCGCGCTCCTGCGGACAGGGATGCCGCCGGCGGCGGCCTACGCTGCGCTCAGGTCGCACGCCATAGGGAGCGGAGTCCCGGCGCGGGACGCGGCGCGGTGGGTCCAGGTGGCCGAGAAGCGCGCCGCGGCACTCAAGGCGAAGCGGAAGGGAGGTGCTGGACGTGGATGACGCGACTCAGGGCAGCGCCGCGAAGGAGCGGGTGGCCGAGCTGGTCGGGCGACTCCTTAATCGTGCTGAGACTGGCGAGCCGATCGATGCACAGCTCGTTCGCCGCGCCCTCGCAAAGCTCGACGGCGAGCCCGGGGCGGAGGAGCTGCGCGCGCGGGCCGAGGCCGTGCTGGCGAAGGCCGCCGTGGCTGTGGCGGCAGATGATGCGACCGGCACTGAAGCCGCGGATGGCGCGGCGGGCGGAGAGGCCGAAGGAGAGACCGCTGGCAGCGAGGCGGGATCGGATGAGGTCCTGGCTGGAGATGAGGCCGCCGCGGCAGAGGAGACCATCCTCGACCTCATCCGGGCTCTCCCGGAAAGCCCATCGGAGGATGAGATCGACGCCGTTATCGAGGCCATCGCGGCCATCGACAGCGACCTCCAGGCCGCGCCGCTAAAGCGGGCGTTGGCGAAAAAACTTGGCGCCAAGCTGCGCGATGTGGCCGACGCCATCGCCCACGCGAGGGCGCGGATGGCCGCGGCAGCGGGCGAGCGGCGCGACGACCGGACGTTCGCCACGCTCCTCCACGGCCAGACGCCGCCCGGGATGCCCGCCGGGCTCGTCCTGCCGCCGCCGTACGCTCTCTCGCCGCGCGTCCGCCCAGGGCACGAGGACGAGGAGCCGGACTGGCACGTGGTCGTGGAGCGGCCGGACTTCGTGGAAGAGGTCCTGCCGGCCGTCGTAGTGCCCATCGCCCGCCGGCGCGACCCCGACGCGGACTCGTGGTCGCTCGCGCTCGCTGTGCGACGGAACGGCTCATGGATAACGGTTGAAGCGGATCGATCGACGCTGGCCGACAGTCGCAAGATCCTCCAGCTGGCAGATAGCGACTTCCCGATCAACTCGGATAACGCAAAGCTCGTCGTTCGCTATATCGCCGATGTCGAAACCGCCAACCTCCACCTTCTCCCGTCCGGCGTCCTCGTCCGCTCCCTCGGATGGCGCGAGATCGACGGCCGCCGGTGCTTCGTGCTGGGCGAGCGCATACTCGCCGCGCCGGACCCGTCCGGCGCGCCGGGCGACGTGCCTCCCATCACGGTCCGCCCGCCAGAGGCGGGCGAGCGGCGGCTCATGGCCGGCTTCGCTACGGGCGGGACGCGGGATGGATGGATCGGCCTCTACCGCCGCATCCTGCCCTACCCGAGGATCCGGATCGGGCTCTATGCGTCGCTCGCGGCACCACTCATCTCGCACGTCGGGGTGCAGGGGTTCACCATCCATTACGCAGGGTTAACATCGAAAGGTAAAACGACTGCACAGCAGATCGCCGCGAGCGTGTGGGGATACCCCGGCGGGCCGGGCCTCGAAGCGAGGCCCGGCCTCATCGTCGGCTGGAACGGGACCTTCGTCGGAAACGAGCAGCTGGCGGCGTTCCTCCGGAACCTCCCGGCGCTTCTCGATGACTCCGGCCTCGTGCAGGACCGAGAGGTCATCGCCCAGACGCTTTACGCCATCGCAAACGGCATGGGCCGCCGCCGCGGCGCGCGATCCGGCGGCACGCGGGCGACGGGCGAATGGGCGCTCACCGCGATCTCGACGGGCGAGAGGATCGTCACATCGTCGTCCGCAGACGCCGGCGGCGCGCAGGTGCGCGTGATCGAGCTCGAGGGCAACGTCCTCGCGCCCATGCGCCGAGGCGGAGCGGAGGCTGAAGGCGCGCTCTCGGAGGATCGCGCGGCCGAGCTCATGCGGGAGCTCAGGCGGCTCGCCGGCGAGCATTACGGTGTGGTGGTCGAGCCTTATTTGCGGACCCTTATGTTAATGGAGGATATCGAACTCCAGCAGAAATTCGACAAAGCCCTTCACGCGATGCTCGACGCCGCCGGCGACGCGGCCCGAACCGACATGGGCTCGCGGCTCGCCGGCGCGTTCGCCACCATGGCGTTGGCGGCGGACATCATGCACGAGGCGATCGGGCTCGACGCGGAGATCCCGCGGCGGAAGCTCTGGGCCGAGATCGGCGAGTGGTTTCGCGACTATTTGGCTGAGAATCCTCCCGAACACGTCGACCTGCGCGCGTACCGCGAGTTGATGGGCTGGATCGCCGCCCACGCCGCCGAATTCGCCGGAGGGCCGGGCGCGCCGACCGGCGACGCGGCACCGAAGACCGGATGGTCGGGGAAGTGGTCCGTCACGGCGCGCGGCCCGCGCGGGCCGGTGGAGTGTGTGGCGGTGGTGGAGGCGAAGCTCTACGAGGTGCTGGCGGACATGGGCTATTCTGATGGGCGCGGACTCGTCCGGCAGTGGCGCGACCGCGGGCTGCTCGTCCCGGATGCGGATGGAAAGCATCTGGCCCGGAAGGTCAGGCTCGGCACGTCGGCCGATTCGCCCACGGCGAGGTGCTTCGCGCTCGTGCGGGACGCGCTCGACGAGGATGAGGATGGCGCTGAAATTCCAGCACTTGGCAAAGTGACAGATGATTCCAGCTCCGAATCGCTTGAATCCGTTGATGACGACTTCGATGTGTTCTGATTCCGCCGGCTTTCGAGCCATCCGCTAGGTTTTCGTCTAGTGAAACTCTGAAGCCGTTGAGCGGCGCGGATGTTCCCACTGTTCCCACCATTACGATTTTCGCCGCGACAAGTGGGAACAGCCGAAAGCCTTGAGCGACAAGGCTTTCGGGGCGATGTTCCCACTGTTCCCACCTGTTCCCACCAGTTATGTGTATTATATAGGGCACACTCGACTTCACTCTGGTGAAGTGTGAGATGACCCTTATTAAGGCATGCATCCCGAGAAGTGGGAACATCCGCGTTTCCAGCGGCAAAAACCCTTGAGCGACAAGGCTTCTGGCTGTTCCCACCTAGGTGGGAACATGGTGGGAACAGGTGGGAACATCTGAGACACGCGTGACTGGAAAGCCTTGCGTGACAAGGGTTTTACCCTGTTCCCACCAGCCCTCACGGAACTGGAAATTCCCCTCCCGTGTAGGCCCTCTCACGGGAGAGGCCCCTCCCAGGGAGGCGTGACATCCTCTCACGGGAGAGGCCCCTCCCAGGGAGGCGTGACATCCTCTCACGGGAGAGGCCCCTCCCAGGGAGGCGTGACACCCCTCTCTCATGGGAGAGAGCCACACGCCACAGGCGTGAAGCTCCTTCTCCCATCTCCCACGCCAAGCAAGCTGACCCACTACCCGTGTAGGACCCTCTCACGGCCTAGGCCTGCCGCGCACTCGTGTCGCGCAGCGCCCCCACACAAGGCCGCCACGGCCATCCCTGCCCGGCACGCCCGATCCGTGCCGGGCTTCTCTTCATCACGCCCAGAGCGAGGTGATCCCCGTGAGCGTGTCTGTCACGGCACCGGCCGCCCCGGCGCGGAAACCCGCCGGCCAGGCCGTGGATGCTGAGGTGACGGTCACAGCCGTGCTGGATCGCTGCCGCTACACATCCCGCCCAGGCCAGGCACCGTTCGCCGTGTGGACGGTCGTCCCGGCCGACGCGCGCGGCCGCAGATCCGGCGAGCCGTTCGCGGCGCGCGGGCGGCTGGCGGACTGGGGCCGACCGGGTGACGTGGTGCGGCTCGTCGGCCGGTGGGTGGACGACCCGCGGTGGGGCCGGCAGCTCGAGGTCGAGGCGATCCTGCCAGTCCAGCCGGCGGACTTGGCGGGACTCGTTAGGTGGCTCGAGTCGCAGGACGGGATCGGCCCCGTCACGGCCACCTCCGTGGTGAAGGCGCTGGCCGCCGCGGGCCCCGCCGACGCCTCGGATGGCGACGTCCTGGCCCGCTTCAAGGCGTGGGTCGCATCGGGCGGGCCGGGCGCGCTCGGCCTGCCCGCGCCGCGCGTCGAGGCCCTGCGTTCGGCCGCCGAGCGGGCCTCCGCCGACGAGGACCGCGCGCGCGTGCTGGTCTGGTGCCGCCGGGCGGGCCTGGGCCCTGCGACGGCGGAGGCTGTGTGGAGGCGCTTCGGCCGCGAGGCGCTGGACATCCTGCCGCGCGACCCGTGGGCGCTCGCGCGCGTGGACGGGGTCGGCTTCCTAACGGCCGACGCCGCGGCCGAGGCGCTCGGCGTGGATCCCGCGTCGCCAGGCCGGATGCGGGCGGCGCTTCTCCACACGCTGGCCGAGGCGGCGGACGAGGATGGGCACGTCTGGCTGCCGATGGACGGCCAGGACGGACTCGTCCGCCGGGCCTTCGAGGCCATGCGCAGAGTCGCCGAGAAGCGTGGTTACGGCAAGGGCCGCGGGCGAGAGATCCTGGATGGCCTGCCGGCGGCGCTGGATGCGCTCGAGAGGCGTGGAGAGGTCATCGTCGTGGATGCCGATGGGCGGAGGCTCGTCTACCTGCCGGAGCTTTACCACGCCGAGGAGTCCGTCAGGACGTGGCTCTGGTCTGCGCCGACCCGCCCGGGCCTTCTAGACGAGGACGATGCGCGCGGTCTCCTGAATGACCCATCCGTCCGCGGCCCGCTCGACGACGCCCAGGCGGCCGCGGCACTGGCCGCCCTCACATCGGGCGTGAGCGTGATCACGGGCCCGCCCGGCGTGGGGAAGACGACCGTGATCAAGGCGATCCTGCGCGCCGCCGAGGCCGCGGGCGCGGCGCCGGAGGCGGTTCTGCTGGCTGCGCCGACGGGCCGGGCGGCGAAGCGCATGTCGGACGTGACGGGCCATCCGGCGCAGACCATCCACCGCCTGCTCGAGTTCCATCCATCGCTCGGCTTCCGAAGGACCCGCGACAACCCGCTCGCCGGCCGCCTGCTCGTGGTGGATGAGGCGTCGATGGTCGACGTCAGGCTCTTCGCGGCGCTCGTCGAGGCGGTGCCGCCGCGCATGGCGGTCGTGATGGTGGGCGACCGCGATCAGCTCCCGCCGGTGGGCCCTGGCGCTCCCTTCCACGTGCTGGCACGCGGCGGCGTGCCCGGCGTCCGTGTGGCCGTCCTCGACAGGATCTACCGCCAAGACGCCGGCTCGGCGATCCCCCGGAACGCGGTGCGGATCCGCCGCGGGGAGATGCCCGAGCGCGACGGCGGCCCGGCGTGGCGGGTGCGGATCTACGCGCGGCCCGATGCGGCGTGGCCGTCGAAGGAGGCGTGGCTTGAGGCCGGGCGGGCGCTCAGGCGCCGAATGGCGGACGACGCGGTGGAGGCCGTGATGGCGCTCGTCGCCCAAGGCATCTCTCCGGACGACGTGCAGGTTCTGGCACCCATCCGCCGTGGCGAGGCGGGTGTTGACGAGCTGAACAAGCGGTTGCGCGACGTGTTGAATCCTCTGCGGCCTGGGATGGGCGTCTGGCGCTCGCGGTCGGGTGCGACGGAGTTCCGCGAGGGCGACCGGGTGATTCACATTGTCAACAACTACCAGAAGATGGTCATGAACGGCGAGGTCGGCCGCGTCGTGGCGGCGGGCGAGATCGCCGTGGACGGCGAGGGCAATCCGGTCTCGATGGATGACATGTCTCCGCTGGCCCTGGCGCTCGCCGGCGCGGAGCGGATCCGCGGCGTGGTGGTCGAGTTCCCGGATTACGCGGGCGGCGGGGCGCGCCGGGTGGCCTACGCGGCGGACGAGGTGGGGCAGCTGCGGCTCGCCTACGCCTCGACGGTCCACAAGTTCCAGGGCAGCGAGGTCCCCGCGGTCGTGTTCGTCATCGGGATGGATGCCTTCACGCTCCTCAAGCGCCCTCTGGCCTACACAGCCGTCACCCGCGCGCGGGACAGCGTGCTTGTGCTGGCCGAGGAGGGCGCGCTGGAGCGGGCCGTGGCGGCGGACGAGGACCTGCGCCGGAATCAGCGGCTGGTTTGACCAGCTTTGAGCTGGAGGGAAATGACGTGAAGCTCTTGAGTGACATCGCGCCGGCGATCTACTTGGCCGGCGCGATCGATCTAATTGACCCGGCGCTGGCGCTCGGCTGGCGCCGCGACGCGGCGGCGCGGCTGGCGGGACTCGGCCTCTTGGCTGTGGACCCGGCGCGCGGTCCCGTGGCGGGCCTGTCGCCGGCGGAGATCTATGCCCGGAACAGGGCGCTGCTCCGTTCGTGCTCTGCGGTGCTGGCCGAGCACGCCTTCCCGGTCCCGCACTATGGGACGACGGTCGAGATCGAGGAGGCCGCGCGCGACGGCCTGCCGGTCGTGGTCTGGACGGGCGGCCTGCCGGCGCCTATGTATCTCCTGCGGCTCGAGCCGCGGGTCGCGATCGAGCCGGACTTCGGCCGCGCCGTCTTGCTGGCGGCCGAGCTGGCGATGGCGCGGGTCGGCGCGGCCGCCATCCCGGCGGCGGGGGCGTAGGCGACGTGACGTGGGCGGCCAGGCTCTCCGCCGCCGTCGCCGCGGCGGCCATCGTCTTCTTGGCCAGCGGCGCGGCTCCCGGTGCCGCGCCGGCCTTCCCTACATCCCATCCGCGCGCAGGCGGCGTCCTTGTCATCGACGTGGGAAGCGCCGCCGTGGAGATCGAGGCGTTCCCGGCCGAGGACAAGGTGTCGCCTGTGCAGATGGGTACGGGCTTCGTCGTCGCCGTGGGCGGCTCCACCGCGTGGGTCGCGACGGCGAAGCACGTGGTCGGCAACGACAAATGGGCGGCGATCGTGCTGCCCGGCTCGCCCGATCCGTCAGGCCGGGCGGCCGAGACGGGCGACATCCGTCTCGACCCGTCGGCGGATCTCGCGATCCTGCGCGTCACGCTCCCGCACCCGCTCGAGTGGGTCGTGAACCCGCTGCCGCTCGGCCCGGTCCCCGATGGCGCCTACATGGGCGAGTACGACTGCGTGCGCGGGCCCGGCTTCGCCTGGCAGGCCTACCCGGTCGCCGTGGCCGCGTCGGAGCGGTTCGCCGGGCCGACGCCCGGCTTGGACTACCTTCGTACGCCGGCGCCCGTCCTGCCGGGATGCTCCGGCGCGCCGCTCGTCGCGTGGTCCGATGCCCGCGGCACGGTGGTCGGCATGGTCGTGGAGAGCACGTGGGATCCGGCCGGGGTCGGGTTCGTGCCAGCAGACGAGATCAAGAGGTTCCTCGACGAGGCGCGCTCGGGCCGGGTGGCTGGCGGCCGGTAGGGCCGCCTGAGAGTCCGCGGCCCCCGGGCCACCTTGGAGTCCTCCCCCTCCAGGGCGGCCCCGGGGCCGCGGCGCGCGCCATCGTGATGGGAGATGGGGCTGGCCGCCGCGTCGCCGCGGGCGGGCGGGGCGGGGATCGCAGCCGGGCGTTGTCGGGCGTGGCCGAGCGTCGTCGAAGGGCAGCGGGCGTCGCACGGGCGTGGTTTGGCGTTGACGGGTATCGTTCCAAAGTCGATGAGCGTTGACGGATCTCGCACGAACGTGGTCCTGAGTTCGTTGGCTTCGCAAGGGCGTTGTTGAGCGGCAACGGGCATCTCACGGATGTGAACGAGAGCGTGGACCGCTGGATCCGGGCGGATGTGCACATCGATCCCCGTCCCACCCGCCCGCGGCGGCAGGCTCCGGCTTTACACAGCATGAACGAACGGGGGTGTCTTGCATGGCGCTCTTCCGGCCTGCCAGGCCGCCGAGGCCGAGCGGCGTGGAGGCGGCTGTCGCGGCATCCCTTCCGCCGCCAGGCTCACGGGTCCGCGTCATCCTCGCGCCCGCCGGCGGGCCGGGAGGCCGCCACGCCCGCGAGTCGGCCGGCGTCGTCGCCCGCCTCTACCCGCACGGGTTCACCGTGCAGGCGGATTCCGGCGTGATGGAGTGGGTCGGCTACGCGGACATCGTGTGCAGCCAGGCGCGCATCGAGCTGGCCGGGGAGCCGGCCGGCGCCCGCAAGAAGAGGTGATGGCCTTGTCGGCGACCTTCCCTGTGGTGGCCGTGGCCTCGCGCCGCGGCCGCTTCACTATCGTATGCCGCTTTTGCGACACGGAGATGGCATCCGGCCAGGCCGGCGCGGTCGAGGACATCGAGGCCGCGCTTCTCGCATCGAAGCAGCACCTCCTCGACGCGCACGGGCTCATGGAGCCGCTGGCGCACGAGGCGATACGCGAGGCTTGCGCGGCTGCCGGCATCCGCGGCATCGGGCCGTGGATCGCGGCACCGCCGAGCCAGCGTCTCGGGCGGGATCAGTAACTAAATGGAGGTGGATGAGATGGCTGACATCATGACAGCGGCCCCGGCGGCGAGGGGCCGCCGTCGCTTCACAGACAGCGACATTTTGAATGCGCTCCGCGCGGCTTACCAGGAGACCGGCCGCGTCCCGACGGTCGCGTCTTGGCGTGCGGAAGGCCGCAGTCCATCGCCGATGTCGATCTTCGTCCGCTTCGGCTCGTGGTCGGAGGCGCTCCGGATGGCCGGCCTGCCCGTGTCCGGCAGGTCCGCTGGGATCCCTGTCCGTCGCGCCCGCACTCGCGAGCGCCATCTGGCCATCCTGCGCGAGGTGGGTGCCAGCCACGGCGGGCCGATCACCATGAAGCGGTGGGATACCGAGGGCATCAGGCCTGCGGCCCACACGATCGTGATCCGTTTCCGCGGCTGGCGCAGGGCATGGGAGGCGGCCGGGTTTGCCTGGCGCCGTGAGGGTCGCGATCGGATATCGGACGACGAGATCCTCGCCCGGATGCGCGAGGCGACCGCCCGGGCGGGAAGGGCGCTCACGGTGAAGGAGTGGGACCGCGCGGGCCTTCTCCCATCCGCATCGACCATCGCCCGCCGGTTCGGAAGCTGGCCCGCGGCGTGGCGCGCCGCGGGCGTGGGGCACCCGCGTGATAGCTCCGCGCGTCTGGAGGCCGCCCGCGCGCGGCTCAAGGCTGGTGGGCTCACCGCCGCGGAGAGGCGGGCGCTCGAGGCGGTCATCGCGACCGGATCGGAGTCCGCGGCCGCTCAGCGGCTCGGCGTGACGCGCCAGGCTGTGTCGTTCGCCGTGCTGCGCGCCCTGCGCCGCCCGGCTCCGGCGGCTTGAGAAAGAGGAGGCGGTGGACGTGGCGCTCGTGATGGAACGCGCGGGAGTCATGATGCGCGGGGCGGCTGCTTCCTGGGATGAGGGGGCGGCCGCCCGGCTTCTCGCCAGGGTCGCCCGCTTCGCGGCACTCGACTGGCGCCGCCGGCCGGCGAAGGCGCGGGTGATCCTCTCCCGGATCAGCGATGCCTATGGGCCGTTGATCGACGAGGCCTTCGACTCCGGCGACCCGGCCGCGTTCCGCGCCGCGCTCCGCGAGGCGACCCGGGCGTGGCGGCTCGCTGCGGAGAGGGCCGAAGGCCTGCGGCCGCCTGTCCGCGATGCCGCCGGGCGAGCGGCTTGGGCACGGCTGCTTCGCGAGATCAGGTGTCGCGACCGGTCGCTCGCGCGGGACGTCGCCGCGCTCGAGGCCGCCGGTGCGTCGCTCGAGTTCGACCATGCCCACGGCTCGTGGCGCCTTTCGCCCGGGCGGATGGGCGAGCGGGCCTATGAGATGTGGAAGGCCCGCCGCTTCCGCGGCGACGGGGGCCGCGCGCGAGCGGCGGCGCTCCGCGAGGCGATCTTCGCGCTGCCGAAGCCGGCGCCGGAGGAGCCACCCGGCGCCCCGGCGCGGGCGGGCTTCGACCCGTCGGCCGTGGAGCATGAGGTGACTGGAAGCCCGTCAGACCTGGCCGAAGCGCTCGCCGCCGCCAGGCGCGCGGGCGTGGCCGGCCTCGATGTGGAGACGATGCCGGGCCCCGCGGTGGCGGGGCTCGCGGGCCGGTGGGCGGAGAGGGCGCCGCTCGATCCGCATCTCGGCCGCATCAGGCTCGTGCAGGTCGCCGTGCCCGGCAGGCCGGTCCTGCTCTTCGATGTCAGGCGGCTGTGGGACCTTCCCGACGGGGAGCGGGCGCGGGCGCTCGCGCCGCTCGCCGAGCTCCTGGCCGACCCGGAGATTGTGAAGGTCGGCCACAATCTGAAGTTCGACCTCCAGATGCTCCGGGGCCTCTTCGGCCTCGGCTGGGGCCGGCGGCTCCGGGTCGGGGGCATCTGGGACACGATGCTGGCCGACCAGCTCCTGGCCTGCGGGATGTGGGCCGAGGACGGGTACGGTCTGAAGGCGGTCGCCCGGCGGAGGCTGGATGTGGAGCTGGACAAGTCCGAGCAGACGTCGGACTGGTCGCGCGATCTCACATCTGATCAGCTCCGCTACGCGGCGCTCGACGCGGCCGTGCTGCTCCCGATCCGCGAGGCGCAGGCCGCCGAGGTCGGGCGGCTCGGGCTCGGGCGGGCGATGCGGCTGGAGAACGAGGCCCTGCCGGCGGTGGCAGATCTCGAATGGGCCGGGCTCGGCTTCGATCAGGAGCGGTGGGAGGCGCTGCGCGACGACGTGCGCCGGCGGGCGGCCGACGCGAGGGCGCGGCTCGTGGCGCTTCTCGGGCGGGCGTCGGACGGCCCCGTGCAGCAGGATCTCTTCGGCGGCGCCGTCGAGGCGATCGATCCCGACTCACCCAAGCAGGTGTTGGAGGCGCTCCACCGGCTCGGGATCGACGTCCCGGACACGCGGGACTCGACGCTGGCGGCCGTGGCGGACCGCGAAGAGGTGCGGGCGCTCCTGGGCTACCGCGAGCTGGCGAAGGCGCTCTCGGCCTTCCTCGACCCCTATTTGGAACTCGTCCATCCCGTTACGGGCCGGATCCACGCGAGCTTCCACCAGCTCAACAGGAATGGCGTGGGCCGCTTCTCTGCATCGGACCCGAACGTGCAGCAGTGGCCGCGTGATCCCGAGTACCGCGCCTGCGTCATCCCGGCGTCAGGCCGGAAGCTCGTGATCGCCGACTACTCTGCGATTGAGATGCGGATCATGGCGCGTCTCTCTGGTGATCCCGGCCTGACCCGCGTGTTCCAGGAGGGCGCGGATCCGCACCGGCGGACGGCGGCGCTGATCATGGGGAAGC
The DNA here is from genome assembly GCA_029960955.1 of Bacillota bacterium. Lineage (GTDB taxonomy): Bacteria > Bacillota > Sulfobacillia > JAIMAT01 > JAIMAT01 > JAIMAT01. Next base: position 14,787 of record JASBVS010000002.1, read on the forward strand.
CGGAGACCGAGGTGACGAAGGAGGAGCGGCAGCTGTCAAAATCAGTAAATTTTGGAATGCTCTATGGAATGGGCGCGGCGGGGTTTCAGCGCTACGCGAAGGCCCAGTATGGGGTCGACTTGACGCTTGAGGAAGCCCGCCGGTTCCGCGACGCGTATTTCCGCGCCTACCCGGGCGTGGCGGCCTTCCACCGGCGGCAGGACGCCGTTGCCCGCAGGGAGATGGCGGTTCGCACGCTCTCGGGCCGGATGCGCCGGTGGTCCAGTCACGACATGCCGCTGACGGAGCTGGCCAATACGCCCGACCAGGGCACCGGCGCAGACATCCTGAAGCGGGCGCTCGCCCGTGTGAGGCCTCACCTCGACCGCCTCGATGGCGAGATCGTGAACATCGTCCACGACGAGATCGTGCTCGAGGCGCCTGCGGATCGGGCCGAGGAGGCGCGTGACATCCTCGCCGCCGAGATGAGGGCGGCGGGCGAGGAGTTCCTGTACCCGGTGCCGGTGGAGGTCGAGGCCGAAGTCGGGGAGAGCTGGGCAGACAAGTGAGGTGGATGGTTTGATGAGGCGCGCTGCGCTGGCGGCCCTGGTGGCCGCCAGCGCTTCTTCTGTCGGCCTGTGGCGGGGCCGGTCCCGCAGGGTGGCCGGGCTTGAGGACGGAGCGGACGCAGATCGGCACGGTGAAGATGCTCGCGGGCGGACCCACGCCGATGGTGATCACGGCGACGGACGCGCAGGGCAGGCAGGCGCGGCTCGACCTGCGTGACGGACCCGTTCTCGTGGCAGCGTGGTGGTGTCCGCACTGTGCGAGGCTTCTCGCGCGGTCGGACATGCCGGGGCTCCCGCGGATGGTGACAGTCTGGCCGCAGTCCGGGCAGACGCTGAAGCAGGCCCTCCAGGCCGAGCAGGCCATGATGCAGGCCGACGGCTGGCGGGGCGACTGGGCGCATGGGCTCTACGCGGCCGAGACGGTGCCCGGGGTGGACACGGTGCCCATGCTCCTCTATCTCGATCACGGCGTGGTGAAGGAGCTGAAGGGCGAGATGATGCCGGCGGCCGAGGCGGCGCGGATCATCGGCGGGAAGGCCGCGTTCACGAAAGGAGTGAATGGCGGATGAGCGAGGAGCGGATCGGATCGGACGAACTCGCCCGGCTTGCGAGGATCGCATGGGGACTTGCCGCGGCGGCCCAGGAAGGTGAACGGGAGTGGCTGGCCTGTGATCTGTTGCGCGTGGTCCTCGCAGATATCTACGGGATCCGCGAGCCGCGCGCCAGCGATCTGGCATCGCGGGCCGTGCGGATCCAAGCCGCTGTGACGGCGTGAGCGCTGTCCGCCCGCCAACGGGCGGCGGGCGAAGCGTTCCGATGAGAGGCGGGCCTTCGGGCCCGCTTTCTTCATGCGCGAAGGGAGGTGGCGTGCCGGTGTCCATCGGCGTGGCGAGGCATTGCGCGGTCTGCGGCAGGCCGGTCTGGGACACGACGGGGGCCGACGGCATCTGCCCGTTCTGCTTCGAGCGCTGCTCGCGCCCGTGCGATATCTGCGGCGAGCGGACCTGGCCTAGCGTGAACCGCTACGAGGACTTCACGGCGGGGGAGATCGTCTGCGAGCGGTGCGCCGAGGGCGCGAGGGCCCGCGGACACGAGATCCACTTGATCGAGGTCGAGTGAGGGAGGTCGATAAGCATGCGTGCGACGGTGAAGAGGTCCGATCTTGAGAAGGCTGCCGCGGGGGCGCTCCGCGCCGTGGCGGCGAAGCCGCCGGTGCCAGTGCTCGCGTTCCTGCGGATCGAGGCCGGCGATGGCCGTATCGAGGTCGCCGGGTCGTCGCTCGAGGCGACGGTCCGGCTGGCGGCGCCCGCGGATGTGGAAGAGGGCGGCGCGGCGCTTGTGCCGGCGCGCCTCTTCGCGGAACTTCTGCGCCTGGCCGGATCCGATGAGATCCGGCTCGGGCCGGCGCCCGGCGGCGTGGAGCTCTCCTGGCCGGGCGGCCGGCACGCGCTTCGCGGCCCCGACCCGGCGGAGTGGCCCGAGGGCCTGGATCAGGCACCCGCCGCCGGCGACGCGGCCGCGGTCCCTGCGCGGGCGCTGGCTTCCGGGATCCGGCTCGTCGCCCCGGCGGCGCTCGGCGACCTGTCGCGCCCACCTCTCCACGGCGTGCGGGTCCGCGTCGCCGACGGGGAGCTGGAGCTGCTGGCACTGGACGGGATCCGCGTGAGCCGCTTCCGCGCCGACGGCGCTGGGGGCGGGCCGCTCGAGGCGATCGTCCCGGCGGCGTGGGCGAAGTTGCTGGCGGACCTGCTGGCGGGGGCGGGCGAGGACGAGGAGGTCTGGCTCGAGCCGCGCGGCGGCGCCGGCGGGATGCTGGCAGCCATGCTTCCAGGCGGCGGGCTGTGCATGCTGGAGTGTCTGGACGGCCGGCTGCCCGACGTCGGCGCGATCCTCCCGCGGGATTACCCGATCCAGGCGGGCGTGGACGCGAGCGCGCTCGTCGCGGCAGCGGAGCGCCTGGCCCTGGCCGGGTTGCCCATTGGGATGGGGATCGGCGACGGCCGTATCCGGCTCGCCACGGTGGCGGATGGATCGGCAGACCCGGCGGACCTGGCGTCGGAGGAGCTGGAGGCCGATACGGCGGGGGATGGCGAAGCGGCATTCGACCCGCGCTTCTTCCTGCAGGCCGTGAGGCTGGCCGCCGGCGCGGGCGGCGAGATCAGCGTGGAACTTTCCGGTCCGCTCTCGGCGGCGATGATCACGGGCATGGGCGCGCCGGGGTTCGAGCACTGGCTCATGCCGATGCGGATCGGGCCGGCGGCCGCCCAAGCTGAGCCGGCGGCCGCCGCTGCGCCGGTGGCGTGAGGCGCCGGGTCGTCAGCCTTCGCTGCCCTCTCGCGCGCCCACGGCCGCCTCGAGCGCCTCGACGCGCTCGTAGAGCTCCCGGACGGCGCGCTCGAGCCGCTTCACGGTCTCGAGCGGCAGCTCGCCCTTCGGCGCCTCCGGATCGTCAAGGTAGCGCAGGACGAGCTTCGCGGCAAGCGAGGAGATGGACTCATCGCTGAGCTTCGCTGCGCGCTCGAACTTTTCGTAGACGGCAGGCGTGACGTAAACCGCGATCATTTTCAGGGATCTCTGATACCGGCGCTCTACCAACAAATCATCCCTCCTGTGGACAGTATGACATCCAAACAGTATCCAGGCAACCGCGCCGGCGAGCGGCGGCCGCGGCGGGCATCGGTCTGGCGCGAAGGTCAGGGAAGGTCAGAAGCTGCGGCGGGAGGTGGTCGGCGTGGACGGACTCCGGCGCCCGCGCGCCGTGAGCCTCGCCTCTGGTGCTGGCGGGCTGGACCTGGGCTTCGTCGCGGCGGGCTTCGAGCTGGTGTTCGCTATGGACTTCGACCCGGCGGCCGTCGCCACACACGAGCGGAACTTCGGCCCGGGCATCGCCCGCGTGGCGGACCTGACGCGGCTCGCGCCGGAGGAGATCCCGGACGCGGACGTGTGGATCGCGGGGCCGCCGTGCTTCCCGGCCGGTACGCCCGTGCTGACGGCCGCGGGGCCGGTGCTGATTGAGGAAGTGCGGCCCGGCGATCTCGTCCTCACCCACAATGGGCGATATCGCCAGGTGACTGCTACCATGCGGCGGCCCTACTCCGGGCCACTGGTCCGGATGGGGTTCGGGTACGGCGTCCGGGAGATCGCCTGCACGCCGGAGCATCCGTTCCTCGTGCGCAGGAGGGAGGGGCGGCGCTGGGGCCGGGCGGCCGACGGCAGGAGGATCGTCCGCACGGTCTTCGAGGACCCGGCGTGGATCGAGGCCAAGGATGTTCGCCCCGGCGATCTGGCGCTGATGCCCTCCGTCCGTGAGCCGCACGAAGGCTTCGTCGCGCGCAAGGCCAGGATCGATTCCGCCGGTTCGTGGATCCCCGTCGAGTCCATCGCCCTGACGGAGCCCGTCAGTCTCGATGTCCACAATCTAGCGGTGGAGGAAGACGAGAGCTACGCCGTCGGGGATGGCGTGGCGGTTCACAACTGCCAGCCGTTCAGCGTCGCTGGGAAGCGCGGCGGGGCCTTCGACAACCGCGACATGTGGCCGCACGTGTTGCGGCTGCTGGAGGCGAAGCTCCCGCCGTTCGCCGTCTTCGAGAACGTGCCCGGGATGCTTTCCTGGAACAACGGCACCTACGTGCGGGAGATCGAGGGCCGCTTCCGGGCGCTCGGCTACCGCTTCACGCGTGCGGTGCTGGACGCGGCCGACTTCGGCGTGCCGCAGCATCGCCGCCGCGTGGTCTGGCTCCTGAGCCGGGTCGGCCCGCCGCCCGAGCCGCCGGAGCCGACGCACGGCGATCCGAGGGGGCTGGCCCAGGCCGGCCTCTTCTCATCCCAGCGCAGGCCCTGGGTCACGGTCCGGCAGGCGCTGGGCCTGGGCGGGGCGCTCTCGGACCAGTGGGCCGAGGGGCGGGCCGCCGCGCCCTGGTACGGCACCGACCGCCCGTCGAGGACGCAGAGCACGCGTCCCCAGCGGCACGCGCCGCCCAGCCCGCTCGACGCGCCATCGCCGGCCGTGTCGGCGGTCGAGTCCAAGGGCGCGAGTCCGGCGGACGTGCGCCGGGCGGCGGAGGGGCGGGCGCGGAAGGCGTCGTCCGTCCTGGGGCTTCTGGACGAGGATGACGCTCTCCGCGTGATCGCTCAGCGGAACGCCCGCGCGCCAGGGCACGGCGATGGCGCGGTGCTTGATGAGCCATCGGTGGCCATCTGCGCCGGCGGCTCCGTCGAGCTGGTCACGCCGGCCATCGACGCGGGCGGGTGGCACCACGCGGCCCCGCGCATCCGGAGCCACTCGGCAGGGCACGGCGACGGCGCAGATCTCGACTCGCCCAGTGTGACGGTAGCGGCGGATAGGGGCCTGGAGCTGACGGTCCGGTCGAAAGTGGCCGTTCGGGCACCGGACCTCGATGCGCCAGCACCGACCTTGCAGGTCGATGCCCGTGTGTCGGCCCCAGGCCATCACGGGCCGGGGATGCCGCGGATGGCACCCGGCGTGATCCCTGTTCCCGATCCCGGCGGTGCGCTCCCCGACGATCCCGCCCATACCCTGGACCACGCCGGCGGGCCGCGCCGGCGGGAGCTGCGCGATGCGCCGGGGTCGCAGGGCGGGGCCGCGATGCGGCTCAGGCGGCTCACTGTTCGGGAGTGCGCGCGGCTCCAGTCCTTTCCTGATTGGTTCGAGTTCACAGGATCCACGTCGGCCCGGTACCGGCAGGTCGGCAACGCCGTGCCGCCGCTCTTGGCTTGGCATCTGGCCAATGCCGTGCGCCGGGCGATGGGGCTGGTGCCCGTGCCGGTGCCGGACGCGCTGGAGTGGTTCGCGTCGCGGCCGCTGGTGGCGGATGGGTGGGTGACGCCCGATGGGCGGCGCTGACCCTTTCAGCGGCCTGCGCGGCGGCTACGGCGCGATCATCGCGGATCCGCCGTGGCGGTTCCGTAACCGGACCGGCAAGGTCTCGCCGGAGCACCGGAGGCTCTGGCGCTACAAGACCATGGCGCTTGACGAGATCATGGCGCTCCCAGTCGGCCGTCTCGTGGCGCCGAAGAGCCATCTCTATCTGTGGGTGCCTCTGGCCCTCATCGGTGACGGCCTGGCGGTGATGCGCGCGTGGGGCTTTTCGTACAAGACGGCGCTCATCTGGCTCAAGTCGCGACGGGATGGCGCGCCGCACGGCGGCGGCATCGGATTTTATTTCCGCACGGCGACTGAAGTGGTGCTCTTTGGCACGCGCGGCGGACTCCGGACGATGCCGCCTGCCCGCAGCATCGCGAACGTGATCGTCGCGCCTAAGCGCAGGCACTCGGAGAAGCCGGACGAGCTATACGAGGTCGTCGAGGCGTCGAGCCCCGGTCCGTATCTTGAGCTTTTCGCGCGCAAGAGGCGCCCTGGGTGGGATGCGTGGGGTGACGAGGTTCCACCAGACGACGGGGCCATCGAGTCGGAAGGCGATGTCACGGAGGGCCGCCGCGGCGGCCCTCTCGCCGTGTTGGAAGGTGGTGGTATCGGCCGTGGTTAGATCGCCGATCCAAGCCAGGCTGCGGGCGAACCTCGGCCGATGGCTCGAGGAGTGGCTCGGCGCGCAGCACGAGCTCTACCGCCGGGCTGGCGCGGCGTGGATCCGGCACCTTGACACGGGCTTCACGATCATGGGCTGGGACCCGGCCGCGCACTCCGCTCGGCTTGCCTTCCCGCGCCAGAAGGCGACGGTGGATTACCTGGGCGTGGTCAAGGGCGGTCGGGCCGTGGCGGCCGAGGCGAAGACCGTAGCGCGTGGAGTCTGGTGGCCGAGCGCGATCCCGGAGCACCAAGCCGAGGCGCTCGATGAGCTGAGCGACCTGGGCGCGCTGGCGGCGATCCTTCTCGGCTGGACGCGGACGGGCGAGGTGTGGGCGATCCCGTGGGCGGCTGTGAAGGCGAGGATGGCCGCGCCAAGGGGCGGCAGGGCCTGGCGCGCTGGCGAGCCGGATGGCGGGGCCGTCATCGTCGGGAAGGGCTTGGGCCCCGCGGACTGGCTCGGCGCGCTCGGGTGGCTGCCGGCGCCGCGCGCCGCGGACGCCGGCCGGGCCTCTCTCACGGGAAGGGGGTGATGCGGCGTGACGGATCCCGTGACCGGCCTGCCTCTGGCGGGTTTCTGGCGGCGCGCGGGCGGCTATCTGATCGACGGCGTGCTTGTCTTCGCCATCAGCCTGGGGGTCCGCCTGCTCCTGGGGCGGGCCGCCGGCTTCCTGGATAGCCTGATCTCCGTGGCTTACTGGGTCGCCTTCATCGGTGCGCGCGGGGCCACGCCCGGCATGCGGGCCGTGGGCGCCCGCGTGGTGCGGGCCGAAGACGGCCGGGTGCCCACGTGGGCGGACGCCGTGATTCGCTGGCTGGGCATGGCACTCTGCGCGGTGACGCTCGGCGTCGGATACCTGTGGGTCGCGTGGGACGGCCGGAAGCAGGGCCTTCACGACCACATCGCGCGGACCCTGGTCGTCATGGACGCCTGACGGCCCGATGGCGCGCGCCTGGGCCGCTGGAAGGGGGTGACGAGGACGCTCGGCCAGACGCACCTGGCGGCGGGGCTCTGCTCCGCCGCCTTCGCGCTTTATGCGCTCCACGCCCCGCCCGGCGACTGGCCTGCGGGCCTGGCCCTGGGCGCCGCGGCGGCGCTCGCGCCGGACGTGGACGAGCCCGGCAGCGTGATCAACCGCTGGCTCGTCGTCACAGGCCCCACGCTCGGCCGGGCCCTGCGCCACCGGACATTGACCCACAGCCTCGCCGCCGCGGCGGGGCTGTTCTTCCTGATCCGGGGTTTCTGGCCGCAGGTGCCGTGGCCGGTGCTGATGGCCGCCGTGGCGGGCTTCGTCTCGCATCTCGTCGCGGACTCCATCACGCCGGAGGGCGTGCCGTGGCTATGGCCGCTCTTGGCGCGGAAAGTCAGCCTCACGGGCTGGCTCCCGCGGCCGCTGGCGCTGGCCTTCGCGACGGGGCGGCCGCTGGAGCTCGCGGTCTTCCGGCCGCTCTTCATCATCGGGGCCATCTGGTTCGCCGCGCGCGGCCTCGGCCTCTTGCCCGGCGGCCACCTGGCCGCCGGTCTCCTCAATGCGCCGCCCATCACGCGACCGTGACGCCGGCGGCGCCACATTCTATAGGAGGTGGATCATCATGAAGTCTCGTGCCTTGCGTCGCTTGGCCGCCATCGCGGCCGGCCCGGCGCTCGCCATCCTGCTGACTGGCGTGGTCATGGCGGCACCGACGAACAGCGTATTGCCGCCGGATATGAGCACGCCGATCAACGTGCAAAACAACGGGTTCATCAAGGCCATCTTCGCCGTGCTTAGCACCATTCTCCCGCTCCTCGGCGGGCTCGTCATGGCCGCCGGCATTTGGGGGATCGTCGAAGCGGCTTGGCATGCCATCCGCGGCGAGGAGGTCCGCGGCCGCGGGACGATCATCGCCAGCATGGGCGGGCAGTCCGCCTTCGTCCACCGCCTGGCCGAGATCCTCATCGGGCTTATCATCGTCGCGCTCTCGCTCTCCGGGCAGTGGGCGAATTTGGTCAATGCACTTTACAACGCAACCGTCAGCATCCTTAACGCCTTTATCAACGGCTTGAATGGCGGTCAAATTTAAGGAGGCGACGTGATGAGGCGCGATCGGATGGCGTGGGCGGCGGCCGCGATCACGCTGGCCGCCGCCCTGATCGTCTTGGCGGCCGGCCCGCCGGCACTCGCCGCCGCGCCGTCCGGCCTCTCGCCCGGCGACCTCGGCGCGATCAAGTCCGCCGTGAGCGACGCCGTGAGCGGGCTCCTCGGCGATGTCGGCAATATTCTGCAAAACGTCCTCGGCGGGATCGGAGGCCAGGTGAACGCCTGGATCGCGGGCACGTCGCTCGCGGTCCTCTTCGCCATCAACGGCTTCCCAGATGCGGCCGGCTGGATCCAGTCCCTCATTTCAGGCTCCCCACTGCAACCCTCGCCTGCTCCTATCTATCCGTGGCACATTGGCGGTTTTTCACCATGGCCGGACCCTGTGATCGCAGCGGCAGGGGCATCCCTCTTCGTCATCGCTCTCGTTAAATTCGCGTTGCGCGCCGTCATCGGCGACGCGTCCGCGCGGGGGTCGATCATCGCTCTCGCGCTCAGCTTCGCTCTTCTGGTCGGCGCGCCGGCCCTGGTGTGGGGTGGCTCGGAGGTCTTCAACCAAGTGTCCGACGCGGTGGTCGCATCCGTTCGACCGCCCGTGCCGTGCGGCCCCGCCGCGCCGGTGCAGCAGCAGGCGCGGCAGGAGTTCCAGCCGGCGAGCCCGCAGTGCGCGCAAGGCTATCCCTATCAAAAAGACCCCATGGTCCTCTTGCTCTCGACCTTGGGCCTCGCCGGACCCGACGGGCTGGACGCCGTGAAGCTGGCCTCGCTGGCCGGCCTGGTCGCATTCGGAATGTTAAGCGCCCAGGCTGATCCATTCAGTATTCTCACGCAGCTCGCGCTCGGGATCCCGGCGCTCTGGATCGCGCTCTGGGCGCTGGTCATGGATGCTGTGACGTTGCAGTCGCTCCTCGCGTTGTTTTTCCTGGCGGCATCGCGCTGGGCGCCGGTGGCGTTCGGCTTGTTCGCCGACCGGATCTCGGTTCCGGTCGGGTGGCTCCGGCTCGCGCTCCGCGCCTTCCTGGCGATCGGCATCACGGCCGGCGCGGGCATGGCGTGGCTCGGCTGGGTCGGAAATGCCCAGTCCGGTGTGAGTTCGTTCGCCGGGCAGCTTCTGCTGGGCGCGGGCGTGCCGGTCGTGGCGCTCGCCTTCTACATCATCGTGGCTTTCGCGCTCTGGGCCGTCTGGACGCGGCCGCTGCTGCTGCTCGTCTATCAAACGATCCCGGCCGTGGCGGCGTGGCTTGAGGGCGGCCACCGGGCCGCGCGCGGCGCCTCCCAAGCGATGAGGCGGATCGGCGTGGGCGGCCCGGCGCTGGCGGTCGCAGGCACGGCGGCCGAGTGGCTCGGATCGGCCGCGTCCGCCACTCGGGTGGCCGGGCGGGCCATCGGTGCCGTCGGGCGCGCGCTCCCCGGCGGGCTCGGGTGGCAGGACCCGGCGGCCGGGCTCGACTTCTCGCAGCGGCCGGAGCTGGCTGAACCACAGGCGGGCGCAGAGCCCGTGCCGCGGGACCTGGGCCTGCGCGTCACGGCGACCGAGCCGGTCGAGACGGATGGCGGGGCGGTGGTCGCGGCGCGCGTGCCGATGAGCCCGGCGCTCATGGGCGAGTTCCGCGCGTGGATGGCATCGCTGCCGCCTGGGCGCCGGCTGCCGGAGAGCTTCGTGCTGCGCGAGGACGGCGGCGCGATCTGGGTCGATGCCGGCCTCTGGCCGGCCGCCCACGGGCGCTTCGTCGAGTGGCTCCTCGAGCACCGGATCGTGCTCATCCGCGATTCGCGCGGGCGGCTCGTCCGCGTGCTGCCGAACGGATCGACGGCGATCGTGCCGGAAGAATGGAGCGGCGCGAAGAACGCCGTGCTCCTCGGCGACATCGGCGGGCGGAGGTGGTGATGGCGGATGGACGAGATGGATCAGCAGGATGACTGGGGCCTCGAGGACCTGTCGCAGGACGTCCACCTGATTTTCAACGTCAAGCTCACGCAGTTCCCGTGGCTCATCATCGCCGCCTTCGCCGGCCTGATCTTGGCCGACCTACCCGTACCAGGGCTCTTCCGCATCCTCCTTTTCCTCATCCCGCCGGCCACCACGGTCGCCTACTTATCGGCGGATGGGCCGATGTGGGCGCGGAGGATCCTCGACTACCGGCGGCGGCCGCGCAGGGCCCGCGGGCCGGCCGTGGCGCCTGCGCCCGGCGCGCTGGTGCTCAGCGAAACCGTGACGCCGCTCGCGGATCTGGGTGATGGGCGCTTCACAGCGGCGGCCGTGATCGAGCCGATGCCCTTCGCGCTGGCGGATGCCGATGAGCGCGCGCGGCGCATCCGCGCGTGGGCGGCCCTGCTCAACGCGGCGTCCGCGCACGAGGTCCAGGTGGATGTCTACACGTCCCACCATCCCGATGCCGACTGGCGCTCGCTGGCCGCAGCGGCGGCCATGCCCGCCGGCGCGGCGAGTGGGGAGCTCGGCCGGATCGCCCGCATGAGGCTCAGGCACTTCGCCGGGGTCGCCGCGCGCGACGGATACCGGCCGGCGGTCATCATCCGGCTCTCGGCCGGGGCGCGGGATGCGCAGGACGCTTGGCAGCGGTTCCGCGCGTGCGAGGCAGCCTTCTCGGGGTCGGGCATCGGATGGTCGTGGGCGTCCGGAGCGTGGCTCTGGGCCCAGGCGCTCGAGCTGGCGGACCCCGGCGCGGCGGTCCGCCGGATGGCGGAGCGGGCGCAGGAGATGCTGTCCGGCGGCGGGCTGGACGCGGCGGAAGGAGGCGGTGGAGCGTGAAGCTATTCGGCCTCGGAAAGGCGGGTGGCCCTGGCGCGGGCCGCCTCGCGGGCGGCCAGGGAGACGAGGACTCGCTGCAGCTGGGCGCGCCCGCGCGCGAGCTGCCCAACGCCTTTGTCCTCGAGTCTCCGGTGCCAGTCTGGACGCGGACCTTCGCCATCACGTCCTGGCCGAGGGGGGCCGGGGCGCTCTGGGAGTCACTATTGGCGTCACAAGTCGCCTTCAGGGTCCGCTTCCTCGCCGCGCCTTCGGGTTTCAAATGGGGCCGCGGGATGGAGACGCGGCTCCGCCGGCTCATGGCGAACGTGGAGAGCGTGCGGGAGTCGGACCGTGCGGCGGCGGCGCGGCCGGAAGAGGTGCTGGCGATCCAGGCCATCCGGCGCATCCGCGATGCGCTCCTCTACCGGGGCCTACGCCCCGTGGACATCTGGTGCCTCATCACCGTCGAGTCCGACTCGCCTGCGAACCTTGCCGCCGACTGCGCGGCGGTCACCGCGGCGCTGGCGTCGCGCGGCATCGAGGCCGAGCCGCTTACGTTCGACCAGTCCCCGGCGTGGGCGGCCACGCTCCCGACCGGCGACCCGCAGCTCCGCGGGATCCACGGCCTCAAGCCGCGGACTGGCATCGTCACGGCGGCCGCGCGGGCCGTCCCCGCGGACACGGGCATGGGTGGCGACGGGTGCGGGGTCTATGTGGGCCACGATGCGGAAGGCCGGCGGCCGGTGATGCTGGACTTCCGGCGCGAGTCCGACGAGCTCAACTCGAACGCGCTGGTCTTCGGCGCGTCGGGCGAGGGCAAGTCCACGTGGCTGAAGGCCGTCGCGGTGACGGGCATGCTCCTCGATGGCTGGCGCGTGATCGTGCTGGACGTCGACGGGGAGTACCGCGGGGTGTGCGAGGCGGCTGGCGGGACTTGGGTCGACCTTAGCGGCGTGACGGGCCGCTACCCCGACCCTTGCCGGTTCGCCGATCCATCGGGTGACCCGGAGGAGGATGCGGCGCGGTTCGACCGCCTTCTCGCCGGGATCGACGACGTGATGAGCGTGATGCTCGGGATCGAGGGTCCGGAGCTGGAGCTGGAGCGGGCGGTGGTGGAGCAGGAGGCGGCGGCGCTGCTGGCATCGTCCGGCGTGACGCGCGACGACCCGGCCACGTGGTCGAACGACAGGCTGCCGCGAGACTTCACGCTGCGCGCGGTTTTCGACCGGATCGAGCGGCGCGGCGCGGCGGGCGACACGTGGGCGCGGGCGGCCGCGCAGCGGCTCTGGCGCTACTTCAAGGGCAGCCTCGCCGGGCTCTTCGAGCGGCCGCTGCCGATGGATCGGATGCCCGGGCGGCTGGTCGTGCTCTATCTGGGTAACCCGCGGGCGTCGTCGGCCGAGGAGGCCGCGATCGGCGTCAAGTACCAGCTCGCTGTGAGGGCGGTGTGGGAGTGGCTCCGCCAGAACAAAGCGCGGGGCGAGTGGACGGCCGTGGTGGTGGACGAGGCCCAGCGGGCGATGCAGCACCCGGTCCTGGCGGCGAACGTCGTGGACGTGGCGACGACGATCCGCAAGTGGCGTGGGTCGTTGTTCTTGGCCACCAACGCCCCGGCGGACCTGTGGGGCTCCGGCTGGGGCGAGCGGCTGTGGGGCAACTCGCTCTACAAGGTGATCTTCGCCCTGGAGCGCGACCAGGTTGACGCCTTGGCGCGGCGAGTGAACCTGCCTCCCGGCGTGGCCCAGGCGATCGCCTCCCAGACCGGGATGAAGCGGGCGGTGATCCGCGACGGCGGGCGCGGGTGGATCCAGGTGAGGCTGAGCCTGCCGGACGAGGAGCTGGAGCTCTACAGGACGCGGCGCGTGCACCCAGGGGTGCCGACGGAGGAGCTGGCGCGGGCGGAAGGGGATGCGCGCGGCCTGCGGGCGGGCGGGTGAGGCGGAAGGCTAAGGCCGGGCCGGGAGGCATCGTGCTGGTGGGCTTGACACTTCACAAAGACATGCTTCATAATGAGTACGGCCAGAGGTCACGGGCCGGCCGGCCCGTGAGCGGGGCCACGACGCCGTGGCCGAGCGGTCAGGCGGCGGTCCGCAAAACCGCCCAGGCAGGTTCGACTCCCGCCGGCGCCTCCAACTTTCCATCTTTGGGAGGTGGCCGCGGCGATCCGCGGCAAGGCCGAGCGGCTGGGGCGGGCGCCGGGGGCGCGGGAGGCACCGGCGGGGCTCTTCGTGGCGGCGACGCGGGCCTTCGGGACGTGGGTCAAGGCGCTGCGGGCCTGGGCGGCCATCCCGCGCGGCGGCTAGAATGATTCCGGGAGCGATGACGATGGCGTTCACGGTGGAGGACTTCCGGGATCTTTTGCGGATCCTCGATGAGCGCCCGGAGTGGAAGGCCGAGCTTCGCCGGGCCGTCCTGGCCGATGACATGCTGGAGCTTCCCCGGATCGTGCGGGAGCTGGCCGAGGCGCAGAGGCGGACCGAGGTGCGCCTGGATTCGCTGGCGGCCCGGGTGGAGGAGCTGGCGGAGGCGCAGAAGAGGACCGAGGCACGGATGGAGGAGCTGGCCGAGGCGCAGAGGCGTACCGAAGCGACGATACGTGGGCTCGTCAACGACGTGGCGGAGCTCAAGGGCGACAGCCTTGAGCGGCGGTTCCGTGAGAACGCGCCGGCGTACGTGGGGTTGGAGTACCGTCGCGCCCGGGTCCTCTCGAAGCAGGAACTGATGGATGCGCTGGCCGACGCGGAGGACGAGGGGCGCCTTGACACCGGGGAGGTCGCTCGCGTCCACCGGGCGATCCGCGACACGGACGCGGTCGTGCGCGCGAGGGACGCCCAGGGCGAGGTCTTGCTGGTGGTGGAGGTCTCCCAGGTGGTGGACAAGGGCGACGTCAGGCGGGCCAGAGAGCGGGCCGAAGCGCTTCGTGAGCTGGGGGCCCGGACCGTGCCCGCGGTGGCGGGGCTCCGCTTCACAGAGGGGGCCGAATCCCTCTTGGCCGGGGATGAGAGCGTTGGGCGATGGAAGCTGGAAGGCGTGGACGAGGAACATGAGCCGGCCTAGCTCAAACGGGAGAGCGGCCGCTTCGTAAGCGGCAGGTGCCGGTTCGATTCCGGCGGCCGGCTCCAACCGTGACCCAACCCCCGGGGCCGGCGGATTCTGGTCGTGAACGGGGCAGGTCAGCGGGGGTAAAGTGCAGATTGGCGGGCCCATGGCGGGCCCGCCGTTTTTGTTCGGAGGCGGTTCATCGTTGCTGAGACGGTGGAAGGCCGGCCTGCGCCGCGACCGGATTTTTTTTTGCGAAAGGTGGCGCTTGTCGTGGCTGTGGAGATCGATGTCCGCAACGGCGCGTTCGCCAGGTTCCACGCGCGCCATGCCGCCGAAGGCGGCGCGACCGGGCGAGGGATAGCGGCCCGCCTGCGCGGGGCGGATGGCGGCCGGCGCGCCGACGAGGCGGCCAGGCGGGCCGTGGCGGCAGCCCTCGCCGGGCTCCCGGACGGCTGGTTCATCCTCAACGGCCTTGTCATCGAGGTGCGGCCGGACGAGTTCGTCGAAGTGGATCACGCCGCGCTAGGGCCAGGCGGCCTGGCGGTCGTCGAGGCGCTGCCGTGGGCTGGGGGGCTCGAGGGTGGCGAGGGGGCGTGGCGCGCGGGCGGCGGGCTCGTGGAGTGCCCGTTCACGGCGCTCGACCGGCGCGCCGAGACCGTGCTGAGTCTGCTCTCGCTCGCCGGGCTGCCGGCCAAGCGCTGGTGGGCGGCCGCCGCCTTCCCGCTGGCGGCGTCCGTGGCCTACACGGGCGACCGGCGCAGGATCATCCTCACGCGCGATAGCTTGGGGCGGTTCGCCGACGCGCTCGCGCGGGCAGGCGAGGATCCCGTGTGGACGCCGGACGAGGCCAGGGCCGCGGCGCTGATCCTGACCATCCAGCGGCCGTTCCTTCGCGTGGCAGGCGAGGCGGCGTGGCTGGTCGCCGCGGACTCCGGGGGCGGCGTCGTCCGTCTGCGGCCGGGCGTCCGCGCGAGCGCAGGGCAGAGGGCGATGATCCTGGAGCTCCTGGCGCGGCGCGACCTCACGGCGGCCGCGTCGGACCTCGGGCAGCTCTCGCGCGATGAGGCGGCGGGCGTGATCGAGCGGCTGAAGGCGGGCGACGTCGAGGGCATCCGAGTTCCGTTGCGGCTGCTGCCTCTTGACGAGGAGGCCAGGGCGAGGGCCCGCAGGCCGGACCCTATCCGGCTGGTCCGGCGGCCATCGGCGGACGGCGGAGAGGAGTGGGCGGCCTTCATCGAGGGGCTCGATGGCTGCGAGGCGGTCGGGCGCACGCCGGAAGAGGCCGCGCGCGGCGTCGAGGCGGCGAAGCTCGCGTGGTGGCGCGAGCGGCTTTCGACGGAAGGCTTCTGAGCGCTGCCCCGGCCGGAAGGCCGGGGCCTTTCTTTGAAAGGAGTGATCCGGCGTGGCCGATCCGTGGCGCCTGGACTACTCGCTCCTGGCGGCTTTCGGCATGATGTGCGACTCGGCCCTGGCGGCGCTGCGCGACCGCGACGCCGGCGAGGCGCTGGCCGCAATCCGGCGCGCCCGGCGCTTCCTCCCGCAGGTGCTGGATGACTACCGGCGGCAGGGCGACTTCGCCGCGGCCCTTCGGGAGCGTGAGGAGCGGCGGCTGGAGCGCGCCGAGGGGCTGGCCTTGCGCGGCCGCTTCAAGGCGGCGCGGGGCGAGGTGGATGTCGTGTCCTACCGCGTGGCTGGCTGGGTGCTGCGCCGCCGGCCGTGGCGGCCGACGCCGGACGGCGGCAACACGCCGGATGAGGCGGCGGCCTGCCGCGAGATCGCGTGAGCGATGGTTGGGAGGGGGTGACGTTGCCGTGATCCCTAGCGCAGAAGAGCTGCTTCGCCAGGACATGCGGCTCGCGCGCCGCATCTTGGCCGCCTTCCTGGCGCTGATCATGCTGCCATGGATGTTCTTGCAGTCTAGCTGGTCCTTCCCTCGCTACCCTGTGCGCGAGCCCGTCCCGATGGATGTGCCGGTCGCGGAGCCCGCGCCTGCGGCGGAACCCGTGCCGCAGGGCTACCCGGTGACGCTCACCTGGACGCCGGTGCCGCTGTCGGTGCTGTGGGACTGGGTGCAGCGCAACTACCCGGACACGGTGCTGACCCCGGCCGACATCGCGGCGATCGATGCGGTGGCGCACAAATGGAACGTGTCCACGGAGCTCCTCTTCGGGATCTTGGTCGCCGAGCAGGGCTTCCTCTCGCCGTCCAGGGTCGGGCTACAGCACGCGCTTGAGTTCCACGCGAACCCCTTCGATTACGGGGTCTATCCAGGATCGCCGTTCCCGTTCGCCATCGGCGTGGAGAAGAGCGCGGAAGGGGCGGCGAGCATCGTCGCGCGGACGATCGAGGCATATCCCGCCGGAAACTGGGACCAGACCACATGGCTCTCCTTCTGGGCCGCTCTTTCTGGCGTGTATGTCAACGGCGATGTGCACAAGCCGGCGACCAGCTGGATTAAGAATGTCGCTACCACGATGCGGCAGGTGTGGCAGACGATAAACGACCACGCCGACGAGGTGGCGCAGCATATCAAGCAGTCCTACCCGTCGTTCGTCCAGCAGCTCGCCAACGGGATCCAAGGCTTGTCGCAGTCGCTGGGCGTCGCAAAGAAATGGATCCAAGACCACAAGGGGCTGATCGGCGCGGTGATCATCGGCGCGCTCGCCATCACAGCCATAGTCGGGCTCATCACAGGGCAGTTCGAGCTCACCGCAGGCTCCGTGGATCTGCTCGAACAGGCGATAGAAGCCGGGGCGCTGGCGGCTCCGGCATTGAATGCGATGCCGAAGGCGGCTTGACTTGGAGGTGGTGGCATGGTCGAAGCCTTCGCGATCCGGCGCCGCGCACGGATCACGCTCGCGCTCGCATGCGCGGCCCTGCTGATCGCCGCGTCCGGATGCGCTCCTAGCCCTTCAAGCCGCCACGACAGCGGGGCCGCGGCATCGGTCGATGCCGCGCGGGGAGCTGGCGGGTCGCCCGCCGGCGCGGCCGCCGCAGGACAGCCCCACACGGCCGCCGCCGGACAGCCCCACGCGGCCGCGCCCGGCCTCCCCTGCCTCAAGTCGTGGGGAAAGCGGCAGCCATTCCTCGCCCACCTCGACGTATGGATCTACGGCCAGAAGGTCCCGGTCCCGGCGGCCGTCGGGTTCGATGAAAGGCACGGCTGCACCTACCCGGTGTCCACGATGGATGGCACCGGGATCCTCCACGTCATGGCGCTTCCAAACGAGCTCGACATGAGCGGCCCGTACGTCGGCTTTAACTTCACGTTAGGCCAGTTCCTCGCCGAAGCCGGCGCGACGGCGAACCTGCCCAGCGGCCCGTCCGAGCTGCTCGGGCGGCCGCTCACGGAGCCGGGCACGGCCGTGACGGGCTGGGTGAACGGGATCCTCTGGGCCGTCGGGTGGGACCAGGTGAGCGCGCTCAAGATCCCGGCGGGCGGTGAGCTGACGGTCATCATCGGCCCGCCGTGGGGTTTCAACGCGCCGTTCGCTTACTCGTTCCCTGCGCAGCACGGCGTCGGGCAGGGCGGCGGTTGATGGTGGAAGAGGGGAGGCGATGTCCAATGCGGACGAGCGAGGACAAGCGGCGCGCCGTGATCGAATGGGCGCTCGCGCACCCGCGGGATGGCTCGCGAAAGATCGCGGCGGCAACCGGCGTGAGCAAGTCCGTCGTGGCGGTGATCCTCAAGGAAGAGGGCCTCACGGCGCCGGAGGCGCGCCTGGCGCGGGCGGCCGAGCTGGCGGGCGGCAGGGTGCCGGAGCCGACGGCGGCCGGAGGCGGGGCGCCGGAACGGGCCGCCGCCCCGGCCGAGCCGGCCGGGGAAGGCACGCCGGAGCGCGGCGCCCCAGGCCGTGAGCCGGCTGGTCAGGAGTCCGCGGGCCAGGAGCCGCGCAAGGGCGGGCCGGCGGGAGCCACGGGCCCCGAGCCGGCAGGCGTGGAGTCCGCCGGCGCTGGGCCGGCCATCACGGCCGCCCCTGGAGCCGAGACGGCGGGTGCGGCCGCCTCTGGTGCCGAGACGGCGGGCGAAACGGCAGCGGGCGATCTCTTCCGCGAGCTCGACCTACTCACGCGCTGGCGGCTGAGGTCGGACGTGATGGAACCCAGGCGCGAGAAGGCGCCCGTCAGGCCGCCAGAGGACCCGTTGGCCGGGCGCCCGGCGGAAGCGGAAGAGGAGGCCGGGGGAGAGGCGGAAGAGGAGGAAGAGGAAGAGGCCGGCGGCGAGGAACCCAGTGAGGCCTCCACGCGCCAGGCCATCCCGCGGATCGGCGTGCCGGACGTGGCGCGGCTCGGGAAAGCGGCCGCCGAAGCCGGGGCGCGGGCGGCCGAGATCGCCAGGGCGGCCCTGGCGAGGCCGCCGGTCCGGCTGGCGGGCGGGCGCGGCCGCGAAGGCGAGGCACCGCGCGAGCCCGAGCCGGCCTCTCCCGCCATCCGCCTGCGGACGGCGGCGGACGCCGAGGCCCTGCGCTGGCCCGTGGTCAGCTTCATCGGCGCCCTTCCGCAGGCGGGGACGACCACGGCGCTCGTCGCGTGGCTCCTGGCCCAGGCCGACGCGGGCGTCGGCGTGGCGGCCATCGACGCCGCCGAGCGGCCGGCGCTGGCGGCCTTCCTCACAGGCAGCCTGGCCTGGGAGGGCTGGGAGAGCCCGCGGGCGCGCAGGGAACTCACGCGCGAGCCGTGGCGGCCTGCTGGCCTGGAGCGCGTGGCCTTCTACCCGCGGGGCTGGCGGCCGGAGGACGCGGCACCGGACCCGGACGCCACGGCCGCGGCGCTGCCGGAGCTCGTCCGCGCGGCCCTGTCGTCCGGCGCCGTCTCGTGCGCCGTGGACCTGGGCAGCTTCCAGCCGCTCAGGGGCGGGTGGATCGACCCCAGGGTAGCTTGGGCGGCGAGGGCCGGGCTCGTGGCGCTCGTCGCGCCGGCGAACCTCTTCGGCGTCGAGGCCGCGTCGCGCTGGATCCACGCGCTGCGCTCGGCGGGCGCCAGGCGCGTGTCGGTGCTGCTCACGCGGATCCACGCCGGGTCGCCCGGCGCGGGCGAGGTGGCAAGTGCTTTGGAGGCGGCGGGCGCGCCGGCCGACCGCGTGATCGCGCTCGACTGGGACCCGGCCGAGCTGGACAGGAGCTTGGGCCGGGGCCCCGCGCCGGTGCGGCTCAGGGAGGTCCTGCCGCTGGAGGCGGCCCGGGCCGCCGCGGCGGGGCGGTGACGGCCGCGGCACGGCGCCACGCGCGCGGGACGCGCCGCGGCCCGGCCGCCGCCGGAGCGTGAGAGAGCGGGTGAGCGCGAGTGAGAACTAGCGAGCGCGAGTGAGAGCGGCGGTGGATATCCAGCGAAGAAGGGAGACGCGATGAGCGGCGCGGTTTTCATGTAGTGAAATTGGCTTTGTCAAAACCTGACCGTCTGACGTATCTTGACCTTGACGAAGCGAGCCTGGTGCAAGGCTTCGTGAGACCGAAGCGCGTCGCCGCGCCGGATATGCATCGGCCAAAAGCACGCGCAGGCTTGCACTGGGCGAAGAACAGCCGCGCCGGAGGAGGCGCGGGTTCAGGAGGTGGAAGACATGAAGCGCAAGCTGGTTGCGGCTGCCACCGCCTTGGCAATGGCGCTGGCCGTGGTCGGCGGCGTGCTGCCGTTTCCGGTCGCCGCGGCTGAGGTAGCGCCTGACGTAATCATCACATCGTGGTCCTGCATCGGAGGAATCATTGGAGAATGTGAATTTTATGGTCAGACTAGCAACGGTGGCCGAGTGACTATTCCTGCTACTTTCGACCCATCCGCAGTCAAGGGAGTCCCGAACCTCACGCAGCCGGACAACGTGCAGGCCCTCGTCGCCGCGATGCAGGCGAAAGATTGGAGTTCTGCACACGGTGGATACGACAAGTTTTCGCCTGACCTTGAGGCGAGGTTCAAGGCGGCTGGTATAAATATCAACTGGGTATATCAGCGGCTCTATACACCTATGAATCCCGGCGATGTGCTCGCTCCCTGGGTCCCGACGACCCCGCAGCCGGTCTACCTGAACGGCAAGGGGCCCGTGGCGCAGCCGCCCAAGCCGCAGCCCGCGCAGAAGCCGCCGGTGGTCACGCAGTCCGTGACGCCCAAGGCGCAGGTGCCGTCCGGCCAGGCGGCCCCCGCGGCGAAGGCTCCGGCGGCCAAGGCCCCTGCCGCCGGGGTGGGGCAGGCTCCAGCCCAGCCCCCGCGCACGCTGGACGAGGCGCGGCGGCAGCAGGAGGCCAACGTGGTGATCGCCGTGAAGCCGTCGCCCGGCGCGCCGCCGATCCTGGTGCCCGGTGCCTACACGAGCCAGGCGTGGATCCAGGCGCATGAGGCGGAGCAGAGGATCCAGGCGTCGGAGCGGCGCGACACGGCGCTCCTGATCGCGGGGGCCGCGGCCGCGGCCCTTTTGGCCGCCTTCGCGCTCTTTCGCTGGCGGCGCGGCCTCTGGCCGTTCCGGCCGCGCTGGGCGTGACGCGGGAGGGCGGCGGCGGATGCGGAAAGCGGGCGTGACGGCCATCACAAGGCCCGGCGGGCGATCCGCCGGGCCTTCTTCTTGGTGAGAGGGGGTGACGGCTGGGATGCGGAAAGCCCTGGCCGCCGCGCTGGCGGCCTTGGCCGTGATCATGGCTCCGGCCACGGCCGCGGCGGAGACGGTCGACTCTCCAACGTTCCGCTACGACTACCAGCGCACGGGATCCATCACGGACGGCTCCATGGCCGGAATGTTCCTCTGGCCCTGGCCGTATGTCGTCCCGCTCCAGGGCCAGAGCAACACGGCGCCGATCGAGTACGGCGACAAGGTGTACCAGTACACCCACGTCGGCGACACGGTGGCATACGTGTGGAGCGTGGACATCTCAGGCCAGGTCCCGGGCCAGGCTCAAAAGATCTGCGGGCCGGTGGATGCTTTATCGGATGAGAGCTTCGGCGGCGGGCAGATGGCCGGGCTCGGCGTCAGCCCCGACGGGCGGTGGCTGGCCATGGCGACCGGCAAGCGGCTCTTCTGGTGGCCGGTGGGCAGTGACTGCAATAGCGATCAATCACGACAAGCTTACATGCGTGGTCCGGACACCTCCGTCAAGGCCATGTCCTCCGGCGACCCGGTGTTCGTCCCCGTGCCGACTAGCATCGATCCCAGCGGATACGCCATTTGCGATACGGACTGGACGGGGAGCTTGTGGTGCTTCGGCGTGCAGACTAGTGAATCTATTTACAAGCTGACTGGTGGTAAAGGTGGAGTTTATCAAACAACACTTGACCAACCAAGCGACACCACCGCCAGCATGACCACCTCCCCGACCGTGATACCGGCCGATGGCTCGCCGGACGGCAAGATCGAGGTCTGCGGCGGGGTGTCGGGCACGGCCAGCCCGCGCATCGCCTGCATCCACCCAGACGGCAGCCTCTATCCGAGCGGGAATCCTTACAGGATCCTCGCCGCCGGCGCGGACAGGCACGCGGGCGGGTTCGCGTCGAGCGCGCTGTACGCCCAGGGCAAGCTCCTCGCCCAGGATCTGTGGGGCGGCCTCTACCTCATCGACACGAAGACGGGCAAGGCCGTCCTGAGCACGGAGGCCCTGGCCGAGTACGGCTCCATCGACATCGCCGCCCCGGCGCTCATCGGGATCTCGGCGGACGGCACCAACTTCTGGTACTACGCCGTGGCCGACGGCTGGACCGACAGCTGCTTCGTGGACTTCGACCTGGCCGGCAAGCAGGCGTCCATTTACGGCTGCCTGTCCGACCAGCGCGCGGTGGCGCCGAACCCCGGCTCCTACAGCAACCTGACGCCGGCGACCGTGATCGACGACGGCACGGACTTCGAGATCTGGCAGCCGATGACCGATCCGCAGACAGGGGACCAGTACATCGTCGAAACGATGTTCAGCTTCAACTGGCCCACGATCCCGGCGAAGATCGCCGGCGTCCGGAGCCCGTTCTCCACGCTGGTGGCCGACGTCGGGAGCCAGCACGCCTTCGTCATGTGGGGCGACGACGCCACGCAGGAGTGGTGCCAGCAGCAGGATCCGAACGATCCGATCGTCCTGGGCGACTGCGGCATCCCAGGCGGGCTCCAGATCTTCTACCCAGCCCGGCCGATCACGGCCTGGATCGAGCGGAACCCGGCCGACGCCGTGCTGCCTTCCGGCGGCGTGCCGGCGGGCGGCGAGTGCATCGTGGCGATCACACAGCCGGGCCAGTTCGACCAGCTGTACGCCATGTTGCCTGACGGGACGAAGGTCGCGATGCGTACGGACGGCAACGCCTACGGCGTGACCGACGCCACCAAAGACCAGGGCGACGGGCCGGTCTTCCAAAAGGGCGGGGCGAGCCTCGAAGGCTGCCCGCCGTCTTCCTTGGACGATTACATGACCGATGCCGTGAGCGGCTACGACAACATCCAGTATCCGCGCTCCACGGACGGGGTCGATCCGGCGTACTGGGGCGTGGGCTCGCTCTATGAGTACCAGGTCTGGTGGGTCTCCGATGTGACAGTCCCGGCTAAAGCCGGGGCGTGGGACACGGCGGTCTACGGGACCTCCACCGACGGCAAGCGGGTGGTCGCGCATCCGATCCTGCACACCCTCTGCCCGCCCGGCTACCAGGCGAGCCCGGACGGCACGTGCTCGCAGGCGCCCGCGCCGCCGAGCAACCCGCCGGACAACGGCGGGGGCGGGCTGCCGCCGGACTGCGACCTCAACGATCCGGCGATCTGGCAGAAGGTCATCACCGACCCGACGTATTTCCAGATCCACTGCGTCAAGCCGCAGCTGGTCAGGTGACGCCGCGCGGCGGGCCGGATCGGGCCTCTGGTCCGGCCCGCCCGCACGCCCGTCCCAGCCGCCACGGGCCGCTCCCAGCCCTCCCCCTGGGGGCGGCGCGTGGCGGCTGGGCGCGCCGGAGCGCGTGGCGCCTTGACGCGCGGCGGCTCGACGCGCGGCGGCTCGACGCGCGGCTGCTCGACGGGAACGGGGGTGATCGGCGTGAGAAAAAAGCCGCGGCGCCCGCGCGATCCCATCAGACGAATGGATGCCATCCTGCGCCTGATGAAGCGGTACGAGCGGCGCGCCGAAGAAGCCGAGCGCTCAAACGATATCATTAGGCTTTTCAAAGCGACGGTGGCCGAGATGCGCTTGGTCTCCATAGCGAGGGAGATCAGGCGCGAGGCCTTGGGCGATGGCGGCGCGGGCTCTCACGCGCCGGGCGGCCACGGCCCGCGGCGAGAGGAGGCTGGCGGCGGTGCGGGCCGTTGATCGCGCGCGTGACCCGCGCAAGCGCCTCAAAGCCATCGCGCGGCTCACGGAGCGCCTTATGAAGCGCGCCGAGAGATCGGACAGCCTCTTCGAGCTGGCCGGGATCGTGCTCGCCATGTGGAAGCTGATCAGGATCGCGAAGGCGGAGCGCCGGAAGCTGCCGCCCGGCGAGGCGCGCCCGCCAGCCAGGCGCGCCGCCGACCCAAGGCGCAGGATCCGCGCCATCGTCCGGCTGGCGGGGCGGAACGTGCGCCGCGCCGAGAGGTCCGACAGCCTGCTGGAGCTCGCGGGGCTGGCGCTCGCGAACGTGCGGCTCTACGTGATGGCGGCCCGCCTGGCGCGCAGGGCCGCCCGCGAGAGCCGGCGGGGGCACTCGGATGAAGCGAGGTGATGCCTATGGGATCCGCGCGGCGCCGCCGTGACGGCGGGCAGGTGGCCGTCATGGCGGCCATCGTCATGGGAGCGCTCGCCGCGCTCATCGTCGGCGCCATCGGCGTCGTCTGGGCCTACCGCTCCCGGTCCGGGCTCCAGTCGGCGGCCGACGCGGCCACGCTGGCGGCCGCGAAGCAGGCCCAGGCCGCCGTGCGCCTGTCCGTGAGGGCCCATGACGCGACCTTCCATTACGTTCCTGAGCACGACGAGACGACTTGCTGGCCGAACCCGAACGGCGGCCCGCCCGTGTGCACGACGACGCACGTGCCCGAGCGGTCCTGGTGGACCGACGCGTCCGGGCCGTACTTCATTGAGGTCGAAGGCTTGTTCGCGAACCTCATCCCGGGCGGCGGGTGGCGCGACGCGGCCGGGTGCTTCTCAGGGCAGCCGCAGGATGGCGTGACCTACCGGCTCTGCGACGGCTGGACGGTGGACGACGCGTGGTGGACCTACCCGCCTGGGTCGGACCCGTGGGGCGCGGCCATGGCGTCGCTCAGGCAGAACCTAGGCGCCTGGGCGTCCGACATCCAGGTCCTCGACTGGCAGGTCAACCCCGACGGCCGCTCCGGCGAGATCCGCCTGACCGCGCGCGGACCGCTCGAAGGCAACCCGCTCGGCGCGGTGACGAAGCGCCCGCCGGCCGTGACGGTCCTCGCGTGGGCCAGGCCGAAGGCCGAGACGGTGCGGGACCTGATCGGCAAGAGCGGAACGTGAGGTGATGGGGGATGCGCCGAGCGCTTGAAGCCATCCGCCTGGCAGAGGGGTCTGGCTTCGGCAGTATCCACTACCTTTGGTCGGAGATGCTGGCGGGGATCCTGACCACCTGCGGCGTGCTGGCGATGCTCCTCCTGATGGCGGCGGGCGCCCGCCGCACGGTGATGCTGGGCGGCCGCCCCGATGCGGTCCCCGATGCGGGCGCTGCGGCAGCGGTGGCTGGCGGCATGGCCGCCTACGTGGCCGCCTGGTTTTCGGTACGGTCGATAGAGGATGAGGGGCTTACAGCCGGACGGCTTCGAACCTGGCTTGGAGAGCTGGTGATTGTGCCGCCTGTCATCACGGTCGCGGCCATCCTGCTCGGAGGACTGCGCTGACGAGGAGGGCGATGCGGGGCCAGGCGACAGCGGCGGCTGCAATGATGCAGCTGAATCCGGCGATCCAGAAGCCGGCGCGGACCGGTATGCCGGGCGACGCCCTCGACAGCCAGTCACCATCGGTACCACGCGTGGGAAGGAGGTTGATGCCCACATGCACGGCGATGACCGATCCGAGTGCCGAGCCGATCTCATGCGGGATGTCCGCATGCAGGACAGCCGCGATTCCGATTCCTGCGGCGCCGAGAAGCGCTTCGGCGGCGACGCCCGCAGTCAGCAGCAAGAACCTGCGCGCGCCGCCGAGTCTGGCGAGGTGTCGGGGGAGTGGCCAGGGGATGCACGCGGCCCCGCTCGCACACCACCAGCGTGGACCGAGCTGGAATCGGACGCCGAAGAGCGTGTGGCGGCGGCAGTCCGCGGGGGCGGCGTCACGCGGGATGCGGATCTCGGTCGGCCAGCGGAGGATCCGGCGCCGGACGGCGAGATGGCCCAGCTCGTGCAGGATGGCGACGGCCAGGGGCAACGGCGGAACCGCCGCCAAGGCGGTGAACGCGGCAAGGAAGAGAACGGCGCGTCCGACCATCAGCTGGATTCCCCTCCCCCCGCATGGGCTTGGGCGTGGGCGTGCGCGCTCAGGCTGGTGCCTTTCGCCGTCGTCCTGGGTCTGTACCTGCTGGCGCGCCGTGCCGGCGCCGGATAGGGGGCGCGCGGGCCATGCGTGGGCGGAAGGCGGCTTTGGCCGTTCTCCTGGTTTGCACGTGGGCCGTCGCGTGGCTGGTGGCGGGATTCTTTGTCCTGCTGAGGTGAAGCCTCATGCGCAGGTTGATCGGCGCTATTCGAAACGTGGCCGCCAGCGCCCACGCCGAATCTGGTAGAGCTGGCCGTAAGGTGATGAGGGATGCGCCGAGCGCTTGAAGCCATCCGCGGAGTCTTGTCGAGCTGCCGCGGCGAGGTTGACGAAAGGATCTTCCTGATCGCGCTCGCCATGGCGGCCGTGTTCGGCGTCGTGGCGATCCTGCTCACGGGCAGGTGAGGGGCCGTGCGCGAGCTGATGCGCAGGCTGGCCGCGGCCGCGCGCGGCGAGTCGGGCCAGATCTGCTACTTTTACGTGTCCTGGCTGTTGTGGGTGGCCATCGGCGTCGCGCTGCTAGCGGTCGTCGCGCTGCTAGCTCTCCACGCGGCGGCGGGCGCCATTCAGTCCGGCGCGTGGCGCCTCCTGTGGCAGGACCGCGCGAACGCGCTCTACCTGGCCGCCGTGGCCGTGGCCGACGCGGCGCTCACGTGGTTCCTGGGCTGGGCGCCGTCCGGATGGGGAAAGAGATCAGGCTGGCCGCGCCGCCGAGTCATCGCCTTGGCGGCGTTTCTCTTCGCGGCCGCGGCCCTGGGCCGGGCGGCCTGGGTCTCAGCCCTGGCACTCCACCCGTGACGCGCGCCAAGCCGCCCATTGTGAGCCCAGATGAGAAGCTGATCCACGAGCCCGCCGCCCGGCGGGCCCTTCACTTTCAAAAAGGAGGTGGGCGCAATGGCGCCCGAGCGTCCGAGGACGTGGATCTGGTTCGCCCTGGCCGCCGTCTTCGCCCTGCTGGCTGGGGTGACGGCCCACGTTTATCTGGCATCGTTGAACCGCACGGAGACGGTGGTCGTCGCCAAGGCAACGGTCCCGCCCATGTCGATGATCGACCCATCATTGCTCACGACGGCCAGCGTCCCGGCCACGGCCGCGCCGGCCGATGCCCTGCGCTCCATCGGCGACGCGGCCGGGAAGTTCACCGCGGTCGGCATCGCCAAGGGCGCGGTCGTGACCAAGGCGATGCTGCTCTCGGTCGAGCCCGGCGGCTCCGGGTCGGTGTGGGACGCGAGGCTTTTGGCACTTGAGTCCGACGCGGCGACCAGGGGCCTCCAGGCCTTCCCGCTGCCGCTCGACCAGTCCGGCGGCTACACGCTGATCCAAGCTGGCGACCGCGTGGACGTGCTGGTGGCGGCGCGCGGGGCGCAGGGGCCCGCGCAGGCGTCGGCCGTGGTCGCCGGCGCGCTTGTCCTTGGCAAGATCGACCAGGGTGGAAGCAGCAACAACGCGAACGTCGTCGGCCTCTCCGGCGGCGGAAGCGGACAGCAGCAGTCGTCGGCGCAGAGCGGCGTGGTGGTCCTGGCGCTGGCGCGACAGGACGCGGAGAGGCTTCTCACGGCCGAGGCGTCGGGCGGGAAGCTGGCTCTGATCCTGGACAACCCCGCCGAGCCCGCGCGGGCGGCGGATGCCGGCCCGGCCACGGCAGGACCCGCGCCAGCGGCCGGCGCCCAGGCTCCGGCGGCGCCCGCATCCGGCGGCACGGGCCAGGCCCAGCAGGCGGCTCCAGGCCAGCCTTCGCCCATCGCGCCGCCAGCGGCCGGTAAGTAAGGGGAGGTGATACGGGATGAGCGTGATGTCGACGCTGGGGCATCCTGCGCGGATGGTGCTCCTCACCGAAGACTCCGAGCTCCAGGATGCGATCAACGCGGCCACGTTCGGCCACCCGGAGCTGAAGCTCGTCAGCTACACGCCGGATCCGCATGAGATGGAGCTGCTCCTGCGCGAGATGGCGCCGGACGTCTGCCTCGTGGATCACAGCTTGGTTCGCGAAGGCGGCGTCCAGGTGGCCGAGCGGCTGGCGAAGGCGTTCCCGGACGTGTGGGTGTTCCTTTTGACCGATAGCCCGAGCCGGCAGCTCTGGGCGGAGGCGTCGGCGCGCGGCGTCCGGCGTGTCGTCGTCAAGCCCAAAGATCCGCACGACCGGCGCGCCCTGGCGGCCTGGGTCGAAAGCGAGCTCTTGGCCGCGGTCCGGGCGACGATCGACGTGGAGACGGAGCAGCGGCGGCAGATGGAGCGGTGGGAGTCGCGCCAGCCCGAACGGCAGGTGCGGACGGTGGCCGCTGCCCCGCTCATCGTCCCGGTCTGGACGGCGAAGGGCGGCGTCGGCAAGACGACGATCTCCGTCAACCTCGCGCTCCTGGCGCAGACGAACCCGTTCGCCCGCGTCCAGACGGCGCTCGTGGACTTCGAGGAAGGCGCCGGAGGGACCCACGTGCTGCTCGGGATGCCGTCC
Organism: Bacillota bacterium; assembly: GCA_029960955.1. Classification (GTDB taxonomy): domain Bacteria; phylum Bacillota; class Sulfobacillia; order JAIMAT01; family JAIMAT01; genus JAIMAT01. The sequence goes on from JASBVS010000002.1 coordinate 42,597, forward strand.
ACGCCGACCGTGCTCGACTGGGAGGACCACGCGGGCGATCCGGAGCTCGACCGGGCGGCGATGGAGAAGCGCGTGGCGCATCACAAGTCCGGCTTGACCTGCGTCTTCCAGCCCGACGAGCTCTGGCAGTCCATGCGCATTTCCGGCGAGCTCGCGGGCACGGTCCTGCGCACGCTGCGGGCCGCGCACGGCCTCGTCGTCGTGGACTGCTCGCCCACCCTGACCGACGCCGTGGGCACGGCGCTGGAGATGGCGAGCGTGATCCTGCTCGTGGTCGAGCCGACAAAGGCGGCGCTCTACAAGACGCAGCAGGTGCTCAACGACCTGGCGCGGTCGGACCGCCTGCCGCTGGAGAAGTTCCGCGTGGTCGTCAACAAGCTGCCGCAGCGGTCTCTGATCACGGAGGCCGAGGTGGCGACGACGCTGGGGCTCACGTCGCTCGGCGCGATCCCGTTCGACCCGGCGGTGGACGCGGCGCAGAACCGCTCGCAGCCGCTGGCGATCTACCAGCCGAACGGGCCGTTCATGGTGGCTCTCAGGCGGATCGCGGCCAAGGTCATCCCGGAGCTCGGCCCCGCCGGCCACGGCCGCGACGGCCGGGCCGCGGAGAGGGGCGGCGGGCTCCTGTCGAGGCTTCTCGGGAGGTGACGCGGCGTGCCCAGCACGTGGATCCTTCACGGCAAGGGGCCAGACGGCGAGGACCGGCGCGGCGCGGAAGGCGAGGGGCGGGCCGGCGGGCCCGCCCCTGAGCGCGAGATGATGCGCCGGACGTGGCTGGACCAGATGGCGGAGGAGACCGGGGCCGCGGCCGAACGGGAGCGTGAGCTCGAGAAGCGCGAGGAAGAGGAGGAGCGGCAGGAGCGCGAGGCGCTCCGGCGGATCCGCCAGCGGATCGCCCAGGAGAGCCCAGACGGGTCGATATCGCGGGCGCGGCTGAGGGCGATCGTGCTTGAGGAAACGGCCGCGTTCAGCGCGGCGCGGCGCGCGCGGATCGAGGAGGAGGTCGCCCAGTACCTGTCGGGCGGGCTCGGGCCGCTCCAGCCCTACATGGATGATCCTGAGGTCACGGAGATCTTGGTCAACCGGCCCGACCAGGTGTTCATCGAGAAGGCCGGGCGCCTGGTCCTGACGCCGGTGCGATTCCGCGACGATGAGGAAGTCCTGGCGCTGGCGACCCGGATCGCCGGGCAGGTCGGTCGCAGGCTGGACCTGGCCGAGCCCTACGTGGACGCGCGGATCCCGCGGTACGGGGCGCGCTTCCACGCGGAGATCCCCCCGATCGCGGTCCTGGGCACGCTCATCAGCATCCGGAAATTCCCTCGTGCCTTCACGTTCGACGAGCTGGTGGAGAAGGGAGCCATCCCTGACGAGGTGGCCGACGCGCTGCGATGGGCCGTGCGGCGCAAGCTGAACGTCGTCATCTCGGGCGGGACCAGCAGCGGCAAGACGACGCTCTTGAACGCCCTCACCGGCCTCATGGACCCCGGCGAGCGCGTCGTCATCGTGGAGGATGCGGCGGAGCTCCAGCCGCAGCTGCCGCACGTGGTGCGGCTCGAGGCCCGGCCGCCGTCGGTCGAGGGGAAGGGCGAGGTGACGATCCGCGAGCTGGTGCGGAACGCGCTACGCGTGCGGCCCGACCGGCTGATCGTGGGCGAGTCGCGCGGTCCCGAGGCGTTCGACATGCTGGTGGCCATGAACACGGGCCATCCGGGGTCGGCGACGACGATCCACGCGAACTCCCCACGCGAGGCGATCACGCGGCTGGAAGGCATGATGCTCATGGCCTACGACATGCCGGTCCGGGCGATCCGACAGCAGATCGGGTCGGCTCTGCACCTCATCGTGCAGACGGCGCGCGTGGTCCTTCCGGACGGCCGGGTCGAGCGGATGGTCACGCACGTCTCCACGGTGCTTGGGTTCGACGAGGCGACCGGCGACGTGCGGGTCGCCGACGTCTGGTGCCGCGAGGTGGCACCGGATGTCATCGCCGACGTGCCGCCCATGCTGAAGCCGCTGGCCGACGCCGGGCGGCTCGCGATCTGACGGGCGATATAGAAGGAGGTGACGGGCGTGGACGTGCTGGCCGAGGTCTTCGCGGCCCTGGCCGTGATGGCCGTTTTCGCCGGACTCTCCGCGGCCCGCGCGGCGAGGTCGCGCCGCATGCCGGATGAGCTCGCGCGGCTCAGCGGTAGTGCGGCACGCAGGGCCGCTGAGGAGCGTGAGATCGAGGAGGCGGCGAGGGAGCGGCGGGCCGGGCGCCTGCCATTCCCATTCGGGTGGCTGGAGCGGCGGGCGCGCCAGTCGGGCGTGCGGGCCGACCCGCGGACGATCTTCGCCCTGGCCGCCGGTGCCGCGGTGGGGCTCTTCCTGACCGGCTGGAGCGTGACTGGCATCTGGTGGCTCGGCGCGCTCGCAGCGGCCGGCGGGCTCGCCGCCCCGGCGGCTTGGATCAACCACCTGGCCGGCCGGCGGGCGCAGCAGGTCGTGGCGCAGCTGGAGGAGCTGTGCCGGCAGCTCGGGCAGGCCATGCGCGCCGGCATGACGCTGCAGCTCGCGCTCGAGGACGTGGCGCGGGAGATGCCCGCGCCACTCGGCGACGACATCCGGCAGGTCGTGCGGAGCTTCCGCGTCGCCGGGATGCCTCTGCGCGAGGCGATCGGCGAGCTCGACCGCGCGGCCCCGCTGCCCGAGATGGCGCTCTTGACGAGCGCGATGCGGATCCACATCGAGACGGGTGCGAACCTTCCGGACATCCTCGACGGGCTCATCCGGACGCTTCACGAGCGGCGCGAGATGCGGTCCGTGGCGCGGGCGGCCACGGCGCAGGGCCGGCTGGAGATGAACATCCTGCTCGGCATGCCATTTTTCCTGCTTTTGGTATTCAGGCTCATCGCGCCTGGCTACGTGCGCCCGCTCTTCGGGACGCCGGCCGGGCTTTTGGTGTTCTTCGCAGGCTCGGCGTGGGAGCTGGCCGGATGGTGGTTCATGCGGGCGCTCATGCGCGTGGACCCGGCCGCTTGACGGCCGCTACGGAAGCGAGGTGACGCGGAGGTGGAGCTTCTCATCGCGTGGCTCGTGGGCCTCGCGGCGCTCTTCCTGGGCGTAGGCGCGGCGTCGCGCGCGGCGTCCCCGCCGCTTCCGCGGCTGGCCGAGGAGCTGGAGGCGCTGCGGGGCGACGTGGCGCGGATGCGGCTGGCGGAGGCCGCCGCGTCCAAGCAGGCCCGGCCGGAAGGCACGGGCGTTGGGTGGCTCGGCGGCGGCCGTGACCTCGCGCGCCGGATCGTCCGCGGCGCGGAAGGTATAGCGGCCGAGCACCTGGATCTCCTTGTGCCAGAGGAGACGGTTCGGAAGCTCCGCTGGTCGGGCACGGGCATGAGGCCGGAGACGTTCGGCGCCCTTCGGCTCGTGGCCTCTGGCGCCATCGCCGCCGCGCTCGGGTTGGGCAGCACGCTCATGTCGAGCCAGCTCTTCGCGCTCGTCCCGATGGCGCTCGTCGGGGCCGGCATCGGCTGGATCGCGCCGGACCTCTGGCTCACCGCGGCCCTCTCGGCGCGCCGGGCGAGGATCGAGCGCGAGCTTCCGTCCTACATCGACCTCTTGGTGACCTGCACCCGGGCCGGCATGCCGCTGGAGGCGGCCGTGGCGCGGGTGGAGCGCGAGACGGCGGGCGAGCTGGCGAGGGTCTTCGGCCGGGCGGTCCGGTCCGTCGAGGTCGGCCAGACGACGGCCGACGCGCTCAGCATGGCGGCGGACGACGTGGGCCTCGATGACGTGGAGATGCTGGCCACGACGGTGGCGAGGGCTCAGGAGTACGGCGCGCCGTTCTCGGCGGCGCTCGCGGAGATGGCCACGACGCTGCGGGCCGAGCGCAGATCAAAAATGCAGGAGCGGGCGTCCCGGATGGGCACGGTCATCATGATCCCGCTCGTGGTGTTCATCCTGCCCGTCACGCTGCTCTTCATCGGATACCCGGCCGTGTCCACGTTGTTGAGCGGGATCTTCGGCGGCGGGCTGTGAGTCGGCGGTAACTGAATATGAGGACTAGCGAGGCGGCGCCGGATAGACCCGGCGCCGCCTCGTCGCGCCATGAGGAGGCGATGCGATGTGTGGACCGTTGACGCGGCCCTGGCGGGCCTGGCCCTGATGTCGGCGCTCGGCGCGATCTGGGACCTGAGACGTGGCCGCATCCCGAACTGGCTGACCTACCCGGCCATGGCGCTGGTCCTGGCACTCACCGCCGCGCAAGGCACGTTCATGACGACGGTCATCGCCACGGCCATCGTCGCCGCGCCTTTCGCCATCCTCTACCTGGCTGGCGCGGGCGTCGGCGGCGGCGACGTGAAGATGGCGGCGGCTCTGGCGGCCCTGGCGAGCGTGCCGGGCGGGCTCTCCGGCGCGGTGGCCGCCATCGTCCTGGGCGCGTTGGCCGGGCTCGTGCAGGTTCTCGCCGCCGGCCTCATCCCGAAGGCGGCCGTGCTCGCCGCGGCCGGCGGGGATCTCTCCACGGCGGCCGGGATCCTCCGCGCCGCGGGAAGGCGCGGCGTGCCCTACGGCGTGGCGCTCGGCGCGGGCGGGATCCTCGCCGCGGCCGTCATGGCCTTCGCTCCCGGCGCCATCCATGCGCTGCTCGGATGGTGATTAATCAATGGAGAGGAAATCGTTCCGGCGCGGCGAGTCCGGCCAGGCGGCGCTGGAGATCGCGCTTGTCCTGCCGGTGTTCATCGGACTGCTCTTCTCCACGATCGCGCTCGTGCTGGCCTTCGACGCGCGCATGGTCACCACGGACGCGGCGCGGAACGCGGCGCGGACGGTCTCGATCGAGTGCGCGCAGCCCGGGATGAACTGGGCCGGCGACGCGGCGGCGGTGGCCGAGCGGAACCTCCGCGACGGCGGCCTGAACGTCGGCCAGCAGGTCGGCGGCAAGCCATCGGCGGCGGGGCAGTGGTCCGTGACGGCTTCCTGCACGGGCGAAGGCGGCACGGCGAGCGTGACCGTGACCTACGCGCAGGTCAACCTCTTCCCCCCGCTCGCGCTGATCTTCCCGTTCCACGGCCCGGATGCGCACGCCGGCCCGGGCACGTGGGTCCTGAGCGCGTCCGCGACCTACCCGGTGGAGTGAGCGGCCGCATTGACAATGCGGCAATGCTGTATTACTGTGCAGGCGGGGAGGGATGGTGACGATGGATCACGCTGGGCTGGTCTTCCTCGCCATGCTGGTGGTCGGCGGGCTCGCGGGCGCGCTCGCGCACGAGGCGTTCCACGGGATCGCGGCCGTGCTCTCGGGGATGTCTGTGAAGGCGATCCACGTCGGGATGGGCCGCGAGATCCGGCGGGTAGGGCCGGTGCCGGTGCTTCGCATGCCGGTGGTTATCCACGTGTGGCCCGTCGCGATCGGGGTGGAGATCGACGACGATGCCTTGATGCGGTTGCCGGTCTGGCTGCGCGTGGCGAATCACATGTCCGGGCCGATGGCCAACCTGCTCCTGGCCGCCATCCTGTGGCGCGCCGCGCCCGTCGCGGCGATCGCCAACGCGCTCCTGTTCGTATTCAACGCTCTCCCGCTCCCGCGCGCTGATGGCGGGTGGGCGGCGACCGCGCTGCTCGCCAAGATCCGCGGCGTGGGTATGGCGGACGAGATCCGCTGGCACGAGAGGGCTTTCACGGCCGCGTGGACGGCGGTCTACGCGGCCGTGGCGCTCGGGCTCATCCGCCTTGCCATCTGATCGATCTGCCTGATCTACCATGAAGCGTGAGCGGCGCCGTGGCGGGCGCCGCCGCCCCCTCGCCACCCGTGCTGCACCGGCACGGATGGCGAGGGGGCGATCTTTTCTCGCCCAAACTAAACGAAAGGAGGTGCGCCGGATGTTCCGCGAGGTCCTCTCCCGCGCCCGCGCCCTGGCCGGCGATGACCGCGGCCAGAACACGGTCGAACTCATCATCGCGATGGCTGTGTTGGCGATTATCCTCGTCGCCGGCTTGGTGATCGTCGCCCCCAAGGTTGGCACGCTCTTCCAGCACGCGGGCAGCTGCCTCGACTCCGCGAATAGCGCCAACGGAGGCGGCCTGGGCGGCTGCTAAGGCGCAGGCGCCGCGCCCAGCTCGGGCGTTCAGTCTGGGCTGGGCGCGGCCTCTCTTCACGAGAGGAGGTGACGACGCGGTGGACGCCCTGCGATCCGCGCTGGGGCGCGTCCGCGCCCTGGCCGCTGACGACTGCGGCCAGAACACGGTCGAGCTGATCATCGCCATGGCCGTGTTGGCGATCATCCTGGTCGCCGGGCTCGTCATCGTCGCCCCCAAGGTTGGCACGCTCTTCCAGCACGCGGGCAACTGCCTCGATGCTGCGAACAATCCGATGGATGCCTGGTGGAACTGGGGAGTTGCTTGGGGATGCACGTGATTTGACCCGGAGATGGCGGCGGCAGATGGCGACCGCCGCCCCCTCGCCACCCATGTTCCATCGGCATGGATGGCGAGGGGGCGAGTTTTTCTCGCCCGGAAACCAGCCACAGGCAGGAGGGAGGTTAGCGACATCTGGAATGGGCGCGGGCCCGCCATCGGCGCCGGTCAGCCGCCCGCCCGGATGAGGTGTTCGCGCAGCAGCGGCTCCTCGAAGGCATACTCCCCTCGCCCGTCCCGGCGCAGGATGCAGCGATCTACGAGAGCTTGCAGCGCGCGGCGGACTTGCTGGGGGTGCACCCTGGTGCCCGCATAGGGCCGCTCTCCGCGCGCGAGCCGGTGCAGCACAACGCGGGCGTGCGGGATGTCGTCCAACTCCTGCAGCTCCTGGACGAACACATCGGTCAGATCGTCCATCATGCGTTCGAAGGCGGCCGCGGCGAGGTCGAGATCGAGGACGTCGCTGCGTTCCGCGACCGCAGCGTGGTAGGCGGCCGAGAACGCACGCGAGGTTCCCCACGGATGCCCGCCTGTCTTGTCCAGGATGAAGTCAGCCGCCGCCGGGAGCAGGCGGATGCCCTGGGCTGCCAGCTTGCGCGTGGCGTACTCCTTCCACGCTTCAACGGGGATCGGCGGAACGGTCAGCGGATCGGCGAAACGGAAGAACGCCTGGCGCTGCCGGCCGAAGAGCGCCCGCAGCGTGGACGGCCTGCTGCCGAGGAAGAAGTACGCAGTGCGACGCTGACGCTGGAAGATCGCCCGCATGCGCTTGAGCAGCATGTCGCCACCAAGGCGCTCGATCTCCTCGAACTCGTCCAGGAGCAGCACGAACGGCCGGCCCGCCGCTTCCGCCATGCGCTCCGGCAGGCTGAGCGCGCGGTCGAGCATCTCCTCGTCCGGCACTCGCTCGGGGTGGCGAAGCCAGTGTAGCTCCAAGCCGGGCAGCCGCGCCACGATTTCCGTGTCGGCCGCCAATTGGGCCAATGCCCGCTCAGTTCCGGCCAGCGCGCGCCGCAACCGGCCGTCCCGGCTGCCCAGGCAGGCCAGGGCCAGTTTGGCGGCGAACTCTCGCGCGGTGGCGCAGTAGAACAGATCCACCTCGGCGGTCAAGGCGCCGTGTTCCTCCCGCAGCCGCCGCAGCGCCTCGCTGGCGAGGACCGTCTTGCCGATGCGGCGCGGCCCGGCGATGAGCACGCTCTGCAGGTCCAGGGCACGTCGCACCAGCTCGTCCAGGAACGCTTCCCGATCCACCACGTCCTCCGGCGGCATCGGCACCCGCGTCGGAAAGACGCTCTGGGTCCTCGGCTCAGGCACTTATCACACCCCGCGACACATCTTATCACATCTCTGTGAGATTGTCGCGCCGACATTCGTGGGATGACGGCAGATGGGGCAGCGGCCCGTGATGGCTGCGCCCCTCCGCGATGGCTGCGGCAGGGGGGTGGTGAAACAGGTGAGGACGAGAAGGCCGAACGTTGCCTGGCAGCCCGTCGTGGATATCGCCGCGGGCGTGGTGGTGGGGCACGAGGCGCTGGCCCGCTTCGCCGGCGGCCAGGATCCCGCCGCCGCGTTCGCGATCGCGGAGCGCCGAGGCGTGGCGCTCCAGCTCGACGCGCTCTGCCGGGCGCAGGCGCTGCGCGACCCGCCGCGGTCCGGGCTCGTCTTCGTCAACCTCGCCCCGGCCACGGTGGCGGCGATGGAGGACGGCCTCGTCCGGCTCCACGCCGGGTCGGCCGGCCCGGGCCGGATCGTGTGGGAGCTTCCTGAGAGAGCCGGCTGGCCGCGGGACGAGCGGGCGGCGGCCGCGGTGAGGGCCGCGCTCCCGCCAGGATCGCGGCTGGCCCTGGACGACTTCGGCGCGGGCTCGGCCGACTTGGAGAAGCTGGTCGCCGTGCGCCCGGACGTGATCAAGCTGGCGCGGGCCCTCACGTCCGGCGTGTCCAGGTCGCCGGCGCGGGCGGCGCTCGTCGAGGCGGTCCTGCGCTGGGCGCGGCGGTTCGGCGCCACGGTGGTCGCCGAGGGCGTGGAGCTGCGGGAGGACGCGGAGGCACTTCGGCGGCTGGGGGTGCCCTGGGGGCAGGGGTTCCTGTGGGGCGCGCCGGCGATACGTCATGACGTGCTCGGAGGAGGTGATGCGCGTGAGGGTCAAGAGACCGAGGCCGTCGGTGCTCGACGGCCTCGATGATGAGTTCGCGCCGACGTCGGACGCCGCCGTGACGGCGCCCGCGCACGACGGCCGCGGCGGGACCGCTGCGGGCCGTGGGCGCGAGCCGGCGCAGGCGGCGCCCGCGCAGACCATCGTGGTCCAGGTGGGTTCCGCGGACGCGGCGGCGGGCCGCCGGGCGGGCCGCGTCGGCCGTATGGCGAAGGCCGTGATCCGCGCCGCGGCCGAGTTCCCGGGCCGCGTGGCCGACCTGCTCTGGTGGGCCCTTGACACGGCGGTGGTCCTGCTGGTCGTCGGACTCATCGCGGCGCTCGCCTTCCCGCGAAGCTGGCCTGGGGAGGTCGCGATCGCCGCGGGTAAGGAGGCCACGCGGTGGCTCTATGAGCACGCGAGCTGGCTCTTCGTCAGCGTGCGGATGGGTGGAGGTGGATAGGACGTGTCGCGCCTGCGCAAGCTCTTCCGGGCGGCCGCCGCGGCGGCCGCCTTCTTTTTCATCGCCGGGCCTGTCGCCGTGATGAATGGGCATGTGGCGATGGCCGCCCCCGCGTCCAAGCTTCCATCGATCGTAAACTGGGGCGACTCCGTTTGCTTGGGAGAGTCCGCCTACCAGGGATATTCCGCTGGAGGCCCCATAAACGGCCTCTGCAATGGGAATGGGGATATCACGGTCGAGCGGCTCGACCCGTTCTACAAAGGGACGCCTGTATTGGTCAGTGCGTCTGTCGGCAACGCGCGCCTGGAGATCCGCGTGTCAGGCGGAAAGCTGATGCCGATTCGGCCGTTCATCCGAGAGACGCTGACAAACGATCCGAATGGCGCGCTGACGACACGGGTGGAGGCCTTTGAACCCGCTGGAGGGAGCCCGGTTCTCGACGCATCCGCCGGCCGCGCGGACGGCTCGAATGGCGCGCCTGGCGTGTCTGAATACGGAGCTTGGCTCTGGTATCCGCCGGCGGCAGGCGGGACCCTGGAATGGTCCGTAAACGGCGCGAAAGGCAAGTCGTTGCACATTCCAGCGGCCGCACCCATCCCGAACGGGATGGCGATCTCGACCGCGCCGATCCTGAGGGACGCCCTCACAGAGACGGTCGCGCTCGGCGTGAACGGCACGACGGACGCGGGCGCGGCCAGGGCGGCCATCCGGCAGACTGGGGCAGCCGGGACCGTCACCGTCATCGCCGGCGGCGGGGCGACGGTGAAGCCTGTTGGCACGGCCGGGTTCTCGCTCGACGGCCGCATGATCCGATGGATCGATCCGCGGCCCGGCCAGTCGGTGGTCATCCGCGCCGTATGCGCCCGCTGCGGCCAAGCCGGCCCGTATTACATCAACGCGATGTTCAAGGATGAGTGGAACCCAGTGCTCGGGATCGGGGCCGTCATCCACGAGCCCGGCCGCGTGACGGACATCGAGCCGGGCGTGTCGGTCACGCTGAGCGGGCCTGAGACCGTCTCCGTCGGGCAGAGCGCCCGGTACACGGCGCAGGCGAAGGGCGCTTCGGGCGGCATCGAGTGGCGGATCGACACCGACGCGCGCGGGCCGCTCGTGCCGCACGGATCGACGGCCACCTTGCGGGCGTTGAAACCTGGTTATGTGACGATCACGGCCGCGGCCCATGGCGCGAACGGGCAAGCCGCCCAGGCGAGCCTGCGGGTGCGCGTGGTCTCCGCGCCGGCGCGTCACGGCGGCCTCGCGCCGTCGGCGCTGCTCCTGCCGCTTCTGCTCATTCTGATCCTCCTTCTGCTGCTCCTTGCGGTGCGTAGGCGGCGGAAGAGGGCGGCGGAAGGCGAGGGACAGGGAGAGGGCCGTGAGCCTTAGCTGAGGCGAAGGGGGCCGGGCGATCCGCCTGGCCTCTTCCCATATGGGAGGAGATAGACCATGCCGAAGCTCTTCCGGGCGGCCGCCGCGGCGGCCGCCATCGCCATCGCCGCGCTGGGCCACGTCCCAGCCTCTCAGGCGGCTGCAACGAAGGCCTGGCCGGACGGCGAGGTCCGCTACTGCCACAACTCCGCGCTTCTCGTCCCCGTGGGAACGCAGGTCGCGCTGGGCCAGCCCGTCTCGCTCTCGGGCTCGACGGGCGAGTCCACCGGCCCGCACCTGCACGTCGAGGTGTACCAGCAGGGGCAGTTGGTGGACCCGCTGACCGTCTTCGGAAGCGCGCAGACGGCTGGGTACACGCCGTAAGCACATGCAAAAGGAGGAGAAAAAGCCATGAAGCTGCGCGTTCTGGCGGCGGCCATCGCGGCCGTCGTTCTTATGTTCGGGCCTGGGCAGGTGGCTGCCCAGGCAGCTGCTGCGGAAGCCCCGCCCATCGTAAACATCCAAGACACGGTCTTTCCGCCGGCCATCATCGGGCAGCCTTACTCCGTGCAATTGCAGGTCTACGGGGGCAAGCCTCCGTATACGTGGACCGCTGACCGGTTACCGACCGGACTCCACCTCGATTCCTCCGGACGGCTCTACGGCGTCATCTCGTCGGCCACCGGAAACGCCACCGACGTCATCTCTGTGAAGGTGACCGACGCGCAGGGCGAGACCGCCTACGCATCCTTCAACCTGGCCGTTTGGACGTTCCCGGACCTCCCATATGCCGCGCCGGCTCCAACAGGCATCCCATCCTCGACCGAGCAGACCAAACTGCCGCCGGCGAGCGCGGTGTTGCCCGATACGTTCATCCAGGCCTGCGGGGGCGAAGGCACACTCGGGACTCAACAAACAGGGCAAGAGTCCACGGCGACATGCGGTCAGGCCCCGCAAATCACGGTTTTCGCTACGCAGCCCGTCTACGCCGGTGTCCCCGTGCTCGTGTGGGCAGAAGTTATCAGCGATCCTGGATCCACGACGCGCATCGAGGTCTCTGGAGGGCGGCTGGAGTCCCTGTGGCAGCTCACGTACAGCGTCACAGCCTCCACCCAGGTGGCCAACTCGGCGAGCGGCTGGACGTGGAACTCGAATTCCGCCGCCTCTATGGATGCGCCAGAAACAGACCAGACGACGCGATCGTACACCGTGAGCGTCGCCACTCCCCCTGCTGGTCAAAGCGTCTCCATCGTCCTTCCGAAAGGCGCTGGGCGTGCTGGAGGCTCTAGTGGCGGGAAGGTCTGGTTTACGGGCAGTGATGGGAAAACCGATGCGTACTGGCTATGGACGCCGCCTGCGGGCGGCGGGTGGATTCGCGGCGTAGGCCCGACCGGAGCCAGCACCACGATCAAGGTCCCCGCGCTGAAGCAGCTCCCCAGCGGTGCTCACGGCTACGCCCGCGCCGACCTACCTCCCATCCAACTCATGTTTGAGCTCGATGCCTCCAAGGGCGGCGTGCCTGTCACACCGTCAACACTGCGCACGGCTCTGAGCGCCTGGGGCTGGCGGGGAACTGCGACGGTACATGGGGTTAGGGCAAATCTTACTTGGTCGGGTTCGAGGGCGCTGACATCGGATCGGCATCAGCTCCTCGCGGTCTGGCGCTCGCCGGCCCCCGGACAATCCGTCACCGTCCAAACCGACGAGATCTACACACAGGAGTCCCCGGCGCGCTTGGTCGATGGCTTCGGTTCCACCGTTATCGCCGATGCCCTCCCGAACTACACAGCCTGGGCTGTCGCCGACTCCCCGAGCCACCTTCCTGGCGGCGAGCTGTCCATCTCGCTGGACGGCCCGCCACTGCTCTACGTGGGCCAAACTGGCGGTTACACCGCTACCGTGCGTGGCGATGCAGACGGGCCGGTGGCGTGGGCAGCCGACGGGCAGCAATACGGGCGCTTGTCGCCGCGTGGGCTTCATGCCGATCTGGCCGCGAAGAAGCGTGGATACGTCGATATTGCCGTCCAGGCGCACGACACCGCTGGTCGCACTGCTGTGGCCTACATGCGCGTGAGGATCGTCGACCGACCTGCGCTGCCGCTCTGGCTGCTGCTCTTCCCGTTCCTGCTCATACTCCTTTTCCTGGTCCTGCTTCTCCGTCGGCGCCGTCGCCGGAAGGCGGCCCAGGATACCAGCTCCTCGGACTCCGGCGGGGGTGGAGGAACGTGATCGGTGCGGTGGTGACGCGGGAGCAGGCATAGGCGGTCAGCCGCCTGCTCCCTGAGGCGCAGCTTGCGGTTGCCGAGCGGGGCGGGGGAGGGGAGGCGCTTGGCCGCCTCTCCCGCCTCCCCGTCGAGGCTGTCATCGTGGACATCGACGCGCTCGGGCCGGACCCGGCCGCGCCGCTCCTGGCCTTCGGTCTTGCCCGGGAAGGCGCGCGGGTGATCCTGCTCGCCCCGGGCCGGGAGCCCGGCGACAAGGCGGTCGCGGCGGCGGTCGGCTCCCGCGTGGTGACGGACGTTGTGGCCGGAGCGGAGGAGCTTCCCTCCGTCCTCTCGCGCCCGCCCGGCGGGCTGGCCTCGCTCGCGAGGTGGCTCCGGCCCGATGCGGTGGGCGGCCAGGCCCCCGCGAAGCAGGAGGAGCGTCCGCCCGTCGTCATCGAGCGGCAGGTGCCCCTCACCGCCCGCCCCGTCCTCATCGCGGTCGCATCGGTCGCTCCAGGCTCAGGCTGCTCCTACGTCGCGGCGGCCGTCGCAGGGAGTCTCGCGGCCGCCGGGCAGCAGGCGCTCCTCCTCGACCTCGCTCCACTTCCAGGACTGACGGTGGTGGTGGCCGGGGGTACCGCCAAGGACGGCCGATGGGTGCCGGGTATCCTGGTGCTCTCCCAGGCGGACGCTCGCCGTTACGACGGTGAGGACCAGCAGCGCAAAGATGAGCCGCTACTCCAACGCCCAGAGGATAGCTTGGAGCGCATCCGGGCCGCTATGCGGAGCAGCGTGGCAGCCTGGGTCATAGCCGATCTGGGACCGCTGGAGTCGATGGACCCCCTGTGGGCGGAATTGCAGTCCATGGCCGACCTGACCGTCGTGGCCGGGCCCGCGCAGCCGACGCGGGCCTGGTCCTGGGAGCGGTGGGTCTGGTACATGGCTCGCTACTCCAAGGCGCCGGAGCCCGGCGCGGTGGTGGTGGTCGGAGCCGACGCGGACTACGCGCGCCAGGTAGCCGTTCTGCTCCGCATGGACGTGCCCGTCTACGCCTTCCCAGCTGTCGCGGGCGGCTGGGCCTCCACGGCGAACCCGGTGCCGCCCGGCTGGCGCGAGGAGGACCGAGCTGTTCGCGAGGCGATGCAGGCTCTCCTGGGTGGGCTCTGGCCGCGGGAGACCGTCCGGCGGTCTAGCCTCATCGCGAAGCTTCTCAGGAAGTGATCCGTGATCGAGCTTCGGCGCCGGGAGCCCAGCCTGGAGGAGCGGCTGGGGCTGAAGAGGGCGCCTGATCCAGAGCCACCCAAACCGCAGGAGGCGAAGGAGCCGGAGCAGCCTACTCCGGCTCCGCCCGTTTCCCCGCAGGTGGTGGTGATCCAGGGCGGGCAGAGCGCAGGGGAAAAGGAGCTCAAATCGAGCTCCTTTCCGCCTGGGAAGATCGCCCGGGCTGCCGGGCGGTTCCTCCTCGGCCTGCCCAGCGCGCTGGCCGACCTGCTCTGGTGGGCGCTGGACGTGGCGGTGGTGCTGCTGGTGGCCGGCCTCGTGGCCGCGCTCGCCTTCCCGCACACGTGGGCGGGCGAGACAGCGGCCGCCGCTGGCCGGTGGGCGGTGCAGTGGCTTTACGAGCACGCGCCGTGGCTGTTCGTCCACGTGCGAACCGGATAGGAGGAAATCGACATGTGGAAGTTCTTCCGGGCGGCTGCCGTGGCGGCCGCCCTCGCTGTAGGCATCTTGGGCATTGCCTCCGCCGTGCAGGCCTCGCCTGCGGCGAAGGACTTGACGCCTTGGCCGGCCTGTGTGGTCGCTGTGGTCACCTTGCAGGACGGGAGCGAGGCCGCGGTGCCTGGCGGCTGGCACTTCGTTCCGACCGCCTATGTTTTCACCGCTGATGGGCGTGCCTACGCCACCGCCGGTTATTGGCTGTGCGAGGTGGACCGACTCACCACTCCCCAGGCGCTCCTGGCGGCCATGGGCAGGTGATCGTAACCGGAACTCAGGCAGACGGCCAATTCTTCGACTCCCCGCACCGCCCCGGAGCTTATCCGGGGTGGGACGGGCGGCCGGAGAAGCCGCCAAAACATCACAAGGGGGTGATGCCTGCCATGCGATGCCGTGTGGTGGGAGGAGGTGATGCCTGGGGAGGCGCGGCCAGGTTGAAAGTCGCACGACGTGACATCGGCATGAAGCGCAAACGCAAACGCGAGGTGATGTCATGTTCAAAGCAATGCGCCCACTCGCCGCCGCCTTGATGGCGGCGGTTCTTGTTATTGGCTCGGTGGTCAGCGCCTTCGCGCCCACCGCCCTTGCGGACGCTGGGAGCCCCACGATCACCACCACGTCGCTTCCCGATGGGCAGGTAGGCCAGCCCTATTCGGCGACGCTCCAGGCCACCGGTGGGACTCCACCCTACGCCTGGTCTGTCGCCAGCGGTAGCCTGCCGGACGGGCTGACACTGGACAGCTCCACAGGCGCCATCGGCGGCACGCCGACGGCGGCGGGGAGCTTCACGTTCGCCGTCCAAGTGGCCGACAGCGCGGGAAGCACCGCAGAGACGAACCTAGCCATCACCATCTCCCCTGCACCATCAGCGCCAACGGTTGATGCGGACAAGTCGACGGTGACGGCCAACCCGACCTCGGTTCCCGCGGACGGGACGACGGCCTCGACGGTGACCGTCACGGTCAACGACTCCGGCGGCAACCCGATCCAGGGCGTGACGGTGACGCTGGCCGGCAACGGCGGCACCAGCTCCACCATCAGCCCGTCGAGCGCCACGACGGACGCCAACGGCCAGGCCGCCTTCCAGGTGACGGACAGCACGCCCGAGACGGTGACCTACACGGCCACCGCGGGCGGCGTGCAGATCGCCCAGACGGCGCAGGTTACGTTCACGAGTCAGGCTTCGCAGCCGTCGGGGAGCCTCACGATCTCAACTAAAACGTTTTACGGAGTGCCATCCAATGCTGAAGTGGGGGTATTCTACACAGGCGAGCTTGCGGTTTCCGGCGGGGTCTCACCATACACGTGGTCGGCCACCGGGTTGCCGGCGGGGCTCACAATTATTCCAGACGACGCCACCGATGTCGCATTTATCCAAGGCATGCCGTCCGCGGCTGGTGACTACGCCGCGCACATCACCGTGACAGACGTGGACGGCCAGAGCGCATCCATGGACATCTCCATCCACGTGATCCCGGGGCCGAGCATCATCATGCACCACCAATGGGGTACGGTGGATCTCCTACCAGGCGCGGAGGTCGGGGCACCGTACGACTACCGCCCGACCGTTACAGGTGGTACGCCACCCTACACGTGGTCGGCGGACGGGCTGCCGGCCGGGCTCAGCATCGACCCATCCACGGGCGAGATCTCCGGCACCCTGTCCGCGGCCGGCGGAAGCTTCTCGATACGGGTGGTTGACGCGGCTGGTGCGGTTGCGTTTGATCCAGCGGCCATCCCCGTCTACCCAATCACAGCTACGGTTGCATCAGGGAACTCTGATGCGCAGGTCGGGCAGGCGTACATGCTCACGCTCCAGGCGAGCGGTGGGTCGGGCGACTACGCTTGGTCGGCGGACGGGCTCCCAGATGGGCTCACGTTGCAGACCAGCAATGGTGCGCCGGACTACGCCGAGATCTCCGGAACGCCGACCGTGGCCGGAGACTTTGCTGTGACAGTCACCGTGTCCGACCCCCAAGCCGACCCAAGCCAACCTGGCAGCCAAGCAACCATGACGCTCAGCATCCACGTCGCCCCGGCTCAGGCTGGAGGTCCGCAGATCACCACAACGACCCTCCCGACCGCCGTAAGGGGGCAGCCCTACTCGGCGCCGCTTCAGGCGACCGGCGGGCAACCGCCCTACACGTGGTCGGCCCCTAGTCTGTCCTGGGGTCTGTCTATCGATCCTGCCACTGGCGAGATCTCCGGCGAAGTCTCTCAGGACGCGCCGGGTCAGATCACCTTCAGCGTATCCGTGTCGGATACTGCTGGGCAAACCGGGTACGCGACACTCACCATCCCGGTGCTCTCGGGGCTCGCCATCACCACCACGAGCCTGCCAGCTGGCGAGGTCGGGCAGCCGTACTCAGCCCAGCTCGAGGCCACCGGTGGGCAACCCCCGTACACGTGGTCGGCCACCAGCCTTCCGGACGGGCTCAGCGTTGATCCGTCCAGCGGGCTGATCACCGGAACGCCAGCTGCTGCGGGGATATATCAGGTGCAGGCGGCGGTCTCGGACACGGCCGGCCAACAAGCTGAGGCCGCGTTCACCCTGGTTGTCAGCCAAACGACCTCCACTAACCCAGTGCAGCAGCCCACCTCACTCACCATCACAACGACCGCGCTCCAGGATGCCACCGTCGGTGAACCCTACTCAGCCCAACTTCAAGCTGCTGGCGGGACTCCGCCATATACGTGGACCGCACCCTACGGACTGCCGTTCGCGTGGATGCAGCTCGATGCCAGCGGATCCATCTCCGGAACCCCGGATGTCGCCGGAAGCGGGACTGTGACGGTCCAGGTGACGGACTCGGCTGGCCAGACCGCGGTGGCGTCCTTGCCGTTTACTGTGGTGGCCGGTGCGGGCAACAACTCGTCTCCGATCATCACGCTTCCCTACCTTCCGACTGGCAAAGTCGGCGAGCCGTACCAGGCGGCGCTGCAGGCGACCGGTGGGCAACCGCCATACTCCTGGGCTGTGTCTGCTCTCCCAGATGGGCTCTCACTTGATCCATCGACCGGCGTGATCTCCGGCATCCCTACGGTTGCCATGAGCAACCTCACCACCACCGTTACCGTGACAGACTCGGCCGGCGTGAAGTCCTCCCAGACGGTGACCATCACGATCCTGCCCGCGGACCGGCCTGAACCGCCTCACATCGCGGCCACGGCTCTGCCCGATGGGACGGTCGGCCAGCCTTATGCGGAGGTCTTGGCGTCCTCCTGGCCTAGCCAGCCGCCCGCCGACGTGCAGCTGCGTTGGAGCGACTGCACGGCAGGGGTAACGGATGAGTGGCGGCAGTACTTGGAGGCCCAGGGTATCAACCCAGGCCTCCCGGACGGGCTCTCGCTTGACCCCTCGACCGGCGCGGTGACCGGCGTACCGACCGAGGCAGGCACATGGGAGGCGTGCGTGGAGCTCGACGTCTCCGACCCGTCCGGAGCGAACGGGTGGGTGCCGGCGGATTTCGCAAACATCGAGATTCGCATTCACTTTGCTCCCGTCCCGCCGGTGCCACCGCTCGTGGTGACGACCGGATACCTCCCGACCGGCTTCGTGGGCCAGCCATACTCGGCCGCCATCATGGCGGCGGGCGGCCAGCCGCCTTACACGTGGTCGGTAGGCGGGCTTCCGAACGGCCTGGCGCTCTCCGGCGATGAGATCACCGGCGCGCCCACGGCGGCCGGAGACTACGCCGTGACCCTCACGGTGACGGACTCGGCGGGTGCCACCGCGTCGCAGGTTGTCGAGCTGCGGGTGATCGAGCAGCCGCAGCCCGCTCCCGCGCCTACACCGGCGCCCGCCCCGCAGCCGCAGCAGCCGCAGCAGCAGACGGGCGAGATCAAGTCCGAAGACGGCGGCGTGACGGTGACGGCACCGGGCCAGTCAGGCGAGGTGAAGTCCGTCCCTGTCCAGGCCGGCACGCCGGTCGGCGACGGCCTTGAGGCGGCGTCGAACGTCTACGTTTTCGCCGGCGCTCTGATCGACGCCGACATCACCTTCGTCTACGATCCCGAGGTCTTCTACCCAATGCTGCCGACCGGGATGCTGGCGGACCGCTTGGGTATCTACGCCTACTACGGCGGCCAGTGGCATTACGTCGGCGGCAAGGTCGACACGCAGGCTCACACAGTCTCCATCGCCGGGCTCAACCTGACCGACTTCCCGCAGGGCACGCAGTTCGCGGTCCTCGCCATGACGACGCGGTTCCACGACCTGCCCGACGCCGCCCACGCGGCCTGGTTTACCCGGCCGGTGGACGCGGCCGTCGGCCACCACGTCCTCTACGGCTACCCGGACGGCACCTTCCGGCCGGGCGCGCCGGTGACGCGGGCGGAGTTCGCCGCGATGCTCGCGCGGGCGCTCCACCTCGACGCGCCCGACGCGGCGAAGCAGACGTTCTCCGACGTGGCGCCCTCCTCGTGGGAGTTCGGCGCGGTCGAGGCCGCGGCCCAGGCGGGGCTCGTCAACGGCTACCCGGACGGGAGCTTCAAGCCCGACCGGCCCATCACCCGCGAGGAGCTGGCCGCGATGGTGGCCAGGGCGCTGGACTACGCGAGGTCGCACAAGGGCCTCTGGACGAAGGCCATGAAGGCCCCCGACCTCACACCGCCCGCCTGGGCGGACGCCGACAAGGTGTCGGTCTGGGCGCGGGACGCCGTGACGGCGGCGGCCAAGGCCGGGATCGTCAACGGCTACCCTGACGGGAGCTTCAAGCCGCATGCGAACGCGACGCGCGCCGAAACCGCGGCGATGATGGCCAGGCTGATCGCGGACCTTGGCATCTGATCTGACCGGACGGCGGGCGGCCCCTCATCGGGCCGCCCGCTCCGGCTTCCCGCACCGCCCTGGAGCGCATCCAGGGCGGAACGGGCGGCCGGAGCCGTGATATCTCGCCACGCGACCAATGATTGGTCGCACGGCGATCAAACCGCCCACAGGACCATCATCCAGCCCGAGCGGGCCTTGGCGAGCTGGCGCCGGCCCGCGCGGCCCGCTGGATGCGAGGAGGTCGATGGACATGAGGCTCACGTCGAGACCGCGCGCGGGCGCGCGCCTCGCCGCGGCGGCCATCGCCCTGGCGCTGGCCCTGGCGCTGGTGGCCGGTGTCACGCTGGTGGCCCGGCTGCCCGCCGAGCCGATCCGCTCCGACGGGCCGTTCGCCGTGGTGGCCCTGGTGCCGTCGGTGGTCGACCCATGACCGCCGTGCGCGCGCGGGTCGGCCGCGCGCGGCTGGAACTGGAACCGGCCTTCAGCCCGTGGGCGAGGGCGCGGGGGCTCCTCGGCCGGGATGGCCTCGAGCCCGGCCGCGCCCTGTGGCTCCGCCCGTGTGGCTCCATCCACATGATCGGCATGCGCTTCCCAATTGACGTGATCTGGCTCGACCGGGGGAACCGGGTCCTGCGCATGGACCGCGACGTGCCGCCCGGGATCCGCGGCTTCCGGTCCTGCCCGGGCGCGCGGTCGGCGCTGGAGCTCGCGGCAGGCGGGGCGGACGGGATCGCCCCGGGCGACGAACTCGTCATCGATGTCAGTGCGGCGGAACGAGAGGAGTGACACGCGATGTCGCCGCCGTTCGGCCTGAACCCGGTCGTCTGGACGGTGTTGGAGATCGCCATCGCCATCGCCATACTGCGCTGGCTAGGCGGACAGCTGAAAAAGCTCAGCCTCACGGGGGCCGCCATCCTGGCGGCCCTCTTCGTCATCTTCTTCATCCCAGGCGGGATCCATCTCATCATGCGCTTCCTCACCGTCACGCTGCCGCAGGCGGTCCAGTGGGTGTGGGCGCATGCGCAGTCGGCCGCCGGGCAAGTGTCCGGTCCGCTCGGCCATCCGGCGGGCCCGCTGGCCGCGCCGCCGCCCGTGGGACCAAAGCCGTGACAGACGGGAGGGGAGGGACGGACACATGGGCATGAACGACTGGATCGCGCTGGCCGTCGCAGCGGCGCTCATCTGGTTGGCGATGCCGAAGGGCCGACGGCGCGGGGCCGGATCCGCGGTACCCGCCGCGCCCGACCCGGTGCAGGCGGATGCGGCGCCATCCGCGCAGGCGTCCGCGACAGCATGGACCGGACCCGCCGCCACGGACGAGATCCCGCTGCCGCAGCTCGGCTCGGAGCCCGACTCGCCGGCGGCGTGGGCCGTCGCGCTCGCGATCCTCGCCGGGATCACGTGGGCGGCTTGGGGCCGGGTACCGGCGATATGGCTCGATGCCTGGGCGGCCGCCGTGAGCGCGTTCGCGGCGACCTGGGCGGCTTACCTCGACTGGGCGGTCGAGGCCCGGGCATGGCACCCGTCGGACTGGCTCAGGTTCCTGCCTCATCTGCCCACGTGGGCGCAGGCCTCCTTCAGCGGCGGCGACGCCGCTAAGGCGGCGGAGCGGGCGGCGTTCGAGGCGTGGTGCCACGAGGCCGAGGCGGCGCGGCGGAAGCGGCGGCTGGGTGCCTGGGCGCGGGCGGCGGCGGACAGGGCGGCGCGGCTCCTAGCCGCGAACCACCCAGGGCTCTTCGGTCCCGGGAAGCCCGGCGCGGGCGTGAAGATCGTAGGCGAAGCGGACGGGGAGGGCCGGGTGGCGCTGCGCCTGGCCTACCAAGGTGGCACGCCCATCGCGGCCGTCCATGACGCCTGGACGGGAATGGGCGCCTCGCCCCTCCTCGCCTACGCCCTCGGGCTGCTGCCAAGGGATGTGGCTATTGAGGAGCGCCCAGGCGGGCCGGTGATCCTCGTCTGGCCCGAAGGCCGCGGGGATGCACCCGTGGGAGCGCGGGATGCCGGCGGCAAGGAGATCCGCGTGCCGCTCCTGCCGAGGGCCACGGCCGATGCGGACGCCGAATCGCCGTTGGGGCCCGGGCTCCCGCCGCTCTCGCTCCTGGCCGTCCCGGATGGCGGCCCAGCCAAGCGGTC
Source organism: Bacillota bacterium (assembly GCA_029960955.1). GTDB lineage: Bacteria > Bacillota > Sulfobacillia > JAIMAT01 > JAIMAT01 > JAIMAT01. Next base: position 63,779 of record JASBVS010000002.1, read on the forward strand.
GGAGCGGGACCTCGAGCGCCTGGCGTCGCGGGCGGTGGAGGAGCTGATCCTGCTCTCGGGCGTCCAGGTCGAGCCCGTGGGCGCGGTCGCCGGGGCATCGGTGCTCCAAGCCATCGTCCGCGTGCCCGCGGGCACCCAGGCGTCCAAGCTCGTCGCGCAGGCCGCGAACCTGGCTGCGGCCATCGGCTACCCGGCCGTCCGCATCGCCCCGGTCTTTGACTCGCCGCCCGGGATCAACGAGCGCGGGAACCTGCTCGGGATCGAGATCGGGCTCGATGACATCCAAGTGGCGACCGTGAGGCCGGGGCCGCTCTGGGGCTCCGCCCTGCGCGGGGCGATGGGCGACCTGCCGGTCGTGATCGGCGAGTCGCCGGCGGGCTCCCCCGTCGCGGCGGACCTCGCCCGCTTCCCGCACCTCCTCGTCGCCGGCCAGACGGGCGGCGGGAAGTCGGTGTTCCTCCACGGCCTCATTTTGCAGCTTCTCCTTCAGTTCCCGCCTGAGCGGATGCGGTTGTGGCTGGCCGACGCCAAGGGAGTCGAGCTCAGCATCTACGAGGGGCTGCCGCATCTTGGCGGACCGGTAGTGACGGACGCGGGCGGGATGGTGGACCTCATCACGCAAGCGGTTGATGAAATGGAGCGACGATATGTCCTGCTTCAGAAGCATCACGTCCGCGACATCCGGGAGTTCAACGCGCGGGCCGCGGGCGACGGCGGGCCGCTCCCCTACGTGGTGGCCGTCGTGGACGAGTTCGCCGACTTCTTGGACCAGCTCGAGGGCGGCGACCGGGCGGCCTTCGAGGCGGGCGTCCAGCGGCTGGCGCAGAAGGCCAGGGCGGCCGGCGTCCATCTCATCCTCACGACCCAGCGGCCGACGAAGGATGCACTGCCGACGAGAGTGAAAGCCAACCTGCCCGTCCGCATCGCCTTTCGGACATCAGGCGAGCTAGAAAGCCGTGTCATCCTGGATGCCCAGGGCGCGGAGGCGCTGCGCGGCCGCGGCGACCTGCTTTTCCTCGGTCCGGATGGGCGGGTCGTCCGGGCGCAGAGCCCGTGGGTCCCGGCGGGTGTCCCGGAGCGCGTGGCCGCGTGGTGGGCGGAGAGGGCATCCGAGGACGCCGCGGATGTGGATGCCGCCGAAGGCGGGATGCCCGGAGGACCGGACGCGGGCGGCCAGGGCGCGGGTGAAACGGGCGCCGCGGACAGCCGGGATGACGGGCATCCGCACGCCTCGCCGCCCGGCGCGGCGTCCGCCGCCGTGGCGCGCCTGGCCCTGGATGAGCTGATGGCCTGGCTGGATGAGCGGCGCGAGGAGCTCGTGGCATCCGGCGAGCTGGTCGTGCGCGACGGCTGGTTCGCCATCCGCCAGGGCACGGCCTACCGGGCCCTGTCCGAGCGCGGCTTCGACCCGGAAAGGGTGCTGCCGGCCATGCTCGCAGCAGGGATGATCGACCCGGGAGACAAGCGGCACCGCTTCACGCGCAGCGTCCGCATCGGGCAGGGGACGGCGCGGATGATGGTCTTCCGCCTGCCGGACGCGTGACCGCGGCGGCAGGTGCGCGCGGCGCCTGCCGTCGGCCAGCCCGCCGCTACGGTCACGCTGCGGAAGCCGCGCCGCGCGCCGCCTCGCTCGCCTCTCGGACGCCGTATCCGCTCCTGGCTGGGTGACGCGAGCGGCGGCCGGATCGGGCGGCCAGGCGGCCCGCGCCGGCGTGACCGCCGTGTCCCCGGGACACGCCGCTGTTGCCGGAATCCCGCTCAGGGCGGGCTATTCCAGCCGGGACAAATGTCCCGCGGGACATCGCGGGACGTCCCGGCCGCGGGCGGCCGTGGCCGCCACGCCTTGTACAGCGCGGCTTTCGGGGCGGGACAGCCGGGACACGAAGAGCCGCGGGACGACAGGCTCACGCGCGGCGGCCGCCGGCGCGGCGGGCGAAGCCCGCTGTCCCGGAACGCGGCCGCCAGAACCCGAAAGCCGCCCGGCGCGCCGCTTTCCGGCCGCGTCCCGCGTCCCGCGAGCCGAAGCCTGGAAGCCGCGCAGGAAGCCGGGAAGCGGATGCTGTCCCGGGGACGCGGGACAGCGCCGGAAAATCGCCCCAGACGGGCCTTTCGAGCATCGGCCACCGTCCCGGGGACAGGACGCCCGAGTCTCGCTTCCGAAGCCGCACTCAAGGCTTCTGCTAGCGCGATACGGGACAGTGATGCGCCGTAACCTCTATGCTGCATGACGGTAATAACGTATAATGCTCACGGGAGGGATGGACATGGGCATGTCACAGCGGCGCCGCGACGCGGTGCCCCCGTCCGACCTCGAGATCGGCGAGCGGTGGCCGCGCGCGTGGCGCTCTCTAATCGAACGGAGCGCTTCGCCCCGGTGGGATGAGGCGCGCCGGGAGTGGAAGCTCGTGAGGATGCTGGATGAGGATGACCCGGAGTTTTCGGACGTCTGCCAGCTCTGCGGCCAGCCGTATCTGAGGACGAACTTCGAGCTGCGCAACATCCACACGGGCCAGAGCATGCGGATCGGAAGGGAGTGCGTGCTGCACTTCCTCATCCTGCATGGAGCCAGCACGCCTGCAGAAAGTGCCGAGCTCTTCCTCGAGCGGGAGCGGGAATGGCGCCACGCGGCCCGATGGGCGGAGACCGCGCTCCAGGACGCGGCCAGCGTGTGGTCCGGCGGCCGCGTGTCCGAGCGGCGCATCACGTCCGTGAGCGTTCTCGCGCGGGTGCTGCGGCCGGAGCTCGGCCCGCTCCACCGGATCGCGTCGCAGGAGCCTCCCGAGGACATGGACGGGCGGGAGCGCCAGTCCTGGCTCGCCCAGCTCGACCAGGCGAAGTTGCTCTTCGAGCGCACGCTCCGCGATGCGCTCGTGGACGTCGAACTCGCGCTCATCCGTCGCGGACTCGCCGATCTGCCAGCCAACCGCGTCGCCGAGCGGATCCGCCTGAAGCGCCTGAGGAGCGCGGCCCGGATCGGCTTCACGCGCGACTGGCGCCCTGGGCTCGCCGTGCTGCGGGCGGCAGCCCGCTTCGGGCGCGACGAGAGGCGGGAGCTGGCGGCCCTTCGCGAAGGGGGCGCGTTCGCATGGCGCTCGTGGTGATCGGCATCGATCTGGGTTACGGGCGCGTGAAGGTGGCCGCCCGGGAGCGAAGGCCGTTCGACCTCGCCGCGGCGTGGGCGCCCGCGCCCCAGGCGGACTGGGGCCTCGGGCGGACGCGGCCCGTCTTCGTGGATGGCCGCGCCTACGTCATCGGCGACGCGGCCGAAGCGCGGCCCGGCGCGCGGCGCCCGTTCGGCACCGGCCTTCTCGCGTCGGCCGACGCGCTCCCGCTTCTCGGCGCGGCGCTCTGGCTCGCCGGAGCCGATGGCGACGTGGCGCTCGGCACGGGCACGCCGCTCGGGGCGTTCATGCGCGAGCGGGAAGCGGCCAGGGAAGCGCTCGAAGGAAGGGCGATCGCGGTGGGCGACGGGCGGCGCGAGCGGCGGGTCGTGATCCGGCGGCTGGCCCTCCAGCCAGAGGGAGTGGCGGCGGCGGCGTGGCTGGCCGCATCCGGGCGGCTCCCGCGCGCGCCCGGCTACGGCGCGGTCCTCGACGTCGGCACGCGGACGCTCGATGTCCTAGCGCTGGAGCTCTCGCGGCTCGAGCCGCTGCCGGAGCTGAGCTTCACGGAGGACCTTGGGTTGGCCTCAGCTGCTGAGGCGCTCGCCGGGCGGATCGAGGCCGAGCTCGGCTCGCGGCTTCCGCCGGACCTCGCGCTCCGGGCGCTGCGCGAGCCCGTGACGTGGAATGGCCGGCAGGTCGGCGGACCCGATGGCGCGAACTGGGCGCTGGACGGACTGGCCGAGCTCATCCGGGATGCGGTGGCGCGGAGGCTCGGCGGCGAGGCCGGGCGCGTGCGGGCGTGGGCGGCCGTCGGCGGCGGATCCATCGCGCTCGGGCAGCGGCTCGACGGGATCCTGCCTGGCGAGAGGGCCAGGATGACGGAGCGCGAGGCGATCTTCGCGAACGCCATGGGCTTCGCCCTGGCGGCGGAGCGGGCGGCCACGCGGCTCGCGGCGCGCTCCGGTCGGGGGGCGTGAGGGCGGTGGCCGCGCGCGAGACGGGCAAGACGAAGCAGCCCCTGCGCTTCCGCGTCACGGTGCCGCCAGGCCACCCGGCCTACTCCTTCCTAGCGAAGATCCCGCCGGCCGGGCGCGGACAAGCGCTGCTCGGACTCCTTGCGGGCGGCACACCCGCGCCGGCCGATGGCGGTCCCTCGCCCCAAGCTGCCTGCGGCGATGGGCTGGAGCGGATCACGGCGACGCTTGAGCGAATCGCGCGTGCCCTTGAGGCGATGGCCGCGGGCGGGGCACCGGCTGGCCAGGGCGGGGAACCGGATGGAGATCAGGCGATGCAGCCGCCGCTCGACGGGCTCGACGCCCTTTTTGGGGCGTTCGGCGAAGACACGGGATAAGTTGCACGGCCTCGGCACTGCTTGCCCGCGGCCCGGCTGGCGGATGACCCGGCCCGGGCGGAGCTGGACCGGGGCTGCTGCGCAACCTCTTGGGCTGGCCGTCCGGCTGGCTTGAGCTTGAGCCCGGCGGCCCGATCGACGCGCTGCGGCGGCGGCTGGCCGAAGAGCCAAGCGTGCGCGGGGCACGGATAGCGGGGCGGCGCGCGGACGGCGGCGCGCGTTCGGCCTGGAGCGTGATGGCGATGGCAATGCGCGAAAGGGGCAGGGCGAGGGATGCAGAACGATCCCGGGCATGATATCATTTTGCTATCATGCTCTTTGGGAGGGATGGCTGTGCGGCAGCTTCTGATCCGGGACGTGCCCGAGGATGTGGCGGCGGCGCTGCGCGAGGAGGCCCAGGAGCGGCACGCAAGCCTCAACAGCGTGGCCCTCCAGGCCATGAGGGAGTTCGCGGAGCGGCGCCAGCGGCGGAAAGAGCTAGAGAAGCTTCTCCCTGCCTTCGACGCGCTCCGCCAAGCGATCCTCGAGCGGCGCGGCGGCGAGTCCACCACGGACACGGCCGACTTGATCCGGGAGGATCGAGGACGTTGACGCGATGGGTGGTCGACGCATCGGTGGTTGTCCCATGGGTGATCCCGGAACGGGGTTCGGAAGCTGCGCTCAGAATCCGCGATGGATACGCCCGTGGTCGGCTGGAGCTTATGGCGCCTGGGCTCATCGTGGCTGAGGTGGCGAACGCGATCTGGAAGAAGTGCCGATTGCGAGGTGAGTTGACGGACCAGGAAGCACGCCAAGCGCTGGATCTCCTCGAGGCTGGTCTGCCGGAGATCGTCCCCGATGCGCCGCTGGCGGCCCAGGCACTCCGCTTGGCATTGACCTACCGCCATCCCGTCTACGACTGCCTGTACGTCGCACTGGCGCTCAACGAGCGATGCTCCCTCGTGACCGCCGACGAAGCGCTGCGCAAAGCCTTTGCGCCTTCGCTCGGGCGGATCGTCCTCTCATTGGAGGAGGCGGCGGCGGAGCTTCCGTAAGCGCCGTCGGGCCACACGTGACGCGGTAGGCGAGCCAGCGGATGCGCTTCCGCCGAGTATTGACAGTATAACGGTAATACAGTATCCTCCTGGCCGGGAAGGAGGACCGCCGTGGCAAGCCGGACCGCTAAGCGCACCACGATCACCGTCGCCGTCGACCTCGACGGCACGCTCATCACGGACGACCCCTACGGGTCCCTGGCCGAGCCGCGCGCCCTGCCGGGCGCCCGGTCGTTCCTGCGCGCCTGCAAGCGGAACGGCTGGCGCGTCGTCGTCTGGTCGATGGGCGACGCGGCCAGCCGCTACCGCCGCCTGTGGCGGGCCGGGATCCCGGCCAAGCTGGTCGACGGCGTGGTCGCGACGCCGTACAAGGACGACCTGGCCGTCGAGCGCGAGCTCGTCCCGGCCGCCCGCGGCGGGGCGCTGGTCGTGGTCGGCAACTCGTGGCTCCACGACGTCGCGCCTGCGCTCGGGCGCGCGGATGTCGTGGCATGGGTCCGCGGCGGGCGGAAGCTGGGCGTGGATGGGACGCCGGAGAGCCTCGACGGGATCCCGGTCCTGGCCGTGCGGTCGGTCGCGGAGCTCCCGGCGCTCGTCCCGGGCGCGCTGGCCCTGGGCTACGACAAGCCCGCATGGCGGGGCTATTACAGGCGGCACGCCGAGCCCTACCTCGCGGCGCGTCGTGCGGCGCGGCTCGGCGCCTGGGCGGCGCGCGGCGGCGCGACGGGCCTGTCCGGCTCGGCGGCGCGCGCGGTCGAGCCCGCGCTCCGGTGGCCCGACGACCTCGATGGGCTCAGCGGGCTGGATGGCCTCGACTGGTGGGGCCTGCCCGATGATGGCCAAGATCCGCCGGCGAGCGGCATCGGCGCCCTGGCGGCCCGCTCCCTGACCACGGACGAGGAGGAGTGATCGGAATGCCGACCATCGCCATCGACCTCGACGGGGTGCTGGCATCCTACCAGGGCTTCGACCCGGAGAACCCGCCCCAGGAGATCGGGGACCCGCTCCCGGGCGCGATCGACTTCGTGAAGACGCTCCTGGGCGCGGGGTGGCGCGTGGTGATCCACACCAGGAACCACAGCCAGTCCCAGCTCGACGACTGGCTCATCGCCCACGGCTTGGGCGACGCGAACGTGGGTGCCGTCGGCGCGCCGCTCTCGGCCCTGCCGATCGACGCCACCGTCTACCTCGACGACCGCGCGCTCCGGTTCGACGGGGACTTCGGCCCTATCCTCGACTTCCTGCTCCACGGCGACCCGCGCCCGTGGTGGAAGCGGCAGGGCGCCGCGGCCGGCGGGACGAAGGCGTGATGCCTACAATTTATCAAAAACGACAGATCCAACACGATTTCGCGCATCCTGGCGGCCCGGCGCGCAGAGGACGCGCCGGGCCGGGCACCGAACGACTCGGGCGCCGGATCGGGCGCAGGGGCGGCCGGCGAAGCCCACGAAGGGGGTGCGGTGCGTGCGGCGGGACGCGATCGAAGCGCACGTGGAGGCGCGGAAGGAGCTGGTGCTCGCCCAGGATGACGGCGACTGGGAGAGGGCGGGGCGGCGGGTCGAGGCCGCCAAACGGCGGATCGCGGAGACCGGGGCCGCGCTGGCGCCGGAGGAGCGGGCCGAGGCCGAGCGGCGGTTCTTGAAGTGGTATCGGGAATACCTGGCCTCTGAATGATAGCGAGGCGGCCCATCCGGCCGCCTCTTCATCCACCCATGTGCAGTATGACTGTATAATTGTGAGAGAGAGAGAGGAGATGGCCTCGATGCCACACGCGATCCTGGCCTCTGGCGCAGCGCTAGGGGTGCTTCCTGACCAGACGATCTCCGATGCGGCGGACCTGCTCGCGCGCCGGTGGCCGGTGCACATCTGCATCGGCTGCCTCGAGCTGCAGCGCCCATCCGTGCTGGCGATCGACGTGCGACCGGATGGCAGCGGCGAAGCGCACATCGACGTCGCCTCCTGGCGCGTGATGGTCGCCACACTGGGTCAGCGCACGGCGCGCAGGGAGCTCCTCAAGATGGCCGCCGGAACGGCGCGCTTTCCGCGGAAGATGGCCCCCGCCATCTTGCAAACGTTCACAGTGCCCGACGCCGATCGCGGTAAGCGGAGCCGGATGGTGGCGAGGCTCGTCCGCGGGGCGATGGCCCGGGAGCCGGGCGCGGCGGGGAGGGCCGGTTCGCCGTGAGAAGGAAGGCCCGCGCCATCGCGCGCGTCGCGCAGGCCCACGGCCTCATCTACGGCCTCGCCTGCGGCGATGCCCTCGGCGCCACGCTCGAGTTTATGAGCCGTGCCGAGATCCTGGCCCGCTACGGGCCGCTCGGCCACGATCAGATGACCGGCGGCGGGCCGTTCGGATGGCTGCCAGGCGAGACCACGGACGACACGGCCCAAGCGCTCTGCGTCTTGGAGGGCGCGCTGGACGCGCTCGAGCGGGATCCGCGGGCGACGCCGGAGGCCATCCGCGACGCGGTGGGCGAGCGGCTCCTCGCCTGGTTCCACGCGGGTCCGAAGGACGTGGGCGCGACGACCGCCCTGGCGCTCGCGGAGCGGGAGCGGCTCGGGTCGTGGGATGCCGCGTCGCGCGCGGTCGCCAGGCGCCTGGGCGAGCGGGCGGCGGGGAACGGGGCGCTCATGCGCGCGGCGCCGCTCAGCCTGCTCTGGCCGGACGATCCTGTGAGGCTGGCCGAGACGTCACGGGCAGTCGCGTGGATGACGCATCCGCACCCGGATGCCGTGGCGCCGGCCGTGTTCCTGAACCTCATGCTGCGGCGGATCCTGCTCGGCGAGGACGCCCGCGCCGCGAAGAAGGGCGCCGTGGCCGACCTGGCCGCCCTGGCGCCGGACCTGGCAGAGAGATCCACCGTCACAGTCCGAAGGGCGCTGCGCGCAGGCCGGCTCTCCGAAGAGCGGATGGCGGACGTCCCGGGGTGGGCCCCGGCGACGCTGGAGGCCGCGCTCTGGGCCGTCGTCGGGGCGCGCGACGCGAAGGAGGCGGTCCTCAGAGCCATCCACCTTGGCGGCGACGCGGACACGGTGGGGGCGGTGGCCGGCGCGCTCGCCGGCGCGGCGTGGGGCGCCGGCTCCCTGCCTGGGACGTGGGTCGGATCCATCCTCGCCCAGGATGAGCTGCACCATGCCTTCGCCCGCTGGCAGGAGTGGGCCGCCGCGCGGTGGGGGAAGGAGGCGATCCTGTCGTGAGCGGCGCCAGGGCGGCCGCGCCGATATTCGCGCGCGTGCCCGTCGATACGATCGAGGCCGATCCGGGCCAGCCGCGCGCGGCCTTCGACCCCGCCGCGATCCGCGAGCTGCGGGACAGCATAGCGCGCGTCGGGCTCGTCGAGCCGCTGGTCGTGGAGGACCTGGGCGGCGGGCGCTACCGCCTGGTCGCGGGCGAGCGGCGGCTCCGCGCGCTCAGGCTTGGGCTCGTGGAGGACCCCGGCAACCCGGCCTTCCGTGAAGCACCCTGCCTCGTCTGGCCGATGGATGCGATCACGCGTGAGCAGAGGCCCGCGCTCCAGCTCGCGGAGAACCTCGCACGGCGGGACCTGCTGCCCGGCGAGATCGTCCGCGGGCTCAGGGCGGCGCGGGCGGAGCTGGCGTGCGCGGAAGCGGAGAAGGCGCTCCGGGCCAGGGGTGCGCTGCCGGACGGGTACGACGCCGGCGCGCCGCGCGAGGAGAGGGAGCGGATGCTCAGGGCCGCGGCGAAGGCGGCCGGGCTTCCGTGGCCGGAGCCGCCGTGGGAGGAGGCGCTCACCCGGATCGGCGTCCGGCTATCGGGCGGCGCGATGGCGCGGGTACGCCGGATCATCGGGCTCACGGATCCCGTGCTCGACCTCGCGGACCGGCTGGGTCTCACGCGCTCGGCCACGGCGGAAGTGGCGTCGATCGGCGATCCGGAGCGAGAGAGGCGGCTGCTCGAGGCGGTGGCCGAGGCGGGCGACCCGGGGCTGGCGGCGCCGGCGGCCGAGATCGCGGCGGGCGACCCGTCCATCGACCCGGCGGAGGCGGTCCGGCGCGTGCTCGCCGCGCGCCGGGCGGCCAAGGCGGCCAGGGCGGCGGTCGGCGCCGGCGCTGACGCGAGGCAGCTCGCGCTGGACAGGCCGCCCTGCCCGCCGGAGGAGCTGGACCGCCTCGCGCGCTGCCTCCGCGACGCGGCCGCGATCCTCTCCGCGTGGCGCTTCGGCGAGTATGAAGCCGGGTCGGCGGCGCTCTGGATCGAGCGGCTTGAGGACGCGGCCCGGGCGGCCGGGGTGCGGGCGGATGCCACGGCCGCTGGAGGCGATAAAGGATGGCCGTGATCACGGCCAGGCGGCCGGACGTCTGCGCCGCGTGCGGCGGCCCCATCCGGGCTGGCGAGCGGATCGACTGGGACCCGCGGGCCAGGGTGGCGTGCCACGCGGGATGCGCCGGCGCGGCCGGCGGAACGGACTGGTCCAAGCCACGCCCAGCCGCCGCCGGCCCGGCGCGCCCCACGGCGGCGGCCGCGGCACCGGCGGCGAAGGCACCGGCGGCGGCCCGCCAGCCCCGCCCGCTTCCGCCGGAGGCGCCCGTCGTGGTCCACCTGCGCGGCCTGCGTCCAGAGGACGCGCCGGCCCCGGGATCGGAGCTCCGCGACCCGGCGACGGGCCGGGCGATGCGCGCGGTCTACGCGATCCCGGTCTGGGTAGCGGCGGACGGCGAGTGGGTCGTCTGCGTCGGAGCCCGACCGGCGGATGAGGGCCAGGATCCGGGCGGCGCGTGACGCCGGGCGCTGCATCACGCGCGCGGCGGCCCAGAGGGCCGCTTTTTTGCTGTCATACTGCATTGCCGTACAATGAAAACGGAAGCCGAGTGAGACGTGGGAGGTGTGGCCGCCATGGACGTCGCGCTCAACGCGCCGAAGCCGCCGGCATGCGGGCTCCACGGCTGCGGCGGCCCGAGCCCGGCCTGCGCCTGGTGCGGCTGCTTCCGCCGGCCGTGCGCCGCGTGCCCCGTCCGCTGCTGCCGCCGGGATGACGCGGACGCGTGGCTCGCCGACGTCGGCGGCACGCTCGACCTCGCGCCCGGATCGCCGCCGTGGCCCGCCATCCGGCTCCCCGAGATCCCGGACCTCGTCCCGCTCGTCGCGGGCCGGCTGCCGGAAGGACTCACGCCGCCGGAAGGCATCCCGCTATGGCTCGCGCGGCAGGATCTCGTGCTCTCCGCAGGCGGCGGCGTGCAGCCGCGGTGGGGCCGGCGCCCGGCCCGCGAGGTCCTGGGCGCGCCGGATGGCGCGCTCATCGGGGCGTCGCTCGCCGGCCCGGACCCGCCGATCGAGCGGCTCTGGACGAATCAGCACCGGGGCGGGCTCGACGGGATCGCCCGCGCCGGGTTCGATGTCGTGGTCGGGCCGAACTACTCGATCTATGGCGACCAGCCCCGGTTCGAGCACAGGCTCAACCTCAAGCGCTCGCTCCTCTTCGCCGCGCGGCTCAGGATGCGGCGGATCCCGGCGATCCCCGCCATCTACGTCTGGCGCGACGAGGACGCGGAGGCGCTGGCCGCGTGGGCGTGGGAGGCGGGGCTCGAGGCCCTGGCCATCGTGACCGAGACATTTCGTGCGAGGCGCGAGTGGGAGGCGTTCCTCGCCCGCTACGGGCGGCTGCGCAGCCTACTGCCGTCCGGGGTACGGTGGGTCTTCATCGGCGTCGGGTCGAAGGAGAGGATCATCACGCTGCGCGAGCTCTTCCCGGGCTGCGCCGTAGCATCGGCCCGGCCGTGGCTCGCGGCCGCCCACGGCGTCAGGCTCCTGCGAGATGGCGGCGAGGAGAGGCACCCGGCGCGCTTCGCGGACCTGCTGGTTGAGAACCTGGAGGTGATGCGGGAATGGGTGGAGGCGGCGTGACGGCCGGCGAGGCCGGCGCGGCGGGAGAAGGCGAAGGCGGGCGCAAGCCCGCGGCCAGGGGCGCCCTGCCGCGCCGCGACCTTTGCGAGCTCGACGCGCTATCTGGATGGCTCGCGAACATGGACGCACCCGATCTGCGGGAACTCGTCCGGTCATCGCCCAAGCGGTTCGGCCAGAAGGCGCTCCGCTCATCTCCGCAGAGGCTCCTCGATAGGGCGATCTCGGCCCTCGGGCACGAAAGCTTCCGCCGCCACGTCGAGGCCGACGTCCGCGCCAGGGCGGGCGGCGCGATCCGAAGGCTGGCATCCGATCCGGCCGGCGCAGCCCGGGAGCTCGAGTCGATGGGCGTCCCCGGCACGGCGATCCTCGGCTTCGCGTGGCTCCTGGGCCTTGGCGACGCCGAGGCGCGGAAGGCATGGCGGGCGCTATCGCGAGCCGCCAGGGCAGAGGCCAGGGACCGCGAGGAGCGGGACCTGGCGGCCATGGCGCGATTGGTCGAGCGGGCCCGCGAGGGCCGGGAGAAGTGGGCGGAAGAAAGCGCGGAAAGGTCGGCCGCGCGCCTGGCGGAGCGGATGGCGGCGCCGTGGCGATGGGAGGCCGAACGGGCGGCGAGGAAGCTTGAGACGGGCACGGCGAAACTGACCGGCGAGGTGGCGCGGCTCAAGCGGGAGCTCGCTGAAGCGCGGGAGCGGATCCGGGAACTGGAGGAGGAGCGCGACGACCTGCGGGCCGCGGTGGCCCACCTGGCCGATGCGCTGCGCCAGGAGAGGGCGCGGGCGGCCGCGCCCCGCGGGACGGACCCGGGGGCGGGCACCTCGAAGGCAAAGCCGCTCAAAGGCGAGCGGGTGGTGGTGATCGGCGACGATGCCCGGGCGCCAGAGTACCGGACGATCGTGGAAGAGATGGGAGGCGAATTCGACTTCCAGCCCGGCTTCGACCGGCTAGGCGCGCTCCCGGCCAGGCTCGAGTGGGCGACGCTCTGCGTCCTCATCACGGCTTACGCGTCGCACAAAGCGTGGGGCCACGTGAGGGCGGCCGAGGCCCGGGGCCTGCGCGTGATCCTGGTCGACCGGGCCGGCGCCGACGCCTTCCGGCGGGCGCTGGAAAGCGCTTCGATGAACAAGGTTACGAAGGGAGGTGATGTCAGATGATGGATGCGCGCGACGCGGCCGTCACGGCCGCCATCGGACTCACGATCATCCGGCTGCTCGGCCCGCTCCCCGGCGGCGCGGGCGGGATGGCCCTGCGGACCGTCGGGATGCTGGGCGTGGCCGCGGACGGGCGGCTCTGGGAGGAGTACCTGCCGGACGACCCGGCGGCCGAGGCCTGGCGCGCCAGGGTTCACGGCGCGCGGGCGGCCGGGACGCCGCTCGACCGGGCGGTCGAGGCGTGGCAGGAGGCGGCCAACGGCGTGACGTGGGACCTGGCCGTGGAGGAGGGTGACGTCCGGCCCGGCGAGGACCCGGGCGCGGCCTTCCTGCGGCTGTGGTTCGACGCCATGGCCGAGTCCTACGAGCTCGAGGCCGAGGCCCTGGCCGCCGCTGGCGTAATGGAGTGAGGGCCTATGCGCACAGATGAACACGGCAACGGGGCCGCCCGACCGGGCGGCCCTTCGCGTGTGAAGGAGGGATGACGCGTGGGCAGCGGCAGCAAGCACAAGCTCGCCATCATCCTGCCGGCCCACGGCCACGGCGCCGCGCCCGTCGCTCCGACGGGGAATGGCGGCGGCGACGCGCCCGCCGATCCGATGGCGCTCGCCGCGACGCCCGAGGGCATGTCGATCCTCCTCGACCAGCTCTACGGCCACGCCGCCGAGCTGCAGATGGGCGTCCACAACGGCGATTGGTCGCCGGACATCCATGGCGTCGGCGAGTTCCTCGACGAGATGCAAGCTCCGGCGGCGAAGCTCCACGCGCTCTACCACGGCGCGGCCGCCGCGACCTTGCCGGATGAAGTGAAGCACCAGCTCTGGCACGACATGGCGCACGCGGCCGCCGAGTTCCTGGGCGGGGCCGATGAGCAGGCGCTCTCGGCGCACGCGCTCAATCAGGGGTTCCCGCACCCGACCCTGGTGTCCGCCAAGGCAAAGGCCTACTGGCTCAACCCATTCTATCCATTGAACACGAAGAAGGAGAAGATCGCCCAGAAGGCAGCCTCTGTATTCGCAGCGGTCTCGCCAGAAAAGCAGTCCGAGGTGCTTGCGGCCGAGGAGCAGCTCAAAGCGGCACTGGAAGGCGCGGCCCCCGTCGCGGAACACGCGCCCGCGGCCGTCGCCGAGCCGCCGGCCGCGCAGGTGGCGCCCGCCGAGGCCGCGGCGATCACGGCCCTGCCGAAAGCGGCCCCGAAGGTGCCATTCAAAACACTCATCGGGCAGCTCGCCGGCATCGTCGCCCAGAAGCGGGCGGCCGCCGCGCTGCCGGCCTGGGAGGGCCGCCAGGCCTGGGCGCATCGCGCGTTCCAGGTCGAGGACGCGTCGCCCGCCCTGGGCGGCGTCCACGCGAAGCGGATCGTCCGGGACGAGCAGGGCCGGAGGTACCTCTTCAAGGTGGACAAGCACGGCGGGGCGAGGGCGCTGGCGGAGGAGGCGGCGGCGGAGGTGGCGCGGGCGATGGGCCTTCCGGCCGTCGAGGCGCGGGCCGTCACCGTCGGGGGCGAACGCGGCGTCGTCCAACCGTTCATCGAGGGCGCGCAGGAGCTCCCGCCGGACCCCGCCCTCTGGACCCCGGCGCAGCGCCAGGCGGTCATGGTCCAGCACGTGGCGGACTGGCTGGTGGGCGACCACGACGGCCACCCGCCCAACTTCCTAGTGGTCCAGGGCGTGCCCGTGCGGATCGACCGAGGGCAGGCGTGGAAGCACTTCGGGCGCGACCGCCTGAGCCTCGACTACGAGCCGAACGCGAGCTTCGGCGCGCCGCCGCATGCGGCGATCCTCCTGTACCGGGCCCTGAAGCAGGGGAAGGTGCCGGTCAACCCGCACCTGCTCAAGCCCGTGATCGAGGCGGCCGAGGCGATCCCGGACGGCGAGTACCGGGCGATGCTGGCGCCCGTCGCCACGGCCGGCGCGAAGCGGCCGAAGGACACGGCGTGGTACGAGTCCGTGGCCGGGCGCGCCCAAGCGCGGCTCGGCCGGGAGCCGACGAAGGACGAGGTGTCGGAGGAGTTCCTCCGACTGGCCGTCGAGCGGAAGCATCGGCTGCGGAAGGACTTCGAGGAGTTCCTGAGCGGCGTGCTGGGGCAGCCTTTCACGTTCGGCGGATGAGGCGAGCGACAAACGAGCGGATGGGGCCCGGCCGCGGAGGCCGGGCCCTCTTCATTCGAAAGGGAGGCGATGGCGGTGGGCAGCTCCAGCAAGAGCAAGCTCGCCAAGCACGCACTGGGCGGGCAGGCCGGCGCAGCGCCCGTGATCGCGCCGGCGGGCCCGGCGCCGGAGGACCAGCCGTCGGCGCACGTCGTGGTTCGCCAGCGGCCGGACGGGACGTGGGAGGTGGTGACCGAGCATGCCGGGTAAGGGCAAGGGTTCGAAGGCCGGGGTGGGCGCCCCGGCCTTCAGCGACCAGGCGGCCGCGATCGCCTACGCCAAGGCGATCGCGGCCCAGCTTGAAGCGCAGGGGGTCGCGGTGACGATCGAAGTCCAGCCCGGCGTCCTGCCCGGCGCCGGCGACGGCCACGCCGGGGACGGGGGGCCAGCCGGCGGCCACGCTGGATCCGATTCTGCGATCCAAGCCGACGCCGGGACGGCCGCGGCGACGGCCGGGACGCGGACCAAGGCCGCAGCGGAGCCCGAGCCTGGGGCGACCAAGGACAAGACCGGCGGGGCGGCCGCCGAGGGGGACGGCGATCCCGAGACCGACGGGCCCGCGGCGCAGACGCTCACGCCGCTCGGGCCGGACCTCCTCGCCCGGGCCGACGCCGCCGGCGCGGCCGGCGTCGGCGTCCTCCTCGGCGGCGGCGACCTGGAGGACATGGCGGCGACGATCCAGTCGTACAGGGACCCGACGACCGGCGAGATCCGGCGCGTCCTGTGGTGCAAGGTGAGGGCCGAGTCGGACGAGAAGGTCCTGGCCGCCGTGGAGCGAGCTATGGGCCATCCGACCATGACGGTCTGGGACGAGGTGGAGGAGGTCGGCCGGGCGGACTGGGACTTGGAGAACCAGGTGGCCGAAAGGCTGGTCACGCTCGCCAAGAGCGTGAACCACCACTCCGGGCTGGGCGACGGCGTTCCGCCGCACACGATGCTAGGGATCGCCGAGCTCCGCGCCACGCTCGACGGGCTCGCGGCCAAGGCCGGCGCCATGCCGCCCGAGGAGAGGGCGCTTCTGGACGGGTACCGCAAGGACCTTGACGAGATCGCTCAAGCAGCCGGCGACGGCTCGCACCCCGTGAAGACGCCGCGCAAGGACTACGGCCCGCGCGAGGCGCTCCTCAAGCGGCTCGTACCGCGCGAGGTGCCGCTGCCGCAGGAAGGCGAGGGCGGGCCGGCGATGACCGCCAAGTGGCGGCACGAGACCCTGCCGCGGACGTCGGTGGACGGCGGCGCGTCAGCGTGGGACGGGCGTCGCAAGCGGGCGCACGGCGCGGGAGAAGAAGCTGTGATCAATTTCAATGACGGATGGATCGCGATCTACCATCCGTCGGACCCGTCGAAGGGCGTGCCGTTCTCCAGGCGAGGGACCCTGGAACTCCATCTGCCGCCCGGTGCCGACCCGGCCGACATCCCCGCCCACCTCGCGCGGCTCAACCTGCACGGACACGCGGCGTCGCGGGCCGAGGCCGAGTGCGCCTACGTGGCGCGCGCGGCGTGGGCGATGCGCGCCGATCAGCGGCCCGAGTGGCGGCAGGCGGTCGAGGCGGCGAGGGCCATAGTCGAGGAGCGGGCGGCCGCGATCCTGTGGGAGGCTCCAGCCCCTGAGAGCGATGCGGCGGCCGAGCGGCTGGCGGCCGAGGCCCTGGTGCGGGCGGAGCGCGAGACGGCACCCGAGCGGGCGCGGGTCCTGCGCCGCGGGCTCGAGGCGGCCCTGGGGCTGCCAGAGGGCGGCTTGGAGAAGCTGCCGAACTGGCGCCCGGAGCCGGTATTCGACCCCGCGCCCGGCGGCGGCGGGCACTGGCGGTGGCTCCGGCCGGACGTGGACCCAGCGGAACTCCGGGAGAAGGCCAAGGCCGCCGGCCTCGTCATCGGGCACGAGCTCACGGGCGCCACCGACCGCGTGGAGCGGCTCAAGGCGATCCTGGAGAGCGGCGTGCTGGCCGCCCAGGAGAGGCGCGCGGTGATGGGCGCCGACGCGGGGCACACGATGTCGCCGGAAGAGGACTTGAGGACGGGCGGGGCGGCATTCACCTTTTTGCGCGCCTTACGCGCAACGGATGAGGCAGATATCGAATGGGATCCAGAGACGATCCTCATGCGGAGCGACTGGGAGTTTCGTAATATGGATACCTTCGGCGCCGTGAATCCACAATCCTCGCACATGCCTTCGGAGAGCGCACGCGTCCGCGACCCGATGGAGGTCGTGCGTCTGGCAAAGGCTGGCAAACTAAAGGGCAACAACGAGCTCCTCGTCAAGGATGGCATCGGCCTCTTCGGGCCGTTCGCGCCGCGGCGGATCCGCGCCGGAAGCGAGGCCGGCCGGGACGAGCTCCTGGCGTGGTGCAAGGAGCGCGGGATCACGCACATCGGGTCGCGGCCTGTAGAAGAAGTCATCATCGAATGAAGGAGCCCGGCCGCGTGGGCCGGGCTCCTCTGTCACGGCGCGTCAGTCGGCGGGGGCGGGCTGATCGCTGGCATTGTTTCTTCCTTTTTTATAGAGAGCAGCGACCTCGCTCAGTCGGACCATAGGCCCTCTGGCGCCCGGAACATCCCATCCGCGCAGCACCCCACGCTGGACGAGTTGGCGGATGAGTTCGCGACTGGTTCCGGCGAAGCGAGCCGCCTCGGCCTGCGTGACGAGATCCGTGGGCGTGCCCGACGTCTCGCGCACGGCCTCCCGAAGCGCCCGCGCCGCCTCGGCCAGGGCCGCCGCCGGCACGCCGAGAAGGGCGGCCAGGGCGTGGATGAGATGGCTGACGACTTTTCCGACAGGCGAGGGCTCCTCGCCGGCGAGCGCCTCGACCACCGCCTCGGACTGCGCAGCGGCGATTGCTCGTAGGACCACCCGGATCAGATCGGGTGATATCCGGTGCCGGATGCCTAGCTCGGTGAAGAGGTCCTCGTCAGCGAACGCGGCGAGTCCGCCGCCCGCCGGCGGCTCGCCTTCGTCGTCCCAGCGGATGATCCGCTCCACGCGCCAGATCGGATGCCGCTCCGGATCGCCTGCCTGCTCGACCGGGCCTCTGTAAAGATGTGGCCGGCCATCTGGCCCACGGCGGAGCCAGCCGAGGCGGAACTCATCCTCGGAAAGCTGCATCGCCACCAGCGGAGGCTGGTCCGAGCTGTCCTGGGAAAGGACTTCCTCCGCACTTGCTCTTCGTAGAAGAAACAGATCTCCCGGTTCCGCCACGCCAGGCAGCCGGTCTATGGGCCGGACGAGCACTGCCTCGTCCCAGCGCGATGCCCAGTCCACGAGATCCCGCGCGCGCCTCGAGATGACGAGCGACATCGCGTCGGTCCGACCGGCGAGCCAGTCAAGCGAGATCCCGTACACGTCCGCCAGCCGCACGATCCCGGGCGCGATGGGGGAGTGCTCGCCGCGCTCCCAGCTCGTGATCGCCCTGGAGCTCACGTCCGCCTTGACTGACGCCTCTTCCAGCCGCAGGCCGGCCCTTCGCCGCGCGAAAGCCAACCGCTCCGCCAAGCCAGAAACGGTCTTCGGCACGGCCATCATCCCTCCTACACCTGTTGTCATGGCATCAACAGTGTAGCATGTCCATAGGTCACGGTCCAGCGTCAGTGCCACTCGGGGTCAGTAAGTGCCAGCAAGGGACATAAATACTGGCTGGCAGAAAAGCGGGAATTTAGCGGACTCCCTTGACTGCGGTCGCGATCCGGCGATAATGAGAGATGGCTCCACCCCCGCCGAGTGCGGGGTGACCGTCGGGCGAGGCCGCCGAGGACACGGGCGGCGTAGCTAGCCCAGCGCAGGCATCGCATCGGACCCGATGCCGGGCGTCAGAGGCCGGCGGAGAACAGGGTGGAGCCCGGTGCTGAGGCCTTCGAGGCCGCGCCAGCCCGGCCCGGCTGGTGCGGAGCGGCCGAGGCGGTGATGCGCCCCGGCCGCGGATGAAGGGGCTGGATCGATCTGAGCATCGATCCTATACGGCGCCCCCGCGGCGCGGTCCTCTCGCCGATGCGTAATCGCATCGACGGCAACTTCTTCCCCCACGGTCGCCGCAAGGTGGCCGTGGCCGGCGGCGGCGGCCGGACAGAAACTGCCGCGCGCAGCCGCGGTTTTGTCCGCGGGTCAAGGTGTCGGTGAGACGGGGGGCGGCATCCCAACCGCTTCCGCCGGCCTTGGCAGGATGCCCGATGCCCGGGCGGGCGCGAGAGCGCCGCGCTGGCCGGTCCCAACCCGGCCGGCGCCAACAGAATCGCCGGGACGCCCCGGCTAGGGGCCGGGACGATCCTTCCGCGCGATGGCGCGCCTGCCGGCGGGCGCTGGCTTGCCCGTACGGCCTCGATCGGGCGCGACAAAGCGTGGATCCGCGGCGAGGACGTGCCCCCGCGAAACCGGCGACCGAGCGCATCCGGGATCAGTGTGTCCACCCCGGGTCGCGACGCTCCGGCCAGCCGGCGTACCGGGATCAGCATTCCCGCCGATCGGAGGTGCCGTTAAAGCCAGCGGCGGAGGAGTTTTTTGCCCTTTTTGCGGCACCCACAGGGGAGGGTGGTGTCATGCCGCCAGTGGTTTCTTCGACGGCTGTGTCCGTCGAATCCCAACACGAGACGCCCGCTACTGCGGCCAAGACGGCCATCATTAAATCCACTGAGTACGTGGCGGTCATCGATCGCCAGGGCCGTTTGGCGAAAGATCCAATACCGCGCCGACGGGCCGTAAGCCTCGAAATCGCGGGCAAAGCCTGGTGGATCAGCGATAACCTTATCCAGATCAGCGAGTCGATCTCAGCTGAGGCGGTGATCTGGACAGATCCATATCAGCTGCGCAAGCGCCTTGAAAACCTCATCCGGTTGACAGGGACTCTCGTGATTAAGCGGCGCATCCGCGGACAGTACGCGGCTCGGACGCGCGATCTAATCGCGACATTCGGCCAAAGCGCGGATATTCACGAGCTGTTGGGCGATGAGCCGGCCTCACCGATCCATCCGCTTCCAGAATCGCAGGAGATCCCGAAATATCCGGTGATCCGCCCGGAGCTGTCCCGCAGTGAAAAGAAGCGGATCCTCGCCGCCGTGCGCGCCTTGCCACGCCATCCGGCGGCAAATGGCCAACCGCGCGAGGTCGCGATGGCAATCGCATCTCTCGCCGCACAGCATGTTTCAGCCGCCGAGGTCGACCTCCGCATGTGGCGGGCCGCCGCGCGCCCGTGGCGCGATCTCGGTGACGGGGCCGTGATCCTGCGCTACACGATCCCTACCATTGAAAATGCAGGACAGCTGGTCAAGGTCGAAGCTCACGGATGGGGCTCGAACGATAATCCCAATTCATTTGACAGCAAGACAAACATCGATCACATCAAGACGCGCTCTCATGATCCGGTGGAGCTGCAAACGGAGTTGGCCGAGGAGCATCGCAAGCGCCACAGGCCGATTCTGGCAGTGTCACGGGGGAGCGTTTGGGTTGTCGCCAGGACTTGGCAGCGGATCGCGATCGACGCGAAATATGCAGATGGAAGCATCCGTTACATCGGCGGCCACGACGTCACGCCCTGGGGCGTGGTCTACGTGCCGGCCGAGATCGCCGATCGCGGATGCCGCGACGGGCGGCGCCAGCGGCTGTGGGCGCTTTGGCGGGCGGTGGAGGTTATCCGCGGCGAAATAATCAGCGCGCCTGAGCCAGAGAAAAATAAGGACGTCGAAGCCCCGACGACAACTCCTAACCATGGCGATCCACGCCGGGGGATGGCTTTGGACGCATACGCCAGGGCCATCGAGGAGCTCGTCGAAGCGAAAACTGACCTTGAATCCGCGCTGACCGAAATCCGCTTGATGACCATGCGGACGCTGTTTAACACGAAATCCGATAATTGGCTGCTAGCGCTGGACTGGGATCATCCCGCCGTGCGCGAGAGGCTGCGTAAGGTTGTCAACACACAGGGATACCGATGCGCGAAGAAAAAGCTGTGGAGGTCCGAAACTTACAGGTCGCTTATCGATGAAAAGATTGCGCTCGAGCAGCGAGTTACATCGCTCAGCGATGAGCTATCCAGGGCGAAGTTTGGAATCTACTATGCGCCGCAAATGAAGACGAATGTCGAGCATCGTATGAATGAGCTGCGCGACGAGCGGAGGAAGCTGATGGCGCAGCGGAAGGCGCTCCGGAAACAAGGCGCGCCCACCGATGGGATCGACGCGAGGATCAAGGTGGTCGAGCGGATCGTCCGGGAGCTCGGGCGGGCGCTGGAGCGCGCCGTGGCGATCCCGTGACGGGTGGCCCCGCCGGGCGGGGGCCGCTTCCTTTATGAGAGGTGATCGGCTTGGACGCGCTGATGACCCGGGCGGAGCTCGCCTCCGCGCTCCACGTGTCCGTGCGCACGGTCGCGCGTCTCACGGCCGCCGGCCGCATCCCGGTCATCAACGTCGGCCGCCGGCGGCTGTACCGGCTCGAGGACGTGCTGACCGCGCTCTCGTCCGACGACCCACCCGGCCGCCGGCCAGCGCGCCGCGGCCGGCCGCGGAAGCCGCTGCCCGCCTGACTCCGCTCCGCCGCTCGTGGTGTAAATCTGGTGTAAGACTTATGTCCTATGTGGGCATCGCGGGGCACTTTCTGTCATGTTATGTCACCTGGCAGCATCATCCATCCGTTGAGCGGAGCCGCTAAATGGCTCCTGGCAAGTAATGCCGTGAACCATGTCTGTGTTTGACGTACACGGGGTCAGAGGTTCAAGTCCTCTACCGCCCACCACAAACGAGCCTTGATTGAAGCCGGAATCGCCCGCCCCGCAAGGGAAAGCGGGCGATTTCCATATCGCCGCCGGGCCGGCACGGCGCACCTTCCGACGCTCGAACGAGCCGGGGAGTTCAGCCGCCTCCTCCCGGCGTGGATGGTCCCGCTGGCGCGTCGGCGGCAAGCGAAGCGGAGGACGGCAGATCGCATGCATTCTTCCAGCTCTTCCATAGAGACGCAGCTTCGCGGACTTCCTAGACTTGCCCATGGGTTCCCCTTCCGGCCCGGGACGGTCGGGAGCCCGACTCCACCCCAACGCCGAAAGAGGTGCTGCCTTTGACGAAACGGCGCAACAGGGTCGGAACCCGGGCAGGTCGCCTGGTGCGAAGTCTCCTTCTGCCCGTCGCCGTCGCCGGCTTGGCGGTCGTGCTGGCCCTTCCCGCCCAGCCGGCGCAGGCGACGAGTCTCTACACGGTCCGGCCGGGCGACACCCTCTACACCATCGGGCAGGCGCACGGCGTCGACTACCGCTCCATCATGAGCGCCAACGGCCTGGCCTCCAGCTGGATCTATCCGGGCCAGCGGCTCTTCCTGCCGGACGCCGGGGTGCCGTACACGGTCCGCCCGGGCGACACGCTCTGGCTGATCGCCCAGCGCTTCGGCGTGAGCGTGGGGGCGATCGAGGCGGCCAACGGGCTGCAGAGCAGCTGGATCTACCCCGGCCAGGTCCTCTCGGTCCCGGCCGGTTCCTCCTCAGCGACGCCGACGCCGGCACCGGCGCCGGCTCCCGCGCCCTCCTCCGGCGGGACGGCCGGCTCCGGGGGGACGGTGGTGCAGCTGGCTCCCGGTGAGCGCGACCTGCTGGCGCGGCTGGTGACCGCCGAGGCGGGCGGCGAGCCCTTCCTGGCGCAGGTGGGGGTGGCCGCCGTGGTGCTCAACCGCGTGCGCAGCCCGCAGTTCCCCGACACGGTCACCGCGGTCATCTACCAGGTGGACGCCTGGGGCAACTACCAGTTCACGCCGGTGCTGAACGGCTGGATCAACCACCCGGCCACGGCCAGCGCCTACCAGGCGGTCGACGAGGCGCTCTCCGGCGTGGACCCCACCGGCGGGGCGCTCTACTTCTGGGAGACCGGGGCGATCGGCAACCCGTATCTCCTCGGCCTTCCGGTCACGGCGCAGATCGGGCGTGTCACCTTCGCCCTCTGAGGGGCGGGGGAGCGGCGCCAGCCGTAACGGGGGAACTTGCAGGGGGGCGGCTCCCCGGGGGGCCGCCCCCCGCCTGCCGAGGGCGCCTCATCTCCCGCGGGACGCGTCTGGACCCGGCCGCCGGGAAGGTGCAAGATGGCTGCTTGGGTGAGACCGTGCACCGCCGGGCGCGGTGCGACGAGGGGCGGAGAGGATGGCGGGAGAGTCGGTCCTGCGGCCCATCTTCCAGCGGCTGGCCACCAGCCGGAGGATGGCCCGGCTGGCGCAGACGCGAGGCCTCAGCCGCGCGGCGCGACGCTTCGTGATCGCCGAGGAGCTGGACGGCGCCGTCCGCGGCGCGGCGGAGCTGAACGCGCAGGGCATCGGCGTGACGCTGGACAACCTGGCCGAGTCGGTGACCAGCGTCGAGGCGGCGCGCGCCTCCGCGGCGGAGTACCGGCGGATCCTCCAGAGCTTGGAGGAGGCCCGCCTTCCTGACACCAACGTCTCGATCAAGCTGACCGGCTTCGGCATCGACGCCTCGGAGTCCGACTGCTACGCCCTGGTGGAGGATGTGGTCCGGCAGGCGGCGGCGGGCGGGCGCCTGGTCTGGATCGACATGGAGGCGTCGCCCTATGTCGACCGCACGCTCGGCCTCTACCGGCGCCTGCGCGAGGCGGGCCTGGAGAACGTCGGGGTGGTGCTGCAGGCCTACCTCTACCGGACGCCGGACGACCTGGCGGCGCTCGCTTCCTACCGGCCGGCGGTCCGGATCGTCAAGGGCGCCTACTCCGAGCCGCCGTCGCTGGCCATGCAGGACCGCGAGGCGATCCGGCAAGCCTTCCGCCGTCTCACCCTGGCGAGCCTCGCCAACGGCAACTTCACGGCCATCGCCACCCACGACGACGGGCTGATCCGCCCGTTGCGCCAGGCGCTCCGGGAGCGAGCGATCGACCGCTCGCGCTACGAGTGGCAGATGCTCTACGGGATCCGCCCGGAGCTGCCCCGCCAGCTGGTCGCGCAGGGCGAGCACGCGCGCCTCTACGTGCCCTTCGGCCGCGCCTGGTTCCCCTACTTCATGCGCCGGCTGGCCGAGCGGCCGGCGGACATCTGGCTCCTCCTGGGCCGGGGGGAGGGCCTCTAGCCCGGCCTTTGCCACCCTTCCGCCGCCTGCCCTTCCCGCCGGGCGGAAGCGCAGGCTCCCGTTTTGTAACCGTTCCGTAATCCAGTGCCCCCCCGTCCGCCACCGACAGCCGCTCCCCGCTGCGAACTGCCTATGACGGAAGGCTTCGAAGAAGGGAGTGGGTGGCAGGTGGAGAAGCGGGCACGGACCTTGGCCGCCCTGCTCACCGCCTTCGCGCTCCTCGCCGTCGCCGGCGCTCCGGGGGTCTCCTGGGCCGACGGGCGGGAAGGCGGGCGGGGGGCGAGGGCGGCCGTCGAGTTCAAGGACGTGACGGAGTATCCGTGGGCGATGTCGGCCATCCAGGCGCTGGCGTCCCGGGGCGTCCTCCAGGGGACGGCGCCGGGCCTCTTCTCGCCGGCGGGCCTGACCACGCGCGCCGAGATGGCCACCGTGCTGGGACGGCTGATGGGCTGGCAGCCTACGCCCGCAGAGCTGCAGCTGGTCGCCGGCTTCAGGGACGCCGGCCGGATCCCGGGCTGGGCGCGCGCCTGGGTGGCCGTCGCGGCGCGGAACCGCGTCCTCCTGGGCTTCCCCGGCGGCAGCTTCGGGCCGGAGGCGAGGATCACCTGGGCGCAGCTGGCCGTCATCGCGGCGCGGGTCTTCAACTACCCGCCCGTTCCGGCCGACCAGGTGCAGCAGCTGCTGGCGCAACTCCCCTACGGGATGGAGACGCCCGTCTGGGCGGCCGAGGCGGTGGCGCAAAACGTCCAGCAGGGCAACTTCGACGGCATCCTCGCCTACCTCTACCAGCCGGACCGGCCGGTGACGCGGGCCGAGCTGGCCCTCTTCCTCCAGGCCGCGGTCCAGCATCAGGCCCCGGCGCCGACGCCCCCCGGCCCGCAGGCGACCACGGTGACCGGCACGGTGACGGCCGTCACCTCGTCGGAGCTGGGCCTCCGTCTCCCGGACGGGACCGGCGTCACCCTGCCGCTGGCCGGCAGCGTGACCGTCTCGGTCTACGGCCAGCCGGGCAGTCTGCAGGACGTGACCGTCGGCGCGCAGGTGAAGGTGACGCTCGACGCCAGCGCCCACGTCACCTCCATCGAGGTGCTGACGGCGCCGCTTCCTGCGCCGGTCCAGACTGCGACGGGCTTCGCCGTCGGCTGGGACGCGACCACGGTCACCCTGACCATCTACTCGCCCTCCGCCTCGGGAACCGGTCTCCAGAGCTACACGCTCCTGCCCGGTGCCTCGCTCAAACTGAACGGCGGGACGCTGGGCCAGGCTGAGGCGGCCTCGCTCCTCGGCGAGAGCGTCACCCTCGGCCTCGACGCGCAGGGCCGGGTGGTGGCGGTCAGCGGCACCACGCCGGCCGCTCCGGTCACCGTCGTCGCCGGCAGCCTGGTCGGGACGGCCACCGGCGGGACGACCGTGCTCTTCCGGAACGGTACCTTCACCTCGGTCGACCTGGGCCCGCACCCGCTGGCCTTCCGCGCGGGCCAGATGGTCGACCCGGCCACGATCCAAGCCGGCACGGCGGTCGTCGTCGACGAGAAGGCGCTGGCCGACGGCTCGGCCCTGGTGATCGTCCAGCGGTGAGCGGGGCGGCCCGGTCCGAGGGCCGAGGTCGCCGGAGAGCTGCATGCGGAGATCGTCGCTCCCGGCCCCGCCCCACGGCGGGGCCGGGCCGCTTCCCGGGGCGGAAGGGGGGCGGAAGGGCCAGGAACTCGCACCCCGCGGCTCGAAGAGCTTGCCGACCCCCGAAGGTGGCCGGCCGACCCGCGCGAGGGAGTGAGTTCCGATGCCGCTCGATCCGCTGGACCTGCTCGAGAGCGAACGCTGGTTGCGCGAGGACGAGCGCCAGATCCGCGAGGCGGTCCGCCGCTTCGTCGACCAGGAGGTGCTGCCCCTCGTCCGCGACGCCTGGGAGGAAGGACGCTTCCCCCGCCGGCTGATCCCCCGGATGGGGCAGCTGGGGCTGCTGGGCGCCGACCTGCCGGAGGAGTACGGCGGCGCGGGCATGGAGGCGGTGGGGTACGGGCTGATCATGCAGGAGCTGGAACGGGCCGACTCCGGCATCCGCAGCTTCGCCTCCGTGCAGGGCGGGCTGGTCATGCACGCCATCTACGCTTACGGCTCGGAGGAGCAGCGGCGGCGATGGCTGCCTCCTCTCGCCCGGGGCGAGGCCGTGGGCTGCTTCGGGCTGACCGAGCCGGGAGCCGGCAGCGACCCGGGCGCGATGCGGACGCGGGCGCGCCGCGACGGCGACGGCTGGCGGCTGAACGGGAGCAAGATGTGGATCACCAACGCGCCCATCGCCGACGTGGCGGTGGTCTGGGCGCGGGAGGAGAGCGAGGCGGGTCCGGGCCGCGTGCTGGGCTTCCTGGTGGAGCGGGGGACGCCCGGATTCCGCGCCGAGCCCATCCACCACAAGGCGTCCATGCGCTGCTCGGAGACGGGTTCGCTGGAGCTCCAGGACGTCCGGGTGGACGAGCAGGCGCGCCTGCCCGGGGCGGAGAGCCTGCGCGCCCCCCTCTCCTGCCTGGACCAGGCGCGTTACAGCATCGCCTGGGGGACGGTGGGCGCGGCTGCGGCCTGCCTGGAGGAGGCGCTGGCCTGGGCGCAGGCGCGGGAGAGCTTCGGCGCGCCCATCGCCGCCCGCCAGATGATCCAGGAGCGGCTGGTGGCCATGGCCTCCAACCTGGCGGAGATGCGCATGACCGCGCTCCAGGTGGGCCGCCTGAAGGAGGCCGGCGAGCTGGACCCCGTCCAGATCTCCCTGGCCAAGCGGAACAACGCCCGCAAGGCGCTGGAGATCGCCCGCCAGGCCCGGGCCATCCTGGGCGCCAGCGGCATCTCCCTCGAGTACGCCTCCATCCGCCACATGCTCAACCTGGAGACGGTCGAGACCTACGAGGGGACGTACGAGGTGCACACCCTCGCCCTGGGCCGCACCATCACCGGTTTCAACGCCTTCGGCCGCTGACCGCCGCCAGCGCCCGGGCCAGCTCGCCGAAGAGGCTGGCCCGGGCCAGCCGCACGACGAGGAAGGCCGCCGCCAGCACCAGGTAGATCCCCGCCACCACCATGCGCACCGATTCCACCGGTAGGACGAACTGGACGGCGAAGAGGCCGAGGAGGCCGATCGCCTCGAGCTTCGAGAAGTGGAGCTCGGTCAGCAGGAGGACGCCCAGGAGCGACTGGGCGGCGGTCAGGAGCAGTTCCTCCACGCCCACCGGGGAGAGCGGCATGGCGGCGGGCCGCCCGAGGCTGAGGCTGTAGGCGATGGGGATGGAAGCGATCAGAAGCGTCCACTGGTTGAGCTTGGAGGAGACCAGGTTGGCCATGCCCTTGGGCGCATGGACCACCGTGGCCGCCCAGAGGAAGGCGGTCAGGCTCTCGGGGAACTCCGAGAGGAAGGGCGCCACCCACTGGATCAGGAAGAACTGGGAGATCCCGAAGCCCTCCGCCACCCCGATGACCCCGTCGATGAAGGGCTCTGCGCCGAAGAAGATGACGAAGGCGCCGAAGGCGATGAAGCCGCCGATGACCAGCGCCTTCCGGACGGGGGGCAGCCGCTTCACCTTGGTGCCGATGCCGATGGCCGGCTCCTCCTCGTCGTCGCCCGGGGGCAGGCGCAGCGCCATCCAGACGTAGGCGAGGAAGAGGGCGACGAGCAGCAGGCTGTCCAGGAGGGTGATGCTTCCTCGCAGGACGATGACGAAGGCGTAGGCGGAGGCGATGAGCAGGAAGAGGATCTCCACCGCCTGGTGGCTGGAGAGCCGGATGCCGTCGAAGGGCCGTCGCCGCCGCCGTGCCCCGAGCCAGGCGAGGAAGAGGATCGCGGGCCAGCCGAGCCCCAGGAGCAGCCGGTTGGAGCCGGTCATGGAGGAGACGACCAGGTCGGTCCGCTGCTGCCAGGCCAGGATGACCGAGAAGGAGTACTCCGGCGCCACCTCGATCAGGGCCAGGACCGCCAGCGCCACCGCCTGCGAGACGACGCTCTCGAGCCCCTCGACGGCCCAGGAGAGATACATGGAGGCGGCCACGATGGCCAGGCCGGTCACCGCCGCCACGACCAGCGGGTTCTCGCGGCCGAAGCCGCCGAAGAGGACGAGGACGAAGGGGACGAGGGTCAGCCCGAGCCAGAGGATCTGCCTTCGCTCGCCGCGGCTGAACGCCGCGTCGGCTGGCGAAGACGGGTGGTCGGGTCGCCGCCGGTCGCCGGGAACAGGGTTCACCACCGGACCTCCTCGCGATCGCCACCGGCCGACAGCCGTACCTTCACGCCGGCCGCGGCGTGAAGGTCTCGCCTGCGACGGATCGCACGGCCGGCCGGGCGGCGCTCCCCGCGGGAGGCCCCGTGCTGACGACCGAACCGACCGCCCCCGCAGGGGCGGCAGCTACTCCCCTTCACACGGTCAAGTTACACGCGCCGGTCCGATTATATCCCGCCTGGCCGGGCCGGTAAGGTGCCCGCGAGGGGCGCCCGCCCGGGCCTACTCGGCCAGGAGAGGGCGCAGGATCTTCCCCGCCGCGCTGCGCGGCAGCGCCGGCAGGAAGCGGACCTCGACGGGCACTTCCTCGCCCAGGTCGAGGCTCCGGCAGCGCTCCAGCACCTCCGCGCGCGTCACCCCCGGAGCGGCCGCCACCACCACGCGCAGGCCCGCCGCCTCCTCGCCGCCGGGAGCCCGCCCGAACGGCACCGCGGCCACCTCGCGAACGCCCGGGTGCGCCGCCACCGCCGCCTCCAGCGCCCGCGTGTCCACCTCGCGCCCGCCGACGCGGACGAACTGGCTCCGCCGTCCCGCCAGGAAAAGGTTCCCCTCCGCGTCGAGCCAGCCGACGTCGCCGCTCCGCCAGAGGCCCCGGTCCAGGCCGGCCGCCCGCGCCCGCTCCTCGCCGCCCGCGGAGAGGTAGGCGCGCGCCAGCGCCGGCGAGCGGACGACCACCTCCCCCACCTGCCCGGGAGGAAGCGGCTCCCCGTCCCGCCCGACGACGCTCACCTCGCGGTGACGGACCGGCCGGCCGGCCGAGGCGTCCAGCTCCTCGCTCCAGGCCAGGCGGAGCGCGATCACCCCGGCCTCGGTGGAGCCGTAGTCCTGTCCCACCCGCCGCCCGTAGGCGCGCTGGAAGGCGTCGTGGAGCGGCCGCTCCAGCGGCGCCCCCGCGCTCAGGAAGCAGACCACGGAGCGGAAGGCCTCCGGATCGGGCTCCGCCTCCGCCAGGCGCTGGTAGAGGGCGGGCACGCCGAAGAGGAGCGCCGGCCGGCAGCGGCGCGCCAGCGCCAGCACCTCCCCGGGCTCGGGCGCCGGCGCGACGGCCGCCTGGCCGCCCAGCGCCAGCGGCGTCATGGTGCCCCCGATGAGCGCGTACGAGTGGGCGAGCGAGGTGCTGACCAGCGTCGACCGGGCCAGCTCGCGCCCCACGTCGGCGGCGAAGTCCACGATCTCGTTCCAGACCGCCGCCTCCGTGCGGACGGCCAGCTTGGGCGCCTGCTCCGCGCCCGAGGTGAGCTGGGCGATCAGGTCGCCGGGCCGCCAGCCGCCTGCCCCGGCCTCCAGCCGCTCGAGCCGCAGGCCGAGCGCCTCGCTGCGGGCCAGCACGGGCCGGCCGGTCGGCTCGCCCTCCAGGGGGAGGAGAAGCCAGCTCGCGCCCGCTTCCTGCGCCTGGCGGGCCGCCTCCGCGGGGGGGAGGCCGGGCGGGAAGAGCGCCACCGGCCGGCCGGAAGCGGCCGCGGCGAGGAGCGAGGCCACGAAGGGCAGGCCGTTGGGGAGCGCGAGGGCGCCGGCGAGGCCCGCCCCGGCCACCGCCCGGCCCGTCGCCTCCAGCAGGCTCTGCACCTGCCGGGCCGCCTCGCGCAGCTCGCCGTAGCTGCTCGCCTCCTCCGGGCCCGCCAGGGCCGTCGCCCCCGGCTGCCGCTCGGCCCACTCCAGGACCGCCGCCGCCCAGCGCGAGGGAAGCCTGGGAGCGGCCTCGACCCGCTCCGGCCCCGTCGTCGCCCGCCCGTTCGTCCTGTCGCGCCGGCGCCGCACCGTCGCCCGACCCCTCCCTCTGCCGTCGATGAGCCGGAATGCGTCCCGCCGAGAATACGGGGGGAGGCGTGCCGCTCCCTGCCGCGAGCCGGGCGCATTTGCTAACGTGAAGGTACGGGAAGGAGCGAGCGCCGCGCGGCTTCTCGCGGAGGAGGCGAAGCCCGGCCGTGACCGAGGTGCTGGTGGTCGACGACGAGGGTTCCATCCGCAAGCTCCTCGAGTTCAACCTGCGCAAGGCGGGCTTCCAGCCGCTCCTGGCCGGCAGCGGCCGGGAGGCGCTGGAGATCCTGCGCAGCCGCAAGCCCGACCTGGCCATCGTCGACCTGATGCTGCCGGATGTGGACGGCTTCGACCTCTACCGGCGCATCTCCGCCGAACGGCCGTTGCCCGTGCTCTTCCTGACCGCGCGGGACAGCGAGGTCGACCGGGTCCTGGGTCTGGAGCTGGGCGCCGACGACTACGTGACCAAGCCTTTCTCGCCGCGGGAGCTGGTGGCGCGCGTGCGGGCCATCCTGCGCCGGCTGGAGCGCGCCAGGGAGACGGCGGCGGCGGGAGCCCCGGCCGCTCCGGGGGAGCCGGGCCTGCTCCGCTTCGACGACCTGGTCATCGACCTGCGCGGCCACAGGGTGACGCGCGCGGGCCGGGAGGTCGCTCTGACGCCCAAGGAGTTCGAGCTGCTGGCCTTCCTGGCGACCCACGCGGGCGCGGCGCTCTCGCGCGAGACGCTCCTGGAGGCCGTCTGGGGGGACGACTTCTTCGGCGACCGGCGCGTGGTGGACGTCCACATCCGGCACTTGCGCGAGAAGGTCGAGAACGACCCCTCGCACCCGGTCCTCATCCGGACCGTCCGCGGCGTAGGGTACCGCTTCGGGGGGTGAGCGCGTGTCGGCCTCCGGCCTCTTCCTCGGGGCGGTGGTCTTTCTGGTCGGGGCGCTCCTGGGTGGCTGGCTCCGCGACCGTCACTGGCGGGCGGGCGTCGGCCGCTGGCGCGCGGTCCTCGAGGGCGCGCGGCGCGAGGAAGACGTGGAGGCGCCGGCTCCGCTCCTCGACCTCGTCCGCCTCGTGCGCGGGCGGCTGCGGGAGCTTCGCGCGGAGCTGGAGCGCTGCCGCGAGAGGACGCTCCTCCTGGAGCAGTCGCTGCGGGCGCTGCCCACCGGGCTGATGCTGGTCGACCGGGAGGGGCGGGCGCTCCTCTTCAACCCCGCCCTGACCGAGCTGCTGGGGACCGGGAAGTCGCGGGCGCAGGCCGGCCGGCCGCACATCGAGCTGACCCAGAACTTCCGCCTCAGCGAGATGGTCGAGGGGGTCCTGCGGGACGGCGTGGAGCGCTCCATGGAGGTGACGCCGCCCGCCTTCCGCGACCGCTACCTCGAGGCCCGCTGTGTCCCGCTGGGCGCTGCGCTCCCCGGGCCGGAAACGGGCGGGGGCACGGAGGCGGATGGCGGCGGGGACGGCGAAGGGCGGCGCGGCGGCGCGCTCCTCGTCCTCCACGACGTCAGCTCGATCCGCCGCGCCGAGCGGCTGCGGCGCGACTTCGTCGCCAACGTCTCGCACGAGTTGCGGACGCCGGTCACCTCCATCCTGGGGTTCACGGAGACGCTCCTCGACGGCGCCATCGACGACCACGCCCTGGCGCGGGAGTTCGTGGGCATCATCGAGGGGGAGGCGCGGCGGCTGGCGGCGATGGTGGAGGAGCTCCTGGACCTGGCGCAGCTGGAGGCGAAGCAGGTCGAGCTCAACTACCGAACCTTCCAGGTCGAAGAGCTGGTGCGCGAGGTCGTGGAACGCTTCCACCCCCTGGCGCGGCAGCGCGGCGTCGAGCTGGAAGGCGAGGCGGATCCCTCGCTGCAACTGGAGGCGGACCGGCAGAGGGTCGGCCAGCTCCTGAGCAACCTGGTGGATAATGGCATCAAGTATACTTCCGAAGGCGGGCGCGTGCTCGTCCGCGCCCGGGCGGAGAGTCGCGCCCAGCGACCGGGCGTGCTGCTGGTCGTGGAGGACACCGGCCGCGGCATTCCCGCCGACCAGCTGGACCGCATCTTCGAGCGTTTCTACCGGGTCGGCGGGGGGCGGGAGCGGCCGGAGAACCAGACGGGGGGTAGCGGCCTGGGGCTGGCGATCGTCAAGCACGTCGCGGAGGTGCACGGAGGCAGCGTCGACGTCTGGAGCGAGCCCGGGAAGGGCTCGCGGTTCGAGGTCTGGTTGCCTGCACAGGCGGCGGGCCGGTGAGCCGGATCCGGGTCGTGCACGGCGCCGACGGGAGGGAGCGCCCATGCCCAGAGAGAGCTTCAACGCCCAGCTGGAGGGGCTGCAGAGCACGCTGCTCAAGATGGGCAGCCGCGTGGAGGAAGCCATACAGGCCGTCATCCGCGCGCTGGTCGACCGCGATCCGGTGGTCGCCCGGGCGGTGGTGGAGGGCGACGACGAGATCGACCGCCTCCAGCACGAGGTGGAGCACGAGGCGTCGCAGCTGATCGCCCTGCAGCAGCCGCTGGCCGGCGACCTGCGCCACATCGTCAGCGCCATCAAGATCAGCGGCGACCTGGAGCGGATCGGCGACAACTGCGAGAACATCGCCAAGGTGGTCATCCGGCTGGGCGGCCAGCCCTACGTCAAGCCGCTCATCGACGTGCCGCGCATGGGCGAGCTGGCGCGCAGCATGCTCCGCGACACGCTGGAGGCCTACGTCTCCCGCGACGTGGAGGCCATCCGGACGCTGCCGGAGCGCGACGACGAGGTGGACCATCTCTACTCGCAGGTGCTGCGCGAGCTTCTCACCTACATGATGCAGGACCCGCAGACCATCCAGCAGGGGATGGAGCTGCTCCTGGTCTCCCGCTACTTGGAGCGGATCGCCGACCACGTCACCAACGTCGGCGAGTCCGTCATCTACCTGGTGACGGGCGAGCACGTCGACCTGAACGCCTGAGCCCGCTGCGCGACCGGAGCGCCGGGCAGGCCGCCCGCGCGCGGGAGGTGATCCGTTGAAGCGGCTCTACGGCGGCATCGACCTGGGAGGCAGCAAGATCGAGTCCGTGGTCTGCGACGAGGAGGGCCGGGTGCTCGCCTCCGAGCGGCGGCCGACCCCCGTGGAGTCGGCCGGCGCGCTCCTGGAGGGGCTGGCCGCCTCGCTGCGGGCGGCCTGCGCCACCGCGGGCGCCCGCCCGGAGGAGCTGGAAGGCGTGGGCCTCGGCGCGCCGGGGCCGCTGGACGCCGGCAGTGGTCTCCTCCTGGAACCGCCCAACCTGGGTGGTCTCCGCGACCTGCCGCTGGCGGAGCCGCTCGCGAGGATGCTGGGCGCGCCCTGCTTCCTGGAGAACGACGCCAACGCGGCCGCGCTGGGCGAGTTCACCTTCGGGGCCGGCCGCGGCGTGCGGGACGGCGTCTACATCACTCTCAGCACGGGCATCGGCGGCGGGCTCGTCCTCGACGGGCGGCTCTACCGGGGCGCCTCCGGCACCGCCGGCGAGGTCGGCCACATGATCCTCGAGCCGGAGGGTCCGCTCTGCGGCTGCGGCCGGCGGGGCTGCTGGGAGGCGCTGGCCTCGGGCCTTGCGCTGGCGCGCGAGGCGCGGGCCGCGCTGGAGCGGCTGCCCGCGGGGCCGGAGCGGGAGTGGTGGCTCGCACGCCTCTCGGGGCGGCTGGAAGCCGTCACCGCCCGCGACGTCTTCGCCGCCGAGGCGGCGGGCGTCGCCCCCGGCCCGGAGCTGGTGGAGCGGGAGGCCGGCTGGGTGGGCGTCGGCATGGCCAACCTGATCCAGCTCCTGGCGCCGCGGCGCATCGTCGTCGGCGGCGGGCTGAGCCGCGCCGGCGAGCGCCTGCTCGGCCGGGCGAGGGCGAGGGCGCTCGAGCTCGCCTTCGCCAGCGCGACGCGCGAACTGGAGATCGTCCCGGCGGAGCTGGAGGCGCCGGGGGCGGTCGGCGCCGCGGTGGTCGCCATGCGCCGGCTGCGAGGCGAGGCGTAGGCGCCTCCGCGGCCGCCGCGGGCGGGAGGCCGCCCGGGACAGGCGGTATACGCGCTTCCGGGCGGTTCATATACTAAAGCGCCTTCTCGGCGCGAAACGGGGAGGTCGGGGGAGAGGAGGGAGAGGGGCGTGGAGACGATCCTGATCGGCACCTCGCTGGCCGCCGACGCCATCGCGGAACGGCTCCGCTTCGAGGCCGGCCTCGCTTCCGACGGCGGCTACCGGCTGGAGATCCGGTCCGAGCGGCGCGACCGCTGGGAGTTCCTCACCTGCCAGTTCGCCACGCCCTATCCCCTCACGGTGGAGACCACGCGCGCCATCCGCCACCTGGTGGCCGACGCCCTCTCCGACGTGATCGTCGAAC
Organism: Bacillota bacterium; assembly: GCA_029960955.1. Taxonomy (GTDB): domain Bacteria; phylum Bacillota; class Sulfobacillia; order JAIMAT01; family JAIMAT01; genus JAIMAT01. The sequence continues at coordinate 97,801 of JASBVS010000002.1, forward strand.
GGCTGGAGCCGGTCTGGCTCGACCGGGTGGTGGAGCGCAACTACGGCTACTTCGGTCAGCGCGCGCGGCGGGAGATCGCCAGGCTCGCCCGCGCCCGCTTCTACGGCAATCCGGAGGGCCGGCCGGGGCTCAGCTACCTGATCGCGCGGCGCTCCCAGGTCCTCGAACGGCTGAGCGACTTCCTGGAACGGCACGGCGAGGTGGTGGTGGACGGCTTCCTGCGCTTCCGCATGAAGGATTACGTCCAGCAGCTGGAGGACGCCGTCGACGAGGCGGTCGACGAGTACCTCAGCCGGCGGGAGGAGGAGGAGCTGATCCGCTTCCTGCACGAGGTCCTGAGCTCCAGGAAGCCCCGCCTGCCGGAGGTCCACGTGCTGGTCCGCCAGGGCGGTTCCTTCTACCTGGCGGACGGCCGCCACCGCCAGCTCTCCCAGGAGCTGCTGGTCGACATGGGGGTGGAGCTGGGGGAGGAGACGGAGGTGGTCGACCTCCTCCTCAGCGCGCTCCTCTCCGTGGCTCCCGCCCGCGTCCTCCTGCACGGCGCCGAGCACCTGGATCCGCCGGCGCTGAGCATGGCGCAGGGCATCTTCGCGGAGCGGCTGGAACTCTGCCCGGGTTGCGCGTGGTGCCGCCGGGCCGTCTTCGGAGGGCGGCCGAGCCCCACCTGAAGAATGCCCCCGGCTTTCCGCTCGGGCTGGTCCGGGCGGCCCTGCCGGCTCCCCGACCGGCGCGGCGAGAGAAGAGAAGGGCGGCCGCGTCGCCCCGCCCGGCGGCGAGGATCGCGGCCGCCCGCCCCGCCGGCGTCGCCCGCGGGGGACCCGCCTCCTACTTCACCTTCCGCACGATGATCCGGTCGTAGCCCTCGTACTCCTCGACGCCGACGAACTCCTGGCCCGCCTTCTGGGCCCAGTTGGGGATGTCCCGCTTCGAGCCCTGGTCGGTGGAGAGAACGGCGATGGTGTCGCCGACGCTGGCCGAGCGGATGGCCCGGATCAGCTCCATCATGGGTCCCGGGCAGAAGCTCCCGCGCGCGTCGATCTCCCTGGTCACCTGCATTCCTTCCGCCATCTCGTCACGCCTCCCGTGCGAGGGCCGGGGGGCCCCGCCGCTGCGGGCACGGCCGCCGGGCCGCGCGCCGCCCCCCGCAGGCCCTCAGATGAAGAGCGTCGAGGAAGCCTGCTGCGACATCTCGATGAACTCGCCCACCCCGATGATGTCCTCGATGACCGGTTCGAAGTCTTCCTTGGTCAACCCCATCAGGTCGGCGGTCATGGCGCAGGCATGGACGTGGACGTCGCCCAGCTCCTTCGCCTGGAGGAGCGTGTCGTACCAGTGGGGGACCTTCTTCTCCTGCATGAGGGCCATCATCGCGCCGGCCTGCTGCGCGTAGTCCTGGCTGATCGCCTGCACCTTGTACGGCTCGCCCTTGCGGAAGGCCAGGAGGCCCCAGAACGTGAGGAAGATGTCGACGCGGACGTCGTTCATGACGGCCCCGGAGGCCATGATGGCCACCGGATAGAGCTTGTCGACGGTCCCGTCGAAGACCACCATGCAGAGGCGCTTCTGCTCGGCCATGCTCGTGGCTCCTCTCTCTCCGCCGGCCCGCAGGCCCGGCGGTTGATGGCGACAAGTCCGCACGCGAGCGGGGCGGCGAACCCGGGTGCCGGCAGGCTAGGAACCGGCCGGCTCTGGACTGCTTCGCCGCATCGCCTCCTCGCGCGCGCCGCGCCCTGCCCTGCGCAGGACCTCCAGGACCAGCTCGAGCCCGTCCTGGACGTCGGGATCGCGCAGGCGGGCCATCAGGTGCCGCAGCTCGCCGCGCGGGCTGTGCCGTGGCGGCTGGCGGAGAACGCGGTCCACGTCGCCCAGCGCGGCCGGCAGCTGGCGGAAGAGCTCGCTCTCCATCAGCTGGTCCGCCACCTCCAGCAGCCGGGCGAGCGTGCGGGCCAGGGAGCCGACCAGCTCGGGCGTCGAAGCGCTCAGCGCCGTCCCCAGGAAGCCCAGCAGCTCCTCCACCCGCGCCAGCCCGCCGTCCTTCTCCATGCGCTCGACGCGATCGAGGAGGCGCTCCAGGGTCGGCAGCTCCTCCAGGAGCCGGTCGAGCAAGCCGGCCACCTCCGGGCGGGCCAGCCGGTCGGCCAGAGCCGCCAGCTCGCTGGTCATGCGCATCAGGCCGGAGAGCGTCTCCGGCGTCAGGGCGTCGGCGAAGGCGGTCACCGTTCCGGCCAGCTCCGCCACCGTCCGCGCCGTCCGCTCGTCCAGCGCCGGCGCGGCTCCGTCACTCCCGGCCACCGGGAGCGCCGTCTCCGGTTCCTCTTTCTCGGCCACCCTGCGTCGCCTCCTTCCTGTCGACCGCCCGCCCCGCCTAGAGCAGCCCGCGCAACGAGAGCCAGTACATCTCGTTGTAGGCCAGCTTGAACCAGTGGATCATGGCGGCGGGCGAGGCGGGTCGCGGCGGGTTCCGGTAGTCGAAGGTGACGTAGGTGGCCTCCTCCAGCCCCGCCTCGATGAAGCAGAAGACCTTGCCGTCGTACAGCGTGGTGGGCGGCTCGCCGCGCAGCTCGTGCACCAGGTTGCGCGCCACCACCTCCGACTCGTAGTGGGCGACCGAGCCCGCCTTGGAGATGGGCAGGTCGGTGGCGTCGCCCAGCACGTAGATCCGCTCCTGCCCCTTCATGCGGAGCGTCCGGGGATCGGTGGGCAGCCAGCCCTCGGCGTCGCCCAGGCCCGAGTCGCGGACCACCTGCGCGCCCGTGTGCGGCGGGATGGCGACCAGCAGGTCGTACTCCACCTCCTCGCCCTCCAGGGTGAGGACCTTGTGCGCGCCGGGGTCGACGCTCTCCACGTTGAAGAAGGTCTCCCCGCGGATCTTCCGCTCCGCGAAGACCTTCTCCGTCCACTCGGCCACCGCCTGGAGCGAGTGGAGGCGGGCGATGGGGTAGGTGTAGACCAGCTCGCTCTTCTCGCGCAGGCCCGCCCGCCGCAGGTAGTCGTCGAGGATGAACATGAACTCCAGCGGCGCCACCGGGCACTTGTGGGGCACGCCGATGGCCATCAGCACGCGCCCGCCCCGGAATTCCTGCAGCGCCTTGCGCAGCCGGAGCGCCTCCGGCAGCGTGTAGAAGGAGTAGGCGCCCTCGCGCAGGCCGGGGATGGCGTCGAGGTCGGGATGCGAGCCGGTGGCGAGGACCAGGAAGTCGTACTCGACGCGCCGCCCGCTGGCGCACTCGACCAGCCGCTGCTCCGGCACGACGCGCACGGCCGGGTCGACCAGCAGCTGGACGCCCGGCAGGACGAGGCCGCTCTGCGGGCGGAAGAAGCCGTCCGGCTGCGCCTGGTCCAGGGCGATGTAGAGGAGTCCGGGCTGGTAGAGATGGCGGTCGCTGTCGCTGACGAGGAGGATCTCCAGCTCGCCGCGGTCCAGCTCCTGCCGCATCATGCGGGCGAGCCGGTTGGCGGCCATCATGCCGCCGTCGCCGGCCCCGAGGAAGACGACTCGCTGCGCCATCGTCCCACGCTCCTTTGGCAGTCCGTGGGCGTTATAGTCTCTAGCGTACCCCACGGGGTATCGGGCCGCCAACCGAGACCCGTGCGACCCTAGGTGCCCGACCCTAGGGTGCCCGCCCCAGACGGGCGGTCGCGCCGCGCCCGGCCGGCTTGACAGCGCCTTGCGGCCCCGCTAGGCTCAGCTCACAGGCGAGGAAGTGCGCGGCGATGAACGGGGAGAGTACGGTCCGGAGCGGCCCCCAGAGAGGGCGCGGCCGCTGCGAAGCGCCCGGCCGCCGGACCGGAAGACCGCCCGCGAGCCCGCCCCCGAGGAATCGGCCCGCCGCGCGGGAGGGGCCGAGCAAGGGGGACGGGTGCGCCCGATACAGCGCAGGAGAGAGCGCGCCCCATGGCGCGAAGCAGGGTGGAACCGCGTCCAGCCGTCCCTTCGGGACGGTCTTTTTTTGCCCGGCCGGCGGCCGGGCGCCGCGGTCGCATCCCCGCACCGCGCCGGGGCCCGGGGAGGGTGAAGAGCATGGAGGCTTCCCACGTACGTCCCGAGGCGGACGGCATGGGAGCGGAGCAGGCGGCGGAGGGTTCGATCCGTCTGCAGCTGCCCGACGGGAGCGAGCGGAGCTTTCCGGCGGGCGTCACGGCGGCGCAGGTCCTGGCCGCCACCGACCGGGAGCTGGCCCGGGAGGCGTTGGTCGCGCGCCTGGACGGCGAGCTGGTCGATCTCGGCCGGCCGCTGGAGAGGGGGGGACGGATCGACTTCCTGACCGCCCGCGACCCCGAGGGGCGCAAGGTGCTCCTCCACAGCGCCGCCCACCTGACCGCCCAGGCGGTCAAGCGGCTCTGGCCGGAGGCGAGGCTGGGCGTCGGACCGGCGCAGGAGGAGACGTACTACTACGACATCGAGCTGCCCGAGCCGCTCGGCGCCGAGGACCTGCCCCGCATCGAGGAAGCCATGCGCGACATCGTCTCCGAGGACCTCCTCATCCGCCGGGAGGTGCTGACCAGGGAGGCGGCGCTGGAGCTCTTCACGCTGCGCGAGGAGCCGTACAAGCTGGAGATCATCCGCGAGCTGCCCGAGGGGGCGACCATCACCGCCTACCGCCAGGGCGAGTTCGTCGACCTCTGCCGCGGCCCCCACGTCCCCTCGACGGGCGTCGTCCGCGCCTTCAAGCTGCTGGGCGTCGCCGGTTCGTACTGGCGCGGCGACGAGCACGGTCCGCGCATGCAGCGCATCACCGGGACGGCCTTCCGCAGCGCGGACGAGCTGGAGCACTTCCTCTGGCTGCGCGAGGAAGCCAGGCGTCGCGACCACCGCAAGCTCGGTCCGGAGCTCGACCTCTTCTCCTTCCACGAGGAGGCGCCCGGCTTCGTCTTCTGGCACCCCAAGGGGTGGACGCTCTACCGCCAGCTGGAGGCCTTCTCGCGCGAGCTGCAGCTGGCGGCCGGCTACCGGGAGGTGCGCACCCCGCAGGTCTTCCGGGCCGATCTCTGGAAGGTGTCGGGCCACTGGGAGCACTACCGCGAGAACATGTTCCTGATGGAGCGGGAGGAGGAGGTGCTGGGGCTGAAGCCGATGAACTGCCCCGCCCACTGCCTCCTCTACAAGGAGAAGACGCGCTCCTACCGCGACCTGCCGCTCCGCCTGATGGAGTACGAGGGGTTGGCGCGCTTCGAGCGCTCGGGTACCCTGCACGGGCTCCTCCGCGTCCGCGGCATGCACCAGGACGACGCCCACCTCTTCATCCGCGAGGACCAGATCCAGGAGGAGATCGCCCGCGTGCTGGAGCTGGTGGAGCGCGAGTACTCCACCTTTGGGATGCCGTACCGCATCCTCTTCTCGACGCGACCCGAGGACTACATGGGCGACCTGGCCACCTGGGAGCGGGCCGAGGCCGCACTCCGCGCGGCGCTGGAGGCCTCCGGCCGGCCCTACCGGATCAACGAGGGCGACGGCGCCTTCTACGGCCCCAAGCTGGACTTCATGGTGACCGACGCGCTGGGTCGCGAGTGGCAGTGCGCCACCGTCCAGCTCGACTTCCAGCTGCCCGAGCGCTTCGACCTGACCTACGTGGACGAGCAGGGCGAGTTGCGCCGGCCGGTCATCATCCACCGCGCCATCCTCGGCACGCTGGAGCGCTTCATCGGCATCCTGGTGGAGCACTACGCCGGCGACTTCCCTCTCTGGCTGGCGCCGGTCCAGGCGCGCATCGTGCCGGTGGCCGACCGCCACCTCGAGTACGCCCGCCGGCTGGAGCGGGAGCTGGCCGCCCGCGGGCTGCGAGTGGAGGTCGACGGGCGCAACGAGAAGCTCGGCTACAAGATCCGCCAGGCGGAGCTGGAGAAGATCCCCTACGTGCTGGTGGTGGGCGACCGGGAGGCGAGCGCCGGGACGGTCGCGGTCCGCAGCCGCGCCGCCGGCGACCAGGGTGCGCTTCCCTGGGAGGAGGTGGCCGGCAGACTGCTGGAGGAGGCGCGCGAGCGGCGCGCGCCGGCCGCGGAGCGTTGACTCCGCTGCGAGCGGATGATAGACTGCGCGCGGCAAAGTGGTCCACGAAGCAGAAGCTTGGCTTCTCCCCTGCCGCCTGAGCGTGCAGGGCCACCGGATCGGGTACGACCACGATGGACTGGATTCCGTCGGCGGTGGGCGCGGTGGCCCACCGCCTGTTCGCATCGTATGGGGGTGATGGAGCATCGCCAGGGAGTTGCGGGTCAACCAGGCGATCCGGGCCCGCGAGGTGCGCGTCATCGACGAGGACGGTACGCAACTGGGGGTCTTCCTGACCCGGGAGGCGCTCCGCGTCGCGGCCGAACGGGGTCTGGACCTGGTCGAGGTGGCGCCCAACGCGACGCCGCCGGTCTGCCGCCTGATGGACTACGGCCGCTACAAGTACGAGCAGGCCAAGCAGGAGCGGGAGGCGCGGCGCCACCAACGGCTCGTCGACATCAAGGAAGTGAAGTTGCGACCCAACATCGACGACCACGACTTCGAGGTCAAGGTGCGCAACGCGGAACGCTTCCTTCGCGAGGGCAACAAGGTGAAGTGCACCGTCATGTTCCGGGGCCGCGAGATCGTCCACTCCTCGCTGGGCCTCGAGCTGCTCCAGCAGCTGCAGGGACGGGTGCAGGACCTGGCCGTCGTCGAGCAGGAACCCCGGGTCGAGGGCCGCAACATGGTGATGTTCCTCAGTCCCAAGCCCAGCGCGGTCAAGCAGCGGGCCGGTGGCCCGCAGCACGGCGACGAGGAGTCGAAGCCGGGCGGAGGCGGCGAGGCCGCCCGGGCCGGGGCCGAGTAGTCCGCCGGCGCCCGGTCTGGAAGAGGGGGGTCGTGACGGGATGCCCAAGATGAAGACGCACCGGGGCGCCGCCAAGCGGTTCAAGGTGACCGCCAAGGGGCGTTTCGGGCGCCAGCGCGCCTACAACCACCACAACGCACGCACCAAGTCCAAGAAGCAGCTCCGCCGCCTGGAGAAGCCGGCCGTGGCGAGCGCGGCCGACGAGCGGCGACTGCGCCGGCTCCTGCCGGGAACCTGATCCAGGGGAGGGGTCCGGATGACTCGCGTCAAGGGCGGGCCGAAAAGCCGCCGCCGCCACAAGAAGATCCTGAAGCTGGCCAAGGGCTACTTCGGCGGGCGCCACGCGCTCTTCCGCCCGGCCAACGAGACGGTCATGCACGCGCTGGCGCACGCCTACCGCCACCGGAGGCTCCGCAAGCGCGAGTTCCGGCGGCTCTGGATCGCGCGCATCAACGCCGCCGCCCGCCAGGACGGTCTCTCCTACAGCCGGTTGATCGCGGGGCTGAAGCGGGCCGGGGTGGCCATCAACCGGAAGATGCTGGCCGAGATGGCGGTCCGCGACCGGGCCGGCTTCGACCGGCTGGTGGAGCGGGCGCGCGCAGCGCTCTGATCCGCGTGCGGGTCGAGAGCCCGGACAACCCGCGACTCCGCCACCTGCGCCGGCTGGCGCGCGACCGCCGGCTCCGGCACCGGGAGGGGCTGACCCTGGTGGAGGGCGTCCAGCTGGCGCGGGAGGCGCTGGCGGCGGGAGTGGAAGTGGAGCTGGCGGTGCTCGCGCCGGAGATGCTGGGAGAGGAGGAGGCCCGCGGCCTGGCCGCGGGCCTTCCTGCGGACCGGGTCGTCGAGGTTCGCCGCTCGCTCTTCCTCGCACTCAGCGAGCTGGAGAGCCCGCAGGGTGTGGCGCTGGTCGTGCGCATGCCGCCGCCCTGGGACGGCCGTGGCGGGCGGGGCGACCGCCCGCTGCTGGTGGTCGACCGGTTGCAGGATCCCGGCAACCTGGGCACGCTCCTGCGCGCGGCGGAGGCGATGGGCGGCCGCGCGGCCGTCCTCCTGCGGGGCACGGTGGACGTCTGGAGTCCGAAGGTGGTGCGGGGCTCCATGGGCGCCGTCTTCCGGCTGCCGCTCCGCTGGGACGTGGCCGAGGAGGCGCTCCTGGAGGAGCTGGCGGCCGGAGGCTGGCGCCTGCTGGCCGCGCTCCCGCGCGGCGGTCGCCCGCTCTGGGAGAGCCGGCTCGAGGGGCGGGTGGCCGTGGTGGTCGGGAACGAGGCCGAGGGCGTCTCCCCGCGCATCCGGCTGCGGGCGGAGGCGGTCACCATCCCCATGGAGGCGGGCGAGTCGTTGAACGCGGCCGTCGCCGGTGCCATGATTCTGTATGAAGCGGCGCGCCAGAGGGCTGCCGTACAGCAAAAAGCGATGCTATAATGCGCACGTACGCGCCGCCGCCGAGGCGGACCCGAGACCGTCAGGGGCGGAGCAGGCGGTCTTTCCCGGAAGGGGGCAGTCCCACCATGCCGGCGGCCGACTTCTTCTGGGCGATCTTCGAGCGTACCGGTTCGATCCTGGCTTATTTGCTCTACCGGAGCCTGCTGGGCGGCAACGGGTAGTCCGCCCGGAGCAGCGCCGCGATGAGGGGGAGAGTAGCGCGGTCCCGCGGCTCCAGGGAGGCCGGCCGCGACTGGAAGCCGGCTGCGGCGGTCCGCTGCGAAGTTCGCCCCCGAGCCGATCCTCCGAGGGGAGCGGCACGCATCCTCGCGTCCCTGCGGTGCCGCCGCCGGTAGGAGGGTCCGGGTGCGCCCGTTAGCGCGCGCAGAGCCTCGCGGGAAGGCTCGGGCGGTGCGCCCGCGGACGCGGGAGCGCGGCCGGTCGCCCGCGGGGGAAGCAGGGTGGTACCGCGGCTTGTTCCGCCCCTCGCGGGGCGGTTTTTTTGTGCCCGGCGGGCCGCCCGGCGCGAGGAGGGCCGGGCGGCGCCGCCGGAGTTCCCTCCGGGGCAGGGGTGAGGCGATGGACGGGAGGAAGGAGCAGGAGGCGGAAGAGCTGGCCGGCGAGGCGCTGGAGCGGATCGGGCAGGCGGCCTCGCCGGAGGAGCTGGAGGCGCTGCGCGTCGCCTTCCTGGGCCGGAAGGGCCGCCTGGCCCAGGCCTTCCGGCGGCTGCCCGAGCTGCCGGCCGAGGAGCGCCGCGGCTACGGGCAGCGCCTCAACGAGGCCAAGGAGAGGATCGAGGAGGCGCTGGCGGCGCGCGCCGAGGCGCTGGCCGCCGGCGAGCTGGAGGCGCGGCTGGCGCGCGAGCAGGTGGACGTGACGCTGCCCGGCGCGCCCGTGCCGCTGGGCGCCTTCCATCCGCTCCGCCTGGCCGAGGAGCGGGTGGAGTCGATCATGGCGTCGCTGGGCTACGAGATCTGGGAGGGGCCGGAGGTCGAGAGCGACGAGCTCAACTTCACCGCCCTCAACATCCCCCCGGACCACCCCGCGCGCGACATGCAGGACACCTTCTACCTCGCGCCGGGCGGCGACGGCGGGACGCCCCGGGAGGCCGGCGACGCCGGGGAGGGCGGCACTTCCTCGCGCGGGGGGGCGCCCGGAGCGCTCCTCCTGCGCACCCACACCTCCCCCGGGCAGATCCGCTACATGCGCGCCCACGCGCCGCGCCTGCCGGTACGCATGATCTCGCCGGGCCGCGTCTACCGGCGCGACGACGACGCCCGCCACTCGCCGGTCTTCCACCAGGTGGAGGGGCTCTGCGTCGACCGCGGCGTCAGCATGGCCGACCTGAAGGGGACGCTGGAGGCGCTGGCGCGCGGCCTCTTCGGCGCCGGCACGCGCATCCGCCTGCGCCCCAGCTACTTCCCCTTCACCGAGCCCAGCGTCGAGGTCGACGTCAGCTGCACGATCTGCGGCGGCGAGGGCTGCGCGGTCTGCGGCACGGGCTGGCTGGAGATCCTGGGCGCGGGCATGGTCCACCCCGTCGTGCTGCGCAACGGCGGCTACGATCCCGAGGAAGCGAGCGGCTTCGCCTTCGGCCTCGGCATCGAGCGCGTGGCCATGCTCCTCTACCGCGTCGACAACATCCGCCTGCTCTACCGGAACGACCTGCGCTGGCTGGAGCCGTTCCGCGGGGGGAGGGCCGTCCGTGCGGATTGACTGGCTCTGGTTGCGGGAATTCGTCGAACCGCCGGCGGGGGTCGAGGAGCTGGCGCGCCTGCTGCCCCTGCAGGGGCTGGAGGTGGCGGGGGTGGAGCGCGGGCCCGAGTCGCTCGACGGACTGCGCGTGGCGCGCCTCGCCGCCGTGGAGCCGCACCCGCAGGCCGACCAGCTCCGCCTCTGCCGCCTGGACGTCGGGCTCGGGCGCGAGGTCCAGGTCGTCTCCGGGGCGCCCAACCTGCGCGCCGGCATGCTGGGCGTCTGGGCACCGCCCGGCGCACGGCTTCCCGGTCGCCCCGAACCGCTGGCGGCCACCCGCTTCCGCGGCGTCCTCTCGGAGGGGATGCTCTGCGCCGGCGACGAGCTCGGCCTCCCCGGCGGCGACCACGCCGGCGTCCTCGAGCTGCCGGCCGGCACCCCCGGCGAGCCGGCCGAGCGCTACCTGCCCGTCGGCGACGCCGTCCTGGAGCTGGAGCTGACGCCCAACTACGCGGTCCACTGCCAGAGCGTGCTGGGCGTCGCGCGGGAGGTGGCCGCGCGCTTCGGGCTGCCCCTCCCCGGGCCGAAGGCGCCCGCCGTCGACTGGGAGGCGCTGGCCGGAAGCCCCCTCGCGCCCGGGATCCGCCTGGAGGCGCCGGACGGCTGCGGCCGTTACGTGGCGCTCCTCCTGGAGGACGTCCGCCCTGTTCCCTCGCCGCCGGAGGTTCAGCGCAGGCTGCGCGCGGCCGGCCTGCGGCCGATCAACGCCCTCGTCGACGCGACCAACTACGTCATGCTGGAAAGCGGCCAGCCGCTCCACGCCTTCGACGCGGACCGCCTCGCCTGGCGGGACGGGCGCCCCCTGGTGGGCGTCCGCCGGGCGCGGCGCGGGGAGCGGCTCGTCACCCTGGACGGCGTCGAACGGGAGCTCTCGCAGGAGGATCTCCTCATCGTCAGCGAGGACCGCCCGGTCGGCCTGGCCGGGGTGATGGGCGGCGCCGGCAGCGAGGTCGAGGAAGGGACGCGGCGCGTCCTCCTGGAGTCGGCCTGGTTCGAGCCGCGCAGCATCCGGCGGACCGCGCGGCGGCAGGGGTTGCCCAGCGAGGCGGCCGCCCGCTTCGAGAAGGGTGTCGACCCGGCGCTGCAGCGGCCGGCGGCGCTCCGGGCGGCCGAGCTGATGGTCGCCTGGACGGGCGGGCGGCTGGCGGCCGCCGCCGAGGCGACGGGCCGGCTGCCCGGGGAGCGCCGCGTCGCCTGGCGGCCGGAGCGGATCCGTTCGCTCCTGGGGATGGAGATCGGCGAGGGCGAGCTGCGCGCCCTCCTGGAGCGGCTGGGCTTCCGCTTCGAGGAGGCGGGCGGCGGGCGCTTCCTGGTGCGCGTCCCGAGCTGGCGGGGCGACGTGGAGGGCGAGGCCGACCTGGCCGAGGAGGCGGGCCGGCTGGCCGGCTACGAGCGCATCCCCTCCCGCCTGGCGGCGTCGCCGGGCGGCCTGCCGGAGCCGGACCGGCCGGGCCTCCTCCGCCGCCTGGTGCGGGAGACGCTGGCCGGTGCCGGGCTGAGCGAGAGCGTGGGCTACCCGCTGCAGGGGGAGGAGCGGCTGCGCCTGCTGGGCTTCGACCCCGCGCGCTGCCCGCGCCTGGCCAACCCCATCAGCCGGGAGCAGGCCTGCCTGGAGCCCTCGCTCCTGCCCTCGCTCCTGGCCTCGGCCGAGGAGAACCGGCGCCAGGGACGGGAGGAGTGGGCGCTCTTCGAGGTGGGACGGTGCTTCGCGCTGGCGGACGGGGGCGGGGTGGAGGAGCGCTCGGCGGCCGGCTTCCTGGTGCGGGGACGCCTGGCCTGGAGCTGGGCCGACCGCGGCCGTCCCGCCGACTTCTTCACCGCCAAGGGGCTGATGGAGGCGCTTCTCCAGCGGACGGCGGTGCGGGGGGCGCGCTTCGAGCGGGGAGGGCCGGCTGCGCTCCACCCGGGCCGGGCGGCGCGGGTGCTGGCGGCCGATGGGGAGCCGATCGGCTGGCTGGGCGAGCTCCATCCCGCCCTGGCGCGCCGGCTCGACCTGCCGGAGGGGATGGTGGCCGGCGAGCTCGACCTCGACGCCGTCCTCCGGCTTGCGGAGCCGCCGCGCGAGCCGGCTCCCCTCGCGCGCTACCCGGGGGTGGAGCGCGACCTCTCGCTGGTCGTGCCGGAGGAGGAGCCGGCGGAGAGGGTGGCGGCGGCCATCCGCGAGGCGGCGGGCCCCTGGCTCGATCGGCTCTTCCTCTTCGACGTGTACCATGGGGAGGAGATCGGCGCGGGCCGGAAGAGCCTCGCCTTCTCCCTCACCTACCGGGCGCCGGACCGCACGCTGAGCGACGAGGAAGTGGCCCGCGTCCACGAGACGGTCCGGGCGCGACTGAAGCGGGAGGGGGCGCAGCTCCGCTCGTGAAGGCTGGCCTGGGGAGGCTTCGCGCGAGGGATCATGCCGCTTCTGGAGCTTGAGGACGTCGCCTGGTGGGCCGGCGACCGGCCGGTGCTGGCGGGGGTCTCGCTGGCCGTCGAGCCGCGCCAGCGGATCGGCGTGGTCGGCCGCAACGGCGAGGGGAAGAGCACCCTTCTCCGCCTGATGGCCGGCGAGCTGCTCCCCGACGCCGGCCGCGTGCTCCGGCGGGAGGGGCTGCGCCTCCGCCACGTCCGCCAGGACGCCGGCAGCCTCGACCGGCGGACGCCCTGGGAGCGCGCCGAGGCCGCCTTCGCCGAGCTGAGGCGGCTGGAGGCCGAGCTGCGGGAGCTGGAGGCCGAGCTGGGCCGGGGCGCCGCCTCCGAGGCGCTCCTGGAGCGGTACGGCGCCGCGCAGGCGAGCTTCCAGAGCCGGGACGGCTGGAGCTACCGGAACCGGATCGAGGCGGTCCTGCGCGGCCTCGGCCTGCCCGAGGCGCGCTGGCACGTGCCGGGGGACGAGCTGAGCGGCGGCGAGCGGGTGCGGGTGGAGCTGGCGGCGGCGCTCCTCGACCCGGGCGACCTCCTCCTGCTGGACGAGCCGACCAACCACCTGGACATGGAGGCGGTCGCCTGGCTGGAGGAAGCGCTTCTCTCCACCCCCGCGGCGCTGGTCGTCGTCGCCCACGACCGCCAGCTGCTCGACCGCGTCCCCTCGCTCACCTGGGAGGTGGCGGGCGGCCGCGTGCGCAGCTACCCGGGCGGCTACTCCCGCTACCTCGAGCTGCGCGAGGGGGAGCGGCGCCGCCGCGAGGAGGAGGCGGAGCGGCGCGAGCGGGAGGCGGCTCGCCTGCGCGCCTTCGTCGAGCGGAACCGGGCGGGGCGGCTGGCCCGGCAGGCGAAGAGCCGCGAGAAGCGCCTGGAGCGGCTGCTGGCGGAGGCGCCGGAACGGCCGCCCGCCGGCGGGCCCGCCCCGCGGCTGGGCGCCGCCGCCGACCGCCTCGCCGTCCCGGGCGCGCTCGCCGTCCGCCTGGAGCGGGTGACCGTCGGCCGCGGCACGCACCGCGCCGGCCCCTTCTCGGCCGAGCTGCGGGTGGGCGAGCGGGCGGCGGTGGTCGGTCCCAACGGCGCGGGCAAGAGCACGCTTCTGGCCACCCTGGCCGGCGCCGTGGCGCCCGTGGAGGGCAGCCTGCTGCGCGGGCCGGGGCTCCGGGTCGCCTGGCTCGCGCAGGGGAGCTGGCCGTCGGAGCTGGAGGCGCTTCCCGCCGGGACGCCGCTCCTGGAGGCGCTGGTGCAGGTCCGGCCGCTCGACCGCGAGGGCGCCCACCGCTGGCTGGCCCGCTTCGGCTGGCCGGGGGAGGCGGCGCTGCGCCCGCTGGAGGGTCTCTCCGGCGGCGAGCGGGCGCGCCTGGCGCTCCTGCTCGCCCTGATGGAGCCGGCCGACCTTCTCCTGCTGGACGAGCCGACCAACCACCTCGACCTGGAGACGCGGGAGGCGCTGGAGCGGACGCTGGCCGAGCTGCCCGCGGCGCTGGTGGTGGTCAGCCACGACCGCTACTTCCTGCGGCGGGTGGCGCGGCGGCTCTGGCTGGTGGAGGGCGGCCGGATCGTCGAGGCGCCGGAGGGCGTCCGGCTCCTGGCCGGCGGCCGGCTGCCCTGGCTGTCGGCGCAGGAAGGCGGCGCCGGGCGGTCCGCGGCGGCGACGGGCGGGGCCGGGGCGGGCGGGGCGCGGGCGACGGGTGGGGGCGGCGAGCGCCGCCGGGAGGCGGGCTCGCTCCGCCGCCGGCAGGCCGAGATGGCCGAGCTGGAGGCGCGGATCGAGGCGCTGGAGCGGGAGCGGAGCGAGCTCGAGGGCCGGCTCGCCTCCCCGCCCGCGGAGCGAGAGGAGCTGGCCCGCCTGGGCGAGCGCTACCAGGCGGTGGAGGCCGAGCTGGAGGCGGCCTACGCGAGCTGGCTGGAGGCGGCGGAGAGGCTGCCGGCGGGGCTCCCGGGGGGCGAGCGGGGGGCGAGGTGAGGCGATGGCGGAGATGGAGCGCGTCGAGGTGAGGATCCTGGACCGTCCCTTCCTCCTGCGCGGCGCGGTGCCGAGGGAGGAGCTCGAGCGGCTGGCGGCGGAGACCGACCGGCGGATGCGCGAGATCGCCGGCAGGAACCCGCACCTCTCCGCCCTCCAGGTGGCCGTGCTGGCGGCGCTCAACCTGGCCGAGGAGCTGGAGGAAGCCCGGCGGCTCAACCGGCGCCTGCAGCGCGCGCTGGAGGAGGAGTGGCGGCGCGAGCTCCGCCCGCTGCGGGACGGCGCGGGCGAGTGGGAGGGACCTTCCTCCGGCTAGCCGCCGCTAGGCGCCGGGGAGCTCCAGCGGCTCGCCCTCCAGCACCACCCCGCGGGTGCGTTCCCGCTCGGCGGGCGCCAGCTCCGGGTCGCCCTGGAGGGCGAGGAGGAGGGCGCCGCGGACCGGCTCGCGCGGGCTGCGCCGGCAGTCGGCCCCCGGAAGCCAGCGGTGGAGCTCGAGGCGGAGAGCGTCCTCCAGCCAGGGGTTCTCGGGCCGGAAGAGCCCGCCGGCGAGGAGCACCGGCAGCGCGGGGCCGCCCGGAGGCGCGCCCAGCCCCGCGCGCGAGGCGGCCGCCCGGGCCGAGCCGGCCAGCTTCCTGCCCATCTCGAGGAGGAGCTCCTGGGCGACCGCGTCGCCCTCGCCGGCCAGCCGGACCACCAGCGGCGGGATCGCGGCCACCAGCTGGAGGAGCTGCGCGGAGGGCGCCGCCTGCCCGCCCCCGATCCGCTCCGCCAGCTCGTCGTAGTCGCGGGCGCCGCTGAGCGCCAGGAGCTCGGGTTCCAGGCGCGTGCGCGGCCCCGAGCCTTCCTCGGAGCGGAAGGCGGCGTGGAGCGCGGAACGCGCCAGGTCGATGCCGCCGCCGTAGTTGCCCTGCTCGTAGCCCTTGCCGCGCAGGCGAAAGAGCCGGCCCGTGGCGTCGCGGGCGGCCGCGTTGGCGCCGGTCCCGGCCACCACCACCACCGCCGGACCGGGCTCGGGGGCGCCCGCCCAGAGGGCGGCCTGGGTGTCGTTGACGAGCTCCAGCGACCAGCCGGGCAGCGCCTCCGCCAGGAGGGCCCGGGCCCGGGCGCGCTCGGCCTCCGTGTCGAGGCCGGCGAGCGCGAAGACGGCGCGGACCGGGGCCGCGGGCGGCCAGGCGCCCGCGACCGCGCCGACGGCCCGCCCGAGGAGCTCCGAGAGTACGGCCAGCGCCCGTTCCTCCCCCCAGACCTCCGGGCTCGAGCCGCCGCCCTCGGCGCGCACCAGCCGTCCGCTCCCGCTCTCCAGCGCCAGCACCCGCGTCCGCGACGCGCCCCCGTCGACGCCGGCGTAGATCACGAGGCCACCCCCCTGGCGGGCGAGGGCCGGCCGGGCGCCTCCGTGACGACGCGGAAGCCCATGCGGCGAGCCCGCTCGACGAAGTAGCGGACGTTCTCGCTGCGCGCCGGCCCGCCGAGGGTGCAGCGGTCGAAGGCGCCGTCCAGCGCGATGAGGAGCGTCTCCGCCAGGCAGGCGGGGACGAGGCCGGGACCGTAGCCCAGCTCCAGCCGGAAGCGCGCCTCGCCGGGCAGGGCGACGACGCCGCCCGGCACCACCTCGACGCCGGGGATCTCGGCGACCGCCGGATGGACGTCGGGCGGGCGCCCCACGTCGTAGATGAGCGTCCCCGGCCGGACGTGCTCGGGGAGGACCACGGGCTCCACCTGCGAGGTGGCGGTGAAGACGACGTCCGCCTCCCTCAGGAGCGCCAGGTCGGTTCCCGCCACCACCTCCAGAGCGGGGAAGTGGCGGCGGAGAGTGGCCGCCGACCGCTCCAGCCGGTCCTCGTGGGTGCCCAGCATGAGGAGCCGCCCGACGTGGCCGGCGATGCCGCGGGCGATGCCGAAGCCGACCACCCCGTTGGCTCCGACGACCGCCGCCGTCGCCCGGGCCAGGTCGAGGCCCCGTGCGCGCAGGCGCGCCATCACGCGCGGCACGGCCTCGGCGACCGCGCCGGCGGTGTAGGCGCCGCCGTTGGTCACGGGCAGCGGAGCCTCCGCCTGGACCGCCGTGCCTTTCTCGCCCACCACCGACCAGTAGGCGCCCAGCCCCAGGACCGAGGCGCCCAGCTCCCGGGCGAGCCGGGCGGCCTGGCGCGCGCGCAGGACGGCCAGCCTCTCGTGGCGCTTGATCTGGGCGGGCAGCATGGGCACGCCCAGCAGGTAGACGCGCGCCCGCTTCCCGGTGGCGGTGAGGACGCCGGCGATCTCGTCGACCTGCATCGGTCGCATGAGAAGGGCCAGGCGTTCCAGCCAGCCCGCCGGCAGCAGCCGGCGCCGGGCGAGCGGCGCCAGCCAGCCGAAGCGGCGGGGCTGCCACCAGTCCTCGGGTGTCATCGGATGGATCAGGAAGGCGCAGGCCACCTCGTCCGGGTCGGTCTCCGGGAGCGGCCTGCGCTCGCCCAGGCGCGGCTCGACGCCGTCCAGGATGCGGCCCAGGTGCTCCTTCTGCCGCCAGAGGAGGAGCCAGGCGAGGAGGATCGCCGGCGCCAGCCCCCCGGCGCGGCCCGCGGCCGCCGCGGGCATGCTGGCCGCGGCCAGCGCCGCCGCCAGCGAGGGCCAGCCCCAGCGCCGGCCGGCCAGCCTGGGCAGGAGGAGCGCCGCGCCGGCCACCGCGAACGGCAGGGCCAGGGCGAGGGCGTCCACTGCGCCCGCCAGGCCGAGCCCCAGCCAGGCACCGGCGCCCGAGGCCGTGCCGCGGCTTCGCGGCGCAAGGCCGCCCGGCCAGAGGAAGGCGGGCGAGTAGAGGTGGCCGGCGACCACGCCCAGGGCGGCCCAGAAGGCGACCTCCGCGCCCGACAGCCGGCCCGCCACCCACACCGCCAGCGCCGCCTTGACGAGGTCCGGCGCCACGAGGAGCGCCGGCCAGAGGGTCCCGAGCCTCCGGCGGACCGTGCCCAGCCCGAGGTTGTAGGGGCTCAACCAGCGCACGTCGGCCCGCTTCAGCGCCCGCGAGAGCGCGTATCCCAGGGGCAGCGCGCCCCAGGCGAAGGCGGCCGCCAGGGCGGCCGCGGCGCGGAGGTAGAGGTCGCTCACGATCCATCCTCCCGTGCGGCAGGCGTCGCCCCGATTCTACCTGACTTTGGCGAGCGGATCCTCCGCCAGCAGCTCGGCGAGGGGAAGGATCTGGTACCCGCGTGCCTCCACGCGGCGGATCAGCTCCGGCAGGACCCGCGCCGTCTCGGCGGTGGGGTGCATCAGGATCAGCGCGCCGGGGTGGAGCTTCGCCTCCACGCGCTCGAGGATCGCCTCGGGCGCGGGGTGCTGCCAGTCGACGGTGTCCACCGACCAGAGGATCACCTGATGTCCCGCCGCCAGCGCCTGGTCGAGGACGGCGCGGGTGACGACGCCGCGGTGCGGGCTGAAGTAGACCGGCCGGCGGCCCGTGACCGCCTCGATCACGCGGTCGGCCTGGACCACCTGGCGGGCCACCTCGGCCTCGCCCAGGTGCTCGTACTCGACCGTCTGCCAGCCGTGGGAGTCGATCTCCTCTCCGGCGTCGGCGATGGCGCGCGCCTGGCGGGCGTGCTCTTCCGCCCAGGCGCCCACGAGGAAGAAGCTCCCCCGCACCCCCGCCTTCTTCAACGTCTCCAGCATGGAGGGGAGGTACTCTTCGCCCCAGGCGACGTTGACCAGAAAGGCCACGGCTCGCCGCTGGGGATTCCCCTGGTAGATGGGCGCCGGCGGCAGGTCGTCGAGGTGGACGCGGGGCGGCACGAGGCGGTAGACGGGCGTGATGCGGGCGCCCTCGGGCGCGGCGAGCGCCGCCTCCACCGTGGCGCCCACGTCGAGGCGGAGGCCGGCGAGGCCCGGCACCCGCCCCCGCGTCGCCGGGTCGATATAGGCGTCCCGGGGCGGGCTGGCCACCTGGGCCGCCAGCCCGGCCAGCCAGGAGCGCAGCTCCAGCTCGGTCCAGCCGCTGACGTCGCGGTCGGCCAGCGTCACCCCCGGCTGGACGGTGCGGAACGGCCGGTCGAGCGGCGCCCCGGCGGAGCCGGAGGAAGGGCCCACGAGCCGCTCCCCGAAGGCGGTCCAGAGGACGGCGAAGAGGAGGAGCGCGGCGACCAGGTGCGCCGCCACCCGCAGGAAGCGCCGGAAGTTCGATGCGTCCACGATCACCGTTCCACACCCTCCGCCGCGCGGCCGGGCCGGCCGGCGAGGCCGCCGGAAGATGGTATGGTGCGGGGGCGGAAGGGAGACCCGGTCCCGGGCCGGCCAGTCGTCCGCGGTCGACGGCACCGGTAAGATGGGAAGCTGCGGAAGGAGGTCGGTGACGCGTGGAGTCGGAGTCCACCCGGGTGGTGGTGACGGGCGTCGGCGCGGTCAGCGCGCTCGGGCCGGGCGCGGAGGCGCTCCGCTCGGGCCTGGAGGGCGGGGCGGCCGCCGGTCGCGTCGAGGAGTGGGACGGGCTGGGGCGGCTGGCGGTCGCCAGGGCGGCGGACTTCGAGCCGGAGCGCTTCCTGCCGCCCCGCACCGTGCGCAACAACGAGCGCTTCACCCACCTCGCGGCGGCCGCAGCCGAGCTCGCCCTGGAGCAGGCGGGGCTCGATCCGGCCGCGCTCGACCCCTGGCGGGTCGGCGTGATCGGCGGAACCTCGGTCGGCGGCCCGGGCGAGCTGATCGCGGGGCTGGAGCGGGTGCAGGTGAACGGTCCGCGGCGCGTGGGGCCCCACACCATCCCGCGCATCATCCCCAACATGGCCGCCGGCGTCATCGCCGAGCGGTACGGCTTCCGGGGCGTCAACACGACCCTGACCACCGCCTCGGGCGCCGGCCTGGACGCCATCGGCACGGCCGCCTTCGCCGTCCGCGACGGCGAGGCCGACGTGGTGCTGGCGGGTGCCAGCGAGTCCTCCCTGGAGCCTCTCCTTCTCGCGCCGCTCCTCCGGACCGGCGAGCTGAGCCGGGAGAGGGGCCGCCCCTACGACGCCCGGCGCGACGGGGTGACGGCGGGCGAGGGCGCCGCCTGGCTCGTCCTGGAGTCGCTGGCGCACGCCCGGGCGAGAGGCGCGCGCATCCTGGCCGAGGTGGCGGGCTACGGGCGGGCGCTGGCCGCCGGGGGGCAGCTGGACGGCCGCACGCTGGCCGACGGCCTGGCGAGGGCGATCCGCGCCGCCCTGGAGGATGCGGGCCTGGGCCCCGAGGCGGTGGACGGGGTCGTGGCCCACGCCGCCGGCTCCCCGCGGGTCGACCGGGCCGAGGCGCAGGCGCTGCGGGCGGTGCTGGGGCCGGCGCTTCCGCCGGTGACGGCGCCGGCGGGAGCCCTGGGGTACACCATGGCCGCCAGCGGCGCGCTGGAGGCGGCGGTCGCCGCCCTCGCCCTGGCGGGCGGAAAGCTTCCTCCCACGGCCGGCTGGGAGGAAGCGGACCCCGACCTGGAGCTCGTCCCGGTCCACGGCGGCCCCCTGGCCCTGGAGGGGCGGCGGGGGCGGCCGCACCTCCTCTGCACCGCCATCGGCCTGGGCGGACCCTGCAGCGCCCTTCTCCTGGCGGGGTGGTCCTGACGCCCCGCCTGGAGCTGGAGGACGTCTGGGTGGCCTCGCCGGAGGGCGGCTGGATCCTGCGCGGCGTCCGCCTCCGCTTCCCGGAGCGCGCGCTGACGGCGCTGATCGGCCCCTCCGGGGCGGGCAAGAGCACGCTGCTCTCGCTCCTCAACCGGCTCCGCGACCCGGACCGCGGCCGCGTCCTCCTCGACGGGCGCGACGTGCGGGAGACGGAGGTGCGCGCGCTGCGGCGGCGGGTGGGCATGGTCCTGCAGCGGCCCTACCTCTTCCCCGGCACGGTGGCGGAGAACGTCCGCTTCGGCCCCGCCAGCCGGGGGGAGAGCGGCCCGCCCGTGGAGGAGCTCCTGGCGCAGGTGGCGCTGCCGCCCGAGATGGCGGAGAGACGGGTGGACGGCCTCTCCGGGGGCGAGCAGCAGCGGGTCGCCCTGGCGCGGGCGCTGGCCAACCGGCCGGAGGTGCTCCTCCTGGACGAGCCCACCGCCTCCCTCGATCCCGGCGCCACGCTGCGCGTCGAGGAGACGGTCCGCCAGCTGGTGGAGACGACGGGACTGACCGTCATCTGGGTCACCCACGACCTCGGGCAGGCGCGGAGGGTGGCCGACTACGTGGTCCTGGTGATGGCGGGCGAGCTGGCGGAGAGCGGGGAGGCGGCGGGCTTCTTCGCCGGACCGGCCAGCGAGGCCGGACGGCGCTTCCTGGCGGGGGAGCTCCTGCCGCGCGAAGGTGCGGGGAGGGCGCCGGCGTGAGCTTCGTCTCCGTCCTGGTGACGCTGGTCTTCGTGGCGGTGGCGCTGGTCGTCTCCTACACGCAGCGGCTCGACCTGGAGCGCGACCTCGTGGTCGGGGCGGTGCGGGCGCTGATCCAGCTGCTGGCCATGGGCTACGTGCTGGACGTCGTCTTCCGCCTCGCCAGCTGGCCGCTGATCGCGCTGGTCCTCGCGGCCATGGCGGGGGTCGCCGTCCAGAACGCGGGGCAGCGGGGAGCCGGTCTGCCGCGGCGCTTCCTGCCGCCCGCGGTGGGGATCGTCTTCGCCGAGGCGGTCACCCTGGCGCTGCTCCTGATCCTCCGCCTGATCCCGGCCGAGGCGCGCTACGTCATCCCGATCAGCGGCATGATCATGGGCAACAGCATGGTGGCCAGCGGCCTGGTGGTCAACCGGCTGAAGGCGGAGATGCGGGCGCGCCGGGGGGAGGTGCTCTCGGCGCTGGCGCTGGGCGCCTCGCCGCGCCTGGCGGCGCAGATCCCGCTGCGCGAGTCGGTCCGTGCCGGCATGATCCCGACCGTCGACGCGCTCAAGACCGTCGGGCTCGTCCAGCTGCCCGGCATGATGACCGGCCTGCTGATCGCGGGCGCGAGCCCGCTGCAGGCGGTCCGCTACCAGATCCTGGTCATGTTCATGCTCTCCACCTCCACCGGCGTCGCCTCCATGCTCTCCGGCTTCCTGGCCTACCGCCAGTTCTTCAACGCGGCGGAGCAGCTGGTGCTGCCGGCCGAGGCGGCCCCGGCGGGCGGCGAGCGGGGAGGAGCCGCGCGCTAGGCGCGGCGGTCGGGAAGGCGCCGCCCCGGGGCGCGCCGCTCCGGGGCGGGGAAGGCGGGAGGCGGCCGGTGTTCGACGAGACGGTCCTCGAGAAGCTCGACTACCCGCGCATCCTGGAGCAGCTGGCGGAGGCGACCGGCTTCGCGCCCGCTCGCGAGGCCGCGCGCGCCCTGCGGCCGACGGCCGATCCGCTCGCCATAGCCGCGCGCCAGGGCCGCCTGGCCGAGGCGATCCGGCTCCGGCAGCGGGGCGGCGCGCAGCCGCGCATGCCCGCGCTCGACCCGCGGCCCTGGCTGGAGCGGCTCCGCCTCGGCGCCGCCTTGACCGGGGAGGAGCTCTTCGCCCTCCTCGCCTTCCTTCGCGCCTCGGGGCGGCTGGGCGCCTGGCTGCTGGAAGAGGCGGCCCAGGAGCCCCGCCTGCGCGAGGAAGCCGGGCGGCTCCCGCGTCTCCCCGCGCTGGAAGAGCGGCTCGCCCGCTCCGTCGCCCCCGACGGCAGCTGGCTGGACAGCGCCTCTCCGGCGCTGGCGGCCCTCCGCCGGCGGCGCCGCGAGCTGGAGGCGGCGGTGCGCGAGCGCCTGGAGGCGCTGGCCCGCAGCCTCGCCGCCCGCCAGGTGCTGCAGGAGCCGGTGGTGACGGTCCGCGGCGGCCGCTTCTGCCTCCCTGTCCGCGCCGACCAGCGGACGGCGGTGCCCGGTATCGTCCACGACCGCTCGGCCAGCGGCGCCACCTTCTTCGTCGAGCCGGCCGCCGTCGTCGAGCTGGGCAACCGCATCCGCCTGCTGGAGCGGCAGGAGGAGGAGGAGTGCGAGCGCCTGGCCCGCGAGCTCTCGGCGCTGGCCCGGCGCCAGCTCGACCTGCTCGTCGCCGGCGTCGAGGCGGCCACGCGCCTGGAGCTCCTCCTGGCCGCGGCAGAGCTGGCCGATCGCCAGCGGGCGGCGCTTCCGCTCCTGCGCGAGGGCCCGCCCGCCGCCGTCTTCCAGGGCGCCCGTCACCCGCTCCTGGGCGAGCGGGCGGTCCCCGTCGACCTCGAGATCGGCCGGGACTTCGACCTGCTGGTGGTCACGGGGCCCAACACGGGCGGCAAGACGGTCGCGCTGAAGACGCTCGGCCTCCTGGTGCTGATGGCGCAGAGCGGCCTCGCCGTCCCGGCGGAGGCGGGCAGCGAGCTGGCCCCCTTCCCCTCCGTCTGGGTGGACGTGGGCGACGAGCAGAGCATCGAGCAGAGCCTCAGCACCTTCTCCTCGCACATGGGCCAGATCGTCCGCATCTTCCGCGGGATGGAGCCGGGCGGGCTCGTCCTCCTGGACGAGATCGGCGCGGGGACGGACCCGCGCGAGGGCGCCGCGCTGGCCGCCGCCATCCTGGAGCGCCTCCTGGAGCGCGGCGCGCGGGTGGTGGCCACCACCCACCTGGGCGAGCTGAAGACGCTGGCCACGCGCCTGCCGCGGGCGGAGAACGCCAGCGTCGCCTTCGACGAGCAGACGCTCCAGCCCACCTACCGGATCGAGCTGGGGTTGCCCGGCCGCTCGCACGCCCTCCTCGTCGCCGAGCGGCTCGGCCTTCCCGCGGAGGTGGTGGCGCGCGCCCGCTCGCTGCTGCCCGAGGAGGAGCAGGAGGTGGGCGCGCTGGTCCGCCGCCTGGAGGAGGAGCGGGCGGAGCTGGCCGTGCAGCGGCGGCGGTTGGCCCGGCTGCTGGAGCGGCAGCAGCAGCTGGCCCGGGAGGCGGAGGAGCGCCTGGAGCGGGTGCGCGAGCGCGAGGCCCGCCTCCGCGCCGAGGCGCGGGCCGAGGCGCTGGCCGTGGTGGCCGAGGCCAAACGCGAGGCCGACCGCCGGCTGCGGGAGCTGCGGCGGCTGGCCGAGGAGGCGGCCAGCCGCCCCGGGAGCCTGCGCGAAGCCGAGGAGGCCCGCCAGGAGCTGAACCGCCTGCGCGCCCGCGTGGAGGCGCTGACCGCCGCCCAACCCGGGCCGGAGGAGCGCCCCGCCCGGCCGCCGCGTCCGGGCGAGCGGGTCTGGATCGACTCGCTCCGCGCGGAGGGCGAGCTGCTCGAGGTGCAGGGACGCGAGGCGGTGGTCCGGGTCGGCTTCCTGCGGGTCAACGTGCCCTACGGGCAGCTGCGGCCGCTGGGCGCGGCGGGCGGCGACGGCGCGCGACCGGGAGGGGCCGGCGGCGGGCGCGCCGGGCGGCCCGAGACGGAGGCGCCGGTGGCCCGGGGGGGCGTCACGGAGCTCGGGCGGCTCAAGGCCGAGAGCGTCCGCCCGGAGATCGACGTGCGCGGCCTGACCGCGGACGAGGCGCTGGAGCGCGTGGGCAAGTACCTGGACGACGCGCTCCTGGCCGGTCTGGAGCGGGTGCGGATCATCCACGGCAAGGGGACCGGCGCCCTCCGCCAGGCGGTGGGCGAGTACCTCCGCTCGCATCCGCTGGTGGCCGAGCAGAGCCTGGCGCCGCCGGAGGAAGGGGGCTCCGGGGTGACCGTGGTCGCCCTCCGCACGGCGCCCGGGCCTAGGGGGTGACGACGATGCGCCCTTCCTCGCCGGGGTGGAGGTCGCAGCGGAAGGCGTAGGTGCCCGGCTTCTCCAGGGTCAGTGGCACGTCGACGCTCTGCCCGGGGGGCAGGTCGGCGCTGACGCCCAGCGCGTCGATCACCAGCCGGTGCGCCTCGCCCGTCCCGTTCCCCACGCGGAGCAGGTAGCTGCCCGCCTTCAGCTGGAGGTCGGAGGGCGACCAGCCGCCGTCGCCGATGGCCAGGTCGACGACGGTGGCCGCCGGCTGCCCCGGCGGCGTCCCCGGGGCCCCGCCCGGCGACGGGTTCGCCGGCTGGCCCGGGGCGCCCGCGCTGCAGCTGGCGCCGGGCGCGGTCATCGACATGTCCGCCGCCTGCGCCGGCGGACGGCGCAGGAAGAGCCGGCTCACCGGGGTGCAGCCGCAGCCGGGCTGGTAGAGGAGCTGGGGGTTGTCGGCGCAGACCTCGGCCGTGTAGAAGGCGTCGTCCAGCTCCGCCGGCTGCGTGCCGGCCACGAAGATCTCGTCCCGCGCCCAGCGGTCGGGGGTGAGAGGCCCGGCGATCTTGCCCGACTTGGCGGAGATGCGGACCGTCACGATGCCGCTCGGCCGGGCGAAGTCGACCGGCTTCTGGCCCTCGAGCGCCATCGTCATCAGCTTGCTGAAGAGGCCCGCCGGACCGCGCGCGGAGCCGCCCTGCATCCCTCCGGGCAGGGGCGCCATGTTCCCCTCGTGACCGATCCAGACGATGCCCGTCAGCGTGGGCGTGAAGCCCGCGAACCAGGCGTTGTAGAAGTTCTCGTCCGTCCCCGTCTTGCCGGCCGTCGGCCAGCCCGGGATCCTGGCCGCGCCGCCGGTGTGGCCGGGCGAGATGAAGCCGTTGGGCGGCCGGTCCTCCACCACGGAGCGGAGGATGTCGGTCATCACGTAGGCGACCTGGGGGCTGATCACGCGCGTCAGGGAGGGCTGCTCCTCCTCCAGCACCTTGCCGTCGGCGGTCACCACCCTGCGGATGACGAGCGGCGTGGGACGGAGACCGCCGTTGGCGATGGTGGAGTAGGCGACCGCCATCTCGACGGGCGTGACGCCGCGCGTCAGCCCGCCCAGCGCCAGCGAGAGCGTCCGGTCCTGGGGCGTCAGCGACTCCAGCCCCAGCGCCCTGGCCATGGTCCAGCCCTTCTCGACGCCGATGGCGTCGAGCACCCGGACGGCCACCACGTTGACCGAGCGGCGGACCGCCTCGCGGACGGTGGTCAGGCCCATGAACTGCCCGCTCTCGAAGTTGCGCGGCTGCCACGGGCTCTGCCCGGGCCGCGGGAAGGAGACGGGCGAGTCGTCGAAGACGGTGGCGGCGGTGACGCCCTGGCTCAAGGCGGGCACGTAGACCGCGATCGGCTTGATGGCCGAGCCCGGCCGGTTGGGCAGCGCGGCCCAGTTGTTGCCCAGGCTCGTGCTGTGTTCCAGGCCGCCCACCATGGCCAGGATCTCGCCCGTCCGCGGGTCCATCAGCACGGCCGCCGCCTGCAGCGGCCGCTGGCCGGCGCTCTTCAGCCGGTCGGGCGGGTACCAGCTGAGCAGGTTGTCGGTGACGATCTTCTGCGCCTGCTGGTCGATGCGCGGGTCGAGCGTCGTGTAGATGCGCAGGCCGCCCTCGTAGACCTGCTTCCAGCTGTAGCGCTGGAGCAGCTCGCGGATCACGTAGTCGACGAACCAGGGGTCGGGGTACCCCTTCTGCAGGATCCGTTGCGCGGGGTGGACGCCCAGCGGCTGGCGCTTCGCTTCCTGCGCCTGGGCGGCCGTGATGAAGCCGGACTGGACCATCGCGTCCAGCACCAGGTTTCGCCGCTGCAGCGCCGCCTGCGGGTGGCCGATGGGCTCGTAGAGGTTGGGCGCCTTGGGGAGCGCCGCCAGCGTCGCCGCCTGCGCCAGCGTCAGCTGCTTGGCGTCGACGTCGAAGTAGGCGCGCGCCGCCGCCTCGATCCCGTAGGCGGTGTGGCCGAAGTAGATCAGGTTCAGGTACATCTCCAGGATCTGCTGCTTCGAGTACTGGCGTTCCAGCGCCAGCGCCATCATCGCCTCGCGGATCTTCCGGTCCAGCGTCCGCTCGGTGCCGACCTGCTGCGCGAAGAGGTTGCGCGCCAGCTGCTGGGTGATGGTGCTCCCGCCCTGCAGGGAGCCGCCGCGCAGGTCGTTGACCAGCGCGCCCAGCGTGCGCACGAAGTCGATGCCGTGATGCTGGTAGAAACGGCGGTCTTCGATGGCGATGAAGGCCTCGGGGACGACCGCCGGCAGCTCGGAGAGACGGACCCAGGTGCGGTCCTGGGTGGCGAAGATGGTGGTGACCGGCTGCCCGTAGCGGTCGTAGATGATCGAGGACATCTGGGGCGTGGGCGGCGCCGGCGTCAGCTCCGGCAGCGTCCGCAGCGCCCCGAGGAAGAGTCCCAGACCGGCGCCCGCTCCGACCATGAGAAGGAGCAGCAGCCCGAGGGCGACGATGCGGCCGGCGCGCAGGCGCCGGCGCGGCTGGCTGCGGACGTGCTGACCCGCCATGCGGGGCCATACCCCCTGTCCCGACCGGCGATGGAATTATACCATTGGCCCCTGAGGGCCCCTGCGGAGCGGGGCCGGAGGCGCCGGGAGGGGGGCGACGGGCGGGAGATGGCAGAGGAGGGGGCGCCCGGCTTGGAGCCGGGCGGGGAGGGTGACGACTTCGACCGCCAGGTCCGGCTGCTCACCCGCGGGGCGGCCGCGGTGGTCTCGCGCGAGGAGCTGCGCCGGAAGCTGGAGCGGGCCGCACGCGAGGGGCGGCCCCTGAAGGTGAAGCTGGGGCTCGATCCGACCAGCCCCGACGTCCACCTCGGCCACACGGTGGTCTTGCGGCGGCTGCGCACCTTCCAGGAGCTGGGCCACGAGGTGGTCGTCATCGTCGGCGACTTCACGGCGCGCATCGGCGACCCCAGCGGCCGCTCGGAGACGCGGAAGCCGCTGGACGAGGCGGCCATCGAGGCCAACGCGCGGACCTACGCCGAGCAGGTCTTCCGCGTCCTCGACCCCGCGAAGACGCGGGTGGTGCGGAACTCGACCTGGCTGGCGCCGCTGGACCTGGCGGCGGTCATCCGCCTGTGCGGGATGACCACCGTCGCCCGCATCCTGGAGCGCGACGACTTCGCCAAGCGGTTCCAGGAGAACCAGCCCATCGGGCTGCACGAGCTCCTCTACCCGCTGCTCCAGGGCTACGACTCGGTCGCCCTGGAGGCGGACGTGGAACTGGGAGGAAGCGACCAGACCTTCAACCTCATGATGGCGCGCGAGGTCCAGCGCGCCCTGGGGCA
Organism: Bacillota bacterium; assembly: GCA_029960955.1. GTDB lineage: Bacteria > Bacillota > Sulfobacillia > JAIMAT01 > JAIMAT01 > JAIMAT01. Next base: position 125,067 of record JASBVS010000002.1, read on the forward strand.
GGAGCCCGAGGTGGCGCTGACCATGCCCATCCTGGAGGGGCTGGACGGCGTCCAGAAGATGAGCAAGAGCCTGGGCAACTACGTGGGGCTGACCGAGCCGCCCGGCGAGATGTACGGAAAGCTGATGTCGATCCCGGACGGCCTGGTGACGCGCTACCTCCTCCTCTGCACCGACGTGCCCCAGGCGCAGATCGAGGCGATGGAGCGCTCCATGGCGGCGGGCCGCCTCAACCCGCGCGACGCCAAGGCGCTGATGGCGCGGGAGATCGTCCGGCTCTACCACGGCGAGGAGGCGGCGCGCGCGGCGGAGGAGCGCTTCCTGGCGGTCTTCCGGAAGCACGAGGTGCCCGGGGAGGTGCCGGAGGTGGTGCCGGCGCCGGGCCTCCTCCGGGAGGGCGAGTCGGACGTGCCCCACCTGCTGGCGGCGGCCAACCTGGTCGCCAGCGTCAGCGAGGGCCGGCGGCTCGTCCTCCAGGGCGGCGTGCGCGTCGACGGCGAGCGGGTGGAGGATCCGGAGGCGCGCGTCGAGCTCCGCGACGGGCTCCTCCTCCAGGTCGGCCGGCGCCGCTTCGCCCGCATCCGCCTGCCGGGAACCCGGCGCGAGGGCGGCACATAAGCTGCCATCGCCACCCGGAAGGCGGTGGCGGTGGTGGCGGTGCGGCGGCGTTCACGGGCGCGGCGGAGGCGGCGGAGCCGTCTCCCGCTGGCCCTCTTCCTGGCCATCCTCCTGCTGGCGGGCAGCGTGGTGGAGGTCGACCGGCTCCTCGCGCCCTCCGTCGCGGCGCTGGCCGCCCTGGAGGCGCGGACGTGGGCGGAGGAGGCGATCAACGCCGCCGTCCGCCAGGAAGTCGGTTCGCAGCTCCGCTACGGCGACCTCTACACGGTGGTGCGCGGCGGCGGCGGCCAGGTCACCTTCCTGCAGCCGAACACGCCCCGCATCAACGCCCTGGTCGCCGCGGTGACGCTCGACACCGAGCGGCGGATGGGCCGGCTCGGCCGCCAGACGATCCCCATCCCGCTGGGCCAGCTCTTGCATATTCGCCTGCTGGCCACCTTAGGACCGGTCGTCCCGGTCGCCTTCGAGCCGGTCGGACCGGTCTCGGCCGAGGTGGCCTCGCGCTTCGAGTCGGCGGGGATCAACCAGACCCGTCACGTGGTCAGCCTGCGCCTGGTCAGCCGGGTGGCGGTGGTCGTGCCGCCCGTCGTCCGCTCCATCCAGGTGGCCCAGAACGTCCCCGTCGCCGAGGCGATCATCGTCGGCCCGGTGCCGCCCTCGCTCTTCGCCTGGCCGGGCGCGACGGGCCTGCCGCCGGCGGGCCCGCCCGCGACGCCCCCCGCGCCGGGCGCCTCCGGCAGCGCGTCCGGCGCGGGCTGGACGCCGGCGGCGGCGACCGCCCGGGCGAAATCCTACTAAGTCAGTTGGAATAGCAGGACTTGGCCGGCGGGAGACGAACTCTTCTCCCGGCGCGGGAGGGCGGGAAGGCCGCCCGCGCCGCCGGGAGGAAGCGAGCGGCCCGGCACCGTCCGGACGCCTCCCTGGCGGGGAGACCCTTCGGGGAACCCGCCGTCCGGGGAAGCTTCCTCCCGGAAGTCGAGAGGAGGGGCAGGCGTGCGCATCGCACGGGACATCACGTGGACCATCGGCAACACGCCGCTGGTCGAGCTGAGGCGGGTGACGGACGGAGCGCAGGCGCGGGTGGTCGCCAAGCTGGAGTCCTTCAACCCGCTCTCCAGCGTCAAGGACCGGATCGCGCTGGCCATGATCGAGGCGGCGGAGCGGGAGGGGCGCATCGGGCCCGAGACGCTGCTGGTCGAGCCGACCAGCGGCAACACCGGCATCGGGCTCGCCTTCGTCTGCGCCGCCCGCGGCTACCACCTGGTGCTCACCATGCCCGAGACCATGTCCCTGGAGCGCAGGAAGCTCCTGCGGGCGTTGGGCGCCGAGCTGGTGCTGACGCCGGGCGCCGAGGGCATGAGGGGCGCCATCGCCAAGGCGGAGGAGATCGTCCGCGAGCACCCCGGCGCGCTCATGCTGCAGCAGTTCGAGAACCCGGCCAACCCGGAGATCCACCGGCGCACCACGGCGGAGGAGATCTGGCGGGACACCGACGGGCTCGTCGACGCGGTGGTGGCCGGCGTGGGGACGGGCGGGACGATCACCGGCGTCGGCGAGGTGCTGAAGGCGCGAAGGCCGGGCGTCCGCATCGTCGCGGTGGAGCCGGCCGAGTCGGCTGTCTTGTCAGGAAAGCAGCCAGGACCTCACAAGATCCAGGGCATCGGTGCAGGTTTTGTCCCACAGGTGCTGAACACTACCATCTACGACGAGGTCATCCAGGTCAGCTCGGAGGACGCCTTGGCCATGGGCCGGCGCCTGGCGCGCGAGGAGGGCATCCTGGCCGGCATCTCGTCCGGGGCGGCGGCCCACGCCGCCGTCCAGCTGGCCCGGCGCGACGAGATGCGGGGTCGCCTGATCGTGGTCATCCTTCCGGACACGGGCGAGCGCTACCTGTCGACGGCGCTCTTCGCCACGCCGGAGGAGGCGTAGGCCCCGGGGCCGGCGCCCGCCGGGCGGGGGAGGCGGGTCGAACGCATCCAGGAGAGAGCCGGAAGAACCCGGCCGCGGAACGGATCGAGCGCGTCGCCGCCTGGCTGGAGGAAGCCCGGCGCCGGGCGGGAGCCGGCGCCTTCGTGGTGGGCCTGAGCGGGGGCGTCGACTCGGCGGTGACCGCCGCGCTCTGCCGGCGCACGGGCAGGCCCGTGGTCGGCGTGATCATGCCCTGCCACTCGCGGCCGGAAGACGAGCGCGACGCCGTCGAGGTGGCGGAGGCGCTGGGCATCGAACGCCTTCGCGTCGACCTCGGGCCGGCCTACGACGCCCTGCTGGCGGCCTGCGAGGCCGCCCTGGGCCTCGAGCCCGAGCGCTCCCTCGCCCGGGCCAACCTGAAGCCGCGGCTGCGCATGGCCACCCTCTACTTCGTGGCCAACGCGCGGAACGGGCTGGTGGTGGGGACGGGCAACCGGAGCGAGCTCTACGTCGGCTACTTCACCAAGTACGGCGACGGCGGCGTCGACCTGCTGCCGCTCGGCGGGCTGGTCAAGGCCGAGGTCTACGAGCTGGCGCGCGAGCTCGGGCTGCCCCGCGCCGTCCTGGAGAAGCCGCCCTCGGCCGGTCTCTGGGCGGGGCAGACGGACGAGGGCGAGATGGGCTTGGCCTACGCCGACCTCGACCGCTACCTGCTGACCGGCCAGGGGGAGCCGGAGGTCGTCGAGCGCATCGAGAGCATGCACCGGCGCTCGGCGCACAAGCGGGAGCTGCCGCCCGTCGCGCCGGTCTGAGGCGCAGGTGCTATCATCGTAGCGGCACGGGGGCGGGGCGGGGCCATGGCCCCGCCTTTCGCTGCCCCAGGTCGAGCGCGGGGAGGGAAGCGAAGGATGTCCGGGCATTCGAAGTGGCACAACCGCGTCCACCGCAAGTCGCGCCAGGACGCCAAGAAGGGCGCGATCTACTCCAAGATGGCGCGCGAGATCATGGTGGCGGCGCGAGCGGGCGGGCCGGACCCGGAGAGCAACGCCGCCCTTCGGCTGGCCATCGAGCGGGCGAAGGCGGCCAGGGTGCCCATGGAGAACATCCAACGGGCCATCCAGCGCGGCGCGGGCACCAGCGACGCCGACCAGTACGAGGAGGTCAGCTACGAGGGTTACGCTCCGGGCGGCGTCGCCGTCTACGTGGAGGCGCTGACCGACAACCGCAACCGCACGACCAGCGAGGTCCGCTACCTCTTCACCCGCAACGGTGGCAGCCTGGCGGAGGCGGGTGCGGTCGCCTGGATGTTCGACCGGAAGGGCTACCTGGTGGTCAACCGCGAGGAGACCGACGTCGACGAGGACCGCCTGCTGGAGTGGGCGGCCGACGCCGGCGCGGAGGACGTGCGCGTCTCCGACGACGCCTACGAGGTGATCACGGCGCCGGAGGAGCTGGAACAGGTCCGCCAGGCGCTGGCCGAGCACGGCCTCAGCTTCGCCGAGGTCTCGCTCAGCATGCTGCCCAAGAGCGAGATCCACCTCGAGGGGAAGGAGGCCGAGCAGGCGCTGCGGCTGGTGGAGGCGCTGGAGGACCACGACGACGTGCAGAACGTCTACACCAACCTGCAGATCGACGAGGAGGAGATGGCGCGCCTTGAAAGCTGATGCCGAACCTCCGGGCGGGCGGCGCAGCCGTCGCGACGGGTCGGGTTCGAGGGGCGGGGCGGTGGCGGTGCGGCCACCGCCCCTCGTCGTATGATCGTCCTATCCAGGCGGTTGCCAGCGCGGTCGCCGACTCCCGTGCCCACGGAGGTGATGCCGGTGCCCTCGCCCCGACCGGAGCCGCAGGCGGGAGGCTCGTGGTCGCCGCATCTGCTCGAACAGGCGCGCTCGGGCGACGCCCGGGCGCGGGAGGAGCTGATCGCGCGCTACACCCCCTTCGTCCTGCGGGTGGCCGCCCAGGCGAGCGGGCGGTACGTCAGGCTGGGCCAGGATGACGAGGCGAGCGTCGCGCTCATCGCCTTCAACGAGGCCATCGACCGCTACGACCCCGAGCGCGGCGCCGGCTTCCTCCCCTTCAGCCAGCAGGTGATCCGGCGCCGGCTGGTCGACTACTTCCGCAGCCAGGCCCGCCACGCCGAGACGCCCTTCTCCGCGCTGGCCGGCGGCTCCGACGAGGAGGCGGAAGGCGGGCCGGAGGGACTGGCCGAGGCGGTCGAGACCGCCGGCGCGCTGAGCGCCCACGAGCGCGCCGAGCAGGCCATGGCGCGGCGCGAGGAGATCGCCGAGTTCGGCGAGGCGCTGGGCCGCTTCGGCCTCAAGCTGAGCGACCTGGTCCGCTCCTCGCCCCGCCACCGTGACACCCGCCAGGCGGCGCTCCGGGTGGCACGACGGATCGTCGAGACGCCGGGCTACCGGGAGCGCCTCCTGGCGACGGGCCAGCTGCCCGTCGAGGAGCTGGCGGCCGATCCGGAGCTGGCCGTGAGCCGGAAGACGCTGCGCAGGTTGCGAAGCTATCTCGTAGCGGTGGTCCTGCTCCTGACCGGGGACTTCCCCCAGCTGCGCGGCTTCCTGCCGCTGGAGCCCGAGGAAGCGATCCCCGGGGGGAGGCGGAGCGAGCGTGTCGACCATGAGCGCTAAGCGGACGGGTGCAGCGCGCGCGGTGATCCTCGAGCGCGAGGGTGGCTGGGCCCTCGTCCTGACCGACGAGGGGGAGTTCCGCCGCCTGCGGCTTCCCCGGGGACGGGAGTGGGCGGTGGGCGACGAGCTGGCGCTCGAGGGGTCCCCCGAGCACCGCAGCTGGCGGCGGCTCGCCTGGCCGGTCGCCGCCGCGGTCGCCGCCGTCCTCCTGATCGCCCTCGCCGTTCTCGCCCCCTGGGCGCGGCCGGCGGCCTGGGCCTACGTCTCCCTGGACTGGCACGGCGGCATGGAGTTCACCACCGACCGGAACGGCCGGGTGATCGACGCCCGCGCCTTCTCGCCCGGAGCCCAGGAGCTCCTCCAGGGGGTCGCCTGGCGCGGCAAGCCCGTCGACCAGGTGCTGGCCGAAGCCGCCAGCGCCGAGCTCCGGGCGGCGCAGCGCGCCGGCGCCCCGGCCGGCGCCTCGGCGCCCACCCCCGTCCTCGTGGGCGTGGCGCCCGCCCGCGCAGGCCAGCCCGTGCAGGCGGTGGAGGCGAAGGTCCGCTCCGGCGCCGAGAAGCTCGAAGGGCTTCTCGGCCAAGGGGCGCCGGAGGTCCCGGTCATGCTCGTGCAGGCGCCCGACCCGGGCGTCGCGGCCAGCGACCGGGCGGAGAGCGTCGGCCTGCGCCAGGCCCGCTCCGCGGCGGCGCGCCAGCTCCCGGGCCTCGAGCTGGAGCAGGGCTGGTCGGGCCTGGTCCAGCAGCTGCTCTCCAGGGGGCTGGACGTGCAGCGCACGGTCGGCGGCCAGATCCTGGGCAAGCCGGTCTCCCGGGGGGGCGAGGAGAAGCCCGGGAAGGCGACCGGCCAGGCCTCGCACCAGCCGGGACCGGAGGGGAGCGGCGGCAAGGGGTCCCGGCTGACGGCGCCGCCCGCCGCCCGGGCCGAAGCCTCGGGCGGGCGGGGCGCGAGCGGCGCGACGCCTCCCGCGTCGAAGCAGCCGGGCGGCGCGGAGGGCGGCCGGGCGGATGGCACCGCCTCGCTCCCGCCGGGCCGCGCCGGGGAGGCCACCGGTCGGGCGACGGCCGCCGCCGGCGCCGGAGCGCAGCAGCTCCTCGGCGACGCGCGCCGGTTCGCCGAAGGGCTGACGCTCCTGGCGCGGGAGGGCCTGGCCGTGGTCCGCCACGGCGACCAGGTGCGCGCCTTCCAGCTGGCGCCGGCCCCGGAGCCGGGCTGCGAGCTTCGCCTCCAGGGCGCCTGGAAGGTGGTCTGGCAATGCCCGGGCGGGCGCGCCCCGTCCGCCGCCGAAGCCGGCCGCTCCGGGGAGCGCGGGAAGGGGAGGGGCGGGACGGGCTCGACGGCGTCGCAGGGGGTACTGGGCGGCCTCGAGGACCTCGGCCGGAGCGTGCGGCGCTTGCTGGGCGGGGACGCCGGGGATTAACATCGCCGCGGTGTCTGCCGCGTGCTGGTCGACGAATTCGACTACGACTTGCCCGAAGAGCTGATCGCCCAGGAGCCGCTCGAGCCGCGTGACGCCTCGCGGCTGATGGTGCTCGACCGGGGGCGTGGAAGCTGGGAGCACCGTCGCTTCCGCGACCTGGTCGACATCCTGCGGCCGGGCGACTGCCTCGTGCTCAACGACACGCGCGTCCGGCCGGCGCGCCTCCTCGGTCGCCGCGCGAGCGGCGGCCGGGTCGAGCTCCTGCTGCTCCGGCCGCTGGAGGGCGACCGCTGGGAGGTCCTCGGCCGGCCGGCGAGGAGGCTCCGGGCCGGTTCGCTCCTCCTCTTCGGCGCGGAGGAAGCGGGCGAGGAGGAGCGCCTGGAGGCGGAGGTGCTCGCCAACCGGGGCGAAGGCCTGCTCGAGGTCCGCTTTCGCTACCGGGGCGCGTGGGAGGAGCTCCTCCGGAGGCTCGGCCAGGTCCCCCTCCCGCCGTACATCCGCAAGCCCCTGGACGACCCGGAGCGGTACCAGACGGTCTACGCGCGCGAGCCGGGCTCGGCGGCGGCGCCGACGGCGGGGCTCCACTTCACCCCCGAGCTCCTCGAGCGCCTGCGTCGCCGCGGCGTCGAGCAGGTGCCGCTCACGCTCCACGTGGGCCTCGACACCTTCCGCCCGGTGCTGGAGCGGGAGGTGGAGCGCCATCGCATGCACGCCGAGTTCTTCACGCTCTCCGGGTCGGCCGCGGCGGCCATCAACCGGGCGCGCGCCGCGGGCGGCCGCGTCGTGGCCGTGGGCACCACCGTGGTGCGCACGCTGGAGAGCGTCGCCGGCCCCGACGGCCGCGTCGAGCCGCGCCAGGGCTGGACCGAGCTCTTCATCTACCCCGGCTACCGCTACCGGGTGGTGGACGCGCTCCTGACCAACTTCCACCTCCCCCGCTCGACGCTGCTCATGCTGGTCGCGGCCTTCGCGGGTCGCGACCTGGTCCTGGCCGCCTACCGGGAGGCGGTCCGCCAGCGTTACCGCTTCTTCTCCTTCGGCGACGCCATGCTCATCCTGTGACCGGCCGCGCCGCGCGACCCGGAGGTGGCGTGCGGCCGCGAGTGGGGAGGCGAGAGGATGCGGCCCAGCTGGCAGCTGCTGGCGCGGGACCCCTCCAGCCGCGCCAGGGCCGGCGTCCTGCGCACGGCGCACGGCGAGGTGCCGACGCCGGCCTTCATGCCCGTCGGCACCATGGGCGCGGTGCGCACGCTGGCGCCGTGGGAGGTGGAGGCGACCGGAAGCCGGATGCTGCTGGCCAACACCTACCACCTCTTCCTCCGGCCGGGCGGCGAGCGGGTGGCCAGGGCCGGCGGGCTCCACGCCTTCATGGGCTGGGAGCACGCCATCCTCACCGACTCGGGCGGCTACCAGGTGATGAGCCTGGCGCCGCTCCGCCGCATCGACGAGGAGGGCGTCACCTTCCGCTCGCACGTCGACGGCTCGCTGCAGCGGCTGACGCCCGAGGTGGCCGTCGCGGTCCAGGAGCTGCTGGGCTCCGACGTCGCCATGGTGCTGGACGTCTGCCCGCCGTACGGCGTCTCGCGGGAGGAGCTGGAGGAGGCGGTCCGGCTGACCTCCCGCTGGGCGCGGGTGGCGAAGCGGGTCCACGGGCGCCGGGACCAGGCGCTCTTCGGGATCGTGCAGGGTGGCGTCGACCGCGAGCTGCGACGCCGCTCGGCCGCGGAGGTGGTGGAGCTCGACTTCGACGGCTACGCCCTGGGCGGGCTGAGCGTGGGCGAGCCGAAGGAGCTCTTCCTCGCGACGCTGGAGGAAGCGGTCCCCTGGCTCCCCGAGGAGCGGCCCCGCTACCTGATGGGCGTGGGGACGCCGCGCGACCTCGTGGAGGGCGTCCGCCGCGGCGTCGACCTCTTCGACTGCGTGGAGCCGGCGCGCGTGGCGCGCCACGGCACCGCCTGGACCCGCGAGGGCGTCCTGCGGCTCCTCAACCGGCGCTTCGCCGACGACTTCCGCCCGCTGGACGAGCGCTGCGGCTGCGCCACCTGCCGCCGCTTCAGCCGCTCCTACCTGCGCCATCTCCTCAAGGTCGGCGAGAGCCTGGGGCGACGGCTGCTGACCCTGCACAACATCACTTTCGTGCAAGACGTCGTCGCCCGGCTACGAAGAGACATCACGGAAGGGCGGGCGGTCGGCGAAGGCTGGTTTTCGTGGCCGGAAAGTGGCTTGCAAAGCCAGGATTGACAAGAGGCGGAAACCGCCCTACACAGAGGACGGAGTGAGCGGGTCTTGCCGAAGATGGCACGAAACCGGGAGGGCCGGGCCCTGAGCGCGAACCGCAAGCTGCCGCTGCCGGCGCGCCGGGGGGCGCATCCCGGCCTGGGCGGACGGGGGAGAATGGAGCAGGTCGAGGGCTTGCAGGGGCTCTTCCTGCAAGCCCTTGGCATCTCCGCGGCCGCGGCCCGCCGGCGTGCCGCCGGGCCGGCGAGCGGCGATCCGGGGGGCGGTCGACCCGCTCGCTCGCTCCGCCCCGGGGAGGCGAGTCGCGGGAGCGGGGGCGGGTCACGCTCGGGCCGCACGCGGCGCCGCAGGGGCCGCGGCGGGCCAACCGAAGGGGGTACGGATGGATGGCCGACGTGCTGGTGAAGGAGACGACCAATCCCTACGAGATCGTCAAGGGGCAGATCCGCCACGCCTGCGAGGCGCTGGAGCTGCCGGAGATCGCCTACGAGCTGCTGAAGGCGCCCAAGCGCTTCCTGGAGGTGCAGATCCCCGTCCGCATGGACGACGGCACGGTCCGCCTCTTCACCGGGTACCGGTCGCAGCACAACGACGCCCTGGGGCCGACCAAGGGCGGGATCCGCTTCCACCCGGCCGTCCACCCGGACGAGGTGCGGGCGCTCTCCATGTGGATGACGCTCAAGTGCTCGCTGCTCGGCCTGCCCCTGGGCGGCGGCAAGGGCGGCGTCGTCTGCAACCCCAAGGAGATGAGCGAGCGGGAGCTGGAGGAGCTGAGCCGGGGCTACATCCGGGCCATCGCGCCCATCGTCGGTCCCGAGAAGGACGTGCCGGCGCCGGACGTCTACACCAACCCGCAGATCATGGCCTGGATGATGGACGAGTACAGCCGCCTGGAGGGCCGCAACGTCTTCGGCCTGATCACCGGCAAGCCGGTCGAGGTGGGCGGCTCGCTGGGCCGGAGCGAGGCGACGGGGCGGGGCTGCGTGGTGACGGTGGCCCGGGCCGCGGAGCGGATCGGGCTCGACCTGACCCGGGCGACGGTGGCCGTGCAGGGCTTCGGGAACGCCGGCAGCGTGGCCGCGCGCCTGATCGCCGAGCGCGGCGCGCGGGTGGTGGCGGTGAGCGACTCCAAGGGCGGCATCCACGCCCCCGGCGGGCTCGACGTCGACGCCGTGCTGCGCCACAAGCGGGAGAGCGGCACCGTCCTCGGCTTCCCCGGCGCGCGGGAGATCGGCAACGAGGAGCTTCTCACCCTGGACGTGGACATCCTCATCCCCGCCGCCCTCGAGAACCAGCTGACCGCGGAGAACGCGCCGCGCGTCCGGGCGCGCATCGTCGGCGAGGCGGCCAACGGGCCGACCACGCCGGAGGCCGACGCGATCCTCCGGAGGAACGGCGTGCTGGTCATCCCCGACGTGCTGGCCAACGCGGGCGGCGTGACGGTCAGCTACTTCGAGTGGGTGCAGAACCTGTATAACTTCTACTGGACGGAAGGCGAAGTCAATCAGCGGCTGGAAGAGATGATGGGCCGGGCCTTCGACCGCGTCTACGCCATGCACCGCGAGCGCGGCGTCTCGATGCGCGAGGCGGCCGACATGGTGGCGGTGCAGCGCGTCTACGACGCGATGAAGGCCCGCGGATGGCTGCACTGAACGCGAGCGCCTGAGAGGCCCGTGTCGGCGGCGGGGCCTGGCGGCCTCGCCGCTTCGTCGTGGGCGCCGCGCCCGGCCGGGAGCGGGGCGGCGGGACGGTGGCGCGACGGGCCCGGCGGGCGCGAGGAGGGAGGGGAGCCGGATGCGCTGGGACGAGGAGGCGCGCGCGGCGCAGCGCGCCTGGGAGGCGAAGGCGGAGGCGGCGCCGCGGCGGCGGGAGCGCTTCCTGACGCCGTCGGGGATCGAGGTGAAGGCGCTCTACACGCCCGAGGACCTGCCGGAGGCGAGCTACCTGGAGCGCCTGGGCTTCCCGGGCGAGTACCCCTTCACCCGCGGCGTCTACCCCACCATGTACCGCGGCCGCCCGTGGACCATGCGCCAGTACGCGGGCTACGCCACGGCGGAGGAGTCCAACCGGCGCTACCGCTTCCTGCTGGAGCAGGGGCAGACCGGCCTGAGCGTCGCCTTCGACCTGCCGACCCAGATCGGCTACGACTCGGACCACCCGCTGGCGCGCGGCGAGGTGGGACGGGTCGGCGTGGCCGTCGACAGCGTCGAGGACATGGAGCGGCTCTTCGAGGGGATCCCCCTGGACCGGGTGAGCACGTCGATGACCATCAACGCCACCGCCGCCACGCTCCTGGCCATGTACATCGCGGTGGCGGAGCGGCGCGGGATCCCGCCGGAGAAGCTCTCCGGCACCGTCCAGAACGACATCCTGAAGGAGTACGCGGCGCGCGGCACCTACATCTACCCGCCCGGCCCCTCGATGCGCCTGGTGACCGACCTGATGGAGTTCTGCGCCGAGCGGGTGCCGGCCTGGAACACGATCAGCATCTCCGGCTACCACATCCGCGAGGCCGGGGCGACGGCGGTGGAGGAGCTGGCCTTCACGCTGGCCGACGGCATCGCCTACGTCCAGGCGGCGGTCGAGCGCGGCCTGGACGTCGACCGCTTCGCGCCGCGGCTCTCCTTCTTCTTTAACGCCCACATCGACTTCTTCGAGGAGATCGCCAAGTTCCGCGCCGCCCGGCGCATGTGGGCGCGCATCATGCGCGAGCGCTTCGGGGCGAGGGACCCGCGCTCCTGGATGCTCCGCTTCCACACCCAGACGGCCGGCTCCACCTTGACGGCGCAGCAGCCGGAGAACAACGTGGTGCGGGTGACGCTCCAGGCGCTGGCCGCGGTGCTGGGGGGGACCCAGTCGCTCCACACCAACGCCCGCGACGAGGCGCTGGCCCTTCCCACCGAGGCGAGCGCGCGCCTGGCGCTCCGCACCCAGCAGATCATCGCCCTGGAGAGCGGGGTGGCGGCGACCATCGACCCGCTGGGCGGCTCCTACTACGTCGAGGCGCTGACCGACCGGCTGGAGCAGGAGGCCTGGGCGCTGATCGAGGAGATCGACCGCATGGGCGGCGCGGTCCGCGCGGTGGAGGAAGGCTGGATGCAGGAGCGCATCCGGCGGAGCGCCTACCGCTACCAGCGCGCCGTGGAGTCGGGCGAGCGGCCCGTCGTCGGCGTCAACGTCCTTCGCGAGGAGGACGAGGAAGAGGCCTCCGTCCCCGAACTCCTGGAGATCGACCCCGCCGTCGAGCGCGCCCAGGTGGAGCGGCTGCGCGCCTTCCGGGCGCGGCGCGACGCGGCCGCGGTGGCGCGCGCGCGGGAGGAGCTGGAGCGGGCGGCGCGCGACCCGCACGCCAACCTGCTGCCGCCCATCCTGGCGGCGGTCCGCGCCGGGACCACCCTGGGCGAGATCGCGGACACCCTGCGCGCGGTCTTCGGCGAGTACGGCGCCGCCCGCGAGGCGGGCCTCTGAGGCGGCGGGCCGCCTCCCGGGGCGCGGAGCGCCGGAGCCGCGAGGAGCGAAGGAAAGCGAGGCGAGCGAGCGTGACGGCGGAACGACCGATCCGGGTACTGGTGGCCAAGCCGGGGCTGGACGGGCACGACCGCGGCGCCAAGGTGATCGCGCAGGCGCTGCGGGACGCCGGCATGGAGGTGATCTACACCGGCCTGCGCCAGTCGCCCGCCATGATCGCGCAGGCGGCGCTGGAGGAAGACGTGGACGTGGTCGGCCTCTCCAGCCTCTCCGGCGCGCACCGCACGCTCTTCCCCGAGGTCCTGCGCGAGATGCGGGCGCGCGGTCTGGAGGACGTGCCCGTGGTCGCCGGCGGCGTCATCCCGCCCCGGGACGCGGCGGAGCTGGAGGCGGCCGGCATCGCGCGCATCTTCCCGCCGGGGACGCCGCTCGACCAGATCGTGGCCGCGGTGGCCCAGCTGGCGCGGGAGCGCCGGCTGGCCGGGCGCGGGTGAGGGGGGAGCAGGCATGGAGAGGCCTACCTTGGACCACATCGGTGTGGCGGTCGCCGACCTGGAGGCCGCCCTGCCACGCTGGGGCGCGCTGGGGCTGGAGGCGGTCCGCGTCGAGGAGGTGGCGGGCGAGCGGGTGCGGGTGGCGCTCCTGCCCTTCGCCGGCGGGGGGCGGATCGAGCTCCTCGAGCCGACCGAGCCGGACGGGCCGGTGGGCCGCTTCCTGGCCCGGCGCGGGGCGGGTCTCCACCACGTCGCGCTGCAGGTGCAGGACCTGCGCCAGGCGCTCCGCGAGGCGGAGGCGGCCGGCCTCGAGCCGATCGACCGCGCCCCGCGGCGGGGGGCGGAGGGGCGGTGGGTCGCCTTCCTCAGGCCCGGCGCGCTGGACGGGGTGCTGGTGGAACTCTGCCAGAAGGAGGCGGAGGCTTGAGCGGGGGAAGGGAGTCGGAGCTGCTCCGCCGCCGCCAGGAAGCGCTTCAGGGCGGGGGCGCGGAGCGCGTCGCCCAGCAGCACGCGCGCGGCAAGCTGACCGCGCGGGAACGGCTGGAGGTCCTCTTCGACGCGGGCACCTTCCAGGAGATCGGGCAGCTGGCCTCGCACCGGGGTGACGTGCCCGGCCTGGAGGGGCGGCGAGCTCCGGGCGACGGGGTGGTGACCGGCTGGGGCCGGGTGGGGGGACGGACCGTCTTCGCCTTCGCCCAGGACTTCACCCAGATCGGCGGCACCCTGGGCGAGGTGCACGCGCAGAAGATCCAGAAGGTCCAGGAGATGGCGCTGCGGGCGGGCGCGCCGCTGGTCGGCCTGCAGGATTCGGGAGGCGCCCGCATCCAGGAAGGGGTGGCGGCGCTCGACGGCTACGCCGGCATCTTCCGGCGGAACACGCTCGCTTCCGGGGTGATCCCCCAGGTCTCGGTCATCCTGGGCCCCTGCGCCGGCGGCGCCGTCTACAGCCCGGCGCTGACGGACGTCGTGGTGATGGTGGAAGGGACCAGCCAGATGTTCATCACCGGGCCCGACGTCATCCGGGCGGTGACCGGCGAGGAGATCACCTTCGAGGAGCTGGGCGGGGCGCGCGCGCACTACACGAAGAGCGGCGTCGCGCACCTGGTGGCGCCCGACGACCGCGCGGCGCTGGAGCTGGTCCGCCGCCTTCTCGGCTACCTTCCCGCCAACAACATCGAGGACCCCCCGCGGGCGGAGCCGCAGGAGCCCGACCCGCAGGCGGCCGCCGGGCTGGAGGCGGTCGTCCCGGAGGACCCGAACCGGCCCTACGACGTGCGGCGGGTGATCGACGGCCTGGTGGACGCGGGCAGCTGGCTCGAGCTCCAGGGCGGCTTCGCGCAGAACGCGGTCACCGGCCTGGCGCGGCTCTCCGGCCGGGTGGTCGGCGTCGTGGCCAACCAGCCGCGGACGCTGGCGGGTACGCTGGACATCGACGCCTCGGACAAGATCGCGCGTTTCGTCCGCCTCTGCGACGCCTTCAACATCCCCCTGGTCACGCTGGTGGACACGCCGGGCTACCTGCCCGGTCGCGCCCAGGAGCACGGCGGCATCATCCGGCACGGCGCGAAGGTGCTCTACGCCTACGCCGAGGCGACGGTGCCCAAGGTGAGCGTCATTCTGCGCAAGGCTTACGGCGGGGCCTACATCGCCATGTGCTGCCGGGGACTGGGCGCCGACGTGGCCTGGGCCTGGCCGAGCGCCGAGATCGCCGTCATGGGGCCGGAGGGCGCGGCCAACATCATCTACCGGAGGGAGATCGAGGCGGCCGAGGAGCCCGCGGCCGAGCGGAGCCGGCGGGTGGCCGAGTACCGGGAGCGGCTGGCCAATCCCTTTGTCGCCGCGGAGCGGGGCTTTGTCGACGAGGTGATCCTGCCGGGCGAGACGCGCTCCAGGCTGATCGGAGCCCTGGAGGCGCTGGCCGACAAGCGGGAGGAACGCCCGGCCAGAAAGCACGGCAACCTGCCGGTCTGAGCCGGCCGTCAGGGGAACGGGAGGGGGCTTGGTCCGGCATGGGGTCGATGGAGGGCAGGCGACCGGCGCTGCCCGCGGCGATGCTGGCGGCCGTCGTCGCCGCCCTGATCGCCGCCGAGGAGGAGAGGACGCCGCGTGGCGGCGCCCCGCACAGCGCTCCTGCGCCCGGCGCGGGCGCGGAAGGCTCCTCCGGGTGGCGGCTGGCGGGCCGCATGGCGCAGGTGCGCGGGGCCGAGCGGCTGATGCTGATGCGGGGAGGTCGCAGGGTTTGATCCGACGCTACCGGGTGCGAGTGGACGGGCAGGAGTTCGAGGTCGAGGTGGAGAGCCTCGACGCGGGGGTCGCGGCGGTCGGGACGCCCGCCGCGACCGGCGGTGTGCCGGCTGCGGAGGGGGCGGGGGCCGTGTCGCCCGTCCCGGCTTCGCCCGCTCCGGCCGGCGCGCCGGCGGAGGCCGGCCCGGAGACGGGCGGCGCCGTCCCCGGTGGAGCGGGGGAGGAGGTGGTCGCCCCCCTGCCGGGGGTGGTGCTGGAGGTGCGGGCCGAGAGCGGCCAGCGCGTCCGGGAGGGCGACGTCCTCTGCGTGCTCGAGGCGATGAAGATGGAGAACGAGATCACGGCCCCGATCAGCGGGGTCGTCGCCCGGGTGGCGGCGCGACCCGGCGAGGCGGTGAACACCGGCGACCTCCTCTTCGTCCTGGCGGCCGGCTGAGGCGGAGAAGGCGCTCCTGCGCCGCCGGCTGCTCGCCTGGCGGCGCGCGCTTCCGCGCGAGGAGCGGCGGGCGTGGGACCGCGCCCTCAACCGTCGGCTCGTGGCCTGGGCGCCCTTCCGCGAGGCCGGGCTGGTCATGGGCTACGTGGCCTGGCGCGGCGAGCCCGACCTGGCGCCGGCGCTGCGCTGGCGGCTGCTGCGCGGGGGTGCGGTGGCGCTGCCGGCCACGGATCCGCGTGCACGACGGATCCTCCCGCGCCGCTTCCTTCCGGGGATGCGCCTCGTACCGGGCCCGCTGGGGATCCCGGAGCCGCCGGAGGAGGCGCCGCCCGTCGAGCCGCCGGAGATCGACCTGATCCTCCTGCCCGGGGTGGCCTTCGACCGCGAGGGCTACCGGCTCGGGTACGGCGGCGGCTACTTCGACCGCTGGC
Source organism: Bacillota bacterium (assembly GCA_029960955.1). GTDB lineage: Bacteria > Bacillota > Sulfobacillia > JAIMAT01 > JAIMAT01 > JAIMAT01. The sequence continues at coordinate 140,958 of JASBVS010000002.1, forward strand.
TCGCCCGGCCGGGCCTGGGCGCGCGCACCGTCGGCGTCGCCTACGCGGCCCAGATCCTCGAGCGGCTGCCGCGCGACCCCTGGGACCGGGGCGTGGAGTGGCTCCTCAGCGAGGCAGAGGGGCCGGAGCCATGCGCCGGACCCGGCCGTGCTCCAGGGCGAAGATGAGCGCCTCGGCGGTGGCGCGGTTGGTGGCCACCGGCACGCCGCGGACGTCGCAGAGCCGGAGCAGGGCGGAGACGTCGGGCTCGTGCGGATGGGCGGTCAGGGGGTCGCGGAAGAAGAAGAGGACGTCGACGCGGCCCTGGGCGATCTCGCTGCCCACCTGCTGGTCGCCGCCCATGGGCCCGGAGAGGAGGCGCTCCACGTCCAGGCCGGTCGCCTCGGCGACCACCCGGCCGGTGGTGCCGGTGGCCACCAGCTCGTGGGCGGCCAGCAGCTCCCGGTGCTGGCGGGCGAAGTCGACCATCTCGGGCTTCCGGCGATCATGGGCCACCAGCGCGATGCGCAAGCGCTCCGCCTCCCGACCCTTTCGTGGCTCCGTCTTCTTTCTTCGCGTGGAAAACTTCGCGTGAAAAATGCGGCCGCCTGCCGGCGGCCGCAGCTCCCACGCAAATCCCCTGCGAATCTGGTGGACGTGGCGGGATTCGAACCCGCTACCTCTAGCTTGCGATGCTAGCGCTCTCCCAATTGAGCTACACGCCCTCGCGGCGCCCCTCAGTATAGCCGCGACGCGAGCGGCGGGTCAAGCGACCGCACCCGACAGGAGGCGCCGGCCTGCCGCCCACCCCTGGCGGCGACCGGCGGCGGAGAGCGTGCGCGGCCCCGACCGCCGTCGGCCGCGGGAGCCTTTCGGTCCTCCGCGCCGAGCCCGGTCGAGCCGTGCCCGCCCGCGGCCGGGGAAGGCTCAAAGGTGGGGGAGGAGATCCGATCCCAGGACCGAAGAGGGCAGGCAGTGGGTCAAAGTGGGGCCAAGTGGGAGACCCACCCGGCGGGATGGCGGCGAGCGAGCGTGCTGATCGGGGAGTACCGCCACAGCCTCGATGCCAAGGGCAGGGTGACGATCCCGGCCCGGCTCCGCGACGAGTTGGGCGCGCGGGTGATCCTCACCCGCGGCCTCGACCGCTGCCTCTTCGTCTATTCCGTGGAGGACTGGGAACGGCTCCGCGCGGGTCTGGCCCAACTCCCCTTCACCCAGGCCGACGTGCGCGCCTTCGCCCGCCTCTTCTTCGCGGGGGCGGTGGAGGGCGAGGTGGATCGCCAGGGGCGGCTCCTGATCCCGCCCATGTTGCGCGAGTACGGCGGCATCGATCGGGAGATCGCCATCCTGGGCGTCTCGGACCGGCTGGAGATCTGGGCTGCCGAGGTCTGGGAGGAGTATGCCCGGCGGACCTCCGCCTCCTACGAGGCGGTGGCCGAACGGCTCTTCGCGCCCGGGTGGGGAGCGGGGCGCGAGGAGCGGGGGGCAGGTACCAGGGGGTGAGAGGCTGTGCAGGGTCAGCTTCTGCACGTCCCGGTCCTGCGGGACGAGGTGGTCGGCTTCCTGGCGTCCCGCCCGGTCCGGGTGGCGGTCGACGCCACGGTCGGCGCGGGCGGGCACGCCGAGGCGCTCCTGGCCAGCGGTCGCGTCGCCTCGCTGATCGGCCTCGATCGCGACACGCGGGCGCTGCCCCTGGCCCGGGAGCGGCTGGCGCCCTGGGGCACGCGGGTGACGCTGGTGCACGCCAACTTCGCCGACCTGGGCGCGATCCTCTGGGCGCTCGACAGCGGCCCCGTCGACGCCGCCCTCTTCGACCTGGGCCTCTCCTCGATGCAGGTGGACGAGGCCGAACGCGGCTTCTCCTACCGGCAGGAGGCGCCGCTGGACATGCGCATGGACCCGAGCCAGCCGACCACCGCCTACCACCTGGTCAACGGCTTGACGCGGGCGGAGCTGGAGCGGCTGCTGAGCGAGTACGGCGAGGAGCGGTGGGCCGGGCGCATCGCGGACTTCATCGTGCGCGCGCGGGAGCGGGAGCGGATCGAGACGACCGGCCAGCTGGTGGAGATCGTCAAGGCGGCCATCCCCGCCGCCGCCCGGCGCCGGGGCGGGCACCCGGCGCGGCGGACCTTCCAGGCGTTGCGCATCGCGGTGAACGACGAGTTGAACGCCCTGGAGCGGGGCCTTCGCGCCGCCATGGAGTGGCTGGCGCCCGGCGGCCGGCTGGCGGTGATCAGCTTCCACTCGCTGGAGGACCGCATCGTCAAGGCGCGCTTCCAGGAAGCGGTGCGACGCGGCGACTGGCGCCTGCTCACCCCGCGCCCGGCGCAGCCCGGCGCGGCGGAGGTCGAGGCCAACCCGCGCGCCCGCAGCGCCAAGCTTCGCGTGCTGGAGCGCAGCGGCGGGCCGGCGCCCGGTTCTAACGCGGAGGCGCGCGAATAGCGATGCAGGGTAGCCGGGCGCCCGCGCGGCGGCTTCAGCGAGAAGCGGCGGCCCCTCGGCCCGCGATCCGCCCGCGGCGAGGCGTGCGCTCCCGGCAGCGGGGCCGCTTCCTGAGGGGGCTGGCCCTCCTCTGGCTCCTGGCCGTCGCCGTGGTGGCGGTCCACGCGCAGATCACGGGTACCGGCTACAGGCTCGACCAGGAGGCCGCCCGCCTGGCCGAGCTCCGCCAGGAGGAGACGCTCCTGGCGGCGCGCGTCGCCAGCCTCGACTCGCCGCAGCGGATCCTGGCCGTGGCCGGCTCCCAGCTCGGGCTCGTCGCCCCGCAGGGGACGCCGTTGCCGCTCCGGCCGGGCGAACCTGCGGGCGCGCCGCCCGCCCCGGGCGGGCGGCGGGTGGTGGTCCGGCTGCCGCCCCCGCCGGAGCCGTCGCCGGCGCGGGCGGCGGCGCAGGCGTGGTGGAGCCATGCCGTCCGCTTCGTCCGGACGCTCTGGCAGCTCGGCCGGTGAGGGGCGGGCGGGAGCCGCGCGCCCGGACGGCGCCCGGCGAGCGGAAGAGGAAGCGGGTGAGGGGGGAGACGGTGGGGCCCGAGGGTAGGCGCCGGCTGGCCGCGGTCCTCTTCGGAACGCTGGCGGCTCTCCTGCTTCTGGCCGCCCGGGTCGGCTACATCCAGCTCTGGCGGGGGCCCGAGCTGGCGAAGCAGGCGCAGGAGATCCGCACCCACGACCTGCCAGTGGCTCCCAAGCGGGGCGAGATCGTCGACGCCCACGGGAACCCGCTGGCCGTCGACGTCACCGCCCAGACGGTCGTCGCCAACCCGGCGGAGATCCGCGATCCGGCCGGCGAGGCGCGGAAGCTCGCCCCGGTCCTGGGCATGCCGGAGGCGGTGGTCCGCCAGCTCCTCTCCACCCGTACCGAGTACCAGTACGTCAAGAGGAAGGTGGACGAGAAGACGGCCCAGGCCGTCCGCGACCTCCGGCTGCCCGGCATCTACCTGACCCAGGAGAGCCAGCGCTTCTATCCCGACGGCACCCTGGCCGCCAACGTCCTCGGCTTCACGGGCATCGACGACCAGGGCCTGGACGGCGTGGAGGCCGTCTACAACAAGGAGCTGCAGGGCAAGCCCGGCGCCATCCAGCTGCAGTTCGACGCCCGCTCGCAGCCGCTTCCCCAGGCCGGCGCCAGATACAAGCCGCCCGTCGACGGGCTGACGCTGGAGCTGACCATCGACCGGACCATCCAGACCATCGTCGAGCAGGAGATCGAGCGTGTCTTCCAGCGCTTCCACCCGCTCGGCGCCTGGGCGCTGGTGATGGATCCCAACGACGGCGCCATCCTGGCCATGGCGCAGCGGCCCACCTTCGACCCCAACCACTGGCAGGCGCTCTCCAACGACGAGCTCCAGAAGCTGAGCCGCGACCTGCTCATTGACAACACCTACCCGCCCGGCTCGGTCTTCAAGCCGGTGACGGCGGCCATCGCCATCCAGAACGGCAAGGTGACGCCCGAGACGCCCTTCTACGATCCGGGCAGCGTCCGCATCCTCGGCCAGACCATCTCCAACTGGAACGGCGCCGGCCGCGGGGCGACCAACTTCGGCGAGGGCTTCCAGGACTCGGCCAACGTCGTCTTCGCCAAGACCGGGCTGATGATCGGGAAGTCCATCTTCTACCAGTACCTGCAGAAGTTCGGCTTCACGGCCCCCACCGGCGTCGACCTGCCCGGGGAGGCGCTCAGCATTCTGCCGCCCGAGTCGCGGGCCAGCGACCTCGACCTGGCGCTGATGTCCTTCGGCCAGACGCTGACGGTGACGCCGATCGCGATGGCGCGCGCCATCGCCGCCATCGCCAACGGCGGCCACCTCGTCACGCCGCACGTCGCCAAGGCGCTGCTCTCGCCCTCGGGCCGTGTGGTGAAGAGCTTCGACTGGAAGCCGTCCCGGCAGGTGATCTCCGCCGGGACGGCGGCCACCGTCCGCTCGCTGATGGAGCGGGTGGTGCAGGCGGGCACGGGCGTGGAGGCGCAGATCCCGGGCTACCGGATCGGCGGCAAGACCGGCACCTCGCAGAAGGTGGTGGGCGGTCGCGTCGTGCCTGGAAAGAATATCGCCTCTTTCATCGGTCTCGTGCCCGTTGATCGCCCCCGCCTTTTGATCTACGTAATGGTGGATGAGCCGCAGGGGGTCCCGTACGGTGGCCAGGTCGCCGCGCCCGTCTTCCACGACATCGCCGTGCAGGTGCTCAACTACCTGCAGATTCCGCCCGACGCCTCCGGGCAGAACGGGAGCGCTCCCGGCGGCGCGGAGCAGGAGACGGTCGTGCCCAACCTCGTCAACCTGGACCGCAAGACGGCCGAGGGGATCGCGCAGGAGGGCGGGGTGAACGTCCGCTTCCTCGGCAGCGGGCCGCTGGTGTTGCGGCAGCTGCCCGCCAAGGGCGCCGTCGTCGTGCGCGGCAGCACGGTCTACGCCTACACCGACCCGGCCCCCGGCAGCCCGGGCGCAGCCGGGAAGGTGACGGTGCCCGACCTCCAGGGACGGCTGCTGAGCGACGCCGCCGATCTGCTGGCCTCGGTCGGGCTCCGCATGGAGGCGCAGGGCGACGGCGTGGTCACCGGCCAGACGCCTGCGGCCGGCAGCCTGGTCGACCCGGGCTCCCTCGTCAAGCTCCGGCTGACGCAGCCGCCGGAGGAAGGGCCGACAGGGCCACCGTGATCCGGATGCATCCCGACAGCCTGGGGGGAACGTCTTGCGACTTTCCGAAGCGCTGGCGTTGTGCGAGGTGCGCGAGCTCCTGGGCGACCCGGCCACCGAGGTGACGGGCGTCGCCTACGACTCCCGGCGCGTCCGGCCGGGCGACCTCTTCGTGGCGGTGCCCGGCTTCCGCACCAACGGCCATCTCTACGTCGACGAGGCGGTGGCGCGCGGGGCGGCCGCCGTGCTGGCCGAGCGTCCCGTGGCGGCCGGCGCCCGTCCCGTCGCCCTGGTCCCCGACACCCGTCGCGCCCTGCCTTGGGTGGCGGCGCAGTTCTACGGTCATCCCTCCAAACGGCTCCAGGTCGTCGGCGTGACGGGCACCAACGGGAAGACGACCACCACCTTCCTGATCCACGGCATCCTCTCCCGCCGCCTCCCCGCCGGCCTGGTCGGCACGGTGACCAACGTGGTCGGCGGGCGCCGGCTCCCCGTCGAGCACACCACCCCCGAGGCTCCCGACCTGCAGCGCATGCTGCGCGCGATGTGCGAGGCGGGCGACCGGGCGGTGGCGATGGAGGTCTCCTCCCACGCCCTCAGTCTTCACCGCGTGGACACGGTGGAATTCGACGTCGGCGTCTTCACCAACCTGACCCAGGACCACCTGGACTTCCACGGCGACCTGGAGCACTACCTGGAGGCGAAGGCCCTCCTCTTCCGCTCGCTCGGCCGAAGCTACTGGGGCCCGCTCAAGCAGGGCCCCAAGGGGGCCGTGCTCAACGCGGACGATCCGGCCAGCCGGCAGGTGGCCTCGGTCACCCAGGTGCCCGTCATCCGCTACGGGTTGACCGGGGCGGCCGACCTCAAGGGCGAGGTGCTGGCCATGGAGAGCGGTTCCACCCGCGTCGCGCTCGGCGGCCCCCTCGGCCGGGGAGAGCTCCTCCTGCCGCTCCCCGGCCGCTTCAACGTCTACAACGCGCTGGCCGCGCTGGGCGCGACGCTCCTCCTCGGCGTCCCGCTGGAGGAAGGGGTGGAGGCGCTGGCGCAGGCGCCCGCCGTCCCCGGGCGCTTCGAGCGCATCGACGGGCCGCAGCCCTTCACCGTGGTGGTCGACTACGCGCACACGCCCGACGGCTTGGAGAACGTGCTGAAGACGGCGCGGGAGCTGACCCGGGGCCGGGTGATCGTCGTCTTCGGCGCCGGCGGCGACCGCGACCGGGGCAAGCGGCCGCGCATGGGCGCCGTCGCCGCCCGCTGGGCCGACCTGGTCGTGCTCACCTCCGACAACCCGCGCAGCGAGGAGCCGGAGGCGATCCTCGACGACATCGAGCAGGGGCTGGCCGGCACGGGCGCCACGTACGTGCGGCGCGCCGACCGGCGCCAGGCCATCCGCGAGGCGATCGCCGCCGCCGCACCGGGCGACCTGGTCCTGATCGCGGGCAAGGGTCACGAGACGTACCAGATCTTCCGCGACCGGACGGTCCACTTCGACGACCGCGAGGAGGCCCGGGCCGCGCTGGCCGACCTGGGTTTCGCCGTGGCCGGGCCGCGGGGCGACCGCCCGTGAGGTACACGGCGCGCGAGCTGGCGGACCTCCTGCCGGGCTCGCGCCTGCTCGGCGAGCCGGGCGCCGTGGCCACCGGCGTCGCCAGCGACAGCCGCGAGGTCCGGCCGGGCGACCTCTTCGTCGCCCTTCCGGGCAGCCGCGTCGACGGCCTGGCCTTCCTGCCCGCCGCCTGGGAGGCGGGGGCTACGGTGGCGCTCGTCCAGCGCGAGCCCGCCGAGCTGCCGCCGGGCCGGGCGGCACTGCTGGTGGAGGAGAGCCGGCAGGCGCTGGAGCGGCTGGGCCGGGAGCACCGCCGCCGCTGGGGCGGGCGTGTGGTGGCCGTGACGGGCAGCGTCGGCAAGACCAGCACCCGCGACCTGGTGGCGGCCGTCCTGGCGACGCGCTTCCGCGTCCTGCGCGCCGAGCGGAACTACAACACCGAGGTCGGCGTGCCCCTCACCCTCCTCCGGCTGGAGCCCGGAGACGAGGTGGCCGTGCTCGAGCTGGCCATGCGCTCGCCCGGCGAGATCCGGACGCTGGCGCGCCTCGCGGAGCCGGAGACGGGGCTCCTGACGCGCATCGCCCCCGTCCACCTGGAGTTCCTCGGCTCCATGGAGGCGATCGCCCGGGCCAAGGGCGAGCTGCTCGAGGAGCTGCCCGCGACGGGCCGGGCGGTCCTCTCCGCCGACGATCCCTGGCAGGCGGCCGTGGCGGGGAGGAGCCGCGCCCCCGTCCTCTGGTACGGTCGCGGTCCGGCGGCGCAGGTGCGCTGCGAGGAGGTGGAGAGCGGGGCCGAGCGGAGCCGCTTCCGGCTCCGCCTGCCCGGCGGCGGCAGCGCCCGGGTGACGCTGCCCTATCCGGGGGAGCACATGGTCTGGGACGCCACCGCCGCGGCGGCGGTCGGCTTCCTCTTCGGCCTCGAGGCGGGGGCGATCGCCGAGGGGCTGGAGCGGGCGGAGCTGACCGGACACAGGAACCGCTTCCTGCGCGCGGGGGCGTGGACCGTCTTCGACGACTGCTACAACTCGAGTCCCGCCTCGCTGGAGGCCGCGCTGGCCGTGCTGGCCAGGGTGCCGGGCCGGCGGCTGGCCGTCCTGGGCGACATGCTGGAGCTCGGGCCCGAGGCCGAGCGCTACCACCGGGAGGCCGGCGAGAAGGTGGCGGCGAGCGGCGTGACGCTGCTGGTGGCCGTCGGCGGCTGGGCGGGCGTCCTGGCGGAGGCGGCCCGGCGCGCCGGGGTGCCCGAGGTGATCCCCGTGGAGGACGCCGAGGCGGCGGCGGAGGTGGCGCTGGACCGGGTCCGCGCGGGCGACACCGTCCTGGTCAAGGGGTCGCGCGCGCTGGGGCTGGAGCGTGTGGTCGAGGCGCTGAGCCATGGGGCTTGAGACCTGGCAGGCGGGCTGGTGGCTGCCGCTCGCCTTCGCAGCCGGCTTCGGCCTGGTCGGGACGGTCGTTCTGACGCCGCTCCTCCTGCCGATCCTGCGCCGCCGCCGGGTGGGGCAGTCGATCCGGCCGGAGGGGCCGGCCGCCCACCGGGCGAAGGCGGGGACGCCGACCATGGGGGGCCTGGCCTTCGTGCCGGTGACCGCGGCGGCCACGGCGCTCTGGGCGCCCTTCGGCGCCGCGCCGGCCGCCGCCCTGGCGCTCTTCCTCGGCCATGGCCTCCTGGGCTGGCTCGACGACGAGCTGAAGGTCGTCCGCCACCGCTCGCTGGGCCTGGCAGCCCGCTACAAGCTTCTGGGACAGACGCTCCTGGCGGCGCTCCTCGTCTGGACGGTCCACCGCGAGGGGCTGGGAAGCTGGCTCCAGCTCCCCTTCACCGCCTGGCGCCTCGACCTGGGCCGGCTCTACCCCGTCGTGGTCTGGCTGGTGGTGCTGGCGGCCAGCAACGCCGTCAACCTGACCGACGGCCTCGACGGGCTCCTGAGCGCGACCACGCTGCCGGTGGCGGCCGCATATGCATGGATCGCCGTCGCCGCCGGCCAGGCGGGGCTGGCCGTCAGCCTGGCGGCCCTCTTCGGGGCGCTGCTGGGCTTCCTCCTCTTCAACCGCCACCCCGCGCAGATCTTCATGGGCGACACGGGCTCCCTGGCGGTGGGGGGGCTCCTGGCGGCGGCGGCGGTCCTGACCAAGACCGAGCTCTACCTGGTGCTCATCGGTCTGGTCTACGTGCTGGAGGCGCTCTCGGTGATCGTCCAGGTGGCCAGCTTTCAGCTGACGGGCCGGCGCGTGCTGCGCATGAGCCCGCTCCACCACCACTTCGAGCTCGGCGGCATGAGCGAGAACCAGGTGGTGGGGCGCTTCGCCCTGCTCTCGCTGCTGGGCAGCGCCCTGGGCGTCTTCGCCCTCTGGATGTCGGGAGGGTGGTAGCCGTGAGAGGTCGGCAGCCTCCGGTCGACTTCGGGATCCTGGTGCCGGTCCTCCTGCTGCTGGCCGTCGGCCTGGTGATGGTGCTCAGCGCCAGCGCCCCCGAGGCCCTGGTGACCTACGGCGATCCCTACTACTTCTTCAAGCGCCAGTTGGCCTGGGCGCTGATCGGCGGCGTCGGCATGCTGGTGGTGGCCCGTATCGACTACGTCCGCTGGCGGCGCTGGGCGGCCCCGCTGATGGCCCTCACCGTGCTGGCGCTCGTCCTGGTCCTGGTACCCGGGGTGGGCGTCGAGTCGCACGGCGCCCGCCGCTGGCTCGGCTTCTCCAGCCTCAGCTTCCAGCCTTCGGAGATGGCCAAGATGACGGCCGTCGTCTTCTTCGCCCACCTGCTCTCGCGCTCGCCCAGGGGCGCCAAGGACCTGCTGCGCGGCCTCCTCCCCGTGGTGGCGGGGGTCGCCCTCCTCGGCGGCCTGATCATGATGGAGCCCGACCTGGGGACGACGGTGACCATCGCGGGCACCGCCCTCGTCCTCCTCTTCGCCGCCGGCATGTACGTCTCGCACATGCTGGCGACCGGCCTGGCGGCGGTGCCGGTCCTCGCCTACCTGATCTTCGGCGAGGGCTACCGGCGCCAGCGCTTCCTCGCCTTCCTCGACCCGCAGGCGGACCCGCTGGGCGCGGGCTACCACATCACGCAGGGCCTCTACGCGCTGGGCGAGGGCTCGCTCTTCGGGAGCGGCCTGGGCAACAGCCTGCAGAAGTACTTCTACGTGCCCGAGCGGCACACCGACTTCATCTTCACCATCCTGGCCGACGAGCTCGGCTTCGTCGGCGCGCTCGCCGTCATCCTCCTCTTCGCGCTGCTCGCCTGGCGGGGCTTCCGCGTGGCGCTCCGCGCCCCCGACGGCCTGGGCGCGCTCCTGGCGAGCGGGGTGACGGCGGCCATCCTGGTGCAGGCGGTGGTCAACATCGGCGTGGTCGGCTCGGTCCTGCCCATCACGGGCATCCCGCTCCCCTTCGTCAGCTTCGGCGGCTCGAGCCTCGTCTTCTCGCTCACCTCGGTGGGGATCCTCCTCAATGTCTCGCGCTACGCCCGGCTCTGAGCGGCCCGGACAAGGCGCGCCCGCCGGGGGGCGGGGGCGCCCGCGGAAGGTCCTCGTCACCGGCGGCGGGACCGGCGGCCACATCTACCCCGCCCTCGCCATCGCGCGCGAGCTGGAGCGGTTGGCGCCGGAGCGGCTGGGGGCTCCGCTCGAGATCCTCTACGTCGGCGTGGCGGGCGGCATGGAGGAGCGGCTGGCGCAGGAGGCCGGTTACCGCTTCCTGCCGGTCGCCGCGGGCGGCCTGGTGGGCAAGCGGCCGCTCGAGCTCCTGCGCAACGGGCTGCGCATGGCGGCCGGCCTCCTCCAGGCGGTGGCGCTCCTCCGGCGCGAGCGGCCGCACCTGGTGGTGGGAACCGGAGGCTACGCGGCGGCCCCGCTCCTGGCGGCCGCCGTCCTGCTCCGCATCCCGGCCGCCCTCCAGGAGCAGAACGCCATCCCGGGAAAGGTCAACCAGCTGCTCGCCCCCTGGGTGCGCGAGGTCTACCTCGCCTACCCCGAGGCGGCGCGTCGCCTCCGCGGGCGGACCTTCGTCACCGGCAACCCCGTCCGCGCCGAGGTGACGGAGGCCGACCGGCAGGAAGCGCGCCGCCGCCTCGGCCTGCCGCCCGGCGAGGCGCTGGTCCTCTGCGCCATGGGGAGCCGCGGTTCCGCCACCGTCAACCGGGTGCTGGCGGAGCTGGTGGTCGACTGGGCGCGCCGCCCGCCGGAAAGGCCGCCCGCCTTCCTCCTCCTGGCGACCGGCCGCGCCCATCACGCCGCCTTCCTCGAGCAGCTCGCCCGCGCGGGCGTGGCCGGGGAAGGGCCCGCCCACCGCGTGCTCGCCTACGTCGACGAGATGCCGCAAGCGCTGGCGGCGGCCGACCTGGCCGTCGCCCGCGCCGGCGCCATCAGCCTGGCCGAGCTGACCGCCCGCGGCCTGCCGGCCGTGCTGGTACCCTCGCCCCACGTGGCCTACGACCACCAGCGCGCCAACGCCGAGGCGCTGGCCCGCCAGGGCGCGGCGGTCGTCCTCGAGGAAGCGGAGCTGACCGCCGGGCGCCTCCGCGAGACCGTCGAGCGGCTGCTGGGCGACCCCGCGCGGCTGGCGGCCATGGCGGCCGCCAGCCGGAGGCTCGGCCGCCCGGAGGCGGCGCGCACCCTGGCGGAGAGGCTCCTGCGCCTTCTGCGCTGAGCGACGGGCGCGGGTGCGCCCGTCCCGCCGCCGCCCGGACCCGCGGGCGGGCCGGCGCATACTCTGAGGGAGGGCGGCGGAGCGGACGAGCCCGGCGCCCCGGAGGGCCGACGAGGCCGGGACGAAGAGGGGACGCGGATGGAGCGAAGCCGGGTCGCTGGCGGGCACTGGCACCTGGTCGGTGCCGGGGGAAGCGGGATGAGCGGGCTGGCGCTCCTCCTGGCCGCCCAGGGCCGGGAGGTGAGCGGCTGCGACGCGCGGGACTCCCCGGCGCTGGAGGATCTGGCCCGGCGCGGGCTGGCGGTGGAACCGCGGCACGGAGCCGAGCACGTCCGCCGCTGCGACCGGCTGGTCATCTCCCGGGCCGTCCGCCGCGACCACCCGGAGGTGGTGGAGGGGCTCCGGCGCGGCCTCACCCTCGAGTACCGCGGCGAGCGCCTGGCCGCCCTCTTCAACCGGCGGCGCGGAATCGCCGTCGCCGGCAGCCACGGCAAGTCGACCACGGCCGGCTGGATCGGCTGGGCGCTCCATGAGGCGGGCCTCGATCCGGTCGTCTACCTGGGGGCGCGGCTGAGCGACCTGCAGACGCCGGTGCTCGCGGGTCGCGGCGACCTCTTCGTGGCCGAGAGCGACGAGTCCGACGCCAGCTTCGAGCTGCTTCGCCCCTGGCTGGCCGTCGTCACCAACGTGGACGACGACCATCTGGAACATTACGGAAGCATGGAGCGGATGGTGGAGGCGTTCCGCCGCTTCGTCGACGGCGTGCAGCCCGGCGGCGCCGCCCTCCTCGCGGCCGACGATCCGCTCCTGGCGCGCTTCCGCTCCCCGACGCGCATCGTCACGTACGGGCTGGGGGCGGGCGAGCTGCGCGCCGTGGAGGTCTGCTCGACCCCCCTGGGGGAGGGCTTCCGGGTCCGCTGGCGCGGGCGCGACCTGGGGTCCTGGCGGACCCGGCTCCACGGCCTCCACAACGTCTCGAACGCCCTGGCGGTGATCGGGGCGCTCACCCTGGTCGGCCTCGATCCGGAGCGGGTGCGCGAGCTGGTCGCCGCCTACCGCGGCGTCGAACGCCGGCTCCAGCCGCTGGGCGAGGCGGCCGGCCGCCGCCTCTTCGACGACTACGGCCACCACCCCGCCGAGGTGCAGGCCGCGCTCCGCGCCGCCAGGAAGCTGGCGGGCGAAGGCCGCCTCCTCGTCATCTTCCAGCCCCACCGCTACAGCCGCACCCTGCGCCTGGCGGAGGCGTTCGGGCCGGCGCTGGCGCTGGCCGACCGGGTCTGGGTGATGCCGGTCTACGCCGCCGGCGAGGAGCCGCTGGAGGGCGCGGAGCCGGCCCGCATCGTGGAGGCCGTGCGGGAGGCCGGCGGCCGGGCCGAGCTGGCCGGGGGCGCGGAAGGGGCGGCCGCCGCGGCGGCGGCGGGGAGCCGCCCTGGAGACCTCATCCTCACCCTGGGTGCGGGCGACGTGTATACTGTCGCAACGGAAGTCCTGCGGCAGTTGAACGGGGAGAGGGCGGTTGGGAGCGGCGGAGGAACCTTTCGAACGGGCGATCCGTAGGATAGGCGGGATCCGGGTGGCGGCCGGCGAGCCGCTGGCGCGTCATACGACGCTGCGGATCGGCGGTCCCGCCGATTTCTTTGTGGAACCGGAGACGGAGACGGCGTTGCGCGCTCTTCTCTCCCTGTGCAGGGAGTACGGCGTCGATGTGCACTTCCTGGGGCAGGGGTCGAACGTCCTGGTGCCCGACGAGGGCGTGCGGGGCGTGGTGCTGACCACGCGCCGGCTCTTCAACCGCTGCACCTTTGCGGGGACGGAGGTGACCGTCGGCTCGGGCTACGCGCTCGGCCGCCTGGTCCAGCTCTCGCTGGAACGGGGGCTGGGCGGGCTGGAGCCGCTGGCCGGCATTCCGGGGACGGTCGGCGGCGCCGTCTTCATGAACGCAGGCACGGCGGCCGGCACCATCGGCGACCGGCTGGTCTGGGCGCGCCTGCTCGACCTCGCGGGGGAGGAGAGCCTGCTCTCGCGGGAAGAGATGGGCTTCGGCTACAGGACGTCCCGCCTCCAGCAGGAGCCGGGCCGGCTGGTGGCGGAGGTGCGCCTCCGGCTGGAGGAGGCGCCGCAGGTGAGCGCCGACTTGCTGCGGGCGGCGGCCGCGCGGCGGCGGCGGACGCAGCCCCTCTCCTACCCCAACGCCGGCAGCATCTTCCGCAACCCGCCCGGCGACTACGCCGGGCGGCTGATCGAGGCGGTGGGGGCGAAGGGGCTGGCGGTGGGCGGGGCGCAGATCTCGCCTCTGCACGCCAACTTCATCGTCAACACGGGCGGAGCGACGGCGGCCGACGTCCTGGAGCTGATGCGGATCGCGCGGGGGCTGGTGCGCGAGCGCTTCGGCCTCACCCTCGTCCCGGAGATCCGGCTTTTCGGCGCGCCGGCAGGAACGCTGGAGCGGCGCCTGGACGAGGGTGGAGGTGAAACCGGTGGCACGCTTCCGGATTGAGGGCGGGCACCCGCTGCTGGGCGAGCTGGAGGTCCGCGGGGCCAAGAACGCCGCCCTGCCCATCCTGGCGGCCACGGTGCTGGCGCCCGAGCGGAGCGTCGTCGTCGATGTTCCCGACCTCCGCGACATCCAGGTGATGATCGAGATCCTGAAGGCGCTGGGCGCCCGCGTCGAGGTGGGGCGGGTCGACGGCCTGCGCTCGCTGGCGGTGGAGCTGCCCGAGGTGCTGGACTGGGAGCTGCCGGAGGGGCTGACGCGGAAGATGCGCTCCTCCATCTTCCTGGCCGGTCCGCTCCTGGCGCGCTGCGGCCGCGTCCGCTTCTCCTACCCCGGCGGCTGCGCCATCGGCCCGCGGCCGATCAACTACCACCTGCAGGCGCTCAAGGCGATGGGCGCCGAGGTGGTGGAGCAGGGCGGCTACGTCGAGGCGGTGGCCGAGAGGCTGCGCGGGGCGGAGATCCACTTCGACCAGCCCAGCGTGGGCGCGACGGAGAACGCGCTGATGGCCGCGACGCTGGCGCAGGGGGTGACGCGCCTCTACAACGTGGCCAAGGAGCCGGAGATCCGGGACCTGGCCGGCTTCCTGGAGGAGATGGGCGCCCGGATCGAGGGCGCGGGGACGGACGTGATCACGGTCCACGGCGTGGAGGCGCTCCACGGCGCGACGCACCGCGTGATCCCGGACCGGATCGAGGCGGGCACCTTCCTGGTGGCGGCGGCGATGACGCAGGGCGACGTCCGCCTCCTGGGCGCGCGGGCGGACCACCTGGCGGCCGCGCTGGCCAAGCTGGCCGAGGCCGGGGCGCAGGTCGAGAGCGGCGAGGGCTGGATCCGCTGCCGCGGGCCGCGGCGCCCGCAGGCGGTCGACATCCGCACGGCGCCGTACCCGGGCTTTCCCACCGACCTGCAGAGCCCCTTCCTGGTCATGGCCACGCTGGCGGAGGGGACCAGCGTGATCACCGAGTCCATCTTCGAGAACCGCTTCAAGGTGGCCGAGGAGCTGCGGCGCATGGGTGCGGACATCACCGTCGACGGGCGCGTGGCGGTGGTGCGCGGGGTGGCCGCGCTCTCCGGGGCCGAGGTCGAGGCGATGGACGACCTGCGCGGCGGCGCCTCGCTGGTGCTGGCGGGTCTGGCCGCGCAGGGGACCACCTGGGTGACCGGGATCGAGCACGTGGAGCGCGGCTACGAGCGGCTGGACGAACGCCTCAGGCGGCTGGGCGCCGCGGTGGAGCGCATCGCGTAGCGGCATGGCGGCACCGCGCGCAAGGAGCCGGAAGAAGCGCAGAAGGGGGGCGCGGGAGGCGCGCCGGGAGGGGGGCTCGCCGGCCGGGGCGGGCGACCCGCGACGGGCGATGGTAGAATCGACCCGGGTTGCGCCATCGCTTCAGGAGGGAGGAGAGTTGCCAGCTGCACGGCTGCATCGTCGCCCGTGGTTGCCGGAGAAGGACGGACGGCGGCCGCGCCGCGCGCCGGCCTGGCTCTTTCGTCCGCCTTCCCTGCCGCATCCCGCGCAGGTGCGGACCCTTTTCGCGCCGGTCCTCTGCCCGCTGGGCGACACGCTCTTCGCCACGCCGGCGCTGCGCGCCCTGCGCCAGCGTTTTCCCTCCGCCGAGCTGACGGTGCTCGCCTGGTCCTCCAACGCCGAGTTGCTGGAGGGCAACCCGGCCGTCGACCGGCTCTGGGTGGCGGAGAGCCCTCTCGACTTGGCCCACTGGCTGGTCACCTGCCAGGAAGCGCGCTTCGACCTGGCGGTCGGACTCTCCAACGCGGGCAGCTGGCTGGCCGCCTTCAGCGGGGCGCGCTGGCGGACCGGCTTCGGCGCGCAGAGCCTGGGGCTCTTCTACAACCTGCCGGCGCCCGACCGGCGGGACGTCCACGCCGTCGACTACGCCCTGGCCGTCGCCCGCGCCGCCGGCGCCGAAGCGGCGGGCGAGCCGTCGCCGGAGGTCTACCCCTCGCCGGCCGACCGCCGCTGGGCGCGGCGCTTCGAGCGGCGCTTCCGCCTGCCCGGCCGCCCGCTGGTGGCGCTCCACCCGGGCGGGCGCTTCTTCCCCCAGAAGCGCTGGCCGGCGGACCACTTCGCGCGCCTGGCCGCGGCGCTGGAGGCGCGCCGCGGCGCGCGCCTGGTGGTCGTCGGCGGGCCGGACGACGCCGCCGCGGGAGAGGCGATCCTCGCCGCGCTGGAGCGCCCCGAGGACGGCCGGAACCTGGCGGGCCGCGTCGGGCTGAGGCGGACGGCGGCCCTGCTGGCGCGCGTGGACCTCTTCGTGGGCAACGACTCGGCGCCGCTCCACCTCGCCGCGGCGGTGGGGACGCCGACGCTGGCCCTCTTCGGCCCCACCGACCCGCGCAACTTCGCCCCGCGGGGGGAACGCCACCGCCTTCTGCGCGTGGAGATGGAATGCGCGCCCTGCATCCACTGGATGGGCGGAACGCTGGAGTACCTGGCCTCGCGCCGTCACCAGGAAGAGGTGCCCGCGGAGTGCATGCTGCGCATCACCCCGGAGAGGGTCCTCGCGGAGGCCGAGCGGCAGCTGGACCGCTGGGGGCTGAGAGGATGAGCGGCATGCGCGTCGCCATGTTCACCGACAGCTATACGCCCTACGTCAGCGGCGTCGTCCGCTCCATCCTGCTGCTCAAGCGCGAGCTGGAGCGGATGGGCCACGAGGTGACCGTCTTCGCGCCCGACTACCCGGGCGTCTCGCCCGAGGCGGACCAGGCGGAGCGGGTGATCCGCCTCCCCTCGCTGCCCGCGCCGACGCAGCCGGACTTCCACGTGCCCATCCCCTGGGCGCCGGGCATCACGCGTCGCCTCCGCCAGCTGGAGGTGGAGGTGGTCCACAGCCACTCGCCCTTCGTCGCGGGCGGGGTGGCCGCCGCGGCGGCGCGGCGCCTGGGCCTGCCGCTGGTCTTCACCTATCACACGCGCTACGACCTCTACACCCACTACGCGCCCATCGACGTGCCGCTGACCCGGCGCGTGGTGGCGGAGTGGGCCACCTTCTACGCCAACTCGGCCGACCAGGTGATCGCCCCCTCGCCCTCGCTCGCCCGCTGGCTCGAGGGGCAGGGCGTCACCTCGCCGATCCGGGTCATCCCCAGCGGCATCGACCTGGAGGTGCTGCGGGCGGGCGACCCGGAGTGGCTTCGCGGGAGGCTCGGCCTCGAGCCGGCCGCGCGCATCGTCCTCTACGCGGGGCGGCTGGGGGCGGAGAAGAATCTCGACCTTCTCTTCCGCGCCTTTGCCCGCGTGGCGGAGGCGCGCCCGGACGTCCACCTGGCGCTGGCGGGCGACGGGACGGAGCGGCGCCGCCTGGAGGCGTGGGCGAGGGAGGCGCCGCTGGCGGGGCGGGTCCACTTCCTGGGCACGCTGGCGCCCGAGGAGCTCCGCCACGCCTACCACGGGGCCACCTGCTTCGCCTTCCCCTCCACCAGCGAGACGCAGGGCCTGGTGCTGGCCGAGGCGATGGGCGCCGGCCTCCCGCCGGTGGCGGTGGCGGCGCCGGCCAGCTGCGACACCGTCCGTGACGGCGTCGACGGGCTGCTGGTGCCGGATTCGGAGGAAGCGATGGCGGCCGCCCTCCTCCGGCTGGTGGACGACCCGCGGCTGCGCGCCCTGCTGGGCAGCGAGGCGAGGCGCCGCGCCGAGAGCTTCTCCGTCCGGAGGACGACCGCCCTGGTCGTGGCCACCTACGAGGCCGCCCTCGCCTCCGCCTTGCGGCTGTGAGCTCCCGCGCCCTCCGCCGTGGGCTTCTCCTCTCGCTCGGCCTCAGCGTCGCCGGCGTGGTGCTCGTCCTCCTGGCGAGCGGCGGGCGGCAGGCGCTGGACGCGGTCCTGCGCGCCCGCCCCGGCTGGTACGGCCTCGCGGTGGCGCTCATCTTCCTCGCCTGGTGGCTGCGCGCCTGGCGGATCGTCGTCCTGGCGCGGGCGCTGGGCCACCCGATGCCGCCCGGGCGGGCTTGGACCTACTACTTGGCCAGCGTCTTCGTCTCGCACGTCACCCCCACCAGCTCGGGCGGGCTTCCCGTCCTCCTGGCGCTGCTCGTGCGCGACGGCATGCCGGCCGGCCGGGCCTCCGCCCTGGTCCTGCTGGAGTCGGTGCTCACCTCGCTGGTCTTCGCCGTGGCGGCGCCGCTCCTCATCCTGGCCGGGCCGGTGGCGCACCTCGCCTCCGGCCTGCGTGCGAGCCTGGCGACGCTCGTCGGCGCCTTCGCCGGCGTGGCCCTCCTCCTTCTGGCCCTGCTCCTCTGGCCCGACCTGCTGGCGCGGCTGATCCTGCGCGCCGGCGCCAACCGCCTCCTCCTCCGCCTCCTCGGCCCCCGGCGGGCCGCCCGCTGGCGGAGCGTCGCCCGCCGGGAGGTGCGTCGCTTCACCGTGGCGATGCGCTGGATGGTGGCGCGCCGCTGGGGGGCGCTTCTGGGCACCGTCCTGCTCAGCATCCTCTACTGGACGGCCTACCTGGCCATCCTGCCCGTGTTGATGGTGGGGCTGGGTGTAAGATTCACCTGGTATGCGCCGGTGGCCGTCCAGCTTCTCTTCAACCTGGTTCAACCCGCGATCCCGACGCCGGGAGGAAGCGGTGGCGCGGAGCTCCTCTTCGCCTACCTGGTGCGGGGGCTGGTTCCGCCGCAGGAAGTGAGCCCGCTGGTGCTCCTCTGGCGCTCGGTCACCTTCTACCTGAGCGTGGCGCTGGGCGGCGTGGCGGCCATCCTGACCCTCCGGCCGCTCGCCCGCCGCCGCCCGCTGGCCGAGCGCCGGGCGCCCTGAGCGCCGGCGGCGTGGAGAGGGGAAAGTCCGGTGCGGACGAGCGAACGCCTGGAGGAAGTGCTGCGCGCCTGGAGGGAGTGCCGCGTGGTCGTCGTCGGCGACCTGATCGCCGACCACTACGTGGCCGGCGAGGTGCGCCGGATCTCGCGCGAGGCGCCGGTCATGATCGTCGAGCAGCAGCAGGAGTGGTACCGGCCGGGCGGCGCGGCCAACGCGGCCCAGGGCGCCCGCGCCCTGGGCGCCTCCGTCACCGTCCTGGGCATGGTCGGCGCCGACCCGCCGGGGCGCCGTCTCCTGGACGCCCTGGCCGAGCAGGGGATCGACACCCATTCGGTGCTGGTCGCCGGCGACCGGGCCACCGCCGTCAAGACGAGGATCCTCGCGGGCGGGCCCCAGGCGCTCCGCCAGCAGGTCCTGCGCGTCGACCGGACGCCCGCGCCGCCCTCGGCCGGCGAGCTGCAGCCGCTGGTCGACCGCCTCGGGCGGCTCCTCGACGGGGCGGACGCCGTCCTCCTCTCCGACTACGGCCACGGGCTCCTCGCCCCCGCCCTGATCGCGCGCGTGCGCGAGGTGGCGGGCCGGCTGGGCATCCCCGTCACGGCCGACTCCCGCTACCGGCTGGGCGACTTCCGCGGCCTGGCCGCGGCCACCCCCAACCAGCCGGAGGCGGAGGCGCTGGTCGGCCGGCCGCTCGAGGACGAGGCGGCGCTGGTCGAGGCGGGGCGGTCGCTGCGCGAGGCGCTGGAGCTCGACACGCTGGTCATCACCCGGGGCGAGCGGGGCATGACGGTCTTCACGCCCCGGCAGGCCCGCCACATCCCCGCCCTGGAGGTGGCCGAGGTCTTCGACGTGACCGGGGCGGGCGACACGGTCATCGCCACCCTGACGCTGGGGCTGGCGGTCGGCCTGGACCCCGTCGAGGCGGCGGAGGTGGCCAACGTGGCCGCCGGCCTGGTCGTCCGCAAGCTGGGCGCCGCCACCGTCAGCCCGGACGAACTGCGGGAGGGATGGCGAGCATGGCTGGCTTCGACCGGGAGCAGCGTGGCGCCGAGCTGACGCCGGGGGAGGGGAGCCGGTCCGGCAAGCAGGCGTACGTGGAGGCCATCTTCGACCGCATCGCGCCGCGCTACGACCGGATGAACCGGCTGATGACGCTGGGCCTCTGGTGGTACTGGCAGTGGTCCTTCCGGCGGCTGGCGGGCATCCGGCCGGGCGACAGGGTGCTGGACGTGGGCTGCGGCACCGCCGAGCTCTCGCTCCTGGCCGCCCGCGAGACCGGGCCGGGCGGCCGCGTCACCGGCGTCGACATCGCCGAGGGCATGCTGCGCGTCTGCCGGCAGAAGATCGCGGGCAGCCCGCTGGCCGGCCGGCTCGAATTCCTGCGGGCCGACGCCCAGGCGCTGCCCTTCCCCGACGGCAGCTTCGACGTGGTCGTCTCCGGCTTCATGCTGCGCAACGTCGCCTCGCTGGATCGCGCCCTGGGCGAGATGGCGCGTGTCCTCCGCCCCGGCGGTCGCGTGGCGGTGCTGGAGCTGACCCACCCGCCGTCGCGCTGGGTGGCCGCCCCCTACCTGGCCTACTTCCGCCACGTGGTCCCCTGGCTGGGCCGCTGGGCGCGGCGCGAGGGCGACCCGCTGCCGCCCTACGCCTGGCTGCCCGAGTCGCTGCGCGAGATACCGCCCGCCCCGGAACTGGCGCGCCGCCTGGAGCGGGCGGGCTTCAGCCGCGTCGCCTACCGCTACCTGAGCGCGGGTGTGGTGGCCGTCCACACCGGCGAGAAGCCGGGGCGGAGGGAGCGGGGCGCCCGGCCGCCGGCCTGAGCACTCTTCGCCGCCGGCGGGGGCGACTACAATTGTGACACGGGTCGAAACGAACCGGAATCGCGGGTGATGGCCGCTTCCATGTCCGTCGTGGTGGTGGGGCTCAATCACAAGACGGCCAAGCTGGCGCTGCGCGAGCGCGCCTCCTGGTCGGAGGCGGAGATCCCCTCGGCGCTGCGCGCCCTGGTGACGCTCCCCGGTGTCCACGAGGCCGCCATCCTGGCCACGTGCAACCGGGTGGAGATCTACGCCGCGGTCGACAGCCCGGCGCGCGAGGCGGGGCGGATCCGCGCCTGGTGGGGCGACGGGCGCGGGCTGGGCCCGCACCTGGAGGAGTCGGGCTACCTTTACGTGGACGCCGAGGCCGCCGGCCACCTTTTCAGCGTCACCGCCGGCCTCGACTCGCTGGTCCTGGGCGAGACGCAGATCCTCGGCCAGGTCCGCCAGGCCTACCGGACCGCCCAGCTGGCCGGCACCCTCGGGAAGAACCTGTACGAGCTCTTCGACCGGGCGCTGGCGGCGGCCAAGCGCATCCACACCGAGACGGCGCTCAGCCGGACGCCCGTCAGCGTCCCCCACGCCGCCGTCGAGCTGATCCGCCGCATCTTCCCCGACCTGCGCCAGCGGGCGGCGCTGGTGGTGGGCGCGGGCCGCACGGCGGCGCTCGCCGCCCGGCAGCTGGCGGCGGGGCAGCCCGGACGGCTGGTGATCGCCAACCGGACGCCGGCCCGCGCCGGCGCGCTGGCGCGCGAGGTGGGCGCCGAGGCGGCCGGCCTCGAGGCGCTGGATCCGCTCCTGGGGCAGGTCGACGTGGTCCTGACGGCCACCAGCTCGCCCCGCCTCCTGGTGACGCGCGAGATGGTGGCGCGGGCGCTGGAGAACCGCGAGCGGCCCCTCTTCCTGGTCGACATCGCGGTGCCGCGCAACGTCGACCCCCAGGCGGGCTCGCTGGAGGGCGCCTACCTCTACGTCATCGACGACCTGCAGGTGCTGGTGGCGCGGGAGCTGGAGGCCAGGGCGCGCGAGGCGGCCCGCGCCCGGGCCATCGTCGCCGAGGAGGTCGCCGCCTTCGGCGAGTGGCAGGCCTCGCAGAGCGTCGTACCCCTCGTCCGCGACCTCGTCCGGCGGGCCGAGGCGATCCGCCAGGCCGAGCTGGAGAAGACGCTCCACCGCCTGCCCGAGCTGGACGAGCGCCAGCGCCAGGCGCTGGAGCAGCTGACCGGCAGCATCGTCCACAAGCTCCTCCACGATCCCATCGAGAGCCTGAAGCAGTCCGCCTCGCGGCCGGAGGGGGCCGAACTGGCCGGCGCCTTCCGCCGCCTCTTCCGTCTCGAGGAGGTCGAGGGGGCGTCCGGGCAGGCGCCCGCCGCTGGGACCGGGCGGGCGGAGGCCGGCGGCGCCGCCGTCGCCGCGCGGCTGGAGGAGCGGGCGCGATGAAGATCCGCGTCGGGACGCGGGGCTCGCGCCTGGCGCTCTCCCAGGCCGCCTCCGTCCGGCAGGCGCTCCTCGCCCTCGTCCCCGACGACGTGGAGGTGGCGCTGGTCCCCATCGTCACCAGGGGCGACCGCCGCCAGGACGTCTCCCTCGCCCGCCTCCGCGGCCGCGGCGTCTTCGTCAAGGAAGTGGAGCAGGCGCTGCTCGACGGTCGCGTCCAGATGGCGGTGCACAGCGCCAAAGACCTGACCTCGCTCCTCCCCCAGGGCCTCCGCCTGGCCGCCTTCCCGCCCCGGCAGGACCCGCGCGACGCGCTCCTCACCCCCCTGGGCCGGCCGGCCGCCACGCTCTCGAGCCTTCCTCGCGGCGCGCGCGTGGCCACGGGGAGCATCCGCCGCCAGGCGCAGCTCCGCCACCTGCGCCCGGACCTGGAGCTGGTCGACCTGCGCGGCAACGTCGAGACCCGGCTCAGGCGGCTCGACGCGGGCGAGTTCGACGCGCTCGTCCTGGCCGTGGCCGGGCTGGCGCGGCTGGGCGTCGCCGGCCGGGCCTGGACGCTGCTGGAGCCGGGGGAGATGCTGCCGGCGGTCGGCCAGGGGGCGCTGGCCGTGGAGATCCGCGACGAGCCCGGCCCGGTCGCGGAGTGGGCGGAGCGCCTGAACGACCCCGAGACGGCGCTCTGCGTCACCGTCGAGCGGGAGTTCCTGGCCGCCTTCGGCGGCGGCTGCGAGGTGCCGCTGGCGGCGCTGGCCCGGCTCTCGCCCGACGGGGCCACCGTCACCCTGGCCGCCCGCGCCCTCGACCCGGGCGGGACGAGGATGCTGGAGACGCGATGCAGCGCTCCCCGCGAGGCCCCGGAAGGGCTGGGCCGGCGGGCGGCCGAGGAGCTGATCGCCCGGGGGGCGCTGGAGCTGGTGGGACGCCATGCCGGAAGGCGATGAGGCCGGCCGGCGGCTGGCCGGCCGGCGCGTGGCGCTGGTCGCGCTGGGCGAGGACCGCCGCCTGGCCCGCCTCCTGGAGGAGCGGGGGGCGGAGCCCCTCGTCCTGCCGCTCCTGCGCATCGAACTCGCCCCCGCCGGCGCGCTGGAGGCGCTGCGCGCGGCCCTGGCCAGGCTCGAGGAAGGCGACTGGCTCGCCCTCACCAGCGCCCGCGCGGTGCGCGCCCTTTCCGCGCTGGCGGCGGAGCTCGGCGGGCGGCCGCCAGGCGGCTTCCTGGCGGGGAGGAAGCTGCGCGTCGCCGCCGTCGGAGAGGCGACCGCGCGCGCGGCCGAGGAGGCGGGGCTCGCGGTGGAGCGGACGGGGCGCGCGGGCGACCTGGCGCTGGCGGAGGAGCTGGCGCGGGCGGGCGCGCGACGGGTCCTGCTGCCCCGTTCCGAGGCGGCCGACAAGGCGTTCCCGGAGCGGCTGCGGGAGCTGGGCGTCGAGCCGCTTCCCGTCACGGTCTACCGCAACAGCCTCGACCGGGGGGCGCTGCCCGCCGCGGCGGCGCTCCTCCGCCGGCGACGCCCCGAGGCGGCGCTCCTGACCAGCGCCTCCACCGCCGCCGCCCTGGCGGCGGCGGTGCGCGAGGCGGGCGTCGAGCCGCCGCCGGCCGGGGCGATCGGCGAGTCGACGCGCCGGGCGGCGGAGGCGGCGGGACTGCGCGTCGCCTTCGTGGCGTCGCAGCCCTCCTACGGGGAGCTGGTCGGGGCGCTGGAACGCTTCCTTGGAGGGAAGGGCGAAAGAGGGTAGGGCGAAGGGAAGGGCGGGGCGGAGCGCGCCTCCGTCCCGGCGTCGAAGATGGGAGAAGGGGGGGCGCCGTCCATGGCGACGACCGAAGGGGGCCGCGCCGCGGCCTTTCCCGCGGTGCGCATGCGCAGGCTGCGCGAGAACCCGGTGATCCGCGAGATGGTGAGGGAGACGCGCCTCTCGCCGCGCGAGCTGATCCAGCCCTTCTTCGTCCGCGAGGGGAAGGGCGAGCGGGAGCCGGTGCCCGCCATGCCCGGGGTGGAGCGGCTCAGCGTCGACCAGCTGCTCGTCGAGGCGCGACGGACCTACGAGGCCGGCGTGCCCGCCGTCCTCCTCTTCGGCATCCCCGACACGAAGGACGAGGCGGGCTCCCAGGCCTACGCCCGCGACGGCGTCGTCCAGCGGGCCGTGCGCGAGCTGAAGTCGGCGCTGCCCGAGCTGGTGGTGATCACCGACGTCTGCCTCTGCGAGTACACCTCGCACGGGCACTGCGGGCTGATCATCAACGGGCGCGTGGCCAACGACCCGACGCTGGAGCTGCTGGCCGAGACCGCCGTCTCCCACGCCGAGGCCGGCGCCGACATCGTGGCGCCCTCGGACATGATGGACGGCCGCATCGCCGCCATCCGGCACGCGCTGGACGAGGCCGGGTACACGGAGACGCTGGTCCTCTCCTACGCGGCCAAGTTCGCCAGCACCTTCTACGGGCCGTTCCGCGAGGCCGCCGGCTCGGCGCCCGCCTTCGGCGACCGGCGGAGCTACCAGATGGACCCGGCCGACGGCGACCAGGCGCTCCGCGAGGTGGCGCTGGACGTGGAGGAGGGCGCGGACATGATCATGGTCAAGCCGGCGCTCCCCTACCTGGACGTGATCCGCCGCGTGCGGGAGCGCTTCCTCCTGCCGCTGGTCGCCTACCAGGTCTCCGGCGAGTACGCCATGATCCGCTTCGCGGCGCAGGCGGGCGCGCTGGACGAGGAGGCGGCCGTCCTGGAGTCGCTCACCGCCATCCGGCGCGCCGGGGCGCAGATGATCATCACCTACTTCGCCACCGACGTGGCCAGGCGCCTGGGCGCCTGACCGCCTCCGGCGCCTGTCGCGCGCGTCAACCCGCGAGGCCGCCGCATCCCGCCGGATGCGGCGGCTTTCCTGCCAAGGAGCAGGAGTGACGCCGCGTCGACCCGTACAATGGAGGTGACGCATCCGTAAAATCCGCATTCGCGCGAAGGAAGGGAGGAGCGCCGATGGCCATCCGGCAGCAGGCGCCCGGGCAGGGGCCGCAGGCGGAGAGCCGGCCGGAAGCGGAGGGCGGGCTGCGGAAGCCGCGCTTCCTGACCCGTTCCGAGATGGAGGTGCCGGCCTTCGTCCGGCCGGAGCAGCTGGCGGAGGAGGGCTTCGACTACGAGCGGGACCTGGGCGACCCGGGCGAGTACCCCTTCACCCGGGGGATCCACCCCACCATGTACCGCGGCCGCCTCTGGACCATGCGCGAGTTCGCCGGCTTCGGCGACGCGGCGGCCACCAACCGGCGCTTCCACTACCTGCTGGAGCAGGGACAGACCGGTCTGAGCGTCGCCTTCGACTTCCCCACGCTCCTGGGCTACGACTCGGACGCTCCCGTGGCCGAGGGCGAGGTGGGCCGCATGGGCGTGGCCGTGGACACGCTGGCCGACATGGAGCGCCTCTTCGAGGGCATCCCGCTCGACCGGGTCTCCACCTCCATGACCATCAACGGCCCGGCCATGATCCTCTTCGCCATGTACCTGGCGCTGGCCAGGAAGCGGGGGATCCCCTTCGACCGGCTGAACGGGACGATCCAGAACGACATCCTCAAGGAGTACACCGCGCAGAAGACCTATATCTTCCCGATCCGGCCGTCGCTGAAGATCATCACCGACATCATGGCCTACGCCTCGGAAGAGGTGCCGCGGTGGAACACCATTTCCATCTCCGGCTACCACATCCGCGAGGCGGGGGCCACCGCCGTACAGGAGCTGGCCTTCACCCTGGCCGACGGCTTCACCTACGTGGAGGAAGGGATCAAGGCCGGCCTGGACGTCGACCGCTTCGCGCCACGCCTCTCCTTCTTCTGGGACATCCACCTCAACTTCTTCGAGGAGATCGCCAAGATCCGCGCCGCCCGCCGCATCTGGGCGCGGGAGATGCGCGAGCGCTTCGGCGCCAGGAACCCGCGCTCCTGGACGATGCGCTTCCACAGCCAGACGGCGGGCGTCTCGCTCACCGCCCAGCAGCCCGAGGTGAACATCGTCCGCACCGCCTTCGAGGCGCTGGCGGCCGTGCTGGCGGGTACGCAGTCGCTCCACACCAACTCCTTCGACGAGGCGCTGGCGCTGCCCACGGAGGAGGCGGTGCGGCTGGCGCTGCGCACGCAGCAGGTGATCGCCGAGGAGATCGGCGTGGCCGACACCGTCGACCCGCTGGCCGGCTCCTACTACGTCGAGTGGCTGACGAACCGCATGGAGCGGGCGGCCTACGACTACTTCCGCCGCATCGAGGCCGTGGGCGGCGTCGTGGCCGGCATCGAGAAGGGCTTCTTCCAGCGCGAGATCGCCGACGCCGCCTACCGCCAGCAGCTCCGCCTGCAGTCGGGCGAGGAGGTCGTCGTCGGCGTCAACAAGTACGTCCTGGAGGAGGAGCAGCCGCCGCGCATCCTGCGCATCGACCCGGCCGTCGAGCGGGAGCAGGTGGAGCGCCTGCGGCGCGTCCGCGCCGAGCGCGACCCGCGGGCGGTCGCCGAGGCGCTGGAGCGGCTGGAGCGGACGGCCCGCGAAGGCGGCAACCTCATGCCCGCGCTGGTGGAGGCCGCCTCGGTCTACGCCAGCGAGGGCGAGATGGCCGACGCGCTCCGCTCCGTCTACGGCGTCTACCGCGAGGAGCCCGTCTTCTGAACCCGCCTCGCCCGGGCAAAGCTCGAGCGGCCGGCGGCGCTCCCGCCGCCGCCGGCCGCCAGGGAGGCCGACCACGAAGATGACGCGACCACTCCGGGTTCTTGTCGCCAAGCCGGGGCTCGACCGCCACGACCGCGGCGCCAAGGTGATCGCCCGCGCGCTGCGCGACGCCGGCATGGAGGTGATCTACACCGGCCTCCACCAGACCCCGGCCGAGATCGTCGCCGCCGCCGTCCAGGAAGACGTCGACCTGGTCGGCCTCAGCATCCTCTCCGGCGCCCACATGACGCTGGTCCCGCGGGTGATCCAGGGCCTGCGCGAGGCGGGCGCCGGCGACATCCCCGTCGTCGTCGGCGGCATCATCCCGCCGGAGGACGCGGAGGAGCTGAAGAAGGCGGGCGTGCTGGAGGTCTTCGGGCCGGGAAGCTCGACGGAGGCCATCGTCGACTTCGTCCGGCGGGAGATCGGCGGCCGGGTGAACGCCCTTGGCTAGCGCCGGGGCCGAGCCGGCCCGCCGTGCCGCCGAGGGCTGGGCCGAGCGCCTCCTCGCCGGGGAGAAGCGCGCCCTCGCCCGCCTGATCACGCTCATCGAGGAACGCGACCCGGCGGCGAGCGACGTGCTCCGCCTCCTCCACCCCCGCGTCGGGCAGGCGCACGTCGTCGGGGTCACCGGCGCCGCGGGCGCCGGCAAGAGCACGCTGATCACGGCGCTCGCCCGCGAGCTCCGCGCCCGCGGTCCGAGCGTCGCCGTCCTGGCCGTCGACCCCTCCAGCCCGCTCACCGGCGGCGCCCTGCTGGGCGACCGGATCCGCCTGGGCGACCTCTCCACCGATCCGGGGCTCTTCTTCCGGAGCTTCGCCAGCCGCGGCCACCTGGGCGGCCTCAGCCGGGCGGTGGCGGACGCGGTCCGCGCCGTCGACGCCGCCGGCTACCAGGCGGTGCTGGTCGAGACCGTGGGCGCCGGCCAGTCGGAGGTGGAGGTGAGCGAGCTGGCGCACACCACGCTGGTGGTGCTCGCCCCCAACCTCGGCGACGACGTCCAGGCGGCCAAGGCGGGCCTGCTGGAGGTGGCGGACGTCTTCGCCGTCAACAAGGCGGACCTGCCCGGGGCACGGGAGACGGCGGGCGAGATCCGGGCCATGCTGGGCCTCGGTCCGGCGCGGCCGTGGACGCCGCCGGTGGTGGAGCTCTCCGCGCGCACCGGCGAGGGCGTCGCCGGCCTGCTGGAGGCGCTGGAGCGGCACCGGGACTTCCTGGTGGCGAGCGGGCGCTGGGGCGAGAAGCTCCGCCGCTCCGCCGCCCACCAGCTGCGCGACCTGCTGGGCGAGGAGCTCCTCCGGGCGGCGCTGGCGCGGCTGGAGGCGGAGGGCAGCTGGCAGGCCTGGGTGGAGGCGGTGGCGCGCCGCGAGAGGGACCCGTATACGCTGAGCGAGGAGCTGGCCCGTCGCCTGCTGGCCGGAGCGACTGGCCGGCCCCGGGGGGAGGGGGAGGCCCGTGGACTTTGAGCTGGACGAGGCCGCGCGGGCGCTCCGGCAGGCGGCCCGGGAGCTGGCCGAGCGGGAGCTGGCGCCGCGCGCGGCCGCCCTGGACGAGGAGGAGCGCTTTCCCTGGGAGAACGTGGAGGCGCTGGGCGAGGCGGGCTTCCTGGGGATGATGGTGCCGCCGGAGTACGGCGGCGCCGGCGCCTCGGCGCTGGAACACGCGCTGGTGGTGGAGGAAGTCGCCAGGGTCGACGCCTCCGCGGCCGTCCTCGTCGAGGTGCACAACGCCCTCGCCTGCGGCATCCTGCAGCGCTTCGGCGACCCGGAGCTGAAGCGGGAGTGGTTGCCGCGCATGGTGGGGAGGGGGCTCCTGGGCGCGTACGCGCTGACGGAACCGCAGGCCGGCTCCGACGCGGCGGCCATCCGCACCCGGGCCGTCCGGCACGGCGACGGCTACCGGCTGGAGGGCATGAAGACCTTCATCACCGGCGCCGGCTACGCCGACCTCTACGTGGTCTTCGCCGTCACCGACCCGGGGGCGGGCCGGCACGGGATCAGCGCCTTCCTCGTCCCCAAGGGGAGCGACGGGCTCCGCTTCGGGAGGCCGATGAAGAAGATGGGCGTCCGCGCGGCGCTGACCGCGGAGCTCTACCTGGACGGCGTCGAGGTGCCGGCCCGATGGCGCATCGGCGGCGAAGGCGAGGGCTACAGGATGGCGCTGGCCTGCCTGGACGGGGGCCGGGTGGGGATCGCCGCCCAGGCGCTGGGCATCGCCGAGGCCGCGCTGGAGGCGGCGCGCACCCACGCGCTGGGCCGCGAGCAGTTCGGCCAGCCCGTCGCCGCCTTCCAGGGGATCCAGTGGAAGCTGGCCGAGCTGGCGACGGCGGTGGAGGCGGCGCGGCTCCTCACCTACCGGGCGGCCTGGCTGGTCGACCGGCCGGGGCGGCACTCGGCCGCCATCGCCCAGGCCAAGCTCTTCGCCTCGCGCGTCGCCGTCCGGGCGGCGCTGGAGGCGATCCAGATCCACGGAGGCTACGGCTACGTCCGCGAGACGGGCGTGGAGCGGCTCCTGCGCGACGCCAAGATCACCGAGATCTACGAGGGCACGTCGGAGATCCAGCGCCTCGTCATCGCCCGCGAGCTCCTCGGCCAGGTGCGGGCGCGGGCCGAGGTGGCGGCCGCCCCGCCCCGGGCCGAAGGTGCGGGCGAGCGCCGGACCTAGGCGCTGCGGCCTCGCCTCGCCGGCGCCCCGCCGGGCGGATCCACCCGATCCGCGCTGCGCCCGCTCTTCCCCGCTCCTCAGCGCCGCCCCGGGGGCGGCTCCAGCGCCAGCGCCGTCACCAGCGGCACCTCCGCGACAGGCTGGCCGTCGATCCGGACGACGGCCAGGCCGACGCGCTCGCCGGCGGCGAGGCGGGGGGGCCAGACGGCGGGGAGGAGGCGCTGGACGCGGAGCCGGCCGAGCTCGCCGGGGCGGACGGGCAGCAGGAAGGGGCCCGGTCCGGCGGTGGTCAGGACCGCCGTCCGCCCGTCGCCGGTCGGCACGCGAATCGGCCCCTCCAGGCCCGGCACCGGCACGCGGCGGAAGCTCCGCCAGCCCCACTCCAGGAGCCTGAGCGTGTCCTCGTACTGCCCGTAGAAGTTGTCGCGCAGGACGACGGCCACCAGCTGCCAGCCGTCCCGCGTCGCCGAACCGACGAAGGTGTTGCCGGCCGCCCGCGTGTAGCCCGTCTTCACCCCGTCCAGCGGCCGGCCCAGCATCCGGTTGTGGTTGACGAGGAAGTGGACGGATCCGTCCGGCCAGCGGACCCGCCAGACCGGCGTGGAGACGATCTGGCGGACGGTCGGGTCGAGGAGCGCCGCGCGGGCGATCCGCGCCATGTCCACCGCCGTCGTCACGTGGCGCGCGTCGGGCAGGCCGCTGGCGTTGGTGAAGCGGGTGTGGAGCGCGCCCAGGCGGCGCGCCTCGGCGTTCATCAGGAGGACGAAGTTCGCCTCGCTGCCGGCCACCGCCTCCGCGACGGCGCGCGCCGCGTCGTTGCCCGACTCCAGCAGCAGGCCGTAGAGCAGGTCGCGCAGCGGCAGGCGCATGCCCGCCCGCAGGTACATGCTGGAGCCCTCGGCGCTGGCGGCGTACCGGCTGACCTCCACCGGCGTCTCCAGGTCGAGCTTGTGGACCGCGACCAGCGCCGTGAGAATCTTGGTGATGCTGGCCGGGTAGCCGGGCACCTCGCCGGCCTTGGCGTAGAGCAGGCGGCCGCTGGCCACGTCCAGCAGGGCGGCCGAACCCGCCTGCAGCTCCGGCGGCGCCAGCGGCGCCCGCAGCGGCTGCCGGGGGGCCGCCGGCCCGGGCGGCGGCGGTGCCGCCGGGGGCGGCTCGCCCTGCGCCGAGGCGGCGGGGCCCAGGCCGACCACGAGAGCCAGGAGCAGCGCCATGCGGATGCGTTGTCGGCGTGAACGCCCGTCGCGGGCGGCGTGACAGAGATCGATCACGGGCAGTAGGCTGGCTGGCGGAAGAGACGGGTATACCCGTGGCACCGGGAGGCGAGGGCGAGTGCGCTTCGAACGCGCGGCGGGCGGGGTCGTCTTCCGCCCGGAGCGGGAGACGTCGAGCATCCTGCTGGTGCTCGACCGCTTCGGTCGCTGGACCTTTCCCAAGGGGCACGTGGAGCACGGCGAGAGCGACGAGGAGGCCGCGCTCCGCGAAATCGAGGAGGAGACGGGGGTGAGCGGCCGGGTGGTGGACGAGCTCCCCGCGACGCGGTATCGCTTCCTCCCGCCCGGCGAAGCCGAGGAAGTCGAGAAGGAGGTCCGCTACTTCCTCGTCCGGGCGACGGGCGGCGAGCCGCGCCCGCGGCCGGGCGAGACGCGCGAGGTGCGCTGGTTCCGGCCGGAGGAGGTCGGGGGCCTGGCGCAGTACCCGAACAACCGGCCCGTGCTGGAGGCTGCGCTGGCGGCGCTGCGCGCCGGCGCCGGCCGGTGAGCGCGCGGATGGAGGTGGAGGTGGTCACCCGGCGGGAGGAGCTCCGGCCCGAGGCGCTGCGGGGCCGGGCGGCCGTCGTCATCGACACGCTTCGCGCCACCACCTCCATCGCCACGGCGCTGGCCGCCGGCGCCGCCTGGGTGCTCCCCGTCGACTCGGAGGAGGCGGCGCGGGCCGCGGCGGCGAGGCTCCGCGACCCGCTCGGCGAGGCGCCGCTGCTGGCCGGCGAGCGCGACCGCGTCCGCATCCCCGGCTTCGACCTGGGAAACTCGCCGGCGGAGTTCGCCCCCGGGCGGGTGCGCGGACGCGGCATCGTGCTCTGCACGACCAACGGCTCCCGCGCGCTCCACGCGGCGGCGCCCTGCGCGGAGCGCCTCTACTGCGCGGCGCTGGTCAACGCGGGCGCGGTGGCGGCCGAGCTGGGCCGCACGGGCGCGGAGCGGCTGACGCTGGTCTGCTCGGGCTCGGGCGGGCACTTCTCGGTGGAGGACTTCCTGACCGCGGGCTGCCTGATCGAGCGCCTGGGCGCGGCGGACGGGCTGGAGGACCCCCGCGGGGAGGCGCTCCGTCTCGACGACGCCGCCCTGGCGGCCTGGCTCGCCTGGCGGAGCGGCCGCGAGCGGCTGCGCTCGATCGTGGAGCCGGGGCGGGCCGCGCGCGCGCTGGCCCGGGTCGGGCTGGAGGCGGACGTGGAGGAGGCGCTCCGCCTCGATGCGCTCGACGTCGTGCCCGTCCTCCGCGACGGGCGGCTGGTCGCGCTCCGTTGAGGCGGGGCGCGCGGGGAAGACTTGGACGCGGGACGAGAGAAAGCCGGCCGGCCGCACCGGGTGCCGGGGGACCGGCCGGCGGCGCGCCGCCGGCGTGGGTGGGCGACGTCCGTCGGACCGGCGCCTCCGACGCGACGTCGACATAGAAAAAATGGTCGGGATGGCGAGATTCGAACTCGCGACCTCCGCGTCCCGAACGCGGCGCCCTGCCAAACTGGGCCACATCCCGGCGGCGTCTCGCATTCTAAGGCGCCCCGCCCGCCCTTGTCAAACCGGCGCAGCCCGGCCGAGGCGGGCGCGGGCGTGCGGGGAGGTCGATGGGCTCGCCATGAGGAGAGCGACAGAGCGGCTGCGCTTCGCCCTCGCCTGGCGGCTGGTGGTCGCCGCCGGGCGACTGGCCCGCCTGGCCGGGCACGGCGGCTCCAGCTTCCCGGGGCTCCTGGGGCGCCGCCTCGACCCGCGCCTCCTCGAGCACCTGGCGGGCGAACTGGAGCAGGGAAGCGCCGTCGTCACCGGGACCAACGGGAAGACGACCACCGCCACGCTCCTGGCCGAGATCGGGCGCCAGGCCGGCCTGCGCCTCGCCCACAACGCCGCCGGCGCCAACCTGGTCGGCGGCCTGATCACCAGCCTGGCCGGCCAGCGCGCGGAGGGCGCCCGCCAGTTCGCCGTCCTCGAGGTGGACGAGGCGACGGTCGCCCGCGCCATGCCGGCCGTCCGCCCGCGCCTGATCGTGGTGACCAACTTCTTCCGCGACCAGCTCGACCGCTACGGCGAGCTGCTGGGCGCCGTGGGCCGCGTCGCCGAGGGGATCCGGGCGGTGCCGGAGACGGAGCTGCTGCTCAACGCCGACGACCCGCACGTCGCCTCGCTGGCGCGGGGGGACCGGAAGGTCCGCTTCTACGCGCTGAAGCTGCCACCGGGCGCGGCGGCCAGGAAGCCGACCGGCGACGCCGTCCTCTGCCCCCGCTGCGGGCACCCGCTGGCCTACCGGAGCGTCACCTTCGCCCACCTGGGCGACTACGCCTGCTCCGCCTGCGGCTTCCGCCGGCCCGCGCCCGACGCGGAGGGCGAGGTGCTGCGGAGCGGCCGCGAGACGGCGCTCCGCATCCGCGCCGGCGGGCGGCAGCTGGCCAGCCTGGTGCGCTTCCAGCTGCCCGGCCTCTACAACGCGTACAACGCCGTGGCGGCGGCGGCCGCCGCCTGGTCGCTGGGCTGGCCCGCCGAGGCGGCGGCCCGGGCGCTGGCGGAGGCGACGCCCGCCTTCGGCAGGATGGAGCGCTTCGTCGCCCAGGGCCACCCGGTCCGGCTGGCGCTGGTCAAGAATCCGGCCGGCTTCGACGCGGTTCTCGAGACGCTGGCCGCCGAGGGCGAGCCGGGCGCGCTGATCGTCGCCGTCAACGACCTGGAGGCCGACGGCCGCGACGTCTCCTGGCTCTGGGACGTCCGCTTCGAGGACTTCCCGGAGCTGCTCGCCCGGAGCGAGCCGCTGGTGGCCTCGGGGCTGCGCGCGGAAGACATGGCGCTCCGCCTGGCGCTGGCGGGCGTCGAGCGGGAGCGGATCGAGCTCGAAGCCGATCCGGAACGGGCCCTGCAGGCGGTGCTGGCACGCCTTCCCGGCGGGCGGGCGGTCACCGTCTGCCTGACCTACACCGCGCTGCTCGACCTGCACCGGCGCCTGGCGAGGCGCTACGCGCTGCCGGCTTTCTGGGAACGGGGGGCGCGACGGGGTGCTTGAGCTGCGCATCGCCCACCTCTACCCGCGCGAGCTCAACCTTTACGGCGACCGGGGCAACCTGCTGGCGCTGGCGGACCGCGTCCGCCGCCGGGGAGGACGGGTGACCGTCGTCCCGCTGGGGCCGGGCGATCCCTTCCGCCCGGCCGAGGTCGACCTCGTCTTCATCGGCGGCGGCCAGGACCGCGAGCAGCGCTGGATCGCCGAGGATCTGGCGCGGGGGAAGGGGCGCGAGCTGGTCGCGGCCGTGCGCGACGGCATGCCGCTCCTGGCCGTCTGCGGCGGCTACCAGCTGCTCGGGCGCTACTACAGGACCGCCTCGGGCGAGAAGATCCCGGGCGTCGGCCTCTTCGACCTCTGGACCGAGGCCGGACGGCGGCGGCTGATCGGCGACGTGGCCGTGGAGAGCGACCTCTGGGAGGAGGGGCGGCGGACGCTGGTCGGCTTCGAGAACCACGCCGGCCGGACCTGGCTGGGCCCCGGGGTGCGGCCGCTGGGGCGCGTCCTGCGCGGGCACGGGAACAACGACCGGGACCGCAGCGAGGGCGCGCGCTGGCTGAACGCCGTCGGCACCTACCTGCACGGCGCACTCCTGCCCAGGAATCCGCGGCTGAGCGACTGGCTGATCCTCGCCGCCTGGCGCAGGAAGTACGGCACCGAACGGCTGGATCCGCTGGACGACCGCTGGGAGCTGACCGCCCACGCGGCGGCGCTGCGCCGTCTCGGCCTGGCCGCGAGCTAGGCCGGGCCCGGGCGGGAGCGCGGCGGGTTGCCAGCGGCGCCGCCCTGGGGCATGGTAGAGGCTTCCTCGTGCTCGCCGGACTCCCAGAGCACGCGCGCCACCTCGGCCCCGCGGCGCCTCTCCCAGCCGGCCGGCAGGGGGCTCCGCTCCAGGACCGCCCAGATCCTTCTCGCCCTCCGGACCTGCCCTGCCTCCGCGAGGTAGCTCATCATGTTCCCCAGCAGCTCCGGCACCAGATCCTCCTGGCCCGTCCGCCGTGCCTCCCGCAGCGCCCGCCGCGCCGGCTCCAACGCCTCGCGGGGCCGCCCGAGGCGGTAGCGGACCTCGCCGAGCCCCCACCACGCCTTGGCCTTCTCGCGGCCCGCGAGGGCGTACTTGACGGCCGCGCCGTACGCCTCCTCGGCCTGCGTCCACATCGCCAGGCTCGCCAGCGCCAGCGCCAGGTCGAGCCACTCCGCCGCGCCCGCCGGGGCCTCTCCGCCCTCGGCCCGCTCCGTCGCCTGCACCAGATGCGCCAGCGCCTTCTCCAGCGCCGAGCGGTCGCCCGCCAGCCGTCCCAGCAGAAGCTCGGCGCGCACGAGCGAGGGCCCGCGCACTCCCTTCCGCCGCGCGAGCTCCGCCTGCTGCCGCGCCAGGCGCTTCGCCCTCTCCGGATCGCCCCAGCGCCACTCCGCCTCCGCCCAGCGGAGGCCCACCTCCACCGCCGCCTCCGGGCCCGACGCGAAGCGGGCCAGGTCCAGGGCGCGGCGCCACTTCGGCCGCGACGCCTCGACCTCCCCGGCCGCCGCCAGGCGGAAGGCTTCCGCGGCGAGCTCCTCCGGCTTCATCCGTCTTCCTCCACGCCGGCCCTCTACGCCGTCGCACGGCCTCTCCCTGCGCCGCCGCCCGTCCGCTTCCCTGGCGCGGCGAACGCCGGGCGCGCGCGGGCACGACGCGGCCGGCCCCGCAAGCCGGGGCCGGCCGGAAGGAAAGGAGCAGGAGAAGGGGAGGGGCGGAGCCGACCGGCGGCCGCGCCCGTCAGCCCCCCTCCAGCAACCGGCTCAGCGTCCGCCGCACCTGGGGCGAGCGGAGCAGTTCCGCCAGCGGGTCGCCGCCCCCGGGCCGGCCCGCCGTCGCAGCCCCGCCGGCCGGAGCGCCCGGGCCGCCGGCCGGCGGGTCGTTCTTCTCCAGCTGCTCCGCCAGGGCTCTCAGGCCGCCGACCACCTCTTCGGGCCGCGTCACCACCAGCCGCGCGAGCTCGGCCAGCTCCACCAGCGCCTCCGTCCGGCGCTCCAGCGCCTGCACGACGGCGTGCATGCCGCGCAGCTCCTGCGTCAGCTCCTCCCAGCGCAGAGTCGTGAGCGGGCGGCGGGCCCGGCGGCCCGGACCGCCGCTGCTCCGGCCCGGACCGCCCGCGGCCGGCGCCGCAGCCCAGCCGCCTTCCCCGTCGCCCGCCGGCGAGACGTCCGGGCCGGGAGCCGGCGGCGCCTCCGCCACCGCCCCCTCCCGGGCGGAGCCGGACGGGGCGGTGGAGGCCGGCTCGGTCGCGGCGCCACCTGGGCCGGCCGCGGGTAGCCCG
This sequence comes from Bacillota bacterium, assembly GCA_029960955.1. Lineage (GTDB taxonomy): Bacteria > Bacillota > Sulfobacillia > JAIMAT01 > JAIMAT01 > JAIMAT01. The sequence goes on from JASBVS010000002.1 coordinate 176,679, forward strand.
CCCGCCGGTGCGGGCGACTCCCGATCGCCCTCGCCTCCCCTCCGCGGGCGAGGAAGCGGCCGGTACCCGGCCCCCTGCCCGCGGTTCTCCCGGTCGGCTTGCGCGTCCATCGCTCCCACCTCCGTGCCCGAGCGGCCCAGTATATGCGGGGCCGGGGCGGGCGGCGCGGCACGTTCCCGGCGGGTGCGAGGCGGCCGCCGGCGCCTGGACTCGCCGGGCGGCAAACGCTTAGCATAGGCCGTGCGCACGCAGTTCACGGAGGCGATGGCGGAGATGGGCGTCGGTCCGGGCGACGATCGGCCGCAGCGGAGCGGAGCGGCGGGGCTCCGGCCCCGTCCCGCGAGGCCCGACGCCGAGCGGTTGCGAGCGCTCCTGGAACGGCTGGACGGGCGCGGTTACAAGGCTTACCAGAGCCTCTCGGGCAGCTGGTCGCTGGGAGGTTTCACGCTCCACGTCGACCACGTGCAGGGCGATCCCTTCGCCGAGCCCTCGCGCCTGCGCGTGGAGATGGAGGCCAAGGTCCACGGGCTGCCGCTGGAGCCGCTCCAGTCGCCCGAGGGGCGGGTCGCCACCGCCGACTTCCTCCTGAGGCAGGTGGTCCGCGTCCTCCAGGCGCGCGGGAGCCGCCGGCGCGGGACGGGCCGCTCGGGGGAGATCCGGGTGGCCGAGCCCGGGCAGTCCTTCCTGCCGCGGAGCGCCATGGAGATCGACGCCGCGGGCCGTCTCACCTGGCGCTTCCAGGCGGGCCTGCCGGCCGACGGGCGGACCATCCTCGGCCGCCAGGCGGCCATCCTTCTTCTCGAGGAGATCCCGGCGCTGGTGCGCGAGGCGCTCCTCTACCGGAGCCTGAACGCGCGCCAGCTGCGCACCTGGCAGGAGACGGCCGCCGACCAGGCGGCGGCCCGCCGGCTGATGGAGGCGCGCGGCCTCGTCGCCTTCGTCGCCGAGGGGAGCATCCTGCCGCGCCGCTCGGGGGTGAGCGACCTGCCGCTGGAGCGCGGGCGGGCGGTCCCCTTCGCGGTGCCCGCGGAGATGGCGCAGAGCTTCCTCCTGCCGCACGCGGGCGAGGTGCGGGGGCTGGCCGTCCCCGAGGGCGTCACCCTGATCACCGGCGGCGGCTTCCACGGCAAGAGCACGCTGGAGCGGGCGCTGGAGCTGGGCGTCTACGACCACATCCCCGGCGACGGGCGCGAGCTCTGCCTCACCCGCCGCGACGCGGTCAAGATCCGCGCCGAGGACGGCCGCGCGGTGACGGCGGTGGACATCTCGCCCTTCATCGGGCGGCTGCCCGGCGGCGTCGAGACGGAGGAGTTCACCACGGAGCTGGCCAGCGGCAGCACCTCCCAGGCGGCCAACATCGCCGAGGCGCTGGAGGCGGGGAGTCGCCTCCTCCTGATGGACGAGGACACCTGCGCCACCAACTTCATGGTCCGCGACCGGCGCATGCAGCGGCTGATCCCGCGGGAGCAGGAGCCCATCGTCCCCTTCGTCGACCGGGTCCGCCAGCTGCGCGACGAGCTGGGCGTCTCCACCATCCTGGTGGTGGGAGGCGTGGGCGACTACCTGGACGTGGCCGACCACGTCATCGCCATGCGCGAGTTCCGCCCCGCCGTCATCACCGAGGAAGCCCGGCGGCTGACGGAGGAGCTCCCCTCCCAGCGCGAGCCCGAGGCGCCCGGACCGGTCCGCTTCCGCATCCGCCGCCACCCGCGGCTCGCCGTGCTGGAGGCGGAGGAGCGCCGGCCGGCGAGGATCCGCTCCCAGGAGGTGGACGAGCTCCGCTTCGGCCGCTGGGAGATCGACCTGGGCGCGGTGGAGCAGGTGGTGGAGGTGACCCAGTCCCGCGCCATCGGCCACATCCTTCGCCTGCTGGCGCGGATGGAGCGGGAGGGCGCCGGCGGCGCGACGCCGGCCATGCCCGAGCTGCTGGAGGCGGCGGAGGAAGCGCTCCGTAGCGGCGGCTGGCGCTCCCTGGTCGAGCGCCCGGAGGAGGTGCGCGGCGACTGGGCGCTGCCGCGCCGCTACGAGATCGCCGCCGCCATCAACCGCTTCCGCGGCCTGCACGTCGACGTGGAGCGGCTGCGAGAAACCTTTTGACAAGCCTCCGCGGCCGTCCCTATAATGCACCGTACCCTTCCGGCTGGACGCCATGTGCCCGCGGCACATGGATTTTTCATGCGGCCGAGACCCGTGGATCCAAGGGTGGACCGCTTCGGGGGGAAACCCTGCAGGCATGAACCGCCGGACGCGCAATATCGTCTACCTCGTGTCGACCGTCCTCGTCGTCGCCGCTGCCGCGGTCTACGCACTGGTGCCGCTGCCGTTCAACCAGGAGCGGCCGCTCTGGCAGCGGATCACCCTGGGCCTCGACCTGCAGGGCGGCGTCCACGTGGTCTACCAGGCCGAGCCCGACAGGCAGCACCCGCTCACCCCCGAGGCGATGTCGAAGGCGCGGCAGATCATCGAGCAGCGCGTCAACGGCCTGGGCGTCGCCGAGCCGATCATCCAGCAGCAGGGCAACAACCGGATCATCGTCGAGCTCCCCGGCGTGAAGAACCCGGAGCAGGCGATCCGGACGATCGGGCGGACGGCCAAGCTGGAGTTCCGGGACTACAAGGGGGACGTGATCGTCACCGGCGCCGAGCTGGTCTCGGCCGACCCGGAGATCGACCCCCAGAGCAACCAGCCCGTGGTGGCGCTCAAGTTCAACGCGCGGGGCGCCAAGGCGTTCGAGAAGGCGACGGCCGCGGCGCTGCCGTACGCCCAGGCCAGCAACGGCTCGGACCCGCGCGGCCACATCGGCGTCTACCTGGACGACAAGCTCCTGACCAACCCCCAGGTCAGCGCGGTCATCCCCAACGGGCAGGCCATCATCACCGGGTACAGCTCGCTGGAGCAGGCGAAGAACGACGCCGTCGCGCTCCAGTCCGGCGCGCTCCCCATCCCGCTCAAGATCATCGCCAACCAGACGGTCAGCGCCTCCCTGGGGGCCGAGTCGCTCCACCGGAGCGTGGTGGCGGGGATCGCCGGCCTCCTCCTGGTCGCCGCCTTCATGCTCCTCTACTACCGGCTGCCGGGCTTCTGGGCGACGGTGGCGCTCACCATCTACTTCCTGCTGGACCTCCTGGTGCTCCACCTGATCCACGCCACGCTCACGCTGCCGGGCATCGCCGGCCTGATCATGTCGGTGGGCGTGGCCGTCGACGCCAACGTCATCATCTTCGAGCGGGTCCGCGACGAGCTCCGCCGCGGGCTGACGCTGCGCTCGGCGCTGGAGGCCGGCTTCAAGAACGCCTTCCGGGCGATCCTCGACTCCAACGTGACCTCGCTGATCGCGGTGGCCGTCCTCTACTACTTCGGCACCGGCCCGGTCCGCGGCTTCGCGGTCACGCTGGGGGTCGGCGTCCTGATCAGCATGCTGACCGCGGTCCTGATCACCCGCTACCTCCTGCGCTGGCAGGTGGCCACCGGGATCCACCCGGGCTTCCTGATGTTCGGCCACGAGGCGGAGGTGGGCGCGCAGGTGGCGGCGGCGGAGGCGCAGGCCGGCCGCGACCGCAAGAAGAAGGGGCCGGCGGGCGCCGCCGGCGAGCCCGCCGCGCTGGAGCGGGAGCGCTTCCACTTCCGCTTCATCCAGAAACGCCACATCTGGTTCGCGATCTCCGGCGTCATCCTCCTGGCCACCGTGGTCTCCCTGACCACCCAGGGGCTCAACTACGGCGTCGACTTCAAGGGCGGCACCCTCTTCGACCTGCGCTTCGCCCACCCGACCAGCGTGGCCGCGGTGCGGACCGCCTTCAGCCGCGTCACCCCCGAGGTGACCGTCCGCTCCACCGGCACCGGTGCCGACGAGTACCTGGTCACGGTGCCCACCACCGACCAGGCCGAGCGGAACCGGATGATCGCCCAGGTCCAGAAGGCGATGGACAACCCGGTCACCGTGCGCAGCGTCAACCAGGTCTCGCCCGTGATCGGACGCGAGCTGGAGCGCTCGGCCCTCCTGGCCCTCCTGGTCGCCGTCGTCCTCATGCTGGCCTACATCGCCATCCGCTTCGAGTGGCGCTTCGCGGTCGGCGCCGTCGTCGCCGACCTGCACGACGTGCTGGTCGTGCTGGGGCTCTTCACCCTCTTCCGGCTGCCGGTCGACACCTACTTCATCCCGGCCATCCTCACCGTCTTCGGCTACTCGATCACCGACACCATCGTCATCTACGACCGCGTGCGCGAGAACCTGCGCGACCGGCGGCGCGAGTCGCTGCAGGAGCTGGTGGAGCGGTCGCTCAACCAGGTGCTCGTCCGCTCCATCAACACCACCATGACCACGCTCCTGGCCATCGCCGCCGTCGTCGTCTTCGGCGGCGTCACCATCCGCGACATGACGCTGGCCCTCCTGGTGGGCATCGCCACCGGCGCCTACTCCTCCATCGGCGTGGCCAGCCCGCTCTACTGGCTGCTGGCGCGCAGGAAGGAGCAGGCCCTGGCGAAGGCGGCCTGAGCGGCGCCCGGCCCCCCACGCCGCCGACCCCTTCCTGGCATAGAGGACCAGCCCCGGGAGCAGACTAGGCTCCCGGGGAGGTCTTCCGGGATGGCGATGCGCGAGCCGGTCCGTCACGCCGGCAACGAGCCGCTCTACCAGGCCGTCGAGCTTTCCGTCCTGGCGCGGCGCTGGGGCGTTCCGCTCCATCTCCACGCGCAGGGGCTGCGCGGCACGGGGAAGACGACGGTGCTGCGCGCGGCGCGCCCGCTTCTTCCGCCTATACGGCGGATCCGCGGCTGCCTCTTCAACTGCGACCCCCGGCGACCCCATTGCCCCGAGCACCGGGGCCTCGAGCCGGAGCGGCTGGAAGCGATCGGTAGCGAGGAGGTGCCGACGCCCTTCCTGGAGATCTCGGCCTCGGCCAAGATCGGCACCGTGGTCGGGACCATCGACCTCGGGCGCCTGGCGGCCGACCGGCCGGCGCTCCTGCCGGGCACCATCGCCCAGGCCCACCGCGGCATCCTCTTCATCGACGAGATCAACCGCCTGGCCGACGTCGCCCCGGAGCTGGCCGACGTCCTCCTGGACGTGATGGGCACGCGCCCCGGCCGCCTCCAGATCGAGGAAGCGGGCCTGCCGCGGGTGGAGCTCCCGGTCAACGTGACCGTCTGGGCCGCCTCCAACCCCGACGAGGAGCCGGGGCCGCTGGAGGAGGTCCGCCGCCAGCTGGCCGACCGCTTCGACCTGCTGGTCCACATGGGGCGCCCGTCCGACCCGGGCGCGGTGGAGGCGATCCTGCGCCGCGACCCCCTGGCCGAGGCGGCAGCCGGGGGCGCGTCGCCGGCGGAGGCGGCGGCCGGGGCGGGCGGCGAGGCCTTCGCGCCGCTGCGCGCCGCCCTCGGCCGCGAGAGCGTGCCCGCGCCGGACGGTTGGCTGCGCTCGCTCCTCGCCGCCGTCTACACCCGCTTCGGCCTGGAGAGCCTGCGCACCGTCGAGGCCTGGCAGCTGGCGGCGCGGCTGGAGGCGCTGCGGCGGGGCCGCCCCCGGGTGGAGGGCGACGAGCTGCTGGCGACGCTCCCGCTCGTCCTCTCCGGGCGCATGAGCCCGGAGGAGCAGGTGGAGGTGGCCCGCTTCCTGCGCGAGCCGGCGCTCCTGGAGGAGCCCTTGCGCCGGGCGGCGCCGGCGGGGAGGGCGGAGGAGCCGCGCGCGGAGGCGTCCCGGCCGGGCGCCGGCGGTCCGGCGGCGGCTCCGGCCGGGACGCCCGGCGAAGCCGCGGCCGGGGAGGAGGGCTGGCTGCGCCGCATGCTCGGCCGCCTCGGCGGCGGCCAGCCCGCCGAGGCCGGCCTCTCCTCCGCCGCCGCGAGCCCGGCGGCCTCCGGCGGGCCGGGTGGCGGCGGGGAGGCGGCCTCCCGCCAGGGGCTTCCGCCGGCCTGGGCGCCGCCCGGGCGGGCGCGCCCCTGGCACCTCGTGCCGCCCGACGAACGCTTCCGCGAGGCGCGCCCGGAGCCTTGAGACTCCTCCCCTGGCGCCCGGCCGACGGCGCGACGGCCCTGCGGGCGGAGCTCGAGCGGGCGGTGGCGCGGCTCGAGCGGGGGAAGGCGCTGGCCGTGGGCGACGCCTGCGTGGTCAGCGGCTGCGTCCACGTCCTCCGCGCCGACCGCCCCGCCACCGTCTTCGTCCTGACCGCGCAGGACGCCGGGCGGACGCTCTACGGGCAGCGGCGGCCGGGCCGGATCTGGCATCTCGACTTCTTCCACGCCGTCGCCGCCGTCGACCCGCGCAGGGTGGCGCCCTTTCTCCTGCCGCTCTTCGCCCGGCCGGAGCTGGTGGACATCCAGACCGGGGCGGGCGGCGGGCGGCTGACGGGGCGCCTCGCCTACGGGCGGGGGGAGGTCCTGCGCGCCTCGCACCGCAACCACGTCCACCTGGCCTTCCACCGGGGCGCCTTCGCCGGCGCGCCCGACCTGGTCGGCCTCGTCCTGGCGCTGGAGCGCGCGCTGGCCGCGCTGGGCGTCGAGCCGCGGCGCGTCGACGAGCTGGTGGAGCTCTTCCGCCCGCAGGGCTCCCTGCTCCCGCTCGACGACTACCGGGACGCCTCCGACTCGCTCCTGCGCGATCCGGAGGAGGAGGCGGGAGCAGGCCGCGGCTCCGCCTGCGGGGGCGACGGTACGGCGGAGGAGGCCGCGCGGCTCGCCCCGTCGCGGGAAGCGCCGGCGGCCGCCTCCGCTCGCCCGCTCCCGCCGCCCTCCCCTGCCGCCGCCGGCGCCGGGCCGATCGCCCGCGGCCTCGAGCGGGAGCTGCGCAGGCCGCCCGCCTCGCCCGGGCGGACCGGCGCCGCCGGCGCGCGCCTCGTGCGCGGCCGCGCCGCTCCCGGAGCCGTCCGGCGCGACGAGCCGCTGCTGGGCTCGCGCGGCTGGCAGCAGCTCGACCTGGCCGCCACGGCCGCCCGCGCCTGGGCCGGGGGCCCGCCGCGCGCGCCCCGCGACCTGCTGCGCCACCTGCGCGTCCTGCCGAGGCGTCGCCGGGGCGCGCTCGACGTCTGCCTGCTCCTCGACGCCAGCGCCTCCATGGCCGGGCCGCGCATGGAGGCGGCGCGGCGGCTCGTCCGCCACCTGGTGCTCAGGACGCGCGACCGCGTCGCCGTCATCGTCTTCCAGGACCGGACGAGCCGTGTCCACGTCGGTTTCACGCGGCGCTGGCGGATCCTGGCCGAGAGCCTGGAGGCCGTCCACCCCAGCGGGCTGACGCCGCTGGCCGACGGCCTGGCGGCGGCCGCAGCCTACGCCGGCGCCCGCGCGCGCAGAAGGACGCTCCTGCTCCTCCTCACCGACGGCATTCCCACGGTGCCGCGCAGCACGCTCAACCCGCTGCAGGACGCGGTGGAGGCGGCGCGGGAGATCCGCCGGCGCCGCCTGGCCTTCGCCTGTGTCGGCCTGGCACCCAACGAGGGCTACCTGCGCCAGCTCTGCGAGGCGGCCGGCGGCCGGCTCTACGTCCTGCCCGAGCTGGAGAGCGGCGCCCTGGTCCGCATCGCCGAGAGCGAGCGCCAGCGCGTCATCCGCTGAGCGGGGGCGGCCGCCGCCGGGGTAGCGGGCGGACGCGCCGCCGCCCCGCTTCCTGCCCGTCCAGCAGGCGCCCCGGGGCCGGTGCTATATTGTAGGGAAAGGTCGATGCGGCGCTGGAGACAGAGAGCGGCCGCGTCGAGAACGGAGTGGACCGACGTGCCGACCATCCTGGGAGTGGCGATCAGCGACCCGAGCGACTTCGCGCCCCTCCGGGAACGGGCCAGCACCTACCTGGGACGCGAGGACGTGGAGCGCCTCGAGGCGGCCTTCCGTTTCGCCAGCGAGGCGCATCGGGGGCAGTTCCGCGCCTCGGGGGAGCCTTACATCATCCACCCCCTCTCGGTGGCCGGCATCCTGGCCGACCTCGAGCTGGACGCGGCCACGCTCGAGGCGGCGCTCCTCCACGACGTGGTGGAGGATACCGGCGTCACCCTGGCCCAGCTGGAGAGCGCCTTCGACCCGGAGGTGGCGCTTCTGGTGGACGGCGTCACCAAGCTGGGCCAGATCAAGTACCGGAGCCGGGTCGAGGAGCAGGCCGAGAACCTGCGCAAGATGTTCCTGGCCATGGCCAAGGACATCCGGGTGATCCTGATCAAGCTGGCCGACCGGCTGCACAACATGCGCACGCTGGAGTACCTGCCACCCGAGAAGCGGCGGGATATCGCCCAGGAGACGCTGGACATCTTCGCCCCCCTGGCGCACCGCCTGGGGATCTACCGCATCAAGTGGGAGCTGGAGGACCTCGCCTTCCGCTTCCTGGAGCCCGACGTCTACCGGGATCTGGCGCGGCGCATCCCCAAGCGGCGGGCGGAGCGGGAGGGTTTCGCCGAGCAGGTGATGGAGGCGCTCCGGCCGCGGCTGGCCGAGGTGGGCATCAAGGCGGAGCTGCAGGGGCGTGCCAAGCACTTCTACAGCATCTACCAGAAGATGTACCACCAGGGGAAGGACCTGAACGAGATCTACGACCTGGTGGGCGTCCGCGTCATCATCGTCGACACGGTGCGCGACTGCTACGGGGCGCTGGGCGTGGTCCACACCCTCTGGCGCCCGATCCCCGGGCGCTTCAAGGACTACATCGCCACGCCGAAGCCCAACATGTACCAGTCGCTCCACACCACCGTGGTCGGGCCCCAGGGCGAGCCCTTCGAGATCCAGATCCGCACCTGGGAGATGCACCGGACGGCCGAGTACGGCATCGCCGCGCACTGGAAGTACAAGGAAGGGTACACCGACCCGAAGCTCGACCAGAAGCTGAACTGGCTGCGCGAGATCCTGGAGTGGCAGAAGGACCTCCGCGACCCGCGCGAGTTCATGGAGTCGCTCAAGATCGACATCTTCCCCGACGAGGTCTTCGTCTTCACGCCCAAGGGCGACGTGATCCCCCTGCCGCGCGGCGCCACGCCCATCGACTTCGCCTACGCCATCCACACCGAGATCGGCCACCACTGCGTGGGCGCCAAGGTGAACGGCCACATCACGCCGCTCTCCTCGGCGCTGGAGACGGGCGACATCGTCGAGATCATCACCTCCAAGCAGAGCCCCGGCCCCAGCTCCGACTGGCTGAGCATCGTCAAGACGGCCAGCGCCCGCGCCAAGATCCGCCAGTGGTTCAAGCGCGAGCGGCGGGAGGAGAACCTGGCCCGCGGCCGCGAGATCCTGGAGCGGGAGGTCCGCCGCCTCGGCGGCGATCCGGCCACATGGCTCGAACCCTCCCGCCTGGAGGAGGTGGCCCGCCGCCTCAACCTGCAGGGGGCCGACGAGCTGCTGGTCTCCGTCGGCTACGGCGGCGTCGGCGCCGCCCAGGTGCTGGGACGGCTCCGCCAGCAGGAGGAGCGGCTCCGGCCCGCCGGTCGCGGCGAGAGCGACGAGGAAGTGCTGGCGCGGCTGAGCGAGTGGGGCGCCCCCTCCAACGGCGTGCGCGTCAAGGGCATCGACAACGTGCTCGTCCGCTTCCCGCGCTGCTGCAACCCGGTGCCGGGCGAGCCCATCGTCGGCTACGTCACCCAGGGCCGCGGCGTCTCCGTCCACCGCGTCGACTGCCCGAACATCGCCACGCGCCTGGCCCAGGAGCCGGAGCGGCGCATCGAGGTCACCTGGGACAAGGTGGAGAGCGCCTACCTCCCGCGCAAGGTGGTCGTCACCGCCCTCGACCGGCCCGGCCTCCTCTCCGAGGTGGCGCAGGTGGTGGCCGAGAACCGCATCAACATCGTCGCCGCCCAGGTCCGCCCGCTGCGCGGGCAGCGCTCCAGCATCGAGATGGTGCTCGAGGTGCGCAACCGCCAGCAGCTGGAGAACGTGCTCCGCCAGGTGCAGCGCGTCCGCGACGTCCTCGCCGCCGAGGCGGCGGCGCCCCCGAGGCGGTTCTGAAGGTGCGGGCGGTGGTGCAGAGGGTCTCGCGCGCGGAGGTGCGCGTGGCGGGGGAGAGGGTGGGCGCCATCGGCAGGGGCTTCCTGGTGCTGGTCGGCGTCCGGCGGGGCGACGGCAGCCGCGAAGCGGCCTACATGGCGGAGAAGATCCTCAACCTGCGCCTCTTCCCCGACGAGGAAGGACGACTCAACCGCTCGATCCGCGAGAGCGGCGGGAGCCTCCTGGTCGTCTCCCAGTTCACCCTCTACGGCGACGCCCGCCGCGGCCGGCGGCCGAGCTTCAGCGAGGCCGCGCCCGCCGCCGAGGCCGAGCCGGTCTTCCGCGAGCTGGTGGAGCGGCTGGCCGCCGGCGGCGTCGAGGTGGCCACCGGCCGCTACCAGGCCGAGATGAGCGTCGAGCTGGTCAACGAGGGCCCCGTCACCCTGCTCCTCGACAGCGACCGCCTCTTCTGACCGCCTTTTCTGGCCTCCCCTTCCGGGCGGCATAGCCGCTCGCGCGGACGAATATGTTCCGTGAGCGAAGGGGGGGTCAAGTCATGGCGGCAGGCAGGGCCGGGGTGGCCCGCCGCGCGCGGCCCGCGGCGGTGGCGGTCGCGGCCGCGCTGGCGCTGGCGCTGGCAGGCTGCGGCGGGGGCGGGAGCGCCTCCAACGACCGGGCGACCCTGGACCAGCTCGCGCAGCGGGTGACACACCTCGAGCAGCAGGTCGCCGACCTGGAGGCCGCGGTGGTCGCCTCGGCGCCGGCGCCCGCGGCGGGCGACACGTCCGGCCAGAGCGGCTCGCAGTCCGGCGCGCAGGCCGGCAGCTCCGGCAGCGGCACGGCCGCCGCGCAGCAGGCGACCGTCACCACCGACTTCCTGAACGTGCGCGCGGACCCCGACCAGAACTCCACCCAGATCGGGCAGCTGCGCAAGGGAACCGTCGTGGAGGTGCTCGGCCAGAAGAACGGCTGGTCGCACGTGGTGCTGAAGCAGGGGGGCAACGTGGTGGTCGACGGCTGGGTCTCCAGCGAGTACCTGGAGCCGCAGTGATCCGGACGCCGCCGGCTCCGGCGGGCGGGGCGCCGGAAAGAAGGGGCGAGGGAGCGGCCGCGCCGCTCCCTCGCTCGCTTCGCCAGCCGGGCCTCCCGGGCGGGGGCGCCCGCGTCCCCTGCGGGTCCCGGGCCCGCGGACGGCCGCCGCGCTCCTACTTCGGCCGGTAGAAGACCATGCCCCCGCTCGTCAGGGTGAGCGTGTAGCGGGCCGGGTTCTTCCAGGCGGCCGGCACGGAGGCGAGATCGGTGAAGTAGAGCGCGCCGCGGGTCGGGTCCTCGCCGCCCAGCGCGCGCTGCACCGCCTCGTGGACGGTGGGCATCAGCGGGTGGCGGAGGTAGCTGCCGCTGGCCACCACCGCGAACTGCCCCGGCGCCATGAGGACTTTCGTCAGGCTGTCTCCCCAGTAGCCGGAGTCGAGCCGGTTGAGGATGACCGCCGCCACGGCCACCTGGGTCTCCTCGGGCGCGCCGTAGGCCTCGGCGTTGACCACCTGCTCCAGCAGCTGGAGCTCCTTCGGGTCGAGGCGGGCGCGGGCCCTGGTGCCGGCCGCCGGCGCGGCCGCCGGCTGCGGGTCGGCGCTGCCGGCCGCGGCCACGCTTCCGCCGGGCTGGCCTGCCGCCCGGTCCGAGACCTCGACCGCCTGGGCGGCGGACCAGCGGACGACGGCGCGGCGCAGGCGAGCGTCCCAGCTCACCTCTCCCCCGAGGCCGCCGAAGAAGGCGGCCACCGGCACCAGGAGCTTGCTCGTCATGCGCGGCGCGGCCGCGGGTATCCGGCGACCGTTGACGTCCAGGCCCTGCGCTCCCGCCCGCGCCGTCACCACCGCATCCTCCTGCGTCAGGAAGCCGCGGCCGGTGCGGCTGGCGGGGTCGAAGTAGTACCGGCCGGCGAACGCCTCGACCAACTCATCGAATGGCGCGTAGAGCACGCCGTCCACGATGCGCACTTCGCTGAGGTCGAGGGGCTCGCCGTTGACGGTCACCCCGGGTGGCGGCGGCCCCTGGCTCGCGGGGCTGGCGGCGGCGCCGGCCGTCGCCGGAACGCCCACCGTCAGCGCCAGGACCAGCGCCACCGTCGCCAGGCGAGGGGCGGCCGCGCCCTTCGCTCCTGCGGGCAATCACATCCCTCCCTGGAAGAAGCATGCGCATACAGGCTATCCATTCCGCTTCTTCCGGGATAATCCTTCCCCGGGCGGGAAGTCGCATGCGGGCCTGCCGCGTCGCGCGCTCCCCGGTTCTTCAAGAGTTGAGCGGTCCGGCGACCGCCGGTAGAATGGCGGCGACATCCCCCGGCCCGCCCAGCGCGGGCTCGCGAAGAGGAGCCCAGCCATCGTGTCCATCCAGAAGCCGCGCGGCATGGAAGACGTGTTGCCCGGCGAGTCGTGGCGCTGGCAGCGCGTCGAGGCGGTCTTCCGCGACCTGGCCGAGCGTTACGGCTACCGGGAGATCCGCACCCCGCTGGTGGAGGCCACCGAGCTCTTCGAGCGCGGCGTGGGCGGCGGCACCGACGTGGTCGAGAAGGAGATGTACACCTTCCTCGATCCCGCCGGGCGCTCGCTGACGCTCCGCCCCGAGGGGACCGCCGGCGCGGTCCGCGCCTTCGTCGAGCACCACCTCGACCAGGAGCCGGGGCCGCTCAAGCTCTACTACGTGGCCGCCCCCATGTTCCGCTACGAGCGGCCCCAGGCGGGCCGGCAGCGCCAGTTCTACCAGTTCGGCGTGGAGGTGCTCGGCGCGGCGGAGGCGGCGGTCGACGCGGAGGTGATCGGACTCGGCGTCCGCTTCCTCCGGGAGCTGGGGGTGGAGGGGGTGCGCGTCGAGCTGAACAGCATCGGCGACGAGAGCTGCCGCCCCCGCTACCGCGAGGCGCTGCTGGACTACTACCGCCCGCTCCGCGGGCAGCTCTGCGAGGACTGCCGGCGGCGGCTGGAACGGAACCCGCTGCGGCTCCTCGACTGCAAGGTGGACCGGGAGCTGGCCGCTGGCGCGCCGCCGGTCCGCGACGCGCTCTGCGCGGCGTGCGCCGCCCACTACGAGGAAGTGAGGCGCCTGCTGGGCGCCCTCGGCGTGGAGGTGGTGGAGAACCCCCGCCTGGTGCGGGGGCTCGACTACTACACGCGGACCGTCTTCGAGCTGGTCAGCGACCGGCTCGGCGCCCAGAACGCCGTCCTCTCGGGCGGCCGCTACGACCGCCTGGCGGAGCAGCTGGGCGGTCCGCCGACGCCGGGCATCGGCTTCGCCGGCGGGATGGAGAGGCTCCTGGCGCTGCTTCCCGGAGGGGCGCCGCGCGGGGCGGAGGAGGAGCGCCCCGACGTCTTCGTCGCCCTCGTCGAGCCCGGGCGCGTGGCCGAGGCGCTGGCCGCGGCCGAACGGCTGCGGGCAGCCGGCCTGCGCGCCGAGTGCGAGCTCTCCGGGCGCAGCCTGAGGGCGCAGATGCGCTACGCCTCCAAGCGCCGCTTCCGCCTTGCGCTCCTGGTGGGTGGCGAGGAGTGGGCGCGGGGCGAGGCGACGCTGCGCGACCTCGACGGCGGGCGGCAGGCGAGCCTGCCCCGGGGCCGGCTGGAGGAGGCGCTGGCGCGGCTCGAGGCGCGCCGCGCGCGCCCGCGGGCGGCGCCCGCGGGGGAGCTGCGAAGGCTGCTGGCGGCGGCGGACGGCGAGCGAGGGGAGGGCGACGGAGACGATTCGTAGGACGCACGGGTGCGGCACGCTCCGTCCGGAGCTGGAGGGGGAGGAAGTCGGCCTGGCCGGCTGGGTGCACCAGACCCGCGACCTGGGCGGGCTGATCTTCGTCGAGCTGCGCGACTGGACGGGCGTGGTCCAGGTGGTCTTCAACCCGGCGGTCGACAGCCGGCTGCACGAGCAGGCGCGCGAGCTCCGCTCGGAGTTCGTCGTCGCCGTGCGCGGGCGGGTGCGGCGGCGGGCGCCGGAGAACGTCAACCCGCGCCTGGCCACGGGCGAGGTCGAGGTGGTCCCGGAGGCGCTGGAGCTCCTCAACCGCTCCAAGACGCCGCCCTTCTACATCGCCGAGGGGAACGAGGTGGACGAGACGCTCCGCCTCCGCTACCGCTACCTCGACCTCCGCCGCCCCGCCATGCAGGCCAACCTGCGCCTGCGCCACCGGCTGCTCAAGGCGATCCGGGACTTCCTCGACGCCGAGGGCTTCGTCGAGGTGGAGACGCCCGACCTGACGCGGAGCACCCCCGAGGGCGCGCGGGACTTCCTGGTGCCGAGCCGGACCAACCCGGGCACCTTCTACGCCCTGCCCCAGAGCCCGCAGCTCTTCAAGCAGCTGCTGATGGTGGGCGGTGTCGGCCGCTACTACCAGATCGCCCGCTGCTTCCGCGACGAGGACCTGCGCGCCGACCGCCAGCCCGAGTTCACCCAGATCGACCTGGAGATGTCCTTCGTCGAGGCGGAGGACGTCCAGGACGTGACGGAGCGGATGCTGGCCGCGGCCGTCGAGGCGACGGTGGGCGAGCGGCTGGCGCTGCCGCTCCCCCGCCTCACCTGGGCCGAGGCGATGGACCGCTACGGCTCGGACAAGCCCGACCTCCGCTTCGGCATGGCCGTCGCCGACGCGGGCGACCTCCTGGCCGGCCTCGACTTCGCGCCCTTCCGCCAGGCGCTGGAGCGCGGCGGCACCGTCCGCGCCCTGGCCGTGCCCGGTGCCGCGGGCGCCTCGCGGCGGCAGATCGACGCCTGGACGGAGCTGGCGCGCAAGGCGGGCGCGGCGGGCCTGGTCTGGCTCGGCACGGGGGAGGAGCTGCGCGGCCCGCTGCGGGAGCGGCTGGAACGCGAGCGGGTGGCCAGGCTGCTGGAACGGGCGGGCGGCCGGCCCGGCGACCTCCTCCTGATGGTGGCCGGCGAGCCCCGCCAGGCCAGCCTCGTCCTCGGCAGGCTCCGCCTGCAGATCGCCGCCGAGCTCGACCTCGTCCCGCCCGGCCGCTTCGCGGCCGCCTGGGTGACCGACTTCCCGCTGCTGGAGTGGAACGAGGAAGAGGGGCGCTGGGAGGCGGCCCACCACCCGTTCACCATGCCCAACCCCGAGGACCTGGAGAGGCTGGAGAGCGACCCCGGCAGCGTGCGGGCGCTCTCCTACGACCTGGTCCTCAACGGCTACGAGCTGGGCTCGGGGAGCATCCGCATCCACCGCCGCGAGGTCCAGCAGCGCCTCTTCCGCGCCATCGGCATCGACGAGGAGCGCGCGCGCCAGCGGTTCGGCTTCCTCCTCGAGGCCTTCGAGTACGGGGCGCCGCCCCACGGGGGGGTGGCGCTGGGCGTCGACCGGATCGCCATGATCCTGGCCGGCGCGGCCTCGCTCCGCGACGTGATCGCCTTCCCCAAGACCGCCCGCGGGGCCGACCTGATGATGGGCGCGCCCTCGGAGGTCGACCCCGGCCAGCTGGAGGAGCTGGGGATCGCGCTGCGGCGTCCGGGGCCGATTGTCGCCGACCACGGCGCATGATAGGATCGGTCCGGAACGAGACGTTCGGATTCCCCGCCGCGGGCGGCGCCTCGATCCGACCGACCCAAACGACCGCACCAGGGAGTCCGGACTCCGGCGGTGGTGAGCGGCCTCCGCGGAGGCGCCCGATCCGCCGGGAGGGCACCCACTTGGAAGGAACGGATCCCGTTCGGACGGGGCGCAGGCAGTGGCGGGGTGACGCATGTGGAGAGGCGCGGGCGAGCGGCGGCGGCCCGCGCACTTTTCTTCCGGGGGGATGGGCTTGCTCGACGGGCTGGTCGACCTGCGCAGCGACACGGTCACGCGGCCTTCGCCGGAGATGCGGCGCGCGATGGCGGAGGCCGAGGTGGGCGACGACGTCTACGGCGAGGATCCCACCGTCCGGGCGCTGGAGGAGACGGGGGCGGCCCTGGTCGGCCAGGAGGCGGCGCTCTTCGTGCCCAGCGGCACCATGGGCAACCAGGTGGCCGTCCTGACGCACACGCAGCGGGGCGACGAGGTCTTCTGCGAGGCGGAGTCGCACATCTACTACTACGAGGTGGGCGACATCGCCGCCCTGGCGGGCGCCCAGCCCCGCCCGATCCCGGGCTCGCGCGGCCGCTTCACCGCCGCCGACCTGCGCCGGGCGGTGCGCGAGCCGAACATCCACTTCCCGCGGCCGCGCCTGGTCTGCCTGGAGAACACGCACAACCGGGCGGGCGGCACCGTCTGGCGCCCGGAGGAAGTGGACGCCGTGGTCGCCGCCGCGCACGAGCTGGGGCTCGTCGTCCACCTCGACGGCGCGCGCCTCTTCAACGCGGCGGTGGCGCTGGGCGTGCCGGCCGAGCGCCTGGCGCGCGGCGTCGACAGCGTCATGTTCTGCCTCTCCAAGGGGCTGGGCGCGCCCGTCGGCTCGCTCCTCTGCGGCCCGGCGGACTGGATCGAGCGGGCGCGGAAGGAGCGCAAGCGGCTGGGCGGCGGCATGCGCCAGGCGGGCATCCTGGCGGCGGCCGGCCTCTACGCCCTCCGGCACAACGTCGAGCGGCTGGCCGAGGACCACGCCAACGCGCGCTGGCTCGCCGGGCAGCTCGCCCGGATCGAGGGGCTGCGGGTCGACCCCGGCTCGGTGGAGACGAACATGGTGCTGGTGGGCGTGCCGGGCCCCGCGGCCGCCTTCTCCCAGGCGCTGAAGGAGCGGGGCGTGCTGGCCAACCCCAGCGGGCCGGAGACGCTACGCCTGGTCACCCATCTCGACGTCGACCGGGCGGGCTGCGAGCGGGCGGTGGAGGCCTTCCGGAGCGTGACCCGCGAGCTGGCGGCCTGAGCCGCGTCGGCGGGAGGCGGAGAGGGTCGCGGTCGCGCGGAGGCGCGAGACGAGGCGACGGACGAGGAAGGAGGCCCCAGCGATGGCGGCAGGGATCGAACTGAGGACCGAGATACCGGGACCGCGCTCCCGCGAGATCCTGGCGCGCCAGGCCCGGGCGGTGCCGCGCGCCATGTCGGTGCTGCACCCGGTGGTCATCGAGCGCGCGCGGGGAGCGCTGGTCGAGGACGTCGACGGCAACGTCTTCCTCGACCTGACCGGCGGGGTGGGCGTCCTCAACGTGGGCCACGCGCGCCCCGAGGTGGTGGAGGCGATCCGCGAGCAGGCCGGGCGCTTCCTCCACACCGACTACACGGTCGTCCCCTACGAGCTCTACATCACGCTGGCGGAGCAGCTGGGCCGGCGGGTCCCCGTGGAGCCGCCGGTCAAGGTCGCCTTCTTCAACAGCGGCGCCGAGGCGGTGGAGAACGCGGTCAAGATCGCCAAGCGGGCGACCGGCCGGCACGAGCTGATCGCCTTCGAGGGCGCCTTCCACGGCCGGACGCTGGGCGCCCTGGCGCTCACCTCGAAGCCGCGCCCCTACCGGCACGGCATGGGGCCCTTCCCGCCGGGCGTGCACCGGCTTCCCTACGCCTACTGCTACCGCTGCCCGCTGGGGCTGGAGCACCCCGGCTGCGGGCTCGCCTGCGCCGAGGCGCTGGAGCGCGGCTTCCACAGCCGATACTCCGAGGACGAGGTGGCGGCCGTCGTCGTCGAGCCGGTGCAGGGCGAGGGCGGCTTCGTCGTCCCGCCGGCGGAGTTCCTGCAGCGCGTGGCCGAGATCGCGCGGGAGCACGGCGTCCTCCTGGTCGTCGACGAGGTGCAGACCGGCTTCGGGCGCACCGGCGCCCTCTTCGCCAGCGAACGCATGGGCATCCGGCCCGACCTGATGACCGTCGCCAAGTCGATCGCCGGCGGCCTGCCGCTCAGCGGCGTCGCGGGCCGCGCCGAGCTGATGGACGCGCCGGAGGACGGGGAGATCGGCGGCACCTACGTGGGCAACCCGGTGGCGCTGGCGGCCGCCCTCCAGGTGCTCGAGGTGATGGAGAGGGAGGGGCTGCCGGAGCGCGCGGAGGCGATCGGCGCCCGGCTGGGCGGGGGGCTTGCGGCGCTGGCGGAGCGGCACCGGCTGATCGGCGACGTCCGCCGGCTGGGCGCCATGGTCGGCCTGGAGCTGGTCCGCGACCGGGCGAGCAAGGAGCCCGCCGACCGGGAGGCGCGCGCGGTGGTGGCGGCGATGCGGAGGCGCGGCGTCCTGGCGCTGACGGCGGGGATCTACGGGAACGTGATCCGCTTCCTGAACCCGCTGGTCGTCACCGACGAGCAGGTGGAGGCGGCGCTGGAGGTGCTCGACGAGGCGCTGGGCGAGGTGGAGGCGGGCACGTGACCCGCGCGGGCCGGCGCCGGGCCCCGGAGGAGGCGGAGAGCCGCAGGTGAGCCTCTTCGACCAGGCGGGGGAGGCCTTCCGGGCGGCCAACGCGCCGCTGGCCGACCGGATGCGCCCGCGAAGCCTCGAGGAGTTCGTCGGCCAGGAGGCGGTGATCGGCCCCGGCCGTCTCCTCCGCCGTGCCATCGAGGCCGGGCGGGTGCCCAGCCTCCTCCTCTGGGGCCCTCCGGGCAGCGGCAAGACGACGCTGGCCCGGCTGATCGCCCGCTCCACCGGCGCCGCCTTCGTCCAGCTGAGCGCGGTCAGCGCCGGCGTGGCCGACCTCCGCCGCGTCGTCGCCGAGGCGCAGGAGCGGCAGCGCCTCGAGCAGCGGAAGACGATCCTCTTCGTCGACGAGATCCACCGCTTCAACAAGGCGCAGCAGGACGCCGTCCTCCCCTACGTGGAGGACGGGACGCTCACCCTGATCGGGGCGACGACGGAGAACCCCTACTTCGAGGTGATCGCCCCGCTCCTCTCGCGGCTGCGGCTCTTCCGCCTCGAGCCCCTGGGCGAGGCGGAGCTGCGCACGATCCTCGAGCGCGCTCTGGCCGACCGCGAGCGGGGCCTGGGGCAGGTCCCGGCCGCCGTCGACGAGGCGGCGCTGGCGCACCTGGTCCGCATGGCGGCCGGCGACGCCCGCACGGCGCTCAACGCGCTGGAGCTGGCCGTGCTCAGCACGGAGCCGGGGCCGGACGGCGTCCGGCACGTGACGCTGGAGGCGGCGGAGGAGTCGATCCAGAGGAAGGCGCTCCGCTACGACCGGCTGGGCGACGAGCACTACGACACCGCCAGCGCCTTCATCAAGAGCATGCGCGGCTCCGATCCCGACGCCGCGCTCTACTGGATGGCCAGGATGATCGAGGCGGGCGAGGATCCGCGCTTCATCGCGCGACGCCTGGTCATCCACGCCGCCGAGGACGTGGGCCTGGCCGACCCGCTGGCGCTGGTGGTGGCGGCCGCCGCCTTCCAGGCGGCCGAGCTGGTCGGCTGGCCGGAGGGGCGGATCCCGCTGGCGGAGGCGGTCCTCTACGTGGCCACGGCGCCCAAGTCGAACAGCGTGGTCCGCGCCGTCGACGCGGCCCAGCGCGCGGTGCGCGAGCAGCCGGCCGGCGGCGTGCCGCTCCACCTCCGCTCCGCCGAATACCCCGGCGCCGCCCGCCTCGGCCACGGCGCCGGCTACCGCTATCCGCACGACGACCCGCGCGGCTTCGTCGAGCAGCGCTACCTGCCCGAGGGCGTGGAGGGCGGCTTCTACCGCCCGGGGCCGCGGGGGTACGAGCGCGAGGTGGCGCGCCGGCTGGCCGGCTGGTGGCCGGGGCGCTGGCCGTCGCGCGCGGAGGAGGAGGGGCGGGGCGCGGAGAGCCCGGAGGCGACGGAGGGGGAGGGGTCGGAGCCGCCTCCTTCCTGAAGCCTTCGAAGGCAGAAGAGGCAGAAACGTTATAAGGAAGCGCGCCGGCGGCGCCCGCCGGCGGATGGCCCGCCGCCCCCTCCGTTGACCCGCCGCGGGGCCGATGCTACCATGACCGTGGATAGCCGAGCGGATTGCTCGGAATTGCAGCAGAGTCGGCGTCCCGGCAAGGACTCGCCCGGCACCTGCGGTTGCGGACGGTCGGCGGGGGAGGCTGGAGCTTGAACATCTCGACGCGAGGTCGCTACGGCCTGATGGCGATGACCGAGCTGGCCATGCGGTACGGGCAGGGGCCGGTGCCGCTCAAGACCATCGCCGAAAGCCAGGGGCTGAGCGACAGCTACCTGGAGCAGCTCTTCGCGGCGCTGCGCAAGGCGTCGCTCGTGCGGAGCGTGCGCGGGGCCCAGGGAGGATACGAGCTGGGCAAGCCGCCCGAGGCGATCAGCGTGGGCGACGTGCTCCGCGTCCTGGAAGGGCCGCTGGCGCCGGCGGAGTGCGCCATCGAGGGGAAGGACGACTTCACGCACTGCGGCAACCCGGACCGCTGCATGGCCCGGAGCGTCTGGGTCCGGCTGCGCGAGAGCATCGAGAAGGTGGTCGACTCGATCAACCTCGCCAGCCTCTGCGAGGAGGCGCGCAACCAGAGCGGGCAGGGCCTCATGTATTACATCTAGGCCGGGCGGGACGGCTGGCGGGTGAAGGCGTGATCTACCTGGACTGGGCGGCCACCACGCCGATCCGGGAGGAGGTCCTGGAGGCGATGGTGGCCTTCGAGCGGGAGGCGTGGGCCAACCCGTCGAGCACCCACGCGGCCGGCCGCCAGGCCCGGAGCCGCCTGGAGGCGGCGCGGCGGGCGGTGCGCCGCTGGCTGGGGGCGGAGACGGGACGGATCGTCTTCACCTCGGGCGGCACCGAGGCCGACAACCTGGCGGTCTTCGGGCTGGCCGCGGCCGCCGAGGCGAGGGGGAGGCCGCGGCGGGCGGTGACCAGTGCCATCGAGCACCGCGCGGTCCTGGACGCCTTCCGCGAGCTGGAGCGGCGCGGCTGGGAGGTGACCTACCTGCCCGGCGACGGCCGAGGCCTGGTCCCGCCGGAGTCGCTGGAGGCGGCGCTGGAGGCGGAGCCCGGGCCCGCCTTCCTCAGCCTGATGTGGGCGAACAACGAGACGGGCGCCCTCCAGCCCGTGGTCGAGGCCGCCCGGCTGGCGCACCGGCGGGGCATCCCCGTCCACAGCGACGCGGTCCAGGCGGCACCGCTCCTGGAGCTGGGGCTGGACGCGCTGGGGCCGGACGGCCCGGACCTGGTGGCCGTCTCCGCGCACAAGCTGGGCGGGCCCAAGGGCGTCGGCGCGCTCTGGATCCGGGACGGGCTGGAGCTTTCCCCGCTCCTCTTCGGCGGCGGCCAGGAAGCGGAGCTCCGCCCGGGGACGGAGAACGCGGCCGGCATCGTCGGCTTCGGGCGGGCGGCGGAGCTGGCGGCGCGCGAGGCGGGGGCGGAGTGGGAGCGGCTGCGGCGGGTCGCCGGCCGCTTCCTGGGGGAGGTCCGGCGGCGGCTCCCGGACGCGGTGCTCAACGGGCCCGAGGAAGTCGGGCGGCGGGCGGGGGCGAGGCTTCCCTCCATCGTCAACCTGGGCTTCCCGGGGGTGCGCGCGGAGAGCCTCCTGATCCGCCTCGACCTGGCCGGGGTGGAGGCCTCGGCGGGGGCGGCCTGCTCGGCGGGGAGCCTGGAGCCGTCGCACGTGATCGCCGCCATGGGGAGGCCGGAGCTGGCCGGCGCCTCGCTCCGCTTCTCCTTCGGGCGGCTGAGCGACGAGGAGGAGGCGGCGGAGGCGGCCGCCATCGTGGCGCGCGAGGCGGGGGCGCTGAGGAGGTGAGCGGGGTGGCCGGCATGCGCGTGGTGGCCGCCATGAGCGGCGGCGTGGACAGCTCGGTGGCGGCGGCCTTGCTGGTGGAGCAGGGGTACGAGGTGATCGGCGTCACCCTGCAGATCTGGCAGGCGCGCGACCCGGGCGCGCAGGCGCGCCTGGGGGGGTGCTGCTCGCTGGGGGCGGTCTCGGACGCTCGCCGGGTGGCCGAGCTCCTGGGCATCCCCTACTACGTCCTCAACCTCCAGGAAGCCTTCCGGCGCTCGGTCATCGACGACTTCGTGCGCGAGTACGCGCGCGGCCGGACGCCCAACCCCTGCATCGTCTGCAACCGCGAGATCAAGTTCGCGGCGCTGCTGGAGCGCGCCCGCGAGCTGGGCGCCGACTACGTGGCCAGCGGCCACTACGCGCGCGTCGACTGGGAGCCGGAGCGCGGCCGCTGGCGCCTGCGCCGCGGGCGCGACGCGCGCAAGGACCAGAGCTACGTCCTCTACCCGCTGGAGCAGGAGCAGCTGGCGCACGTCCTCTTCCCCCTGGGCGGGATGGAGAAGGCGGAGACGCGCCGCCTGGCCGCCGAGCTCGGCCTGCCGGTGGCCTCGAAGCCCGAGAGCCAGGAGATCTGCTTCGTCCGCGACGGCGACTACGCCCGCTTCCTGGAGGAAGAGATCCCCGACCGCTTCGTCCCCGGCCCCATCGTCGACCGGCAGGGCCGCGTGCTCGGGAGGCACCGCGGCCTGCCGCGCTACACGGTCGGGCAGCGGCGCGGGCTGGGCCTCGCCGCGCCCGAGCCGCTCTACGTCCTCGAGGTGGACGCCGGGGCCAACCGCCTGGTGGTGGGGACGGCGAGCGAGGCCGGACGCCGCCGCTTCGAGGTGGAGCCCGTCACCTGGGTCTCCGAGGCGCCGCCGGCGGACGACGGCTGGCGCGAGGCGACGGTCCAGATCCGGGCGCACTCGCCGGTCCGGGCGGTCCGCTACCGCCTGGCCGGGGGCGACCCGGGGCGGCTCGAGCTGGAGCTCCTCGAGCCGCTGCGGGCGGTGACGCCCGGGCAGTCGGCCGTCCTCTACCGGGGCGACGAGGTGGTGGCCGGCGGCCCCATCCTCCGCGTGCGGGAGTAGGGGCGAATAAGGCCGCGCCTGCCGGCGAAGACTCTTGCAGGTCGGCCTTCGCGGAGCTCGGGAGGTGGAGGATGGAGACGGCCACCTGGACCGGCGTGGTGGGCCTGCCGCTCATCGACCGGAAGACGGGTCGCAGGCTCGGGGTGGTGGAGGACTTCCTGGTCAGCGCGCCCGACGGCCACGTGATCGGGCTGCTCCTGGACGGCCGCGACCGGAGCGGAAGGCAGCGCGTCTTCCCCTTCGAGGCGGTGGCCGGGATCGGCTCGGGCGCCGTCCTGACGGAAGAGGCGCAGGCGCTGCTGCCGGTGCCCGACGGGCGCCGGCTCAACGAGCTCCTGGCGCGCCACCGCCGCCTGATGGGCAAGCCCGTGGTCGACGGGCGCGGGGAGGCGCAAGGAAGCATCGTCGACGTCGCCTTCGACGCCGGCAGCGGCCGCATCACCGCCATCGGCGTGGCCGACGGCTTCTGGCGGGAGCTGCGCGAGGGGCCGCGCTGGCTGCCGGCCGTCGAGGGGACCGTCTGGGGCGAGGACGCCGTCATCCTGGGCGGGGCGAGCGGCGGCGAGCGCCCGCGCGTCGCGGCGGCGGAGCCCGCCTCATCCGCCTCATCCGGCTGCGGGGAGGGTTGAAAAGGCGATGAGCTGCCCGCATTGCGGCAGTCGCAAAGTGGGGAAGGTCGACCACCGGCACTACTTCTGCTGGGAGTGCTACGTCGAGTTCGTCCAGAGGGGCGGGCGCTGGCTCCTCTACCGGATCGACGCCGAGGGCGGGCTGGAACCCCTGGAGCCCGCCGAGCCGGTGCGCGAGCGGCGCTAGCGGGCGGTGGGAGGCCGATGGTCGTGGCGAAGAGCGGGCTGGGCCGCCGCCGTCCTGGCGGCGGCCCTCCTTCTCTGGCGGGTGCGCCACGCGCTCCTGCCCTTCTTCCTGGGCGCGGTGCTGGCCTACGTGGTCGAGCCGGCCGTCGCCTGGTTCCAGCGCCGGGGGCTGGGGCGCGGCTGGGCGATGCTCCTGGTCCTGCTGCTGGGCGGGCTGGCGCTGGCGGCGCTGGTGGCGCTCCTCGCCCCCCTGGTCGGCCCGGAGCTGGCTGAGGCCTCGCGCCGGCTGCCCGGCGCCCTCCGCCGCCTGCAGGCGCTGGGCGCCGGCACGGAGCGCGCGCTGGCCGCGGCGGGGGTGCCCGCCGGCCTCCTGCGCTGGGGGCGGCGCTTCCTCCGGCGCGCCGGCCTCCAGCTCGAGGAAGGGCTGACCCGTGGCCTGGCCGACTGGAGCACGCTCAGCGAGTGGGTCGGCTCGCTCCTCCTCAGCCCGGTGATCGCCTTCTACCTGGTCCGCGAGTGGCCGGAGTGGCGCGAGCGCCTCTGGCGGCGGCTGCCGGCCGCCTACCGGCCCGCCGCGCAGCGCATGGCGCGGGCGGCCGACCGGGTGCTGGGCAGCTACCTGCGCGGGGAGCTCTGGCTCTCGCTGGCCGTGGGCGCCGTCACCGCGCTCGCCTTCGCCCTGGCGGGCACGCCCTTCGCGGTGCTGCTCGGCTTCCTGACGGCGCTGGGCGAGCTGATCCCCTACTTCGGGCCGGTCCTGGCGCTCCTGCCGGCCGCGGCGGCCGGCTTCCTCCGCTCGACGCGGACGGGGCTGCTGACGCTCCTCGCCTGGCTGGTCATCCAGCAGCTGGAGTCGGGCGTGATCGGCCCGCGCCTCCTCTCGGGCGGACTCGGCCTGCACCCGCTGACCGTCGTGCTGGCGCTTCTCGTGGGCGAGTCGCTGGGCGGCGCGCTCGGCATCTTCCTGGCCGTGCCGCTCTTCGCGCTGGCGCGCGCGCTCCTGCCCGAGGCGCTGCGCCTGGGACGGGACTCGCGTTGACCGCCCGCGCGCAAGATCTCTAGTATTTGGGTTACAGGCCGAAGCGTTTCGAACCAGCCGAATCCGTCGGCAGCCTGGCCCGGGCCCGCGCCGCAGCGGCGGGCCGCCGGCCGGGAGGAGGACAGGCATGCGATCACTCAGCTCGTCCGAGATCCGGAGCCGCTTCCTGGGCTATTTCGCGCGGCGGGGCCACACGGTGGTACCCAGCTCCTCGCTGGTGCCGCAGAACGACCCGACGCTCCTCTTCACCAACGCCGGCATGGTCCAGTTCAAGGACGTCTTCCTGGGCAACGCCCGGCTCCCCTTCCAGCGGGCGACGACGGCGCAGAAGTGCATGCGCGCCGGCGGGAAGCACAACGACCTGGAGAACGTGGGCAGGACGCCCCGGCACCACACCTTCTTCGAGATGCTGGGGAACTTCTCGTTCGGCGACTACTTCAAGGCCGACGCCATCCGCTTCGCCTGGGAGTTCCTCACCCGGGAGCTGGAGCTCGACCCCGACCGCCTCTGGGTCACCATCTACCGCGAGGACGACGAGGCCGAGCAGCTCTGGCGCTCCGTCGCCGGCGTGCCGGCGGAGCGGATCGTGCGGCTGGGCGAGAAGGACAACTTCTGGGCGATGGGCGACACCGGCCCCTGCGGGCCGTGCAGCGAGATCATCTACGACCGCGGCGAGGGCCACCGCTGCGACGCGCCGGTCTGCGGCGTCGGCGCCTGCGATTGCGACCGCTGGCTGGAGATCTGGAACCTGGTCTTCATGCAGTACGAGCGCGACGAGGCCGGCGCGCTCCACCCGCTCCCCAAGCCCAGCATCGACACCGGCATGGGGCTGGAGCGGATCGCCTCGGTGCTCCAGGAAGTGGACTCCAACTTCGACACCGACCTCTTCCACCCCGTCATCCGGCGCATCGAGGAGCTCTCCGGCCGGCGCTACGACCGGGGCAGCGCCGGCTTCCCCTTCCGCGTGATCGCGGACCACGCGCGCGCCTGCGCCTTCCTCATCGCCGACGGCGTCCTCCCCTCCAACGAGGGGCGCGGCTACGTCCTCCGCCGCATCCTCCGCCGCGCCGCCCGCTTCGGCCGCGTGCTCGGCCTCGAGCGGCCCTTCCTGGCCGAGGTGGCCGGCACCGTGGTGGCGGTGATGGGCGAGGCCTACCCGGAGCTGCGCGAGCGCGAGGGCTTCGTGCGCGAGGTGATCCGGCGCGAGGAGGAGCGCTTCCTGCAGACGCTGGAGCAGGGGATGCGCACCTTCGCCGAGCTGGCGGAGAGGGCGCGCGCGGAGGGGCGGCCGGAGCTCCGCGGCGAGGAAGCCTTCCTTCTTTATGACACCTACGGCTTCCCCCTGGACCTGATGCAGGACATGGCGGAGGAGGCGGGCCTCGCCGTCGACCTGGCCGGCTTCCAGGCGGCGCTGGAGCGCCAGCGGGAGCGGGCCCGCGCCGACCGCGCGGCGCGCGGGCTGCGCGCCGGCGACGCGCTGGCGCAGCTGGTGGCCGACCTGCCGGCCACGCGCTTCCTGGGCTACGAGGGGACCGAGGGGCGCGGCCGCGTCCTGGCGGTGATCGCCGCGGGCGAGGAGCCCGAGCTGGTGGAGGAGGCCGAGGAAGGGAGCGAGGTCCGCGTCGTCCTCGACCAGACGCCCTTCTACGCCGAGGGCGGCGGCCAGGTGGGCGACACGGGCTGGCTCCTCTCCGGCGAGGCGCGCGTCCGCGTCACCGACACCCAGGAAGTGGGCCGCGGCGTCCACCTCCACTTCGGGCGCGTCGAGGCCGGCACGCTCCGCGCCGGCGCCGAGCTGGAGGCGCGGGTCGACGCCGAGCGCCGGCGCGCCATCATGCGCAACCACAGCGCCACCCACCTGCTGCACAAGGCGCTCAAGGAGATCCTGGGCGAGGAGGCGACGCAGGCCGGCTCGCTGGTGGCGCCCGACCGGCTCCGCTTCGACTTCACCCACGAGGGGCCGCTGGACGAGGAGACGCTCCGGCGCGTCGAGGACCGCGTCAACGAGCGGATCCTCGACGGCCTCCCCGCCACCGTCCAGGTGCTGCCGCTGGAGGAGGCGCGCAAGACCGGCGCCATCGCCCTCTTCGGCGAGAAGTACGGCGAGCGGGTGCGCGTGGTCGGCATGGGCGACTACTCCAGGGAGCTCTGCGGCGGCACCCACGTCCACAACACCGCCGAGATCGGCTCCTTCAAGATCGTCAGCGAGTCGAGCATCGGCGCCGGCCTGCGCCGCATCGAGGCGGTGACCGGCACGGGCGTCGTCGCCTACGCCCGCCTCCAGGAGCGCCGCCTGCGCGAGACGGCCGAGCTCCTGCGCGCGCCCGAGGAAGAGGTGCCCGCCCGGGTGGCGGCGCTGGGCGAGGAGCTGCGCGGCGCCCAGCGGCGGATCCGCGAGCTGGAGGAGAAGCTGGTGCGCATCGCCGCCGAGCGGCTCCTGGAGCGGGTGGAGACGGTGGCGGGCGTGCGCGTCGTGCGCGGCGAGCTGGAGGGGGCGGGGCCGGAGGAGCTTCGCCAGGCCTCCGACTGGCTCCGCCAGAGGCTGGGCTCCGGCGTCGTCCTGCTGGCGGCCCGCTCGGACGGCAAGGTCCAGTTCGTGGCGGCGGTGACGGCCGACCTGGTGGCCCGGGGCGTCCACGCCGGCAGGATCGTCGGCGCCGCGGCGCGGGTGGCGGGCGGCGGCGGCGGCGGCCGGCCGGACCTGGCGCAGGCGGGCGGGCGACGGCCGGAGCTGCTGGAGACGGCGCTGGCCGCCGGGGTCGACGCGCTGCGGGAGATGGCGGGATAGGCCGTGACCCGTTTCCGCGCCGGCCCCGCCCGCAACGTCAAGAAGCGCCACCACGTGGTGCCGGGCCTGGAGCCGCTGGTGGACCGGATCGGCGCGGCGCCGGCGGTGGAGGCGGTCATCCCGGGGCGGATCCGGCCGCTGGAGCGGGGCGCGGCGCCCAGCGTCACCTTCCAGTACCGGACGGAGAGCGGCTTCAAGCTCCTGGGTCGCGCCGGGGGCGCGGTCCAGGAGATCTTCGTCGTGACGGGCGAGCCCGAGGAGGCGCTCCGCTGGTGCGTGCAGGCGGGCCTGGTGGAACCGCTGCGAGGTGGCCGCGATGATACCGGTCGGTGACGACGTCCGCTCGCGGCGCTTCCCCTGGGTGACCGTCCTGCTGGTGGCCGCCGACGTCCTGATCTTCCTGCACGAGCTGGGCATGACGCCCGCCCAGCTCGATCTCTTCTACTCCCGCTGGGGGCTGATCCCGGCGCGGCTGGTGGAGAGCTGGTCGAGCCGGGGGCCGCTGGCGCCCTCCAGCTGGGAGCCGCTGGTCACCGCCATCTTCCTCCACGGCTCCTGGCTGCACGTGATCGGCAACATGATCTTCCTCTGGATCTTCGGGGACAACGTGGAGGACCTGATGGGCCACTTCCGCTACCTCGTCTTCTACCTGCTGACCGGCGTCATCGGCAACGGCGTGCAGACGCTCTTCTACCCCGACTCGACCGTCGTGATCATCGGCGCCAGCGGCGCCATCGCCGGCGTCCTCGGCGCCTACCTCGTCAAGTACCCCTGGGCGCGGGTGACGACGGTCATCCCGCTCGGCTTCTTCATCGTGCCGCTGCACATCCCGGCGGCGGTCTTCCTGGTCTTCTGGTTCGCGGTCCAGCTCCTCTCCGGCGCGGCCAGCCTGGGGGTGGAGTACGCCTCGGGCGGGGTAGCCTACTGGGTGCACGTGGGCGGCTTCCTCGCCGGCGCCTCGCTGGTCTCGCTCTTCCAGACGGAGCGGACCGCGCCCTACACGCGGAGGTGAGCCGGCTGGGGCGGGTGCTGGGCGTCGACGTGGGCGGGCGGCGCATCGGCCTGGCCGTCAGCGACCCGCTGGGCTGGACGGCGCAGCCCTACCGGACGCTGGAGCGGGGGCGGGAGGAGGCTGCGACGCTGGCCGAGCTCCGGGAGATCTGCCGCCGGCTCGGGGTGGAGCGGATCGTCGTCGGGCTTCCCCGCACGCTTCGCGGCGAGATCGGCCCGCAGGCGCGGGCGGTGGAGGCCTTCGCCCGCGCCCTGGCCGGGGCGACGGGGCTGCCGGTGGAGTTCGAGGACGAGCGGCTGACCACGGTCGAGGCGGAGCGAGCCATGCTGGAGGCCGACCTCTCGCGGCGACGGCGGAAGCGCGCCGTCGACCGGACGGCGGCGGCGCTCATCCTCCAGGCCTACCTGGAACGGCGTCGCCGGCAAGCCGGCGGGAAGGCGCGGGGGGAGGAGGAGGCGCCCGGCGGAGGCGAGAGCGCGGGGGAGCCGCTCGATTGACGCCCCCAGGGGCGGTCACTAGAATGTGTGCGTGCTGTATGCGGCGGGGGAGCCCGCCGGGAGCGAGGTGAGTCCGCCATGGACGAGCAGGATCGGGAGGACCAGGATTTCGTGGTGTTGACAGACGAGAACGGCGAGGAGCACCGCTTCGAACTCCTCGACGTGATCAGCGTGGATGCGAACGAGTACGCCGTCCTGGCCGATCCTGAGTCGGAGAACGAGGCCTTTGTCCTGCGGATCGATACGGACGCCGAGGGGAACGAGACCCTCAGCGAAGTCCAGGACGAGGAGGAGTGGAACCAGGTGGCGGCCGCCTGGGAGCGCCTCCAGGACGAGGACTGGGACGACGAGGACGAGGACGAGGAAGAGGACGAGGACGAGGACTGGGAAGAGGAGTTCGACGCCGACTACGAGGACGAGTCGGAGGACGACCTGGAGGAGGATGACGAGGACGGGGGAGACGAGCCGGAGGAGCCGCGCCGCCCGGATCGCTGAGCGGGCGGAGCCCTCGGAACCGGTCCAGGGAGGCGGCCCGCGCCGGGAGGGGAAGCCGGCGCGGGCCGTCGCCGCCTCCCCCGCGCCGGCGTATCGCGGAGGCCCCGGAATGGGCAGAGATGGAGAGCGAAGGCCCGCGCGGAGGTGAAAGGCGATGAGCTTCAGCCTGTTCGACCTCTTCTGGCTCTTCCTGATCGCCGCTTCCTTCTCGCCGCTCCTGCAGCAGCACCTGCGCGAGTCGCGCCGCCTCTCGGTCATCCGCGCGCTGGAGAGGAAGCGCCAGAGCCGCGTCGTCACGCTCATCCACCGCCAGGAGTCGCTCGCCTTCCTGGGTATCCCCATCAGCCGCTACATCGACATCGACGACTCGGAGGCCGTCCTGCGCGCCGTCAAGCTGACGCCCGACGACATGCCGCTGGACATCGTCCTGCACACGCCGGGCGGGCTGGTGCTGGCCGCCGAGCAGATCGCCCACGCCCTCGTCCGCCGCAGCGGGCCGGTGACCGTCTTCGTCCCCCACTACGCCATGAGCGGCGGCACGCTCCTCGCCCTGGCCGCCGACGAGATCGTCATGGACGAGAACGCGGTGCTGGGCCCGGTCGACCCCCAGATCGGCCAGTACGCCGCCGCCGACATTCTCAAAGTGGTGGAGAGCAAGCCGCTGGCGGAGATCGACGACGAGACGCTGATCCGGGCCGAGATGGCGCGCAAGGCGATGCGCCAGGTCTACGAGCTGGTGGTCACCATCACCCGCGCCAACGGCATGAGCGAGGAGGCGGCCGTGCGCGTGGCCGAGGCGCTGAGCACCGGGCGCTGGACGCACGACTACCCCGTCACCGTGGAGAAGGCGAAGGAGCTGGGACTGCCGGTCCGGGTGGGGCTTCCTGCGGAGGTCTACGAGCTGATGGAGCTCTACCCGCAGCCGGCCCAGCGGCGCCCCTCCGTCCAGTACATCCCCGTCCCCTACGAGCGCGAGCCCCGCCTGCCGCGGCGCGGCCGCTGACGCCCCGCCCTCTGGAAAGCGAACCGGGATCTGGAATTCGCACGCGGGAGGAGCGCGGGAGCGCCGCGTGGTACTGCCGAAAAGCCTCCCTTTTCCAAGGAAGAGGCGAAGGAGGTGGCTTTCCGGTGCGCCGCGCGCTCGCTCTGCTGGCCGCGGGGCTCCTGCTGGCCGCCGGTTGCGCCGCGCCCTCCGCGCCCGCGCAGACCGGCAACCAGGGCGGCTCGCAGGGGCAGGCGAAGAGCTCGGGGCCGGTCACCATCGTCTGGTCCTCGGGCCCGCTCTCCAACCTGGGGCTGCGCCAGCAGCTGATCGACATGTTCGAGCAGCAGCACCCGGAGATCAGGGTCCAGCTCAACCAGCTGCCCAACTCGACCGACACGCAGCGGAACACCTACGTGACGCAGATCTCTTCCGGCAGCCCGACGCCGGACGTCTACTCGGGCGACGTCATCTGGCCGGCCCAGTTCGCCGCCCACGGCCTGGCGATGCCGCTCGACCGCTACTTTCCCAGGAGCGTCACCGCCCGGCTGATCCCCGGCGCGGTCCAGGCCGACACCTTCCAGGGGAAGCTGTACGCCGTCCCCTGGTTCACCGACGCCGGCTTCCTCTACTACAGGAAGGACCTGCTGCAGAGGTACGACCTGCCCGTCCCCGCCACCTGGGACCAGCTCTTCCAGGAGGCGCAGACGCTGCAGCAGAGGGGCGCCGTGCGCTACGGCTTCGTCTTCCAGGGGGCGCAGTACGAGGGACTGGTCTGCGACTTCACGGAGATGCTGGCCGGCGCGGGCGGGCAGGTGCTGGCGCCCGACGGCAAGGTGCTCCTCGACTCCCCGCAGGCGGTGAAGGCGGCCCAGTTCCTCCGCAAGCTGGTCCAGAGCGGCGTCGCCCCCGAGGCGGTCAGCACCTACCAGGAGCCCGACTCGCTCAACGTCTTCGCCACGGGCGACGCGGCCTTCCTGCGCAACTGGCCCTACGCCTGGGCGGTGCTGAACGACCCCCAGCAGTCGAAGGTCGTGGGCAAGGTGGGGATGGCGGTCCTGCCCGACTGGCCGGGCGGCACGCAGGGGCCGGCGGCGCTGGGCGGCTGGAACCTCTTCATCAACCCGCACTCCAAGCACGTCGACGCGGCCGTCACCTTCATCAAGTTCCTGATCAGCCCCCAGGCGCAGAAGTTCATCGCGCTGAAGGGCGGGCACCTGCCGGTGCTCCTCTCCGCCTACGACGACCAGGAAGTCCGCTCGGCCAACCCCTTCTTCGCGCTCAAGCCGACCGTCGTGCCGCGACCCAGCTGGACGCCCAACTATCCGGAGCTCTCCTCCAAGCTGCAGGTGGCGCTGCACGACATCCTGACCGGCCAGGTGACGCCCGCCGCCGGCATCCGCCAGGCCAGCCAGGAGATCCGGCAGGTCGTCGGGCAGCAGTGAGAGGCGCGGGCCGGCCGGGGCAGGCGCCGCGGGGCGCCCGCTCTCCGGCCGGCCCGCAGGCGGCTGCGCAGCTGACGAAGGGGGGATGGATCTGAGGCGGAGGGCGATCGGATGGCTCCTCCTGCTTCCTGCGGCGCTGGTGATGTCCGGCGTCGCCCTGCTTCCCACGGCGCTCACCGTCGGGCAGAGCTTCTACCGGGTGACGCTGACGCCGGCGGGCTTCGCCTCCACCTGGGCGGGCCTCCGCAACTACGGGCTCCTCCTGGCCAGCGACGAGTTCCGGCAGGCTCTGGCCTTCACGCTCCTCTTCACCGTGGCGACGGTGGCGGCGGAGCTGCTCCTGGGCCTCCTGCTGGCGCTGGCCATCCGCTCCACGCTCCCCGGGCGGGGGCTGGTGCGGACGCTGATGCTGGTCCCCTGGGCGCTGATCACGGTCGTCTCGGCCGAGGCGTGGCGGTTCATCGACGACGGCACCTACGGCGTGGCCAACGCCATCCTGATGGGGCTCGGGCTGATCGACCACCGCGTCGCCTGGCTCAGCCAGCCGGGCCTGGCGGTGGGGGCGCTGATGGTGGCCGACGTCTGGAAGACGGTCCCCTTCGTCGGCCTCCTGCTGCTGGCGGGCCTCGAGACCATACCGGACGAGCTCCACGAGGCGAGCCGCATCGACGGCGCCTCGGGCTGGCGCGGCTTCTGGACCATCACCCTGCCGCTGCTCCGGCCGAGCATCCTGCTCGCCCTGCTCTACCGGACGATCCAGGCCTTCGTCGGCCTCTTCGACCTGCCCTTCGTCATGACCGGCGGCGGGCCCGGCTACGCCACCGAGTCGGTGGCCATCTACGCCTGGAAGCAGATGTTCCAGAACCTCCGCTTCGGCGAGGGGGCGGCCGCCAGCGTCTTCGCCTTCCTGGTGGCGCTGGCGCTGGCGCTCCTCTACGTCCGCCTGGTGGCGCCCTCCGCCCTCGGGGGGGAGGAAGCGTGACCCGCCTCCGCCGCCTGGCGCGACGCCTGGCCCAGGGGGTGCTGCTGGCGGCGATCGTCCTCTTCATCCTCGGGCCGATCGCCTGGATGCTCTCCGCCTCCTTCACCCGGCCCGTCGACCTGAGCAGCTGGCCGCCCCACCTCCTGCCGCCCGTCCCCACGTGGGGCAACTACCGGGATGCGGTCGCCTCGCAGGGGTTCGGGCTCTACCTTCGCAACAGCGCCGTGGTCTCGCTCCTGGCCACCTTCCTGACGCTCCTCCTGGGCGCGCTGGCCGCCTACCCGCTGGCGCGCATGCGCCTCCCCGGCCGGCAGGTGATCCTCGTGGCGGTGCTGGGGCTGAGCATGTTCCCCTCGCTGGCGGTCCTCCTGCCGCTCTTCTCGCTGATGCAGCGGATCGGCTGGCTGAACAGCTACCCGGCGCTGATCCTGCCCTACACCGCCTTCAACCTGCCGATCACGATCTGGATCCTGGCCGTCTTCTTCCGCGGCATCCCGCGCGAGCTGGAGGAGGCGGCCGAGGTGGACGGGGCGGGGCTGGCCACCGTGCTGGGCCGGGTCGTCCTCCCGCTGGCGGGCCCGGGGCTGGGGACCGCCTCGATCCTGGTCTTCATCGCCGACTGGACGGAGTTCCTCTTCGCCCTCACCTTCAACAGCCAGGCCGAGATGCGCACGCTCCCGGTCGGCATCGCCCTCTTCGGCGGCCAGTACCTCCTGCCCTGGGGGACCATCTTCGCGGGCGCGGTGATCGCCATCCTGCCTCCGGTCCTTCTGGTGGTGCTCTTCCAGCGCTGGGTGGTGGCCGGGCTGACGTCGGGCGCCGTCAAGGGCTAGAGCCGCCCGCGGCCGCCGGCGCCGCGCCGCCGCGCCCCCCTCGCCGCACCCCCTGCCGGCGCTGCGCCTCTTGCAGTACGATGCGGGCAGCACCGGTCGACGGAGCAGGGCCCCGTCCGGGGCCGCGAGGTGAACCTCCACGCGCGCGAAGTGGGTCTGGGCCGGCGCTCTCGCGCTGGCGCTGGTCGTCCTGGGCTGGGTGGGCGACATCCCCTGGAGGGCGCCCGGCGGAGGCGGCTCTCCAGCCCGCCCGCAGACCGCCGTCCGCACGGGCCTTCCGGCGGCTCGCCCGCGCCCGCCGGCAGCGCACGTGGCCAGGGCGGGCTCTCCCCCCGGAGGAGCGCGGACGCCGGTGCCGATCCTCATGTACCACGAGATCGGCCTCCCGCCCGCCCGCGGCTGGGCGGGGCTCTACGTCAGCCCGGCAGCCTTCGCGCAGCAGATGGAGTACCTGGCGGCGGCCGGCTTCCATCCGATCACCCTCGACGGCTGGTACGAAGACGTCCGGCAGGGGCGCCCGCTCCCGCCGCGTCCGGTGGTCATCACCTTCGACGACGGCTACGCCGGCGTCTACCGGAACGCGCTGCCCGTCCTCGAGCGGCACCGCTTCCCGGCGGTGCTCAACCTGCAGGTCGGGCTGGTCGGCCGGCCGGGCGCCCTCACGCTGGACGAGGTGAAGGCGCTGGCGGCCAACGGCTTCGAGATCGACGCCCACACCGTCACGCACCCCGACCTGACGCGGCTGAGCGCGGCGGCGCTCGACTACCAGCTGGCCGCCTCCCGGCAGTGGATCCGGAAGAACCTGGGCCAGCCCGCGCGCTTCTTCGCCTACCCGTCGGGGCGTTACGACGCCCGCGTGGTGGCCGCCGTCCGCGCGGCGGGCTTCCTGGGGGCGGAGACCACCGACTGGGGAGCGGCCGAGCCGGCGCTGACGGGCTGGTACACGCTCCCGCGCATCCGCGTCAGCGGGACGGAGAGCCTCGCCCTCTTCCGGGACGCGCTGCTCGCGCCGGCCGCCCGGGCCACGGGCGACCCCCGGAGCGGAGGAAGCGCGGGGGCCTCCGCCCGGCCGCTCCCGGGCGGGCGGCCGCTCCGCCCGCTCCGGGCGGCCTGCGCGCCCCTGGCGCTCCTCTACCACGACGTGCTGGCCGACGAGGCGGACCGCGGCCCGCTCTTGCGCGACGGCGCCGTCGTCGACCGCAGCCAGTTCCGCGCGGAGATGGCCTGGCTGGCGCGGAGCGGCCGCCCCGTGCAGACCGTCCGGCAGTTCCTCGCCGCGCCCCGGCCCTGCGCCGTCCTGGTCACCTTCGACGACGGCTACCCGGGAGTGGCCACGGAGGCGCTGCCGGTCCTGGAGGCCTATCGCCTCCACGCCACGCTCTTCCTCCTGGGCTCGACGGTCGGCCGGCCCGGTTACCTGTCCGGCGAGCAGCTCGGACAACTGGTCGGCTCCGGCCTCTTCGACGTCGAGGCGCACACCTTCGCGGCTCACGACCCCGCGCCGGGCCGCCCGGCCTTCTGGCAGATGACGCCCGCCCAGTTCCAGTCGGACCAGGCGGAGGAGGAAGCGCTCTTCCGCCGCTTCCACCTGCCCGCGCCCGTGGCCCTCGCCTACCCGCACGGGCGGCCGAACCCGCGGCTCATCCCCCTCCTGGCCGCCGACGGCTACCGCGCCGCCTTCACGGTGGTGCCGGGCTGGCTGGAGCCGGGCGGGAACCGCTGGTTCCTCCCGCGCTGGACGGTCTGGCCGGGCTGGCCGCTCTCCGCCCTGAAGGCGGCCGCCGGCGGCCCGGCGCCGCGGAGCGCCCGAGGCCGGGGACCCGCATGAAGGACCTCTGGCGGCTGGCGCTTCCCTGGTGGGATCTGGCGCTCCGCGCGGCGCTCGTCTACCTTCTGCTGCTGGTGGGCTTCCGGCTGGTGGGCAAGCGGGAGGTCGGCCAGTTCACCCTCTTCGACCTGGTGGTCGTCCTCCTCGTCTCCAACGCCGTCCAGCCGGCGATCACCGGGCCGGACGTCTCGCTGGCGGGCGGGCTCGTCATCGTCGTCACCCTGCTCGCCGTCAACGCGCTGGTTGCGCAGCTCCGGCTCCGCAGCCCACTGGTCCGGCGGCTGATGGAGGGTCACCCGACGGTCATCGCCCGCGACGGCCACTGGCTGCCCGAGGCGCTCCGGCACGAGGGGCTGAACGAGGAGGACTGCCTGATGGCCATGCGCGAGCACGGCGTGACCGACGTGAAGGAGGTCGCCCTGGCCATCCTCGAGACCGACGGCACCATCAGCATCCTGACCGCCGACCACGCGCTCCGCCGCGGCCGGCGGAAGGTGCGCGGCCGGCGCCAGCTGGGCCGCCCCTGACCCCGCGCGGCCGGCGGGAGACCGCGCCAGGCGGCGCGCACCGCGGCCGGCCTCCCGGCATAGGCTGCAAGGCACGGCAAGGCGAGGCCACGTGCGAGGTGGGAAGCCGATGGGCTGGACATGGGTGGCGCTCCTGGCCGCCGGCATCGCGCGCTTCCTCATGCTCCTGGTCGGCTACGTCTCCGGCGGGGGCGGTTCCTTTCCCCACCCGCTCTCCCCCGAGGAAGAGGCCGACTGCCTGGAGCGCATGGCCCGGGGTGACAAGGGGGCCAGGGCCAAGCTGATCGAGCACAACCTCCGCCTGGTGGCGCACCTGGCCAAGAAGTTCGAGGCCAGCGGCGAGGAGTCCGACGACCTGATCTCCGTCGGGACCATCGGGCTGATCAAGGGCATCGAGACCTACGACGCCTCCAAGGGCACCAAGCTGGCAACCTATGCCGCGCGGTGCATCGAGAACGAGAGTTCGATGACGTCGCCCCCGCATGGCCCGGCGCCGGCCCGAGGGCCGGCGCCGTCCAAGTCGAACGCGGGTTCGAACCGTCAGCTCCCTTCGCCGTCTCCGTCCCCTTCGTTCCCGCCGTCGTCGCCGCCCGTACCGTCCGCCTGGCTCGAACCGCCCGCCTCGCCTTGCCCCTGGGCCGTGCCGCTGGCGTCGAAGCCGGGATCGTCCCTGCCGGGGATGCAGATGACCTGGCCGACCTGGAGGTTGTAGGGGTTGAGGCCGGGGTTGAGCGCGAGGATGGCGGCCACGGTGGTGCCGAAGCGCTGCGCCAGGAGGAAGAGGGTGTCGCCGGGGCGGATGGTGTACGGGAAGCTGCCGGGCGGGCAGACGCGCGTCGGCGGGGTCGGGATGCAGATGACCTGGCCGACCTGGAGGTTGTAGGGGTTGAGGCCGGGGTTGAGCGCGAGGATGGCGGCCACGGTGGTGCCGAAGCGCTGCGCCAGGAGGAAGAGGGTGTCGCCGGGCCGGATCGTGTAGGCGAAGCTGCCGGGCGGGCAGACATGCGGCGGCGCGCCCGGGATGCAGATGACCTGGCCGACCTGGAGGTTGTAGGGGTTGAGGCCGGGGTTGAGCGCGAGGATGGCGGCCACGGTGGTGCCGAAGCGCTGCGCCAGGAGGAAGAGGGTGTCGCCGGGCCGGATCGTGTAGGCGAAGCTGCCGGGCGGGCAGACATGCGGCGGCGCGCCCGGGATGCAGATGACCTGGCCGACCTGGAGGTTGTAGGGGTTGAGGCCGGGGTTGAGCGCGAGGATGGCGGCCACGGTGGTGCCGAAGCGCTGCGCCAGGAGGAAGAGGGTGTCGCCGGGCCGGATGGTGTACGGGAAGCTGCCCGGCGGGCACCCGTGGTGCGCGGCGTGCATGGGGGTCGACATGGATGCACCTCCTCTCTGTCCTGGCGCCTGTCTATGAAGCGGCGGGCAGAGAGGTGCAGGACAGGTCCGGCGGGAGGGAGAGCGTTGGCGACGAGCGCGGCGGAGGCGCTGGCGGCGGCCCACGAGCGGCGGGAGGAGGCGCGCCGCCTGGAGCGGCGGAGGACGGCGCTGGAGGCGGAGCTGGGGGGCCGGAGGCAGGAGCGGGACGAGGCGGAGCGCCGGCTCGCCGCGAAGGAGGGGGAGCTCCGGAGGCTGCAGGGCCTGACGCTGGAGCGGCTGGTCGCTTCCTTGCGCGGGGAGCGCGAGGAGCGGATCCGCCGGGCGGAGGCGGACGAAGCGGCGGCGCGGCTGCGCCTCCAGAGCGTGCGCAGCGACGTCGCGGCGCTGGAAGCCCAGATCGCGGCGGTGGAGGAGCGGCGGCGGCAGCTGGGCGACGTGGAGGCCGGCTACCAGGCGGCGCTGGCGGCGCGGGAGGCGGAGCTGGAGAGGCTCGACGCCGGGGTGGCGGCGCGCCTGCGCCAGCTGGACGAGGCGCTCAACGCGCAGCGGGCGAGGAAGCGCGAGCTGGCCGAGGCGCTGGAGGCCGGCCAGGGTGCCCGCTCGGCGCTTGACCGCGCCCGGGGCGCGCTCGAGAGCGCTTCCGCATGGGGGGTCTGGGACGTGGCCGGCGGCGGCTTCCTGGCGACGGCGGCCAAGCACGCCCGGCTGGACGAGGCCCGGCAGGCCCTGGACGAGGCGCGCGCGGGGGTGCGGCGCTTCCGGCGCGAGCTGGCCGACGTGGGCGGGGCGCTGGACGTCGACGTGAACGTGGGCGGCTTCGCGGCCTTCGCCGACTACTTCCTGGATGGTCTCTTCGTCGACCTCCTGGTCCAGTCGCGCATCCGCGACTCCCGGCAGAGGCTCGAGGCGGCGCTGGCGGCCGTCGACGACTGGCTGCGGCGGCTGCGGGCGGAGGAGGAGGCGTCGGACCGGCAGCTGGCCGAAGCGGAGGCGGAGCGCGAGCGGATTGTCGAGTCCGCCGGCTGAGAGCGCAGCCGGCGGCGCCGCCCCGCCCGGGCGCGGCCGCCCTTCAATCCCGCCCGGCCGCCCGGCGGGCGAGCGACCAGCCCAGCAACGCCCCGCCCGGCACGTCCCAGAGCCAGTGGCCTCCGGTCGCCACCACGGCCGCGCCCGCGAGCGCCGCCACGCCCGCCGCCGCGGCCTCGCCGCCCGGCCGCCGGCCGCCCCGCGAGGCCAGGAGCCAGGCGACGTAGACCAGCCGCGCCACGTGGCCGCTGGGGAAGGTGCCGCGCAGGAGGGTGAGGCCGGCCTGCGCCGGGGAGGGGCTGAGCAGGACGAGCCAGTGGCGGAGCCAGGGCCAGGCGACGGGGAGGAGCGGCGGCGCCGGCGTCGGCACCAGCGCCTTCAGCAGGCCCTCCGCCGCCACCACGCCCAGGAAGCCCACCCCGATCCGCGCGAAGCGCTCCTTCCCGCCCGGCGCGCGCTGCGCCGCCAGAAGCGCCAGCGCGGCCGTCGGCACCGGCGAGCCGGCAAGCCAGACCAGCTGGAGAGCCGCGCGCAGGCCGGGCGGAAGCTGCTCCAGCGTTGCCGTGACGGCGCGGTCGAGCGCCTCCACCGGCGGCGACGCGGCGAGGAGGGCCAGGAGGACGAGCAGCCCGAGCCGGGCGAGAAGCGAAGCGGTACCGGCAGCGCGACGAGTCGTGGGCATGGCGCCACTATAGACCCCTCCGGCCCGGGCGGCCAACGCGACCAGGAGCTCTCGCGCGGAGGCGCGAATGGGGGGGAGGGGAGGTGGAGGCTCCGTTGTCCGGGGAGCCCTTCGCGCAGCGGACGGGGTCGGGGGAGCCGCTCTGGGTGCCGGGGATCCACGACGTCTTCCTGGCGAGGAAGCGGATCGCACCCTACCTGGCGCCCACACCGCTCCTCAGGCCGCCCGCGCTCGCCCGGCTGCTGGGCGCCGAGGTCTACCTGAAGTGCGAGAACCTCCAGCCCACCGGCGCCTTCAAGGTGCGTGGCGGCGTCAACCTGGTGGCGGCCGAGCTGGAAGCGGGGAAGCTCGGCCCGAGCGGTCTCGCCGCCGCCTCGACCGGCAACCACGGCCAGTCGATCGCCTACGCCGGCCGCCTCTTCGGGCTGCCGGTCACCATCTTCGGGCCCGAAGGGCTCAACCCGCTCAAGCGCGAGGCGATGCGCGCCTGGGGAGCGGAGGTGCGCGAGGTGGGGCGGGACTTCGACGAGGCGCGCGAAGCCTGCGAGGCCTACGCGCGCGAGGCCGGCGCCCGCTACGTCCACTCCATGAACGAGCCGCTCCTGGTCGCGGGGGTGGCCACGGCCTACCTCGAGGCGCTGCTCGAGGTGCCGGAGGCCGACTTCCTCTTCGTCCCCGTCGGCGGCGGGTCGGGCGCCTCGGGCGCCGCCATCGTCGCCCGCGCGCTCCACCCGGAGATGCGGGTGATCGGCGTCCAGGCGGAGGGGGCGCCGGCGGTCTACCGCTCCTTCCGCTCGGGCCGGCTCGAGTCGACGCCGCGGGCCTCCACGCGGGCCGAGGGGCTGGCGACGCGGGTCGCCTTCGAGCTCCCTGTGCGCATCCTCCGCCAATACCTTGACGACATGGTGCTGGTCGGCGACGGGGCGATGCTGGAGGCCATGCGGATCCTGGCCGAGACGGCCCACCTGGTGGCGGAGGAGGCGGGCGCGGCGGCCCTGGCGGCGGCGCTGACGCTGCGCGAGGAGATCCGCGGCAGCAAGGTGATCCTGCCCGTCACCGGCGGGAACGCCACCGCGGAGCAGCTGGCCGAGGCGCTGGCGCGCTGAGCCGGGCTAGCGCTCCCGGGAGAGCGGCACCTCGCCGACCGCCACCAGCCGGCGCTTCCGCCAGAGGATGCGATCGCCATCCGGCACGAAGAGCGCCTCCCGCACCCCGGGCAGGAGGGCCTCCGCCAGGCTGCGGGCGAAGCGCTCGGGGTCGGCCAGCGCCCGCGAGGGCGCGAACCAGTCGGCCACCGGGAGGAGCTCCTCCCAGGCGTCGAGGAAGGTGACCACGAAGCCCGCTTCCTCCAGCAGGCGGCGCCACTCGGCCGCGGAGCGCGCGGCGACGTGGGAGGCGTCGCGCAGGATCTCGAGCTGGTTCATGAGCTCGGCCGCCCGCGGCTCGTCGGGTACGGTCATGTCGGCGACGCCGAGCCGCCCGCCCGGGGCCAGGACGCGGCGCATCTCGCGGAGGGCGAGGGGGAGGTCGCGGAAGTGGTGG
This sequence comes from Bacillota bacterium, assembly GCA_029960955.1. GTDB lineage: Bacteria > Bacillota > Sulfobacillia > JAIMAT01 > JAIMAT01 > JAIMAT01. Next base: position 217,113 of record JASBVS010000002.1, read on the forward strand.
GCGGCGCGCCGCGAGGCGACGACGGTGAAGCTTCCGTCCGGAAAGGGCAGCGCGTGCACGTCGCCGAGGGCGAAGCGGACGTTCTCCCGCGGCTCGGCCTCCAGCCGCCTGCGGAAGAGCTCGCCCATCTCGGGGGTGACGTCGAGGCCGACGACCTCGCGCACGCGCAGCGCCAGCGCGAAGGCGACGTTGCCCGAGGCGGTGGCCACGTCGAGCGCGCGGTCCTCCGCGGCCGGGCGGAGCGCGTCGAGGAGGAGGGCGAGGTCGCTCCCCGAGCGGTGGGAGGCGCTGGCCGCATAGTAGCCGGCGTGGGCGCCGAAGAAGGAGCGGACCCGCTCGAGCTGGTCGTCGTCCGGAGTCGCCATCGCGGTACGTACCCCCGTCGCTTCGATCAAACCCTTCTTACGCCGAGGCCGTCGGGCCACCTTCCGGGGTATCGCCCGGGCCTCGCCATATCCTGTCGACTAGGCGGATCAGGGATCCGGGTCGGAGCCGGGCTGAAGTCGGGAGATCCGCACCTTGATTGCGGCCGATACGGACTTCAGCGCAAACAGCTGCGCGGAGACCGTGTGGCAAATCCCCTCGGTCGTGCCGTGGCAGCCGGCCTCGGTCGTGCCTGAGTTATTCGCCTCTCGCCTTGACGGCCGCAGCCACCGCTGCCGATAATGCATCCGACTCTCCTCCGATGGAGACGGGCGATGGAGACCCGCCCGCGCGGCCGCCGGAGGCGCGCCCGGTCCCGCGATGGGACCGCGCGCCCCTGCTCCGGCCGTCGCCGAACCGCACCGCCGCGCCGGATGTGACGAGAACGGCGGATGCTGATGGCTCCTGGACCTTGGACGGCCCGGGGGCCTTTCTTCGTCCTCCCCCGGTCGGTCGACGGACGGAGGTGCCACCTTGACGATCGTGGGTGTGGCCGTCGCCGGCGCGCTGGGCGCCCTGGCCCGGTACGGGCTGACCGCCTGGCTCGCCTCGCCCTCGCGCAGCGCCTTTCCGTGGGTGACGCCGCTGATCAACGTGGTCGGCTCCTTCCTGCTCGCCTTCCTCGGTCGCTGGCTCCTCGAGACGACGCTGCCGCCCGAGCTTCGCCTCGCCGTCACCAGCGGGCTGATCGGCGCCTTCACCACCTTCTCCACCTTCACGTGGGAGGCGCTGGAGCTCGTGCGGGAAGGGGAGCTGGGCGAGGCCGCCCTGTACGTGGCCGTCAGCGTCGGCGGCGGGCTCGCGGCGGCCTGGGTCGGCTTCGGCCTGGCGGGTCTCCTCGCCCGCGGCGCGTGGGGCGGAGGGGCCGAGGTGGCGGGCGGGAGGTGACGGAGTGTGCGCATCCAGGAACCCGCGAGGAAGCTGACCGTCTACGTGGGCGAGTCGGACCGCTGGCGGGGACAGCCGCTCTACCACGCCATCGTGATGAAGGCGCGGGAGCTGGGCCTGGCCGGCGCGACGGTGACGCGCGGCATCGAGGGCTACGGCGCCAACAGCCGGCTCCACACGGCGCGGCTGCTGGAGCTCTCCTCCGACCTGCCGGTGGTGGTGGAGATCGTCGACCACGTCGAGCGGATCCAGCAGCTTCTTCCCTGGCTCGACGAGGTGCTCCAGGAAGGGCTGGTGGTCCTCCAGGACGTGGAGGTGGTCATCTACCGGCGGAACGGCGCCCGCAAGGGAGCGAGCGAAGGTGCCTGAGCGGGAGCGCGAGGGCGTCGCCGCCGAGCTGGACGCGCTGGCGGGGCTCGCGCGGCGCTGGGAGGCGGCTTCGTCCGCCCTGGCGCTGGACGAGCTGGCCCGCCGCGTCCGCCAGGACCGCTTTCGCCTCCTGGTGGTCGGCCAGTTCAAGCGGGGGAAGTCGACGCTGGTCAACGCGCTGCTGGGGGAGGAAGTGCTTCCTGCAGGCGTCCTCCCGCTCACCTCGGTGCCGACGGAGATCGTGGCGGGCGAGGAGCCCGAGGCGCGCATCCGCTACCAGGACGGGCGCGAGGAGCGGGTCGGCGTCGAGCGCCTGACCGAGTTTGTCAGCGAGGTGGGCAACCCCTCCAACCGGAAGGGCGTGGCGGCCGTTGAGGTCCGGTATCCGGCGCCGCTCCTCCGCCGCGGCGTCGTCATCGTCGACACGCCGGGCGTCGGCTCGACGGTGGAGGCCAACACGCAGGCCGCGCGCGAGGCGGTGGAGAGCGCGGACGCGGCCCTTGCGGTCCTGGGCAGCGATCCGCCGCTGACGCGGGAGGAGGCGGAGTACCTGCGCGACGTCACCGCCCGCGCCGCACACGTCCTCTACGTCCAGAACAAGGTGGACACGCTCGGCGCCGGGGAGCTGGAGCAGGTGCTTGCCTTCCACCGGAGACTCCTCGCCGAGGTAGCCGGCGAGGCGGGCGGTCGCGAGGGGCGCCTCCCCCGCATCCTGCCCGTCTCGGCGCGACGGGGTCTTCTCGCGCGCCAACGCGGCGACGCCGCCGAGTGGGAGGCGTCCGGGATGGCGGAGCTCGAGCGGGAGCTGGAGCACTTCCTTGCGGAGGAGCGAGGAAGCGTCTTCGCCACCTCGATCCGCCGGCAGGTGGAGCGCCGGGCGGGCGCGCTCCGGCTGGCGCTGGAGATCCGCCGGGCCGCCTTCCGGACCCCGGTGGAGGAACTCGACCGCCGCCGGGCACGGCTTCGCGAACGCCTGGAGGAGCTGGAGCGGCGGCGCGAGGACGACGCCCTCCTCTTCCGGCGCGATGTCGACCGCCTCGTGGCCGGCATGGAAGAGGCGCTGGGGCGCTGGCGCCGGGAGGCCGAGCCGGCGCTTGAGGGGGAGATCGAGGCCTGGCTCGAGCGCGAAGGGCGGGCGGGCCGGCGCCTGACGGTGCGCGAGGTGGAGGAGGAGGTGAGCCGGCGCCTGGGCGAACGCTTGGAGGCGTGGCGCGAGGCGGAGAGCCGGGAGGTCGGCCGCGCCTACGCCGCGCTGGCCGAGCGCTTCGCCGGGCGCTTCCAGACCATCCTCGACGAGCTGCTCCAGACCTACGGCGAATACGCCGCCTTCCGGCCCGACCCGATCCCCGCCGACCCCGAGGTCGTCGAGAGGCCCGACTTCTACTTCCAGCTGAGCGAGATCGGCTCCTGGCTTCCCGGGCTGAACGCAGCCGCCCTCGCCCGCTGGCTCCCCGCCGCCTGGGCGCTCCCCGCGCTCAAGGCGCGTGCCCGCGAGCGGCTCCGCGAGCTGATGGAGCTGAACAGCGGCCGCCTCCGCGCGGATCTGGCCCAGCGCCTGCGCGAGTCGGCGCGGCGCCTGGCGGGCCGGCTGGCCCTCCGCCTGGACGGGCTCCGGGCGGAGCTCGAGGCGGCTCTCCGCTCGACGGAGGCGGCGCTGGGGGAGGCGAGCGGCCGCTCCGGCCAGGAGGAAGCGCGCCTGGAGGAGGCGCTCTCCGCGCTCGAGGAGCACCTCGCCCGCCTGGGGGGAGTGCTCTCCAAGGAGGTGGAGCCCGACGGCCGGAAAGCGTGAGGCGCAGCAAGAGCCCGGACCGGCGCCGCCGGCCGCGGCCGCCTGGAGGAACCGGACCGTCGTCGGCTTCGGCTTGACCTCGCTTTTCAGCGACATGGGCCATGAGCTGGTGACCGCCATCATGCCCGGCTTCCTGGTCTCGCTGGGAGCGCCCGCCATCGCCCTCGGGCTGATCGAGGGCGTCTCCGCGGCGGGCTCCCTGCTGGCCAAACCGCTCGGGGCGCGGATGGCGCTCTCGCGCTGGCGGAGGGCCTGGCTCGGCCTGGGCTACCTGGCCACCACCCTCAAGGCGCTGATGGCCCTGGTCGGCAGCTGGCCCTGGATGATCCCGATCCGGACGCTCGCCTGGATCGGGCGGGGCTTCCGCGGCCCGCTGCGCGACACCCTCATCGCCGAGGCGACGCCGCCCGAGGCGTACGGCCGCGCCTACGGCTTCCGCGAGGCCATGGACACGGTGGGGGCGCTGATCGGGCCGCTTCTCGGCCTCTGGCTCCTGCCGCGGTTCGGCTTCCGGGGGCTCTTCCTGCTGAGCGCACTGCCCGGGCTTCTCTCGGTGGTCGCGGTGCTGCTGGCGGTGCAGGGTCGGAGGCCGGAGCAGGCCGGCGTGCCGGCGGCCGGGAGCATGCCGCCCTCGGCGGGGAGCCCGGAGATGAAGCGGTCGACGCGAGCGGCTCGCCCCACCGGGGAGGCTGGCGCCGGCTTCCGGCGCTGGCTTCTGGCGGCCGGGCTCTTCGCCATGGCTCAGATCGCCCCCACCTGGTTCATTCTCGACGCCACCGAGAGGCTGGCGGCTCACCCGGGTGCGATCGGCGCCGCGGCCCTGGCCGTGGGGCTCTACAGCCTCCACAACCTGGTCTATGCGCTCTCCTCCTTCCCGGCCGGCGTGCTGGCCGACCGCATCGGAGCCAGGGGAGCGATCCTCCTGGGACAGGCGCTCTTCGTGCTGGCGCTGGCCGGCTTCGCCAGCGGACCGCGGAGCCTCGTGCTCTTCGTCCCGCTCTTCGTCCTCACCGGGGCGGCGACCGGGCTCTGGGAGTCGCAGCAGCCGACGCTTCTAAGCCGCATGCTCCCCGGGGGAAGGCGCGCCGAAGGGTTGGCCTGGAGCGCCACGGTCACCGGCGCGGGAACGCTGGCCTCGGGCCTCGTGATCGGCCTGCTCTGGACGCGCCTCTCGGCGGAGGTCGCTTTTGCAGCCGCCGCCTTGGTCGCCCTGGCCGCGCTGGTCCTGACGACGCGAGTTCCGGCGGGCCGGGCAGCCGCGGAGGCCGGCTAGCTCTCCGGCGGGCGGTCGCCCCCGCCCCGTTCTGCGGTCCCGCCCAGAGCGCGGCGTGCCTCCTCGCGCACGAGCTGGTTCGGGTCGTCGAGCGCGCGTTCGAGGGCTCGGCGGGCCGCCTCGACCGGGAAGGCTGCGAGCGCCCCGGCGGCGGCCACCCGCGCGGGTAGCGGCCCACCGGCCAGGAGGCCCGTCAAGGCGGGCACCGCGGCCGGGTCGCCAATCCTTGCGAGCGCAGCCGCCGCCTCCGCCTGCACGTACGGATCCCTCGCCCGTTCCAGCGCCCGCACGAGGTGGGGCACGCTCTCGCGCGTCCCCACGCGTCCCAGCAGCCAGGCTGCCCGTCGCGCCGTCCACTCCTCGGGGTGCTCGAGCGCGCGAGCTCCTCCCGGGTCAGGAAGTCGAAGAGGGCGCTCAGTTCGGCGCCTGTGCTCCTGCGGATCAGGCCCGCGTGCCTGGGACAATAGGAAGCCTCGCGCAGGTGCAACCAGGTCGCCGGCTCCCGGCAGTTCTCGATCCGGAACCAGCGCAGGTGCACGGCCTCCGCGTGACGTTCGACCTGGCAGAGCGGGCAGCTTGAGGGTGCGTAAGGCCAGGAAGTCGCGGCGACTCGCACCACGGGCAGCGGACACTCCCTCGGGCCGGAGGAGCACGAAAAAGGCTCCGGCGCCAGATGGTGGCCAGGAGCCATCAGCACGACGGCGGTTCGGCCTGACGGCCGGGCGAGCTCCATCGCCCTTCGCGTTGCTACCGTTCGAGCTCGCGGCGGAGGATCCTCCGCGCGGCCGCGAGGAGCGTCTCTTGGACGCGCCCGAAGTCCACGGGGACCAGAAGTTCCACCTCGGCCAGGTCGGCCTCCACCACCTGGGCGAGCGCCCTGGCGAAGAGGAGCGGGTCGAAGCGGGGATCCTTGCGGGCGGCCAGCTCCATCAGCTCGGCCAGGTCGTAGCGCCGGCTCATCAGCACGTACAGGTCGACGAAGTCGCGGCCGGCCGCGCGCCCGAAGAGGGCCAGCGCCTTGTCCGCCGCCAGGTCGGGCAGCGAGTGGACCGGCATCCCCTCCAGGAAGGCGTCCGGCGCGCAGAGGCGAAAGGGCGCGTGCGTCGCCAGCTCCACCGGGAGCGGGGGACTTCCTGCGCGCAGGCGGGCGAACGAGGGGCCGCGCGCTTCGACCGCCGGTCCCAGCCCGGCCGCGGCGAGCGCGGCGAGAAAGGCGTCGACGGCCGCGCCGAAGCCCTCCCCGGCGGCGAAGAAGTCGAGGTCCCGGGTGCGGCGGTGACCGAGGTGGACGGCGGCGAGCGCCGCCCCGCCGGCCAGCTCGAAGCCGCGCGGGGCGAGGACCGAGGCGGCGATCCGCAGGATGCGGCGGGCCGTGGCGTCGATCACCTGCTTCCGGCCTGCGAGCGCCGCAACCCGCTCCGCACAGTAGCCCCGCCAGAGGGCGCCGGCGGGGCCGCCGAGAGGGAGGGAGGGGAGCAGCCGGCAGAGGGTGTCGAGGTCGAGCGAGCGCCACGCACGGGCGTCGCCTCCCTCGAGCATGCCGGCGAGCGCCTCGGCCGTCCCCGGCCCCCGTACGCGGGCGTCCACAGGAAGCGGCTCGTACCCGCGGCTCCTCCCGTCGCGCCGCCCGGTTTCCATCGCGCGCTCGCCTCCCGCCGCTCGCCGCCGACACTCGCCCTCCCGGAGATCCATAGGCGGAGACGGGGCCGAAGGTTCCGCTCCGGTTGACCGCCGCGGACCACCCCGCCTAGACTGGAGCGGGAATCGGTGCGTGCACCGAGGGCGATGGAGCTCGCCCGGGCGGACGAAGGATCGCCCGCACGCGACGGAGAACGTCGCTGATGGCTCCTGACGGAACCGGGCCGTCGGGAGTCATTTCTCTTTCCGCGCAGGGGAGGAGGGCGCGCTTGGCCTCGAAGGCGGACGGCGAGACCGGGCAGGCGGCGGAGCGCCTCGCCCGGGCGGTTCGCGCCGAGATCGGCAAGGCGGTGGTCGGCCAGGAGGCGGCCATCGACCTCCTCCTCGTCGCCCTGCTCAGCCGCGGCCACGTCCTGATCGAGGACGTGCCGGGCACCGGCAAGACCCGGCTGGCCGAGGCGCTGGCGCGGAGCCTCGACCTCCCCTTCCGGCGCATCCAGTGCACCCCGGATCTGGAGCCGGCCGACCTGACGGGGGCACGCGTCTTCGACCAGGAAGCGCGCCGCTTCGCCTTCCTCCCCGGGCCGCTCTTCGCCTCCGTCGTCCTGGTGGACGAGATCAACCGCGCGCTCCCGCGGACGCAGTCGGCGCTCCTGGAGGCGATGCAGGAGCGGCGGGTGAGCGAGTTCGGCGAGGTGCACGAGCTGCCCTGGCCCTTCCTGGTGGTGGCGACGCAGAACCCGGTGGAGTCGGTGGGTACCTTCCCGCTGCCGGAGGCGGAGCTGGACCGCTTCCTGGTGCGCGTGCGGCTGGGCTACCCGGCGCTGGAGGAGGAGGTGCGCATCCTGGAGGCGGCCGAGGTGCCGCTGGAGTCGCTCCGCCCGGTGGCCGGCGCCCCGGCGCTCCGCGCCGCGATGGAGCGGGCGGACCGGGTGGCGCTCCAGCCCGACGTGGCCCGCTACCTGGCCGAGCTGGTCCGCGCGACGCGCCGGCACCCCGCCGTCGAGCTGGGCGCGAGCCCGCGGGCGACGGTGGCGCTGGCCAGGGCGGCGCGGGCGCGCGCCGCCCTGGACGGGCGGGGCTACGTCCTGCCCGACGACGTCCAGGCGCTCGCCCCGGCCGTCCTGGCCCACCGCCTCCTCCTCGTGCCGGAGGCGGAGGGCGGCCGCCGCGAGGAGGCCGCGGAGGCGGTGGTGCGCGAGCTCCTCGCGCAGGTGCCCGTGCCGGTCGAGGAGGGGTGAGGGGTGGCGCCGGCCGCCTGGCTCGGGCTGTGGGTGGCGCTGGGGGCGGGCTTCCTCGCGCTGGGCGTCCTCGCCTGGCCGTCGCTCTGGCGGCGCGCGACGGAGGGCCGCGTGCGCGGCGCCGCCTGGGTCGAGCCCGAGGAAGTGGCCGCCGGCCAGCCCGTCACGCTCCACTTCCGCATCGAGAACCGCGCCTGGCTCCCGCTCCCGCGCGTCCACCTCGACGCGGAGCTGCCGCCGCCCTTCGACCCCGTGCCCGGCGAGCACGCCCGCGCCGCCGCCCGCCTCGCCGTCGGCCTCCGCCAGCGCGTCGACGTGACGCTGGGCGCGCGGCCGCTCCGCCGCGGCCACGCCCACTTCGTCCCCGCGACGCTGGAGGCCGACGACGGCCTGGGCGTCGCCCGCCTCTCGCTGCCGCTCGAGTTCGGCCGCGGCCTGCGCGTGCTCCCGCCCCGCGTCCGCACGCCGGGCGGGGCGACGCGGGCGCGCTGGGGGAGCGAGGTCGAGGCGCCCAACCTCCCTTCCAGGAAGCACTTCCTTCCCTACGGCGCCCGCCCCTACGCCCCGGGCGACCCGGTGCGCGACATCGACTGGTACCTGACGGCGCGCCGCGGCCAGCTGGCGGTGCGCCGCTACCGCGCGGGCAGCCTCCTCCCCGTCGTGCTCGCCCTCGACGCGGCGACGGAGGAGCCCTTCTACGCCGGCGTCTGGACGGAGGGCCTGGAGCGGCTGATCGCCCTGGCGGCCGCCCGCGCCGAGGAGCTGCTCCGGGCGGGCGTGCCCACCGGCTTCCGCGCCAACGCGGCCGTCCCCACGCTGGGGCTCGCCCCGGTCCGCCTGCCGCCGCCGGCCGACCCGCGCCGCCTGCGCTCCGCCTTCGCCGGCCTCCTCGCCTACCCCACCTCCCCCGGCCCGCGCTTCCTCGCGGAGCTGGCGCGCGAGCTGCCGCCGGGCGCGACGCTGGAGCTCTTCACGGCCCGCCTGGACGAGGCCTCCGCGGCCGCGCTGGGCCGGCTTGCGCGCAGCGGCGTGCGGCTGCGCATCCTTCTCGCCGTCCGCGACGAGGAAGCGGAGCCGCCCGGGCGGGCCGCCCGCGACCTCCGCCTCCGCATCCCGAGCGGCGCCGCCTCCCTCGAGCTGGTGCGCCCGCTCTCCGGGGTGCCCTCCGGATGAGCCCGCCCGCCGGGGCCGTTCCGGGGCGGATGGCGCCGCGGGAGCGGGCGCTCGCGCTCCTCGGCGAGCTCCTGGCCGCCGCCCTGGGCGTCGAGACGGCCCTGCGCCTCCTCCCCGGCCCCTGGCCGGGCGGCTTCGTCGCCCTGGCGCTGCTCCTCTGGAGCGGAGCCCGCGCGGCCCGCCTCCCGGCCCGGGCGCGGGGGGAGCTCGACCCCTGGCTGCGGGCGGGCCAGGAGCGCGACGCCCTCCTGCTCCTGGCCGCCGCGCTGGCCGCCCTGGCCGGCCGGCCCGACCCCTGGGCGATCGCCGGCTTCGCCGCCCTCCTGCTCGGTCACCTGGCGGCGCTGCCGGGCGGCCGCAACCTCGCCCTCCTGGCGGCCGGCGTCGCCGCGGGAGCGGCCCTCGCGGTGGCGGGCGCCGTGGCGATCCCCGCCCTGCGGGAGGCCGTCGCCCGGATCCTGCTGGGAGTCTTCCTGGTCCTGGGCTGGCTCCTGGGCGCCGTGGCGGCGCGCGTCGCCGGCCTGCTCGGCGCGCTCGCCCTCGGGAGCGGCGGGCTCCATTCCCCGCCCCCGCCCCCGGAGCTCCTCCTCCAGGGTGCCAGGCACCCCCGTCCGGGCTGGCTCGAAGCGGTGACGGGCGGCCTCGCCGTGGTCCTCGTGGCCGCCGGCGTCCTGCTCCTCCTGGCGCTGGCGGCGGGGCTCGTCACTCGGCGGCTGCGCGACCTCGGGGCGCCCGCCGCCGGCGAGACGGCGACCGGCGTGCGCCTCCTCCGCACGCCCCTCGAGAAGGAAGCGGCCCCCTCCCCGGCGCCTCCCCGTCCCGCCCCGACCCGGCTCCGCCGCGCCTACCAGCGGCTCGAGCGCGCCTTCCGCGCGGCCGGCCTCGGGCGCCCGGCGGGCGAGACGCCCCTGCAGTTCGCCGCCCGCCCGCTGCCCCTGGACCCCGCCGGGCGCGAGGAGCTGGCGCGGCTCACCCGTCTCTACGCGGCCCACCGCTACGGCGACGAGCCGGACCCGCCGGCCTCGCGGCTGGCGGGCGTGGAGCCGCTCCTGCGCCAGGTGCGCCGGCTTGGCGCGCGCCGCCGCGGGTAGCCGCACGACCGGGGGCGACCGGGGGGCCGGGGGAGGCCGGGGGAGGCCGGTGGACGGGGTCGCCGCGCGCGAGCTGCCGGACCGCTCTCATGGCGTCAGATCTGCCACCATGCTGTCATTTCCGCACCGGTGGTCCGGAGATCACCTCGGCACCATGGTCCGAAAGGAGTTCCCGGAGACTGGATAGAGGATCGGCGAGGGGGTGGGGGCGAAGTGCTTCCTGGAAGCGTCGCGCCCCGGGGCCCCCGAACGGCCCGGCGCGGCGCGCGAGGAGGTGGTCTTCCCATGGCGACGCGGGTGGAGGAAGTCCCCCAGATCCAGGTGACCCGCTACACGGGCGGGCTGATCGGCCCCGGCGCCGGCT